>JBMHCQ010000001.1:0-69397 GCA_049889835.1 Akkermansiaceae bacterium
CCGAGTCGGGCCTCCAGTTCGCCCTCAGAAAATTGCAAAATCAGGGCTGGTCAGATGGTGAAACACAAACTGTGGTCTTTCCACAAGCGGGGACCGTCAGCATTCAGCGCACTGGCAACTACTTCTGGGCGACGTCAGAAATCAACGCGGGAACCTCCTTGGAATCCCGAGCCCGAATAAGAAGGTTGATCCCGGCAAATTTGAACCCTTAGGGACCTCTCAGAGCTTGTCTCCCAAGCCACTAAATGAACGGCCTTAGCGAGGCATTTCCCCTAGCCTGCTGACGGCACAACTGATAGAGAGCACCCTATTCCCACCCAGCGACAAGTTCTTGTTTCGAATCTCCCTCATATTTTTCAACCTCTGCTACCGCTAAGCCAGGCACGTATTCTGGATAGTTTTGATTCATCAAGTAATCCTTGTAGATGTCTGGCCGGTTTGCGGCCGATTCCGCAACCTCCTTATCGAGGACACCCCGGTGGACTTTATCCGCCAGCGATAGCTCAAGGGGGCACATTCCCTCCTGCAATCCTGAGGTAAGGGCACTGTAGAGTTGGTGGGTGTTGCCTTCTCGAATGAGAGTTCGCACCGCAGCATTGGGTATCAAAATTTCACGAGCCGCTACTCGCCCCTTCCCCGCTGAGCGGGGTAGTAAGACCTGTGTCACCACTCCCTGTAGGACCGCCGCAAGTTGCGAGCGGACCAATGCTTGCTGCATCGGAGGGAAAACGTCGATGATCCGATCGATAGTTTGCGAGGTATCACTGGTGTGGACCGTTGAAAAGACGAGATGGCCTGTCTCGCTCGCTGTCAGCGCGAGAGAAATCGTCTCTAAATCTCTCATTTCCCCAACCAGGATCACATCAGGGTCCTCTCTTAATGCCGATTTCAGGGCAGGAGCAAATCCTTTTGTGTGCAAGCCCAACTCGCGCTGCGTAATGCACGCACTTTTCTCCGTATAAGTATACTCAATCGGATCTTCCACTGTTAAGATATGACTGCGTCGCTGCTGATTGATGATATCAATCAGGCACGCAAGCGTTGTCGACTTGCCCGTCCCCGTAGCTCCAGTGAATAAGATGAGCCCGCGTGGAAGTTTTGCAAATCGGTAGATTGATTCCTCAAGGGTAAGAGTCTCAGGTCCGGGAATTTTATCAGGAACGATCCGGCAGACTGCTGCAAGCCCTTGTTGCTGTTGATGAATATTGACCCGTAATCTTATTCTCCCCTGAGCTGTTTCAGCGGCATAGCTGATGTCGATTTCCAGTTCTTTTGCAAGGATTTCGGACTGATCAGGCCTGAGCATCTCCGAGATAATATTCTCGCAATCGTTTTTGCTTAAAACTGGGAAGCCCTCTACCACGGGCTGAAGTTCCCCATCGATTCGCAACATCGGGTAACGACCGGGCGCAAGGTGTATGTCCGAAGCCCGAGCTTCCGCTGCATAACTCATTAAATCGACTAAATCCATAAAAACCCTTAGTTATAATTTTTTCCCCGCCAGCTGGGTGAGCTCCCACATTGGCATATAGATCGCTAAAGCAAAGAATCCCACCACTCCTGTCAGAGAAACAATTAAAATTGGCCCGATCGCATCAGTCATTTTTTTAAGTTTATAGCTGGACTCAACATCGTAATGCTCCGAGACATGACTCAGCATTTGATCAAGCTGGCCAGAGCGCTCACCAATACGCACCATGTTAATAAGCATCGGGGGGAAGTATTTACAAGATGCTAGGGGGCCTGAAATCCCCTGCCCCTCTTCAAGCATTTCTCGAATCTTGTCAAACTCCTTTGAAATGGCGGCATTTCCCATCGTTTTGGATAAAATTTGCAATGAATCAAGAATCAACACCCCACTTGATTGGAGGAGTGACAAGATATTTGCGAACCGCGACATCGCTATTTTCACCAAGATCGGTCCGATAAGAGGTAATGCCAGAAATGCTTGATCCCTCATCATTCGGCCTTTTTGGGTCTGATAAAAGAAACGGTGACCAAGAAAGGCCACCACCATGATCCCTAGGAGACAAAGAAAACCGTACTGAGTCAGAACCTCACTCATCGAGATACATAGGCGGGTAGGAAGGGGTAAATCGAGCTTCTGAGCGGTGAAAAATTCGACAAATTTCGGAATGACGAACCCAATCATCACCAAAAAGGCAATCGCTAAAGTCCCGATCACTAGTAAAGGATAGCGCATGGCGGTCTTGATCTCTCCCTTGACCTTCGCTTCATGCTCAATCAGATACAAAAGCCGATCCAACACCTCAGGGAGCGTTCCGCTCGTCTCCCCCGCCTCAATCATACTACAAAACATCACTGAGAAAACTTTGGGATGTTTGCCAACTGCTTTTGAGAGGCTCATCCCCCCTTCAATATCCCGCTGGATGGTTTCAGCGATTAATCTCAACCTCGCTTGCTCGGTCTGATCTTTGAGAATCGAAAACGCTTGCGGCATTGGAATCCCTACTCGGATCATCGTTGCCAACTGCTTTGTAAAAACAATTAAATCAACAGGGGGGACCGGGAGATAACGAGTTTTAAGCTGATAGAATAAGCCCGAGTCACCCTTGCCCCCCTTTTTGATATCAATGGGCATGAGCCCCACCTGCGCAATTTTTTCAAGAGCATCTTCCAGGTCCTCGGCGGTTAAGGTACCCTTCCGAATTTGACCATGTTGATCAGAAGCTTGATAAGAAAATTCAGCCATGAAAAAGCGTTTAGTAAGAGGTTTTAAAACTTTATCGAGGCACTCAAAAAACCGTAAGTGTCTAGAGCGCTATTTCAGCGGCTACTTCTTCTAAAGTCGTCAAACCTTGTTGGACCTTAATTGAGGCATCCTGTTTCATTGTCGTGTAATGTCCACTTGCCAACGCTGTTTTGAGGAGGACAGACTCCTCGGCGCCGTTAGCAATTAGGGACTTCAATTGATCGTCAATCTTAAGCACTTCATAAATCCCGATACGACCGCGATAGCCGGTTTGGTGGCAACGATGACATCCCGTAGCCGTCAAAAATTTTGACGTTCCGTCAGCTTCCAAGCCCCAAAAAGCGAGGGCACTTGCAGGAGGGTCATAGGGCTCTGCGCAATCTTCACAGATTCTTCGCACAAGACGCTGGCCGATCACACAGGAAAGAACCGAAGAAATAAGAAAGGACTCGATCCCCATATCCATGAGACGCGAAACCGTGCCAATCGCACTATTTGTATGAATGGTGCTGAGGACCAGATGTCCGGTCAACGCGGCTTGGATCGAAATATTACCAGTTTCCGCATCTCGAATTTCGCCGATCATTGCAATATCCGGATCCTGACGCAGCATACTCCTGAGGCTTCCGGCAAATGTCATTCCGGCTCGGCGATTCAATTCCACCTGGCGGATACGTGGGACCCGGTATTCCACCGGATCCTCTACTGTGATAATGTTAACCTCCGGCCGATTGAGCATGGAAAGTATGGAATAGAGAGTCGTTGTCTTACCACTCCCGGTAGGACCAGTATTTAAAATCATCCCATGAGGACGGGCGATTGTTTGCTCAATTTTTTGAATATCGCACTCTCGCATCCCTAACTGCTCGAGCTTGAACACAAGCGCGTTCATATCCAATAAACGCAAGACCACATTCTCACCATAAATGGTTGGCAGTGAAGAAACCCGGATGTTGATTTCGCGGCCATTGACACGAGCGGTAAAACGGCCGTCTTGAGGGACCCGCGTCACCGCAATATCCATTCGCCCAAGAATCTTAAGACGGGAGACCACCGAAAGCATCATCGCTTTCGGAATAGGAGGAAGGTCCTTTAAAACCCCATCCACTCTTAACCTCACAAGAACATGGTTTCTCTCAGGAGAAATATGAACATCACTGGCCCCCTCTCGAACCGCTTGGGTAATAATCCAATCAACATTATTGACCGCTGAGGTATCCTCCGCGATTCCCCTTAATTCCTCAACCTGAGCCTCTTCACCCTCCTCTTCTTCATCCCCATCTGGCGTAACATATTCGATAGGCTCAATTTCATCACGAATTGATCGCGCCCCGGAGGCGAGGCCGTAGGCGCTATCCATTAAGGCCGTGAATTGCTTTTCACTGCAAATAAGCGGCTCGAGCTCCATTTTGAGATGTCGGTGAACCGCATCTAAATCAACCACCGCAGTGGGGTCGGTCATCGCAACAAGCAAGAGCTGATCGACCCTTTGAAGGGGAATAACCCGGTGTTTAATTGCTAGCGAAGGCACGAGGAGACCCGCAATATCGGGATCGCACGGATATTCATCAGGTTCATATTTTGGAATACGAAGACGGGCTGCTAAAATATCCACCATCTCTTCGTCAGAGAGAAAGCCCTCTCGGATGATGTATTCATGAATCCTTACTCCTCGAGGCCGGGGAGAATTCTGGACCTGAAGAAACTGGTCCTTTGAGAGATACCCCTCATCATAGAGCATTTCCTCGAGTTTCATGATCATCTAATCAAAAACTATTTCGATCCCTTGCGCGAATTCGCACCCTTGTGAGGGAGGATATGAGGCGTAATGAAGATCAAAGTATCGCTAAATCCGTTTCGATCATTTTGGCTTTCAAACATCTTCCCTAGACCGGGAATGTCTTTCAGAACCGGCACACCATCCCTCTGTTTCGATTTAGTTTCCGTAGACAATCCCCCAATGACAGTTGTTTGACCGTTTGCCAAATACAAGGAAGTGACCGCCGACCTTGTTAAGATTGGCACCTGAATATTTCCATTGATATTAATCGACCGCGTATCATCGAAATCATCTTTAGTAGTATTCACATCAAGCTTTACCCAATTTTCATCAATAACGTGAGGGGTGACCTCAAGACGGAGAATAGCCTGTTTGAATTCCACTTGCGAAACAGCTCCAATCCCAGTTCCTGCTGCGCTCGCAAAAGGCCTTTCCTCACCACTTTCAATCGTCGCTGGGCGCTGGTCAATTGTGGTAATCGACGGCCTTGAAATAATGTTGAGTCGTCCATTTTTTTGCAAGGCGGATAATTGAGCTTGCAGGACCCGCGTCCCGCGAACCTTCGCTGCTCCAAAGATAAAACCCGAATCAACAGGATCAAATCCAGCCGGAAAATTTGAGTTAAATCCGGTATCCTCAATGATCCCATTGCCTCGTGCCGAACTTCCAATCTGAGACCCGGATCCCGACTGATCAAAAACACCCCATTGAACCCCCAATTGACGAGCGACCTCGTTATTGGCCTGAACGATGCTAGCCTCAATCAGGATTTGATGAGAAGGCTGATCAAGACGCTGAATGAGCAGCTCGGCCTTGGCTAGATCTGAAGGAATTCCATGCAGGATGACCTGGCCGGCATCACTATCCGCCTTCACCATAAAATTACGTTGCATTGCGCCTGACGGAGTTGCTTCACTCCCCGACTGATCGTCAGCTGCGTTTTCCTTTCCCAAAACACTCAACATCGTCTCCCGGACGGTATTGGCTACGCTGTTTACGTCTGCGTATCGTATCCGCAGTAGTTGCATTTGTTTGGGCTCGGCCTGCTCTCTTTTGTTGGCAGCCGCGAGCTGTTTTTGCAATGCCTCCTGCATGGCAATATTTTTTTGAATGTCCTCCGTGGCATAAATGCGAAGGAGATCGTCATTCAATTCATAATGAAGTCCATTTGCCTCGATAATCGCACGGAAAAGGCGGTCCCATCGTACTCCCTTTTTTAAGTTCACGCGAATAGACCCCTTCACGTTAGCTCCCACTAAAATATTGAGGTCTGCGGCATCAGCTAAGGCACGAAGCAAAACACCGATTTCCGCCTCCCGAGCAAGGTCGATATCCTTCACGGGGATTTGTGGAAGTGGATCGGAGGGAGAAATCAGGAGCTCTGAGGTCTCAGGATTGGAAATAGGCATGGGCGGAAGATCAGCAAGAACTTGAGGAGCTTCGGGGCTCCGATTGGCAACTTCTTTCCAAGCCTCATATGCGGCGTTTTCAGTGGCCGTTTTATCATCGGTAGCACAACTGCCGACAAAAATGACGAGGATGAAGGAAAAACCTAAACTTAACACTGCTTTTTGAATGCTTGAGTAATTTATCATTGGTTTAGTTCAATTGATGATTTTGGGGTTTTGATCTATCGTTTTTTTTCGATTGGCACCTGCAAGGTTTCATTAGCACCATTAAGAAGGATCTCAATGGAGTCGGGGGAAATCGCAATTAATCGAAACTCCCCGCCTTTGATGATCTGCCCTACCCGGTAATCATTTCCGCCTATGATCGCGCTTGTTACCTCTCCTACCTGAAGAAATCCAGTATATGGCGGACATTTGATCCCGTCGTCCTCAACCTCGACTTTCACTACTTTTTGCCCCATCGGATTTCGAGGCCAATTGGAGCTTGCTGCTTTTAAGGTAGCTTGCTCATAGGCTGTTAATTGCCCCGTTTTTAATCCCAATTGCGCTTGGGTAATTAAGGATGAGTAGTCTTTCTGCTTGATGGAGGATTGACGCTCCATCTTCAAGATACCGACTCCGTAAAAGAGAGCAGCCCCAACCGCCCCAACAGCACACAAACCTAATAAGAGTTTTTCTCGAGAAGTCATTTTATTGCAAGCCAGACCGAAAGATTCAATTCGTAACCCGCTTCGGCTACCTCGATGGACAATGATTCAACAGTTTGAAGCATGGGTAATTCATTGAGTTTCCCTAAAGTGGTCCTGAAATTATTAAAATCACCTCGCAACTGACAATCTAAGCGCACCAGCTTGGTGTTACCTTCCAAGGTGTTGACATCGGTAGTCACTGAAATCAGCTCCACTTGACTGGCCTGCGCCAGCTTTTCAAAAACTTCTCTCAAATCATCCAGATTTTCGGAATCGAGGGGGGTCACGGTGCGAACAGAGATCCCATCTGGAAAGGATCGCTTCTTGGATTGTTGAAGCGCCACCCATACTGGAAGAAGTATTTCTTGGCGCTCCAAATCGGCTTTGAGAACATCGATTTCCCCACGCGTTGCGGTGATCGCTTGGGTTGTTGGCAAAATTCCAAAGAGAGCGATCAAAAATACGACCACCAAAAAAACGCCCGGAAGAGTTGTTTTCTGACGAATAGAAGTCTGTTGAAGAGCCTTTTTATCGTTCATAGATCAAAGTTCCTCCTTTGGTTTTTCCTTCGTGTAAACATTTAGCGTGAATGTCAGTCCTGGGCCGTTTGCGGTATTTACGAGGTTCTTTTCAACCACCTTAACTTTCTCGAAAAGAGGCGATTTTTTAAGTCGTGCGACATAGATCGTCAGTGAATTTTCAAGCTCTGCTCGTTTCTCGCTGACCAGTCCCCTTAACTGCAGATCGACAGACCGATCTTCCGCGGATTTATCTTGGGTTTCTTCCGAAGAATTTCTAACACTCCCGTCGAGCAGCGCCGACAAATTGAGGATCGCGATATTTTTGGGGGTTTCACGGGAAACTTCCGTGAGAACGGCAAGGCTTCGATACCGCTTAATCGCTTCCTGTCGCTGCTCTTGCAGTTTTACTACCTTCGAAGTCTCTTCGGCAATTGCATCCTCAGTAACCGGAATTCCCATTGTCGAGACTTGGGCCTCTAGCTTTGCCTTCTTAGATTCAAGAGTTTGTAACTCTTTCTGCTTTGATCGATATAAAACAGTGCAAGAAACAGCCAAGAGAATGAGAATGACAGTTGAAAACACTGCGATTTTTCGAGTGTTATTCTCGACTTGTTGATCCTTGTATGTATGCGCAAAATTAATCGCCGGAGTACGGGCCTCTAGCGCCAAACCGCAGGCTGGACCAAGCCTCATTTGCCCTTTTTCATCCTTTGGAATATGACTTTCTGGATGGAAATCTAGACTCTTGAATGGATTGATCGCTTCGGTTTTGAGCGAGAGCCGTTTCGAAAGAAAATTAACCAAATGAGGTCTTGCCGCTAACTCGCCACTTAAAAAGATTGCCTGTATGGGCAAGGTTTTAAACTTAGTTTGATAGTATTCCACCGTGCTTTCAACTTGCCGAATAAGCCTTTCGAGATTGCGCTGAATCAGCGAGGCAACAAGAGGGCCTTGTCGTGCGATTTCCGGCGATAGATCATCCTCTCTTTCAGGTTCAAGAATCAGCTGGAGAGCCTCTCGTTTGCTTGGAGAAGGATCAAATTCACGATTAAGAGCTTCTACTAGATTGAGAAGCCCAATGGGAATATTCCTCGTAAACACGATGCGCCCGTCAGCAATAACGGTGGCGCTGGTAAACTTGAATCCCATCTCTATCGTCAAGAAGGGCGCGCTCCCTCGCTCTTTTCCTTCGACCCCCAAAAGGCGACACAGCGAAAATAGAGGCATTCCAATTCCCGTCAGGGGGTAGCCGGCCTTATTAAAAATTTGCTTAATGCTTTCAATTGGTGAACGGACGCTCAGGGCACAAGAAAGCTCGATGACACTTTTGGTCGTGGCTTGATCATTGACCTGAAAATCAACGATTGTTTCATTTTCGATGAAAGGTTCTTTGCGCTGGAGGGCCCAATGAACTGCTCCGGGAAGACGGGAAGGCTTTACCAGCGGGATTCTAATGTGGTGAAAATTAGTCTCGTCCAAGTAAGGGGTAGTCCAGATTTCGGCATTCTTCGAGGCTCGAATGAAGGGTTTCAGCTCCTTTTTTAGGAGAGTTGCCATTGGGGACGTTTCACCGCTTATCCCGGGATCTATCTCGATGGAGCGATAATCTTTCAGAAAAACTTGTCCATTCTCTGCATCGCCTAGAAGGGCAATATGGATACTCCCAATCCCCAAGTTTACCGCAATCACATCGGTGAAGCTGCTCGGAGTTTGCCTTCGGCGAAAAGGCCGTAAAAGCGTGGATTGGGTGGAGGTCATTGCTAGCTGCTAGGTGTTTAAGGTATCTTCAATCCCTTCTCGGGGAGATGCCCTCCTAGAGCTCCCCAATGATCATCCCAGCCGCCCGAGCTTGAATCAAACTCTGTGTATTCTATGCAGGCAACTTTGAGGCGCTTTTCTCCGTTATCTCCACCGCTTGTGGGGAGGATAGAAGCAATTCCTGATGTGGCTAATCGCGTATCCTTCATTGTTCTGTTTCGTTGAGGCTGAGGGACTTCAGAATCAAACAACCCCTGACTTACTTCTCTTTATTATTAATCCTTACTGACTTCAAGCCTATATTATGGAAGATGAGATGTTGCAATTACCCAGCGACTCTGATCGTGCTATCACCTTAAAATGACTCTTCAACGAATCACGAGTCCTCTTGCAGAAATGAGGGGGCCTTTGTCTGGGTGATCGTCCCGAACAAGACCAAATGAAGCGGAAAAGAAGCCCCAATACGACTGGTTCCAAAGCTCGAATGGCCGGGAGAGTGAAGCTTTTCTGGAAGCACATTGACTTTTTCAATTCTGCAGGGAGGACACCTCACATGGGCAATATTCCCTCCATCCCAAAAAGATCTGAGTGACCTGAAAACCGAGAGTCGGCCCCCTTCTCTTTTTTATTTCATAGAGGGCAACGGGCCCCGCTCCTTGACGCCTCCATTCACTCAGAAACACCAGCAACTAGGACGCCGCCTCCTGAAAGCGTATTAACCGATCCATGGCTTCCCCCTCATCAATAAGGACGGAAGCCTTCTTGATCGCCGAACTGAGGTCATCCGCAAGCCCCGCGCAAGCGATGGCTGCCGCCGCATTGAGCACGACCATGTCGCGCTTCGGACCTTGCTCTTTGCCATTGAGAATTTTCTTGAGGGTTTCCGCATTCGCCGCCGAGTCTCCTCCTCGCACTTGGGAAACCCGCGTGACTTCCAAGCCGAAATCCGAGGGATGAATTTCCTCATCGACTAATTTCTGGAAACGCCCTGATTTACAAATCCGAGTTGCCCCCATGAGACTCACTTCATCGACCGTATGGCCATCCTCAGTGGTTCCATTCACCACCCAGGCACTATCACGCCCGAGTCGCTGCAGGATATCTGCAAAAATCGGGCAGAGCTCCGGGCTCATCACCCCTACAAGCTGACACTCTGGCTGAGCGGGATTAAGAAGCGGGCCGATGAGATTAAAAATCGTCCGGATCCCCTCTTCTGCCAGCTTGGCACGCACCGGGACGACTGCCTTGAATGCCGGATGATACATCGGGGCGAAGAGGAACCCAACGCCCGCTCTTTCGAGGCACTCCGCGATTTTTTCGGAAGGAAGATCGAGCGGAATTCCAAGCTCTCCCAAAACGTCCGAGCTCCCGCTTTTAGAGGTTACGCCACGGTTTCCGTGCTTAATGACAGTGGCCCCGGCAGCGGCTACGACAAACATGCTTGTGGTCGAGATATTGAAAAGATCCAAATGATCGCCACCCGTTCCACAGACATCGATCGTCGGCCCCTTAAAATCCTGCCCCAGAAATGAGGGTTTCAATGCTTTTTCGAGAAAAACCGTCACGAACTCAGCAATCTCTGCCGCCGTCTCCCCCTTCGCGGCCAGAGCCTTTAAGAGGCGGGCTTTCTTTTCCTGGTCGGCCTCCTCATCCAAAAGAAATTCCGCTGCCACCGTGATCTCACGAGGCTCCAAATCCTGCCGGCACTCCAGATGCTGAATTAATGCGTCCATAGAGTTAGGCTAACACCAGCAAGCAAAACGAGGCGAGAATATTAGCGCTCTTCCGCATTGATTTTATGAATCGCTATCTTTCTTAAAATAGTCTAGCTCCTCCGCATTCACGATATGAAATTCTTCGCTCTTTTTATGGGGATGATCGGGACCACTCTGTCGCACCCCATTGAGTTCCACAAAGATCCCTTCCGGCAACTTGAAGAAGTCTGGCCGACTCCAACCGAAGTCCGTCTCGCTTCCGGCGCCCCCGGTCCGAAGTATTGGCAACAGCGTGCCGACTACGACATCAAAATCGAGCTGAACGAAAAAAAACAGCACCTTACCGGAAGCGCACGCATCACATACCACAATCAGTCACCTCATTCCTTGCGCTACCTCTGGGTTCAGCTGGACCGCAACCGCTACACCCCTAATTCACATGGGAACCTATCCGGAGAAACGGGCTCGCTCGAAGGCACGAGCACTTCTGCGTTGGCGATGATATTGAATAACGAGAAATTCGATGGCGGATTTCATATTGATAACATCGTCACCGACAAAGGCGGTGAGCTGGGGACGACCACCGTGGATACCATGATGCGCATCGATCTCCCCCAGCCTCTCAAGCCAAAGCAATCATTTTCCTTTCGCATTGCATGGAACTACAGGCTCAACGACAGCCGAAGCTCCTGGGGACGCTCCAATTCCGAGCTTTTTAGCGACGGCAATCGCGTGCACGAAATCGCCCAGTGGTTTCCCCGCATGGCGGTCTACAACGACGTTCGCGGCTGGCAAAACAAGGCTTTCCTTGGCCGGGGAGAATTTGCACTCGAATTCGGCGACTACAAAGTTGCCATCACCGTCCCTTCCGACCACATCGTCTCCGCCACCGGAGAACTGACAAACGCACGACAATGTTTAAAACCTGAATGGCAGAAGCGACTCAAAAAAGCCGAGAACGCTAAAAACCCCGTAATGATTATCACGCGTGAGGAAGCTGAGAAAAACAGCAAAACCCGCGCCAAGGACACCAAGACTTGGGTCTTCGAAGCCAAGAACGTGCGCGATTTCGCCTGGGCCTCCTCCCGGAAATTCGTCTGGGATGCGGTGAAACATCAACTTCCGGGAACGAACAAAAAGATCTGGGCGATGTCACTCTACCCCACAGAGTTCACTCCTCTCTGGAAAAAATATTCCACCCATGCGATCATTCACACCCTTAACGTATTTTCGAAATACACTTTTGACTACCCCTACCCAGTAGCAATTTCAATCGGCGGGCCCGTCTGGGGAATGGAATATCCCATGATTTGCTTCAACGGTCCGCGCCCTGAAGAAGACGGCACCTACTCAGAACGAAGCAAAAACAGCCTTATCTCCATCGTTATCCACGAAGTAGGCCACAATTGGTTCCCCATGATCGTCAACTCTGACGAACGCCAGTGGACTTGGATGGACGAAGGCCTCACTTCCTTCATGCAAACAGTTGCTGAGCAAGAATGGAAGGATCACTACCCATCCCGCGGCATGCCTCAGAAGATAAGCCGCTACATGACCAGCAGAAATCAGGTTCCCATCATGACGAACTCCGAGTCCATCCAGCAATTCGGACCCAATGCCTACACTAAGCCAGCTGTCGGACTCGGAATTTTGCGGGAGACCATCATGGGCCGCGAACTCTTCGATCACGCCTTTAAAGAATACTCCCGGCGCTGGATGTTTAAACACCCCGAACCCTCCGATTTCTTCCGCACCATGGAAGACGCCGCAGGCATCGATCTTGATTGGTTCTGGCACAGCTGGTTCTACACCACCAAGCATGTCGACCTCGCCGTTACCGATATCAAACGTTACCTTTTGGACGATGGAAACCCCGAAAACAAGGCTAAGCGGGACAAGGAAGCTGACAAAGAGGCCAAGTCCAAAAACATCTCCAAAGAGCATAACAAAAGAATTCCAAAATACACGAATGGGCGTAAAGACCTTCGTGATTTCTACGATAAACTGGACCGCTTTGAGGTGACCGACGAAGACAAGAAAGCCTTCACCGAATCGATGGCCAAACTCGAACCACACGAGCGCAAGCTCTTTGACTCCAACAAGGAGTTTCAGATCGTGACCTTCCAGAACAATGGTGGCGTCATCATGCCTCTTCTTGTCGATCTTCACTTCGAAAAGGGCAAAAAACAAACCGTCCACCTTCCTGCAGAAATCTGGAAGAAGAACTTCCGCGAAGTGAAGAAACTCTTCGTGACCAAGGAACCACTCGTCAAAGTCGTGATTGATCCCGGCGAACGCCTTGGGGACACCAACATGGCCAACAACGTCTGGCCTCCCGAGATCGGCGAAACCCTCTTTACCCCCAAGCCCCGCGAAACGAAGAAAAACGAAATGCAAAAGGCCCGAGATCAGGAAGAAGAAGAAAAAGAAAAGAAGGCCCAATCCTCAAAAAAAGACAACAAGTCCCAACATCAGGATTAAGCCTTTTCGCTCTGCAGCCACCAGCAATGCCCCCCACCCCTCCTCTTTCTATGAAGTAACCCCGGAGCTTGCATCTCCTCTTTCGGAAAGCGGGTGTTTCTTCGCCCGGAAGTTCTCAAAGCACTCAAATATCGCTCACTACGGCCTTCATTTGAGAAATTGAACCATCCCCCGTCTCAAGCTTGCATTCCCCGGTGAGCGGTTCCAGACTATAAGCATCATGAACGAAGCATTTGCTGACACCGATCCCACAACCCCATTCACCGAAGTTCCCCCCGCCAAGGGGGCTGCCAACGATCTCCGTGCCGCAGCCGGAGGCTCCGGGAGTAAATCCCTCTCACCCACCGAGGAAAAGGCCAAAATGCTCAAAGATGCTGCCGTTGAAAAAGCGAGCGCCCTCCGTGATTTCGCCGGGGAAAAAGCCTCTCAAATCAAGGATGCGGCCGAGGAGCACGCCGGAAATCTCAAAGTGACCGCCGAAGAGGCCGCCCTTCAATTAAAAGGAGTTGCCGGAGAGCAATGGCAGGACACCCGGATCAAAGCCAAAGAGCTTCAGGCTTCCATGGAAGATTCGGTCCGCGCCAATCCCACTCAGGCTGTGCTCATTGCTGCCGGAATTGGCTTCCTTGCCGGACTGATCATCCGCCGATAATCCATCCATGCCTTTTTCCCGGTCAAAGTTTTCATCTGGAGTCGAGAATTCTGGATTAAAAGACGAAATGGCGTCTTTTGCCCGAAGCGCGGGATCTTATCTGCAGGCGCGAGCCGAACTCTTTGCGATCGAAGGCGGGGAAGCGGCTGAGATCATTCGAAAGCGCTTCCTCAAAACCATTATCGCGTTAGGATTTCTAGCGACCTCCTACCTTATTCTCTTGATTACGGGGATTGCCATGGGCGGTGCGTTTTTAGCGGAAAAAGCCGATGGCGCCCTAGCCAACTGGACGGGTGTCGCACTTGTCGTCGCTATTTTACACCTTTTCATCGGGTTGATTCTTCTCGGAAAGTCCCGGAAAAAGAACACCACCCCACTTTTTGAATACACCCGCTCCGAGTGGGAGAAAGACCAGCAATGGATTCAGCAACAAAACAGGAGCGGAAAGTAGAGCTCTCCTCACGATTGGCGACTCTGCGCCAGGCCCTCAACGCCTCCCGCTCTGGCCTCACCCGTGAGTTGCAGGTTTCGAATGTCTTAAAGCGATCGCTACGCCAAAATCCAATTCCTTGGTTTGTCGGCTCTCTCGGATCTGCAACCCTTCTGGCTCGTCTTATCCGGCGGCCTATGATTTCTGGAAAACGTCGGGGACCTCTTGGCACCCTCTTCGGCCTTGGCTTTTCCCTAGTAAAACCCACCTTGATTAAGTGGGGCGTCGAACGATTAAAAGCAGAGTTTGAAAAACACCTAGGCCGCAACGAGCAACAAGGATCGCAAGACCCGAATTCCAAGCTTGGCTAAGGGTTTTAAATATTATTGGTTCCAGCAGCACCTTTTCCCCGCGAAAAAATCACACCTCAATCGCACCCCAATCCATGTCTGAGCACACCGTCCTCGCACACGTCGATGAATATTTAAAAATCGGAATCGAATACGATTGTTCCGACATCCACCTCCCCACTGGTTATCCACCGGCTTGGCGGCGGTTCGGAACGCTTTCGCCTATCTGGGACACACATGCCCCTCTCACAGCCGCAGACACCGAAAGACTGGCTCGCTCGTTTCTGGATGACCTTCACTGGGACCACCTTCAAAAGGTTGGCGATGTCGACTTCGCCTACGCAAGCGACCAAGGTCGTTTCCGTGCCTCCGTGATCAAGCAACGTCTCGGTTACGAAATTGTTTTCCGAATTATTGCGACTGAGATTCGGACCATGGAGCAACTGGGCCTCCCCGTCGACCACCTCATTCCCCTCACCCGGTATCAAAATGGACTCCTCCTCATTACCGGATCGGTCGGCTCTGGAAAATCTACCACGATGGCCGCCATTGTGGATTTCATCAATAAAGACCGTGAGGACCACATTCTGACTCTCGAAGACCCGATTGAATACGTTTTCGTTTCCGAAGGATGTCACGTTAACCAGCGCGAAGTGAAATCCCACACCGAATCCTTCCCCAAGGCTCTCCGGGGAGCTCTTCGGGAGGATCCGGATGTCATCGTGGTCGGGGAGATGCGCGACTTGGAAACCATCTCGCTTGCGCTTACCGCGGCCGAAACCGGTCACTTGGTTCTCGCAACCCTCCACACCGGAAACGCTCCACGAACCTTGGACCGTATCCTCGACGTGTTCCCTGTGGATCAACGGGATCAAATCCGAATCATGGTTTCAGAATCTCTGAGGGGTGTAATTTCACAGCAGCTCGTCCCAAATGCAGACGGCTCCGGCCGTGCGCTGGCTCTGGAGCTCCTCGTTAACACCGCCGCGGTTGCAGCCACCGTGCGTGATGGCAAGACCTTCATGCTCCCTGGCATCATGCAAACTGGTAAAAATGTGGGAATGATCACCATGGATGAGTCCCTTCGCGACCTTTATGTTAAAGGTCATATCACCCAAGAAGAAACGCTCTACCGATGTGAAGACAAAGCGCAAATGAAAGCCTTCTTCCAATCCTAATATTTTTCATACCCCGCAACTTTTCCCACTTTCAAGCCATGGCTGAAATTGATCGACTTTTCCAATATCTCGTAGCCTCAGGCGGCTCCGACCTTCACCTTTCCGAGGGCTCTGTCCCCAAAGTCCGCGTCCACGGTGGCGTAAGTGCCATCCCCGATGAACCCGTTCTTGAGGGCGAATCGTTCAAAACCATGCTCGCCGAAATTTGCGAGCCTTCCGCGTTCGAAAAATACCTCAAGTCCGGCGATCTCGACTTCGCTTACGAGATGGACGAGAAGTCCCGCTTCCGCTGTAACTATCTCAAACAGCAATTCGGACTAGGGGCGGTTTTCCGACTGATTCCAACGGAAATCGCCACCATTGAAGACCTCAATCTTCCTCCAGTGATCAAGGAATTTGGTCACATGCGCTCTGGCCTCGTTCTTGTTACAGGGCCCACCGGATCCGGAAAGTCCACTTCTTTGGCAGCGCTTCTCGACTACATCAACCGGAACTTTAACCGTCATATCATCACCGTTGAAGAGCCCATTGAGTTCGTTCACACCAGTAAAAATTCCATTATCTCCCAGCGGGAAGTTCCCATTCAGACCCCAAGCTTTGCCGACGGTCTTCGGGCGTCACTACGCGAGGATGCTGATATTGTTCTCGTCGGAGAGATGCGTGATCTTGAGACCATTTCTCTCGCCCTGACTGCTGCGGAAACGGGACTTCTTGTTTTCGGAACTCTTCACACCAACAACGCCCGCAAGACAGTCGATCGAATCATCGACGTTTTCCCTGCCGACCAGCAGTCCCAAGTTCGGACCATGCTTGCAGCCTCATTGAAAGGCGTCGTTGCCCAGCTTCTTTGCAAGCGTTGTGATAAGCCCGGCCGAACCGCCGTGAACGAAATCCTCTTTGCCACACCTGCGGTATCCGCGATCATTCGAGAAGGTGCCACTCAGAAGCTTTTCGATGTCATCATCGGAGGAAAAGCCGAAGGCATGCAGTTCATGGACGAAGCGATCTGGGAAAAACTTCAGGCAGGGATGATTTCTCCCCAAGAAGCCTACATGAAATCGATCGATAAGACTCGATTCAAGGCCTTCCTTCCGGAAGAGGACAAGGCTCTGGGAGCCGCTTCCGGAGAAAGCCCAATGGAGCACTGATCCTGGATATTGTTCACACTCCTTAAGTGCTCAGCCCTGCCGATTGATTTCATCGGGGCTTTTTCGTATTCTATTCCATCCTGTCCTACGGACGCATGCCTCAAAATGGCATCGAATTCTTCTCGGCGGCTCTTCTCTCACCTTCTGAAATGGCTGGAGTCAGAGGACCTTGTCCCACTTACTCCGCCACAATCGCAGCCCCTCAACCCAAAGGTTCCCCTCTTCAATTTCAAGCCCAACAGTCTCAGCAATAACCCTTGCAACAAGATTCCGGTGCAAGCTGATCCAATTCAAGAGCGTGAACAGCACCCTTCTGCCATGCCTGTTCCAAAAGGATTTGGCCGGCTGGCAGCTGCTCCTAATCGGCGCAGGAAGATATGATTCCCCCTTCCCGCCCGACAGCTGGGCGGAATGGAACGAGACAGAAGAAGTAGCAATGCCATCAATTGAGATGGCCGCCTCAACGGAATCGGTTGGGCCTTCTAGTCCAAAATCATTTCCGCGTCTGCCAACGCTTTCCACCCTCCATGGAGAATATGGACCTTGAAGCCGAGCTCATCGGCCACTTCATTTCTTAATTTCTCGGCAATCGCCTTGCTTGATCCGCACCCCGCTTCATTACAGTAAATGACTACATGCGGAAAAATATCACCCCCATTGAAAATAGCGTTCATGAAACCCTCAAACAGGAGGTCATAGTCTTCATTATTGTCATCCGTCAGGAGGACGGATCCGGAGACACCATTTTTCTCCCAAAGCTCACGGGGTCTTGCGTCGATCCACAAGTGGGATCCTCTCTCCCACGATCTCACTGTTTCCAAACAAACATGCCCAGGCTCCAACTCATCTTCGTTACAGAAAACCGAACGATCCGGTGGACCTACAAACAACCAGGTCAATCCAGCAGCAGCTAGCGAAAGAGCTCCGATACCGGCCGAGCTCAAAATGGTGCGAAGAAGCTTCATCTCTCTCGCTTCGCTCGAACGACTGTAAAGACCTGGTGACGTATATGGCGCTTGATCGGACAGTCCGTATGAAATGCAAGTCGCCCCATCCCTGCTGTCGCTGTGCTCGCTGGTCTTACCGTTACCGCATACTCCCACCCCTTCTTGATCGTCTTCAGTTCATAGGGGAATTCCTCCATTTGTCCCGTAAGCTTTAAAATATGAATCGGGTCAGTATGATTTACCTTAATCTTAAAAATTTTGGGCTCAGCCGCCCCGTTGAGCTCCCATTTATGGGTCGTTGGCTCGATCTGAAAAAGAACAGGAATATTGACTCGAACGACTAGCTGAATTTTTTCTTCCATTCCCTTCATGTTCAGGAGAATCGCCTTGTCGACCGTTCCCTTGAAGTTCCCCATCTCAAAGCGTCCGATAATCTTTCCGGTCTCACCTTCCGTCCACTTGAGTTTTGCTGACCGGTCGGGCATCAGTGGAAAAACCTTTGCGGTCAGACATGAACATGGAGCATCATAAGAAACAATTTCTGCTCCTTCTGCTCCTTGAATTTCAAAAGGAAACTCAGCTGTAACAACTTGAGCGTCAGCTGCGGCATTGATTTCAACTAACTTTGTCTTAAAGACCATTTCCCCGGAAGCGCCTAGCATTCCGGCAAGAAAAAATAATAGAATCAATTTCATCATTCAGTCAGCTCGAGTAGTTTCAGCTTCAGAATAACCTTTCCTCCCCGCCATTCAGGCCCAAGGAGATACAGCGGCTTCCCTTTCACTAAAACAGGATTGGTGCTAAATAATTTCCGCTTTGACTGCCAATATTCAAGCACCATCTGAAGCTTGTTCGCCCCTTCGCGACTGAGAGGCTCGAAGCTAATCAGCATTTCCTTGGAGGGCCTCATGGGAGTGGCCCAACTCTCATAGCTCCGGAGAATCTGGGGCACTTCCACCCCCATACTCCGGTAGTTTTTAAAGCTCAGCTTCTTGATCTTTCGAATGGCATTTACATCACCTTTGGCCAATTCCTTTCCATGAGAGCCAATTTTCTCCAAACCTCCGTCTGTCGCGTAGATCATCTCCACGCTCAAGGAACCAATTTTCTCCTTCCCCGGATCTTGGGCGTGAAGAAGCGTCGCAAACACAAACAACAGAATGGCAGAAAGAGTCTTCATCAGGTTTAAAAAATAACTCCGAAACTAGTGAAATCGAGCTGCCTCAAATCTAAGATAACTCACCGGGAATTCTCCCTCCGAATCCTTCTGAGTTGCAGTAGTGGCAAACGAATTTCGGTCATCGAGCTTGGAAAGACCACTGACCAGAATTGCCGACACATCGCCTTCCCCATCTGCAATAACCTCAGCCTGCAAGCTCTCCTCCGAGAAATAAACAGAAGGAAGCGAAGTCTTTGAGAATTGTGAAAGCGATGAAAAACTACCCGGTTCGGACATTCTCTTACCTGCTAAAAAGGCGAGCACAAGTGAGAGGGCAGCAGTCGGAGCCCAAGCCCATCGAAGGTCCTGCCACCAGCGCTTCACCCGTTCCCTAGGCTGCTGGGAAGCAATTTCAAGATCCACTTTTCGAAGTAACTGGCTGTTGAAAAAATCTGGGTAAGGAGGTTCCACTGAAGCGGGAATCTCTGACTGAATTGCACGTTTCAACTTCGCCATCTCTTCAAGCTGGGCGCGGAGCGACCCATCCTCCTCTATCGCCCGTTCAAGCTGAAAGGATTCTTCGTCGCTCAAGCGGTGGTCCACCCACTTTACGATGAGTTCTTCAATATTCTCCGGTTTCATGAGATAGTAGTGCTTGGAGTTTTTTACGTGCATAAAAGAGACGGCTCATAACTGTCCCGAGGGAGCAATCCATGGCTTTTGCAATCTCCTTGTAATCAAAACCCTGAACTTCACGCAAAAGGATAGTTTCGCGATGCTCAGGTGAAAGAGTATCCAGTGCCGCCTTGATGCGAGCCCCGAGCTCCGAATTCTTCACCGCCTCATCTGGGCGAAGAGCTTGGTTCGGGGTAGTAGCGGAGCCAGCTGCGACATCAGACTCGCTCAAAAGCGAGTCATCCAACTCCCCAGCTGATTCGACTTTCCGTTTTCTAAGCCAATCATAAACCACATTGTGCGTGATCCGGTAAAGCCAGGTGGAGAACTTCGCCCGAGCCTCAAAACGCGGAAGCGCTTTCCACACTTTGATAAAGACCTCCTGAGAGAGATCCCATGCGTCGGCATCGTTTTTGATCATATTTTGAACCATAGCATACACTTTTCCCCGATGGCGTGTCACCAGAGCTTCAAATGCCGAAGGATCCCCCGATTGACAGGCCCGAACCAATTCGTGGTCGGGCGGCTCAACATCGGACTCACCGGCCTCTGAAGCCACCTCGGCAGGTGCCATCAGTTGATAGGACGAGATCCAGCGGAAAAAATTCATCAGATTGGGAAGAATTTACTGAAAACGAATCGAGGTGACGACTTTAAAAGAAACAAGCTCATTGCCTCTGGCCCGAAAGAGAAATTCTGAGACTCCAGATTCCGGAAATTTCCCGAACGGTTACAAGCCCCAGAGCGGCCAATTTTCGAATTTCGGGTTCTCGATTCTTAAAATCACGAAGAAGTTCCCACGAATTCCGAGCCGCTAGATTCTCGCGGACTTGCTCGAGTTTGAGACTTTCGTTCAAAGTTGGGGGTATCAACCGCGCCACCTCATCAAACGTTGCCCGCATCATCCGCGGAGCTGCCGTTGTCACAAGCGTAATCATCGACTCACCAGCCCCACTGGAAAGATCAATTCCGCGAGCCATCAGGCGAGCTCCGGAAATTGCAGAATCGTTTTCATATTCCGGAAGTGAGTCCTTCCAAGATCGCTG
The DNA here is from genome assembly GCA_049889835.1 of Akkermansiaceae bacterium. Taxonomy (GTDB): domain Bacteria; phylum Verrucomicrobiota; class Verrucomicrobiia; order Verrucomicrobiales; family Akkermansiaceae; genus SW10. Next base: position 20,652 of record JBMHCQ010000001.1, read on the forward strand.
CCATATCTTCATCTTAGAAAGACTCCGAACCAATGAATAGGTAGGAATTCCCGCACAGATGAATGAAACGCGAGGAGTAAGCACTGACCAACCAAGGGCAATGGAAGTCAGCGCCCAAAGGAAAAGACACTGAAGCAACCAAACAACCAAAGCGCCCAGAAGACACAAGACGGCCAGACCCAGCGCCTGGAGATCGTGCCAAACAATCAGTCGCTGGGTCACAGTCATCATCACTCCGAAACGATCATCAACCGCCTCAACTTATCACTTTTTCAATGAGCTTTGGTAAAAAGGGTTCACCGTCTTAATGAGCTCAAGCCACCGATTATGAGGAATCTCCCGGGGGGCAAAGACACTCAACACCTTTCCGCTCGATCGAAATTCAGCAACCGTAGAACGGCCCCACCACTCCCCATCGAGCTCAATGGGAAAAGAATGATCACAGGACACTTTGAGTCCTGCAGCTTGAATGTATTCGACCGATTCTCCGGGCGAATGAGGATCAATCCCTCCCTTCGCCAGCCCCCGAAGAGAATCGCGAACGAATTGATATCCTGATTCTTTAAACAACACCGCATCCAAAAGCTGGTCCGAATTATCGGCATTCCTGAACAGAGGAAACTGTCCTCCATAAAGAGATCCATTTCCAATCAACAAACACACGCCCTCGAAGGAGCGGCCATCAGTGCAAGTGACCGTGATCTTTGGAGGTTTTTCTCCAAGAACCTTTGTTGCAGCCAGAAGGTAGGCCAATGGACCCAAACGCTTTTTACTTTCCCAAGTCGTTTCCTCGATCACTTGAGCATCGAACCCCACTCCAGCCATCTGAACAAAGGGCAGCCCGTTCATTTCAAAAAGATCCACTGTTTTACGATGCCCTGCCTCGATGATGTCCATCGCGTGCTCGAGCCGATCCCGGGCGATCCCCATTTCTCGGGCAAAGACGTTCATTGTCCCTGTCGGGAACACTCCAAGAGTCGTTTCAGATCCTCCCAGTCCTTCGATAACGGCATTGAGAGTTCCGTCTCCCCCTGCAGCGATGACCACCGGCTCTCCCTCTTCTGCAAACCGTCGCGCCAAGGCAATGGCCTCTTCACGACTCCTCGTGGCGTAAATGACAAATTGAGTCGCGTGTTCCATCACGAAGCTAAGCGCTCGCTTCCCTTTCTCGCTCTTCGCTTTGGGATTCAAAATAAGGGGGTAGCGTGGCGGCTCCTTCATCGTCTTTCAGGAGGACCAAAGCCCATTTTCTCCAAACTTACGAGGACCTTTGCAAGAGGCAGCCCCACAATGTTTTCATAATCCCCTTCGATCTCTTCAACGAGCCAATCACCGTGATCCTGAATCGCGTAGCCTCCTGCCTTGTCCAGCACCGGCACCCTCGAGAGATACTCTTGAATCACCGCTTCGCCGAGCTTCCGAAACTTTACACACGATACTTCGACAAATTCGATCACCTCCTCTCCCCGCTGAATAACAACTGCGCTCATCACTTCATGAACACGGCCACTTAAACGTCTCAGATTCGCTGCAGCTTCGCAGATCGATTCCGGCTTTCCAAATACTGTCCGGTCCATTGCCACGACCGTGTCTGAAGCCACCACGTAATCATGCCGAAAATACTTCGACACATTAACAGACTTTAATCTCGCATTGTGGAGGCATAACTCACGAGGAGGAAGCGATCCCGCCTTCAACTCCTCCACCTCGGGCGGGACAATCTTGGGATCAAACCCGACACTCATCAACAGATCACGACGACGCGGCGACCCGGAAGCCAAAACCAATCGCGGTTCGATCGAATCACTGTCCTGATGGCTGGTCACTGGAAGGCCTGAATTCTAACAAATCATCTCAATGGGGTCAAAATTTTTGGACGCATCGATTGGCTGCCAATCCCAAGCTGGCACATCAGCCGGAGATCCCTTTATTTCTCCTTCACCTTTCTCTGGGAGGGTCTAAGCTCGCGCAATTGACGACTTCTCCTTGTAATGCGTTGCCTTCTTCGCAGATATATTCTGCCAACATCTCTTGTTCTTCTCTTCTACGTGGTGTGGAGCATGTGGGATATCACCCGTGTCGGAAACGTCGACCGGGATCGAACCGCGGATTGCGCAATCGTCTTCGGGGCTGCCGCCTGGCACAACAGGCCCTCTCCCGTCCTTAAGGAAAGGCTCAATCATGCCATTGATCTTTACCAAGACCAACGAGTCGGAGCGCTCATCTTGACGGGTGGTCACGGCGAGGGTGCAAAATTTTCGGAATCCGAGGTGGCCTATGACTACTGCCTACGAAAAGGAGTCCCCCGCCACGCTATTCGTATCGAGACGGATTCCCAAACAACATTGGAGAACGTCAAAGAGGCCAAGAAAATCTTCGACAAAGAGGGCTGGAAAACCGCTCTTCTCGTAAGTGATCCATGGCACCTTAAGCGATGTCGAAAAATGGCAGCCGATCTTGACCTAAAGGTTTACACCTCGGCAACCAAGTCAACGCGCTATCAATCGTTTGGAGCCAAATCAAAGTTTCTTTTGAGAGAGTTTGTGATGTATCATGGTTACCTTTTATCCGGGAACTAACCCCTCACCGTCGTGGAACTTTTTGGTCTTCTACACTTCAGCACCCTCGCCACGATCACCTTTTTAGGAGGGCTTCTTGTTACCATTCAACGTAAAGGCCACCAATGGCCTCTTCTTCTTCTCGCCTTTCTAAACTTGGTAACTTACACCTATAATCAGGCCGTCTACAACACCCTTGAAATCAAGATTCCGCTCGACAACGCACTCCCTTTTCACCTCTGTGATATCGCTGCTTTCATAGCTGGTATCGCTCTGATGACCAGACACCCCCTTTGCTGCGAACTCACCTATTGCTGGGGCTTGGCTGGGACTCTGCAAGGCCTGATCACGCCGAATCTTTCTGCCGAATTTCCTGAGCCACTCTTCTTCTCCTTTTTTCTCCATCATGGGACGATTGTAGTCACCGCTTTATTCCTTCCATTGGCTCTCGGTTGGCGACCTCGGGCCGGAACCTGGCCAAGGGTTTTAGTCTGGAACCAGGTCTATTTCTTCTTCGCTCTCTCTTTGAATTACTTTTTCGAAACCAATTTCGGTTTTCTTCAGCAGAAGCCTCATGTTCCCTCTCTCTTGGATCATTTAGGCCCTTGGCCTTACTACCTGATCTGGCTGCAAGTCATCGCCGCCACCCTGATGGGGCTGGTTCTCTTACCATTTTCTGGATCAATAAACGTTTGGCGGTTTGGCGGAAGCAAAGTATGAGGTTCTTCCAATGAGTGACTTTTCTGCCCAGAAGCCAGCAACGCGTAAACGCGTTAACGTCCGTCGCCCCGATGTCATGGCGCTTGTTCAAGCGGAAGTTGAAAAACACTACTACTCTCCGATTGTTGAAAAACTGCGCGATCGCGGAGGCTCACTTACAATTGGGAAAACGACCATCCGCTTAGCAGAGCAATTTGGCTTCTGCTACGGGGTTGAGCGCGCCATCGATCTCGCATATGCTTCCCGCCGTGTATTTCCAGATCAAAGAATCTTCCTCATAGGTGAAATCATCCACAACCCTGAAGTCAACAGGCAGCTGGAGGAAATGAAGATTGTATCTCTGCCGTGGAAGGAGCTCACGGAGGACTACGATCAACTCACCCCTGAGGATGTCGTGATTGTCCCCGCCTTCGGAGCACCCACGAATTTTACAGATAAAATCGAAGAACAAGGGGCTCACATCATCGACACAACATGCGGTGACGTCATGAAAGTCTGGCGACGGGTCAGGACTTACGCAAAAAACGGGGTCACTTCAATCATCCACGGAAAACGTGGTCATGAGGAAACACGCGCAACCGCATCTCGAGCAGTGGGCGACGATAAAAAAGGTCACTACCTTATTGTTCTCACCTTGGAAGAGACCGACTACGTGACTAACTACATTCGGAACGGCGGAGATAAAGAAGGTTTTCTTAAGCGCTTCCAAAAGGCTCATTCCGATGGCTTTGATCCGGATCTTCATCTCAAGGAAGTCGGAGTGGCCAATCAGACCACAATGCTTAAAAGCGAAACGGAAGAAATCCAAAATCGCGTTCGAAAGGCCATCTTGGATCGAGACGGCGAAACGGCCAACTTTCAAGTCTTTGATACCATTTGCGGGGCCACCCAAGAACGTCAGGATGCTCTCTTCGACATGCTCAAAAAGCCAATGGATATGCTCCTCGTCGTAGGAGGATATAATAGCTCCAATACCACTCACTTGGTCGAAATTGGCAATGAAAACCTTCCGACTTACTTCATTCGGGAATCATCCTGCCTCGAATCACTGGAAACCATCGTCCACTTTGATCTTGAAGCACATGCCGAAATATCCACCCCTAACATCCTCGCCGGATTTGATGAAGAGAAGGTGACCATTGGCATCACCGCCGGAGCTTCGTGCCCAGCCAATCTCATTGAAGAAACCATCGTCCAGATCCTCGCCCTTCGCGGAATTGAAAAGGCCGCAGTCGAAGCGCTTTAAGACGCTATTGTCCCTTTACCTTCTCAATCCGCTCCGCGATTTGCTTCGCCAGGTCGTTCTCACCCATTTTAAGCACCGCCGCACGATACCCGCGCAAGGACCCAAGGTGATTGGGCATCCTCTCATTCCCTTCAACAAAGGCTTTGGCTGCCTTCTCGGGTTCATCAGTAGCCAAATAAAATTCACCAATCCGGATCTCCATTGGATAAGAAATTGAGGGAGGGAGAAGACTCAAGGGCCGGGATTGTCGATCCGCTGCCGATTTAAACCAACTCAAGGCCGCTTGCTTCATCGCCCCCTCTTTTCTCATAGCGATCATTCCACGAAGCTCCACTGCGAATACCTCAATCGTATTTCGCGCCCGTAAATACTCGGAATATGAACTCGTCTCTCGCGCCAGAGCCATTTCAGTGTCGATTTTCTTAACCCGCTCGATCAGCCCGCGGTAGAGACCGTTAATTGCCGGGTCATCATTTTTCAGCAAGGCCTTTCTAACTCCAATGCAATACGCGAGTGCATTACGGTAGGAAACGGCCAGAGATTTCTTTTTTTCGAGATCTTCGTCATCAAACCACTCTTCGTCTTTAAAAACCTTGAGGAGAGAAAGACCATGCTCCAGCTCATCAAGGGTTCCTTTGCTCAGAGCTAGCCTTGGCCCCAGCGACCTTCCTTCCCACAAAAGAGCAGAGGCCCCTTGCGAAAATACACGAGTCTCAGCGATCTTGGTCCTAGCCAGACTGTTTGCAATCTTCCTCGCTTCTTCAAACTGATCAACGCCAGCCAATAAAGTCGATAAATAAACCCGAGCCCGAACAATCCCCGGACAATCATAGACCGACACTTTCTCCCGCTTGCAATATTCCTCATAGAGCTTCACGGCCTGGCGAGCGTGATCAAGAGCCAGATTGGCAACCCCACCGCGTGAAGCAATGTGAGCAACAAGCATGTGAAAAGGCGGATAAGCGGGATGGAGTCGGGCCAACTTCCGGGCATAAGGAAGAATCTCATCTCGTAGAGTAATTGAATCCAAAGGAGCCTCCCCACTGGTAATCGCCCATGCTGAAATAACGCCAACATTCTCGGGGTTTGCTTTAACCAATGTCTTAAGCCCTTCGATCGCCTTTTTCTGGCCGGGGTTTGTGTAACCGGACTCACTATAGCCATCTCGATCAAGGATCAGCGCGAATATCTGAGCCGTCAAATTGTTTGGATACTGCTCTGCCAGCTTCCCATAGACCTCCGCTGCAGCTGCAGCTCCGTTTGCATAAAGCCGACCCGCAGCCTGCGCAAAGCCCTTCTCCCACTCGACACCCACTCCCGCCTCAAGAAGATCAAGCATCCGATCAACCGCTTCTTTGCGCTGGCTAAAGAACTCATGATTCAATCCCCCCAGAGACATCGCAATCCCCCAATAAGCCATGAGACAATCTGGGTCTGCTTTAGCCGCTGCTGTAAAGTGACGATACGCCTCGAAATCCCAAGGCCCGTTAAGATGGAAAATTCCAGCAAGAATATGGTTTGAGGCCAGCTCTGACTGAGTTGAAATCGCCAATGGCTGTGTCAATAACTCCGGCGCAACCCGAGGATCTTTCAACTTTTGAACAACTGGATGAATGACGACCTTCACCTCAAATGCCTTCGATTCCTGAGCCTGCGAGAACAATGTCAAACCCAGAGAGATAAACAGCAAAAAACGCATGGCTCAAAACTTCTCCAAAACTCCTCGAGTTGCAACGCCTTTAACTCGACACCTCGCCTCCCCCCGGCTTCACTCATTCCATGACGATAGGGATTATTGGCTGCGGAAAAATGGGACAAGCGCTCACTCTGGGAGCGATCAAAGCAGGGGTTTTCAACAGTAAGAACCTCTACCTCTTCGATCCTGTTCAAGAAGCAATCGATTCTCTCGCGCGAGCCTCCGGTGGCTCACCATGTCTTAGCTTGGAAGACTTGCTCTCCAGATGCGATACCCTTTTGATCTGCGTGAAGCCAGCTCAGGTCACCGAGGTCCTTCAAGACGTAAAATCCTCCGTTCTTGTGCTTTCTATCGCTGCCGGGGTGACCCTTACAGCGATGGAAAATGCGGCCCCAGAAGCACGCATCATCAGAATCATGCCCAATACCCCGGCTCTTGTAGGAAAAGGAGCGGGAGCCTATTCTTTGGGAATTACCGCAACAGGTGAAGACGAGCTCTTTACGAAGAAACTTCTGGAATCAGTCGGACTTGCCGAAAAAGTTCCTGAATCCTTGATGGATGCTATCACAGGACTCTCTGGGAGCGGCCCTGCTTATGTTTACACAATGATTGAAGCTCTCGCGGACGGAGGTCTTCTGGAGGGATTACCCCGCGAACAGGCGCTCCGCCTTGCCACCCAAACGGTCTTGGGAGGAGCTCAAATGGTTCTTGAAACCGGAATGCTTCCTGCCGAACTCCGGGATCGCGTCACCTCACCGGGGGGAACAACCATCGCCGGCCTCGCGGCTCTCGAAGAGCGAGGATTCCGGTCAACTGTTATCACAGCGGTCAGCCGGGCGGCGGCTCGCTCAAAAGAACTTGGCAAACAATAAGTCTTTCCCCAAATCACCTTTTCACCAATTCTTCCGGTGGATCTACTCCACCCTTTTCAAAGAATGAGAATCATCGCAATTGCCAACCAAAAAGGTGGAGTCGGCAAGACCACCACTGCAATTAACCTTTCGGCTGGCCTCGCCGCGCGGGAAAAAAAGACCCTGCTTCTTGATCTCGACCCACAGGCGAACGCCACCTCCGGCCTAGGAGCAGAAGCCAGTGAGGAAAATTGCATGTATCACCCCTTGTTAGGACAGGCTCGTATTCAGGATAAGATCGTTCCGTCCCGCCTGAAAAACCTTTCCCTTGTTCCTGGCGATATGGACTTGGCCGGAGTCGAAATCGAGCTCGCTCAAATGGATGGCTACCTTTCCCGACTCCGCTCCATTCTCGAATCCTTGCGGGAAACTCATGATTTCGATTACATCGTGCTTGATACCCCACCTTCATTGGGGGTTCTTATGACTTCCGCACTTGCTGCGGCCGATGAAATCATCATCCCTCTGCAATGCGAGTGGTTTGGCCTCGAGGGCTTGGCCAAAATCGTCCACGTCATCGAGAGAATCAGGGAAGCGCAAGTGAATCCAAATGTTGTCCTCGAAGGGATCCTCATGACGATGTATGACGCTCGCACAAACCTCTCGAAATCAGTGGTCGAGGAGGTCTCCAAATACTTTCCCGAGCAACTTTACCGCACCTTTATCCCCCGCTCGATCCGAATTGGAGAAGCGCCCAGTTACGGGCGCACCATTTTCGAACACGACCCTCAAGGCGCAGGAGCACTTTCCTATGCGGGATTCGCCGATGAATTCCTTAGCCGCCGAGCCAAACACCCCAACTCGGGGAGCTCTGATTAAGGAAGAAGCCTGATCATTTTTCGTGATTTAAAAGTGAGAGAAGCTTCGGTTCTGGGCCGGAAGAGCTGCAATCCTTTTGATAAAACCTTCCCAAGATTCAGAACCTGTGGAACACCCGATTTTTTAAGCGGGGAACACCGGAAGCGGCTTGACCAAAAGGAATCTGCCTTGAATAGTCTTGAGGCGGTTAGACTATTTATCTTAGCCCTCTTGATTATTCTGGTCATTTCACGATCATCAAGCCCCTCAGATCATTTCCTTAAAAAACTTTCAATCAATTATTTAACTATCCTTCTCTCATGTTTGCAAAACTCTTCGGCTTGATGTCGAACGACATCGGAATCGACCTCGGCACCGCGAATACCCTCGTGAATGTCAAGGATCACGGTATCGTCCTCCGTGAACCTTCGGTGGTTGCCGTTAAAGCCCACACGAACGAAGTGCTTGCTGTCGGCGACGACGCCAAGCGCATGCTTGGCCGCACGCCAGGTAACATCGTCGCCATCCGCCCTCTGCGTGATGGCGTCATCGCAGATTTTGAAGTGACCGAAGCCATGCTTCGTCATTTCATTCGTAAGGTAAACAACAAGCGCCGGGCACATCCCCGCGTAGTCATTGCCATTCCTTCCGGTATCACTGAAGTGGAGCGGCGCGCGGTCAAGGAATCTGCCGAGCAAGCAGGCGCTCGCGAGGTTTACCTCATCGAAGAGCCCATGGCCGCCGCCATCGGGGTCGGCCTTCCAGTTCAGGAGGCATCCGGAAACATGATCGTCGACATTGGAGGGGGAACCACCGAGGTCGCTCTTATTTCCCTCTCGGGAATCGTCTACGCCCGCAGTGTTCGCACTGCCGGTGATGACCTTGACGAAGCCATCATCCACTACATGAAGCGTGCTTACAATCTGATGATTGGCGAACGCACCGCTGAGGATATCAAAATACGGACTGGTTCCGCCGCACCTCTCCCCAAGGAAACGGGAATGGAGGTGAAGGGGCGGGATCTGGTTTCTGGGCTTCCAAAAACAGTCACCATCACCTCTCAGGAAATTCGCGATGCCATGGCCGATCCGCTGAACAACATCGTTGATGCTGTTCGAACAACTCTCGAACGCTGCCCACCGGAACTGGCTGCCGATCTTGTGGATCGCGGACTGGTGCTCGCAGGCGGAGGAGCCCTCCTCCGAGGTCTCGATAAGCGCCTCCGTGAGGAAACCGGGCTCCCCGTTCACGTAGCCGAGGACCCCCTCAGTGCGGTAGCAGAAGGCACCGGAAAAGTTCTTAACGAAATCGCCTTCCTCAGGCGCGTAACTAACTCAGATCAGTAAGATCGTAAATCGGGGCGATCATGAGGCCACTGAATTTTGTCGCTCTCCTGCTCTTTCTGGCAGGCACGGTGTGGGTTTTTACCCTCAGCGAGGGAGCAGTGCGCAATGTTCAAAAAACTTACTACTCGGCTATCTCCCCCATCATTTCCAAAGGGGGAGCCTCCGAGGCTTGGGCAAAGGACTTTGTCGAGGAGGTCGAACATTCGGAAGACCTCCAGCGGCAGCTCGACCAAGCAATCAAAGAGCGCGACCGCTTCAAGATCATCGCGTCACGCGTTGGGGAGTTGCAGGCGGAAAACAATGAGCTTCTGCAAGCGCTGGAATTTCAACGAAAGACTGAATTCAATGTGATTGCGGCCCGAGTAGTTCGGAACAAACCCCTCAACTGGGGCTCCACTATCGAAATTGATCGTGGAGCCGCCAATGACGCCATTGGGCTTTCCCAATGTGTTCTCGCCTCAAATGGTGGACTCGTCGGACGCGTTAACCAACCTGGTGACGACATCTCATCGGTCCTCCTCATCACCGATGAGGCATCACAAGTTTCAGCCCGGATTGAGGGCACTTCGGAAGTCGGCATTCTGGTCGGGCAGCGCACCAATTATGGTGAAGTTCCCCGCCTAAGACTGCGTTACCTCTCAAAAAGTGCCATTCTTCAAAAAGGGATGAAGGTTTACACCGACGGGCGGGGAAAATTATTCCCTGCAGATATTCCAATCGGAACCATCGAAGACTTTGACCAAGGTCCAATTGACGGCGAAGCGAAAGTAATCCCTGCTGTGGACTTTAATAACCTCAAAACTGTCTTCGTGATTACCGGTCCTCCTGGCGACTAACTCACGGGTTCATGCTTCTTTACCATATCAGCCTCGTTGGATTACTACTTTTCAGTGGTATTGTTCAGCAGTTCATCCCCTCGTTGGGCGCATATGACGCAAGAATCCTCCTGATTCCACTTGTTGTCGCCTGTGGTGCAGTCACCGTTCCCACCGCTGGGATGCTCCTTCTCGCCTTTCTCGGAGGATTTCTGTGGGACGCTCAACAAATCATCTATCCCCCTGAACCCACCGGAGAAGATTGCAGCGTTTTCCAAACGGTTTACAACACTCAAACCGAAACGATGAAGTTTGGTTATAGCATCCTCCTTTACGCTCTCATGGGCTTCCTCATGCAAGGCGTCCAGCCTGTTTTCAAACAAGGTAAATGGTATCTCTCAGGAATCTTAACCGGCGTCGCTATCTTCCTCTACCTCCTGATCGAATTCCTTCTCTTCAGCTTCATCCGCGGAGGGTTCGAAATCTCAATTCCAGTGATGAAACAAATTAGCCTCACCGCTCTGCTGAGCATGCTCATCTCCCCTCTCATCTTCTGGTGCCTCTTTAGAATCGCCGACCTTTGCAAACACGAAATCAGATACGACTCGCTCCGGAGACGTAACTACTAAGCCCCTTCCAACATGGAACCTAAATACCGATTTCGCCTCTTCCTTCTGACCGCCTTGGTGCTCGTGGGTTGTGGAACCTTGCTTTCGCGCCTTCATGAATTTCAGATTGAGAAACGCTCATCTTTTGTCGCCAATATCCCATCGACACATACTGTTTCCGTTCGAGAACCTGGAGTTCGTGGAGAAATCACCGACCGCAATGGACTCGTTCTGGCACGAAACCGCCGGAGCTACGAAGTCGATTTTAATCTTGAGGACATCTACAAGAATTGGCGGGAGCAAAATCCCGACGCTCTCAAAAACCAAGGCGAAGAGACCGTCGCACGCGGTGATGGCCTTCTCACGAAGCGTAAGAAAATTGATATCGTTCAGATCGTCAACGAGTGGGTCATTCCCCGCATCGAGTCATTTGGACTTGGCGGTGAACGCTTCAGCAAAGCCCTTGATGTTCACTTCAAAACCCATGGTGGACTTGTTCCCTTCACCTACCGCACCGATCTCACCCCAGACGAATTTGCACAATTTGCGGAGCGGAGCCTCAACCTTCCGGGAGTCTCCGTGGCTGTGCGTCCTCGCCGTGTTTACCCATATGGAACGCTCGCCTGTCATGTCCTGGGACGCGTCAACAAGTGGGACCAAGTAATCCCGGACGATTTTAGACGGCGCAATATGCACTACCGGGGTGACGAGTTCGGCATTGGGGGAATCGAATCCACCATGAATGATCACCTCCAAGGAGAAGGAGGAATGAAAATCTTCATTCGTAATGAAAAGAACAAGGTCATCGCCCTCGATAACTACACCCGTCCCACCGAAGGAGCGAGGGTCGAGCTCACCATCGACACTCATATCCAGTATCTCGTTGAAAACATCATGCGTAAGGTAGGTCGGGGGGCTGCCGTGGTGATGGACCCCAACACGGGCGAAATCCTCGCCATGGTCTCTGTTCCAAACTTTGACCCCAATGAATTTGTCCCCAGTATCGAAAATGAACTCTGGGTGAAATATGTGCACGATGAACGCACTCCCATGCTGAACCGGGCAATTTCAAACTACATTCCAGGATCCACCTACAAGCTTCCCACCGCGATTGCTGCGGCCCGTCATGGAAGGGTCGGTTACGACCATCATTGTAAAGGCTATACCTTGTTCGGAGCGCTCAAGATCAAGTGCTGGAAAAAAGGAGCGGGACATGGGCCTCTGGGAATGAGCGACGCTATTCAACGCTCATGCAATCCCTACTTCATGACTCTTGCGGGCAGCCTTCGGAGTAAAGCCATGGTAGAGAGTTTTCAACTGGTCGGACTGGGACGTCGCTCTGGCATTCGACTTCCCAACGAAGATCCGGGCATGGTGGTCGGAAGTAAGGCTTGGAAACGAGAATACCCGGGCGCCGTGATGACTTCTGCTGACCTTGCCCAGCTCTCCATCGGACAAAGCCAGAGCGGTGCATCCCCTCTCCAAATTTGCTCCGTTGCCGCCACCATAGCCAACGGCGGTTGCTATTACCAACCTCGCATCGTCCGCCGCGTATTCGAGACCGAGCCAGATGCTCAAGGTGAGGAAATCGTGCACATCGACAATCTCCCAATCGTGAAAACCAACCTTTTGAATGAAGGCATAACCAAGCACCGAATGGAAAGCATTCGCAAGGGCATGTGGAAAGCAGTCAATGAACCCGGAGGCACCGCCCGTCGTGTTGCCCATGGATTGAACAACATCTTCATCGCAGCCAAGACTGGAACTGCTCAGCTGGGACGACCAGAAGGACACCCGCGCCACGATAGCCACAATGCCTGGACCACCTCCTTCGCACCTTATGACAACCCGCGCTACGCCGTCTGCGTAATGGTTCAAAATGGCGGTAGTGGCGGAGCAGTAGCTGGAGTTTTAACAAACTACATCTACCGGGGACTATTTCACCTCGAAACCGGAGGCTCTCGACGCCTCACTAAAATGGGCAAGTACAAAGGGCATCGCGAATACATCAAAGAGCTCGAGCTTCCTGAAGGCGAGGACCTCCTCGTCCTCACCATCGATGAACAAGGGGAAACCGGGAACGAAGTTGACGCCGAACTCCTCAAGACCGACAAACCGATCAAAGTGACCCCCAACACCATTCCACTCCCTTCCATTGCACCTGAAGCAGACTCCGAGGCGCCACCTCGGGCCCAGCTCGTTGAAGACGACGAATAATTTTCCACACCCTAAACAAAAATTTATCAACCATGATCAAGAAAATCAAAAACGCTCTCGGACTCGGCAACCCCGATCCAAATAGCGGACGGACCATTGTCATTAATTCCGAAAAACTCGAGCGCCGCGTGGCCCTTCTCGAAGACGGAACCCTTGAAGAATATCACGTCGAACGTGAAGGCGATGATAATATCGTCGGCGGAGTTTTTAAAGGCCGCGTCAAAAATATCGAACCCGGCCTAAAAGCCATGTTCGTTGATATCGGCCTTGATAAAAACGCCTTCCTCCACTTCTGGGATGCCATTCCCGCTGCTCTTGACGGAGGACTTGAGGAAATCCGTCGCGATGGACGTCCGAAGAAAAAGCAGAAGAAAATCACCTCAAAGGATATTCCCAACATCTACCCAGTTGGATCAGAAATCATGATTCAGGTTTCCAAAGGGCCGATCGGAAACAAAGGACCCCGTGTGACCACCAACATTTCATTGGCCGGTCGCTATCTCGTTCTGATGCCCTACTCTGATCAGTTTGGCATCTCACGAAAGATCGACGACCCCAAGGAGCGTCAGCGCCTTCGCAAAATCATGCAAAAGCTCAGTGTCCCTGAGGGCATGGGTATCATTATGCGCACGGTGGCCATCGGAACGAGAGCGCGCCATTTCGTCCGTGATCTCGCGATGCTGCTCGAACAATGGTATTCCGTTGAGGAAAAACGTGACTCAAAAAATGCTCCCGTCGCCTGCTTCCGTGAACCAGGATTGATTGAGGGCACCGCTCGGAATTTCCTCACAGACGAAGTCGATAAGATCATTTGTGATAACGAAGAGACCACTTCATACGTCCAAGAAATCGCAGCCAAAGTCTCTCGCCGGGCCAAACGCCGTATCCACAATCTTCCAGGCAAACAAACGATCTTCGAGCGCTATGGGATTCAAAAGCAAATCGACGAGGCCTTTATGCGTCAGGTCTGGCTCCCCTGCGGTGGCTACATTGTGATCGATGAAACTGAAGCCTTGATCTCTGTCGACGTTAATACTGGTCGAAACCGAGGCTCCAAAGACGTCGACAAAATGCTTCTCCAGACCAACATCGAAGCTGCCATAGAAGTCGCCCGCCAACTCCGCCTCCGAAACATTGGGGGTCTGGTGGTTGTTGACTTCATCGACATGCGTCATCGCCGAGATCAACAGGCTGTTTTCCGAGCCATGAAAGACCGTCTGCGGCGGGACAAAGCGAAAACCCAAGTTCTTCAAATCTCGTCTGTAGGCCTCATGGAGATGACAAGACAGCGTCTCCACGAAAGCCTTCTTGATTCAACCCTTGAGCCCTGCCCTTACTGCCAAGGTCGAGGTCGGGTGAAGAACACTATGAGTATGTCGATTGAGATTCAGCGTCGGCTCAACACGGTCATTCAACGTCAGCAGGAAAACGATGATCCCGGCGACCTGATTGTCGTAGTCAATGTCGATGTCCTCAATCGCTTCAAAAGTGAAGATTCAAAACTTCTCATGGAGCTCGAACGCTCTCATTCAGGACGCCTCATCTTCAGAAGTGATGCTTCGATGCACCGGGAGCGCTTTGCAATTATCGATGCAAACAGCGAAAAAACCTTGGTTCAGGGGTAGCGTCTGCCTGATTTCCGGAGCTATTATTTCGTGGATTTTCACTCAATTTCCGATGATTGGATTCAGATTCCTCTTCACCGTTCTTGCTTCGACTGCAGCGGGCGTTGCCGGACCAAAATCTGTCACCGGTGACCTAGACAAGATGAACGGCGTCAATCAACTCGCGGAGAAAAATAAGCAGAAGCCCACCGCCCTGCATATTGCTCTCGCTAACGATGGGCGGGCAGTGAAGCTCAAGCGGCGAAAGAACATGCTGGAGAAACTCACTAAGACGATCAACAAAGACGCTCCTCCAAACGAATCCGGAACCGAAGGTGAAGAAGGTGAAAATCTAGAAATAGAAAGCATCGCCGACAAACCCGAGTAGAATCTCTTTAAATGGACACTATTTTTGATCTCCTCAAATCACCCTTCGTCTGGGGCCTTCTTTTTGGCCTTCTCATTGCCTTCTTCACCTGGAAATCTGGCTTCACTGCCCGACGGGTTCTCAAGAAGGAAATGAGCCGCCTAGAGACGGAAAGTAAGGAACTGCAGAAACACCTCAATACGCACCTGAAAATTCAGGCTGAGGGAACCGACGCCATCACCAGTCAACTCGATGAGTTGAAAGAGAAGAACGAAAATCTCCGAGTGAACATTGCCACTCTCCAACAAAAGCCTGGTAAGGCTGAGCTTCGCCATCTCCACATTGTCGAAAAGGCTGTCGGCCTGATGCGCGAGCAAGCTCCGGGCTTCGCCCAAGCTTGGGAGAAAGCGCTGAGGCAGGCTGAAGTCGATTACACTGAATCCGAAGGAGGCCTCAAAAAACTGGTCCGTAAGGTTCTCCCTGCTATTCGTACGACTGCAGCTCACAAGGAAGACATTCAAGCAGCTTCTTCAAACGACTAATCCCATCCACCCACGATCCACCATGTCCACTGCTTCAGCTCTCGACCTCAAAGAAGACATCCTCCGCCTTAAGAAAGAAAAAAACGCCGTTATCCTCGCCCATAATTATCAGATTGGCGCGATTCAAGATTTGGCGGACTACGTTGGAGACTCCCTCGGGCTTGCTTATCGCGCGCAGGAGACGGATGCCGATGTTATTGCCTTCTGCGGAGTGCACTTCATGGCTGAAACCGCCAAGATTCTGAACCCTCACAGAACGGTGGTCCTTCCTGACAAGGACGCCGGTTGCTCCCTCGAGCAAGCTTGCCCTGCTGACAAACTCGCTGCCTACCTTGAGGAGAATAAAGAAAAAAACTATTACGTTATTGCCTACATCAATTGCTCGGCTGGCGTAAAGGCCCTTTGTGACGTCATCTGCACCTCCGGGAACGCTCCCCGTATTGTGGAGCAGGCTCCGGCTAACCGCCCTATTCTCTTCGTTCCCGATGCCAACCTCGGCCAATGGGTTATTGAGAAAACTGGTCGCAAAATGGATCTTTGGCAGGGCTCATGCTACGTCCACATGGAATTCACCCGAGAGTCGATTCAGAGGATCAAAGACGAGTATCCCGATGCCGTCGTGGTGGCACATCCTGAGTGCACTCAAGCAGTTCGACTTCTCGCTGACGAAGTCTGTTCCACTGAAAAAATGGTCCCCTTTTGCCGCGATACCCCGGCAAAGAATGTGATCGTCGTCACCGAATCCGGAATGCTTCACCGCATTCAGAAAGAGGTTCCCCAAAAAAACCTGATCGCCGGACCGACCGACCACTGCGCTTGTGCCGACTGCCGCTACATGAAGATGAACACGCTTGAAAAGCTTCATGCGTGTCTTGAAAGCCTCGAGCCACGGGTCGAAATTCCTGAAGACGTGCGAGCAAAAGCCGAAGTCTCTCTTGTGCGGATGCTTGAGCAGTCGAAGTAAGGATCAGAACTGATCCCTCACCACTCGTCTCACCAGATCCAAAGCTCGCTGGCTTGCCTGCTGTTTAAAGTCGGCGCGCGCCCTTGGGTGGCATTCACGAAAAGTTTGCACCCCCTGAGCGGTCGCAATCCCGAAGCAGACCGTCCCTACCGGCTTTTCTTCCGTGCCCCCTCCCGGGCCAGCAACACCAGTAACACTGACCGCCACGGAACATGCGCTCGCCTGCAAGCCCCCTTCGGCCATCTCAGCGGCGACTTCCTCGCTCACTGCTCCGTGAGCTTCAAGCGTCTCATGCTTCACTCCTACCAACCCTTCTTTTGCTTCATTTGCATAGGTCACGAATCCATGGGTAAAGACCACACTTGACCCCGGAGTGTCGGTCACCCGACTCGCGATCAGGCCACCGGTGCAGCTCTCGACCGTTGCTAAAGTGAGCTTCTTGGCGGTCATTTCGTGAACAACCATCGCTTCAAGAGATTTCCCATCGTCTGACACCAAAAAATCCCCAAATGCATCTTCAGCAATCGTCTTTCCTCTTGAAATCACTTCCTCGGTCCCGATCAAGCGCAAGTCGACTTCGCCCAATCGAGCGCAATAACCCACCTCAAGTCCCTCGATCTTTTCAAGAACATCATCAATCCCTTGATGAAAATCACTCTCACCGATTCCAACAAATTTGAGCTCCTGAACCTCCACAGCTTGTTCGACACCTGAAAGCGCCTGAAGGCGCGGAATAACCTCCGCATGAAACATGGGGTAAAGCTCTCGTGGCGGCCCGGGAAGAAGGAAAATCGCACATTGGTGATCTCCGCTGAGCCGCGGAGGAACGTAAATCCCCGGCGCAGTGCCATTCGGATTTGGTAAAATATCTGCCCCTACCAGATTCTGGGCCTGTTTGAGATTTGCAGCAACCATCGGCTTCCCGCGTTTTTCAAAAAACTCATAAAGCGATCTCCGGGCTGCTTCATCTTCAATCATCTCAACACCCAATACCTTCGCTACGGCCTCCCGCGTGATATCATCACTTGTCGGTCCAAGTCCTCCGGTGATGAGCAAGGCATCACATCCGGGGACAGCATCGTTGACCGCAGCCTCGATCGCAACCCCATCGGGCACGGTGGTTTGTCGCTGCACCCGCAGGCCGATCTTGACTAATTCCTGGCCGATCCAGGTCCCGTGGGTGTTTGCGGTCGTTCCGAGGAGTAATTCAGTCCCGGTGTTTAAAATCTCAATCTTCATCGGCGTCATTCCAGCTCAGCTCCTTCGCATCGCCCCAGAGATCTTCAAGGGCATAATGCTCGCGGAGTTCTTCGAGGAGAACGTGGACCATGACATCGACAAAATCGAGCACCACCCAACGAGTGGCCGCTTTTCCTTCGGTGCGCAGTGGATTCTCACCACTGAGTTCGTTGACTTTCCCTTCGATATCTCGGCTAATCGCTTTTAGGTGGGGCATGGAAGCTCCAGAACAAACCACCATAAAATCAGTGAGGGTTGATATCCCCCGCAAATCGAAAACCCGGATGTCGTCAGCTTTAGTCTCATCTGCGGCGCGTGCGCAGGCAAGGGCGAGTTGTGCTCCTGAGTCGCTCATAAATTCGAGTGTTCCGCTGAAATAAAGGTAGCAAGAACCGGTCTTCTCTCAGTCTCTCCTAACAAACCCAATGAGAAACTGGTGGAGCGTAGCGGATTCGAACCGCTGACCCCCTGCATGCCATGCAGGTGCTCTACCAACTGAGCTAACGCCCCTAAAACCAAGTTCAGGACGGCGGAGTCGTAGGGCTGCACGCCAAAGCTTGCAAGGAGAAAAAGAAGAAAGCTCTACCCCTTTTTCGCCCAGGAGTCCTTGAGGGTTACGATCCGGTTAAAGACTGGCTTATCTGCGAGGTGATCCTTGAGATCCGTGCAAAAGTATCCGAGGCGCTCGAATTGACAGCGTTCCCCTGCCGCCATCGCGGCAAGTGAGGGCTCAACCTTTGCCCCGCTGATCACCTCAAGACTCCCGGGGTTGAGACAGTTCAAATAACCACCCGCGGCGGAATCAGGTGACTCTTCGGTGAAAAGGCGATCATACAAGCGCACTTCCGCATCCACCGCCTCCAAGCCGGAAACCCAATGGATTGCAGTGCGACACTTGACTCCCTCAGGGGCTGGCTGTCCGATGGTATCAGGAATAAATTCACAGTGAATTTCAGTCACTTCTCCGCTCTCGTCCACCTCGTGCCCCACGTGCTTGATAATGTAAGCACCGCGAAGTCTGACCGCCCCATCCGGCTTAAGCCGAAAATATTTTTTGGGAGCATCGATCAGGAAGTCATCGCGCTCGATATAAATCTCACGGGTAAAAGCAAGCTCTCGTTTCCCATCCCCTTCATTCTCGGGATTATTGGGCACTTCGACTTTTTCGGAAGAATCTTCAGGATAGTTCGTGATGACCACCTTGACCGGATCGAGCACCGCCATTTTACGGAGCGCAACTTTGTTGAGATACTGTCGAATCTCAAACTCCAGAAGTGAGAGATCGGTGAGGGAATTCTGTTTTGTCAGGCCTACCGCTTTGACAAAAGAACGGATAGCTTCCGGCGGATAGCCACGGCGCCTCATCCCACTCAGCGTGGCCATCCGTGGATCATCCCAGCCACTGACATGATTTTCATCCACCAGCTGAATAAACTTCCTCTTGCTCATCACAGTGTATCCGATGTTCAGACGCGCGAACTCGATCTGGCGTGGCTTGGATGGGACCGGGCAATTTTCAACAACCCAATCGTAAAGAGGCCGATGATTCTCGAATTCCAGGGAACAGAGCGAATGTGTGATGTGCTCCTTCGCGTCTTCCAAAGGGTGGGCGAAGTCATACATCGGATAGATGCACCACTTGTCACCTGTGTTATGGTGAAAAGCGTGAACCACACGATATAAGACAGGGTCGCGCATGTTCATATTGAATGACTCCATGTCAATGTTTGCCCGCAGAACCGCACCTCCGTCTTCGAAAACGCCATCGCGCATCATTCGGAAAAGCTTGAGATTTTCTTCAACCGAACGATCACGGTGAGGGGAAGAAACCCCCACCTTGTTAACATTCCCACGCTGTTTACGGATTTCCTCGGAAGTCTGGGTGTCCACGTAAGCGAGCTTCTTTTCGATCAAGGCAACCGCACAGTCATAGAAAAAATCGAAGTAATCGGACGCGAAGTAGAGATGCTCTTTCCAATCGTAGCCCAACCAAGCGATGTCCTCTTTGATCGAATTGACATATTCCGTGTCTTCCTTGACCGGATTGGTGTCATCGAACCGGAGGTGGCATCGCGCTCCAAGGTCAGCATATTCCGCAGCAATTCCGAAGTTGACTCCAATGGCCTTGGCGTGGCCAATATGGAGATAACCATTCGGTTCAGGCGGGAAACGGGTGATTGGAGCAGCATGCTTTCCACGCTCCAGATCAGACGCAATGATTCCGCGAATAAAGTCTTTTTTATCGTCGCTCATGACTTGGCAAGTTCGGTGAGGAGGGCGCGGGACATTTCGATTCCTTTTTCGAAATTCTCAACGCTGAAATTCTCGTTCGGTGCATGGATTTGGCAATCGGGCAACGCCAGCCCGAGCATCAGGGAATCCGACCCTAGAATCTCTTTCATATCCTGAATAATCGGAATGCTTCCCCCTTCGCGAATGAGAACCGGAGGTCGGCCAAAGGCCGCCTCCAAAGCACGCTGGGCCGCCTTCCCATATTCGGAATGTGGATCATTGTGATACGCCTTTCCAGAGTGTCCTTTTTTAATCTCGATGGTCACTCCCCTGGGGGTGTGTTTTTCAAGATGAGCAATGACTTGCTCCTGCACCTTACCCGGGTCCTGACCGGGAACGAGGCGACAGGACAGCTTAAACATCGCTTCCGCTGGAAGAACGGTCTTAGACCCCTCCCCTTGGTATCCGGAACCAAAGCCATTGACCTCGATCGTGGGGCGAGCCCAGAGCCGCTCCGCCATGGAATATCCAGGCTCACCATACGGTTCGGGTGAGCCGGTCACCTTCAAATAATCTTCATCCGAGGAACCGGGAACGGTCGCCCACATGTCTCGCTCCCATTGCTCGAGAGGAATGACATCATCATAAAAACCAGCGACCGCAATTTTCCCATCCTCACCATGCAGACTCGCCACCATACGCGCTGCCGCCGTAGCGGGGTTCGCCACGCATCCCCCATACACTCCAGAATGGAGATCACCCGAAGGACCATTAACGAGAACCTCAAGGCACGTGATTCCACGTAACCCGTAGCCAAGGGTAGGCACTCCTGGCTCAACCATCCCGGTGTCAGAAACCGCAATCACATCACAAACCAGATCCTCCTTATGCGCTTCAAGAAAAGGAACCAGATGGGGAGAGCCGATTTCCTCCTCACCTTCGATGAGAAAAATCACGTTCACCGGCAAGTCTCCATCTTCATGAATGGTTTTCTCGGCGCCCAGGATGTGAACAAAATGCTGGCCCTTATTATCGGCACCGCCACGACCCCAAATTTTTCCCTCACGAATCTCCGGCTCAAAGGGAGCAGAATCCCAGAGCTCTAAAGGATCAACAGGCTGCACATCATAATGTCCGTAAATGAGAACCGTCTTGCGTCCCTCCTGATGTTCGTTGCGAGCCACGATGATGGGGTGTTGGGCCGTCTCATGAAGCTCGGTGGAGAGACCCATTCCTTCGAACTGTCCCACCAGCCACTCAGCATTTGCGCGGACATCACCGGCATGGCTGGAATCTGTCGAAATACTTGGGAAGCGGAGGTGCTCAAACAAGCGCGTCAACTCAGGTGTCATAAGAGAGGGATGGCTTGGTGCGGCGTGACTCGCAAGCCACAAATCACTCCTCGAGATCTTCTTCATTTCCCAAGCCCAGCTTCTCTCGTTCTTCACGGACCACCGAAAGTGCATCGTAGACCGCAAGCATAACAAGAAAGAGGCAAAGACAGGCACAGGCACCCCACCAAATAAGCATAAGCCAGAGAGAACCTTCCAGCCAGCTCGAGAGCGGCCAGGTTCCCAGAGCGAAGACGGCGAGGATCGCGATGAGAATCCCACTCATCAATTTCCGGCGGCGCGTACGTTCCTGCAAGGTCACACGTGCGATCGCCACCGCCAGAGCGACTCCGATAGACTGACTCATAACCAGTTCCTAAAGGGTTGGGGTTTTAAAAAAAGAAAAAACCCACCCGCCGCGAAGCGAAGTGGGTTTTTGAAATTCAATGAAACTACCTTACTTAGCGGCTTTTTTAACGGCCTTCTTAGCAGCTTTCTTAGCGGCTTTTTTAACAGCCTTCTTGGCAGCCTTCTTGGCTACTTTTTTAGCAGCTTTCTTGGCAGCCTTCTTGGCAGGTAGTTTTTCAGCTTTCTTCGGAGAAGACTTCTTCACCGCAGCGCTGGTCTTCACCTGCTCTTTTTTGCGCTTGAGGTATTCCTTGCGGCGACGGCGTTTGGTTTTGGTTCTTAATTGCTGGCCCATAATTTTGGTTAGGAAGGGCTTAGGGCGGGAAACTCGAATGATCAAGTGAAAAGGGACTCTCGGGCTTGATCTTCCAGCTCCCCTACCCTTCTCTCCCCGCATGGCAGGGTTAATTATCAAACCAAGGGCACGAATTTTTCATGGCCACGATTGGGTTTACGCCTCGGAAATTCAGAAAACCTTTGGAGATCCAGAACCCGGCGATGTCATTTCTCTCAAGGATTTCAAGGACCGCCCCCTCGGAACAGCCATCTTCAACCCGCATTCCCAGATCGTCGCCCGCCGCATTTCGCGACGAAAACAGAAGCTGGACGAAGAATTTTTTTCGCGTCGCATTGGTCAAGCCATCGCCTACCGCGAGTCTCTTCCGCTCGATGACATGCTGTGCCGGATCGTTGGCAGTGAATCAGATGGCCTTCCCGGCCTCATTGTCGACCGATACGGCGATCACCTCGTCATGCAGACCACCACCATTGCGATGGAGCTTCGTCAGAAGCTCATCGCCCAAGTCCTCACTGACCTTGTGAACCCACTCTCGATCACTCTCCGGAACGACTCCTCCATACGCAAAGCCGAGGGTCTCGACACCGAAATCAAAATGCTTCACGGCACGAAACCAGCTCCTTTTCAGGTCTCGCACGGCGAATCAGTCTTCGAAATTGATCCCACAAACGGCCAAAAAACCGGGCTCTATCTCGATATTATGGACTGTTACGAACGAGTCGCAAAACTCTCAAAGGGTAAAAAAGTGCTCGATGTGTTCTGTAATCAGGGAGGATTCGGCTTGGCTTGTGCCAAGGCAGGAGCTGAATCAGTGCTCGCAGTTGATATTTCCGAGGAGGCCACCACGGCCACGCAACGCAATGCTGAATTGACTGGAGTGGAGATTCAAACCGAGACCCGGAATGCCTTCGATTTCCTCCGAAAACACGAGGAAACTTACGACCTCATCATTCTCGACCCTCCTTCCTTCACTCGGAATAAAAAGTCGGTAAACGACGCAATGAGAGGCTACAAGGAAATCCATCTTCGAGCGCTTTCTCTGCTCAATCCGAGCGGAATACTCGCGACCTTTTGTTGCTCGCATCATGCGACCCGGGACATCTTCCTCAATAGCGTTCAACGTGCCGCAGTCGACGGGAAGCGAACTCTGCGCCAGATTGACTCTCACAGTCAGCGGCTGGATCATCCGATCATTGCGACGCTGCCCGAAACCGAGTATCTGAAAGGGTTTACTTTCCAACTTGCCCCCAACCGCTAGCTTAAATGTCCCAACGCGCCTCTCTCATCACCGGAATTTTCATTTTGGTCATCGCTACCGCCTATTTCTGGTGGCGGGGTCAGGCAAAACAGCAGATTAATCGCCGACTCGATCTTTTTATCGAGACTGTGGCATTCGAGAAGCTCTCGTTGAGAACCCACGAGACCCGCGCAAAGGCCGGCAAAGAGCTCTTTGGCCCCGAGGTCGAACTTGCAGCGCCATCCCCCGCTCCTTCCGGCACCTTTTCAGAGCAGCAAATGATCGATCAACTGAAGCGGTTTCACGGTTATATCACCTTTTTCGAGATCACCGAAACCGATCGTGAAATCAGCATCGACGGTGACTACGCCACCGCTAATATCTCAGGGAATATGGCGGTCGCAGCCGGTCCCAACTGGCGAGAAGACATCACGGCGTCCCTCATTTTTCAATTTCAGAACAATGAAGAAGGATGGGAAATCTCAGGTCTCTTCGTAGAAGGCCAATAACATCCTCACACCCCCGGTGAGAGGCCAAATATTACAAGGCTCTCTCTAAACGCCCGATGACTGCTCTCAAAATACTATCCTTTTTAACCTTTACCTGCTTTTCGGTAATTTCGGCGCAAGAACTCTCAGACTACCCCACCATGCGTAAAATCGCGGGGCTAAGTGCCCGAGAAGATGCAAACTTCTGGGTCTCGGCGTTTGAAGGGGCAAATCCCCTGACGGTCGAGCTTTCAAATCCGCACGATTGCGGAAGCGATATTTATGGTCGAGTCTACATCGTCGACAAGGAATCCCACAGTGTTCTCAGGGTTTCGGCAGACGGCTCCACCATTACCACGATTGCCGGCACCCATACTCTCGGGAACGGTCCTGATATCGAAATGCCTGCTATTTCCGTGCAGCTGAACAATCCCAATGGACTTCATGTTTTAGCTGATGGTACCTTCTACATTCTTGATACCGGAAATCAGAAAATACGTCGTGTCTCCAATACCGGTTCCTGCACCACGGTTCTTACCTACCTCAATGGCTTTGGCGCGGGACGCGGACTCTGGGTCAGCGAGAATGAGCAAACGATCTACTTCTGTGGTGAGGTCGTCGCCGGAGGGAATCAAAATGTTATGCGGTTCAATCCAGGCTCTCCTCCCATTGTCATGGCTCGTATTCCCGGCGGAAGCAATGGATTGGGAAATCTCGACGTCGCTCCGGATCAGAGCCTTGGTGTTACCAGCGCGGGAGGGCATCGGGTTTATCGGATTCGAGGTCCCGGTGTCGCCCCGGTCGTGATCGCAGGCAACGGAGGAACGACTGGTGAACCGGCTGATGGCAGCCCCGCCCTTTCCGCCACCCTAAATCGCGTGCGAGGCATCGCATTCCGATCTGATGGCACCTATTTTCTTGCGACTCAGAAAGGAGGGGACGTTTGGTGGATCGATCTCGATGCAAACATCCATCGCTTTGTCTCTGGCGGAGGAAGTGGCAATGCCACGGTTTCGAAGGGAAGCTCGCGCACATCGGTAGGCGACAAAATATCGGAACCTCGCGCGATCAATCTCGCGACAAACGGTGACCTCCTGATCGTGAGCAACGATAATGGAGTCGTTCAGGCTGTGAACACGACTCATCGCCCTCCAGCGGCACAGTTTGAAGTGGAACGCGATGAAGCAGGGGCTTTCAGCCTTAAATTCCGTGGACACTTCGATGGGAGATACCTTTTTGAAAGTAGCGAAAGCTTGCTCCCCGGAAGCTGGGAGGAGGAAGCCGTCTTCACTACCCAGGCTCCTACCACCCAGCGTATTCCCTTCCTGCCCACTCTCCGGAAAAAATACTGGCGCTTGAGAGTCCCCTCACAAGCAGGAGGAAACTAGCACTCTCTCTTCAAAAAGAAAAACCTCCCTAGTCTCTCAGGGAGGTTTAAAAAGAGTCCTCTCGAAGCTAGTTCTTTTCGGGGGTCTTTTTGGCGGCTTTCTTCGCAGCCTTTTTGGTCGCCTTCTTCGCGATCTTGGTCGCTGCTGCCACCTTCTTTTTTGTAACAGGCTCTTTTTTGACCTCCGCTTGCTTGAGCGCTGGTGATGGCGGCGGAGCGAGCTCGTCGTCATCTCCTCCTCCATGGCTCAAGATAAACTGAAGATCATCGACGCCGAGGTTCGAGGCAAAGCCTTCGTCCCCGAGAATGTTGGTGACAAGAGCAGTCTTCTGATGCTGCAGGATTCGGATTTTTTCCTCCACCGAGTCGCGAGTCAGAAGACGATAGGCAATCACCTTATTCTTCTGTCCAATCCGGTGAGTTCGGTCGATTGCCTGATTCTCCACGGCGGGGTTCCACCATGGATCGTAGAGGATAACGTAGGATGCGGAGGTCAGGTTTAAACCAGCACCACCCGCTTTGAGCGAGAGGAGGAAGACAGAGGGGTCCTTGGTGGTCTGGAATTTCTCGATCTCCCCTTTCCGGTCCTTGGTCTGACCAGTGAGGTAGTTGAAGGGTCTGCTTTCGACCTCGAGCCGCGTCCTGATGATATCAAGCATCGAAACGAACTGGGAGAAAACCAGCACCTTGTGATTCTCTTCACGGAGCTGATCCAACAAGTAGAACAGGGCATTCATCTTCGCACTCTCTTCCTTGAGCCACTTTGGATCGATCAGACCCGGATGACAGCAAATCTGGCGCAGCCGCATCAATCCTTGAAGGATAGCGAAGGAATTTTTCTTCACCGCTTCGTCGGAATCGAGACCGAGAAGGGCCTTCTGAATCCGCTTGAGTTCGGCCTTGTAGAGTTCCTCCTGAATTCCCTCCATTCCCGCAAACACTTCTTCCTCCGTGCGGGGCGGGAGATCCTTGGCCACCTGACCCTTCGTGCGGCGAAGCAAGAATGGGCGAAGGCGGGCAGCGAGGCGATTCTGGCTCGTCGGGTCCTTGCGCTTGTCGAAACGACGCTTGAAGTAAGCACGCGTTCCAAGAACTCCAGGCATTGCGAAAGCCATCAGCGACCACATGTCCATTAGGCGGTTCTCAATCGGTGTTCCTGTCAGGACGAGTCGATTTTCAGCATCAAGTTCACGAGCACATTTCGCTGCCTTGGAATCTGGGTTTTTAATCTGCTGTCCTTCATCGAGAATGACACTCAGCCAGCGGACCTTGTTCAGGGCATCACCACAGACACGGAGTTGAGCGTAGTTGAGAACAAGAATATCAAGCTCGTCACGAATCTCTTTCATATCGAGATCATCGCGGGTGCGGAGAACCTTGACGTTGAGATTCGGAGCGAACTTTCCAGCCTCCGTGGCCCAGACATCGAGAACCGACTTCGGACACACCACAAGAGCGGGCCCTACCGCTTTCTTTTTCCGCTTCTCCTGCGCAAAGCTGCGCAGCCAGAGGATATAGGTAATTGACTGGATCGTTTTACCAAGCCCCATGTCATCGGCGAGAATTCCGCCGAAATTATTCGTCGCAAGGTAAGAAAGAAACTGGAAGCCCTCGACCTGGTAGGGCCTAAGCTTGGCGTTCAGCTCTTCCGGCACGTCCGGAGAAACATCGATCTCGATATCCCTCGCACGATCCTTGATGCGCTTCCACGCTTTGGGGTCGAACACCTCGGCC
The DNA here is from genome assembly GCA_049889835.1 of Akkermansiaceae bacterium. Classification (GTDB taxonomy): domain Bacteria; phylum Verrucomicrobiota; class Verrucomicrobiia; order Verrucomicrobiales; family Akkermansiaceae; genus SW10. The sequence goes on from JBMHCQ010000001.1 coordinate 47,398, forward strand.
GCCTTGGGATCAGCAAGCTGCATCGCATGCATTCGGTGGGTCTCTCCGGAGAGATCGAAGGGATCCAAACCCAGGCGCGTGACGGCATCACGCTGATCTGGGTCAAGCTTGATTTCCAGGCGCATCCAGGAACCATCATCCATACGAACATATCCCCCACGAGCTGCCACAAGCTGTCGAATCTGTGCTTTGGAAAGATTGACTCCGTCCACATCGATAACCACGCGGAGGTCGAACCAATCGATCTCTTGATTGACCACTTCAAAACGGATTGCAGCGGAAACAGGATCAGCCAAAATCGACTTCAGCTTATCTTCAATCTCCATTTCCAGAGAGTCCGGCATCTTTTCAATCCACTCCGCAAACTTTTCAGGAAACTGTTTGGTGATCCGCGCCTTGAAGGCCTCAAGTTTCTCGTCATAAGTGAGCCCCATCTCAAGGAGGATCTCGGGCACCGGATAGAGCTTCTCACGCGCGAACCGGAGAAGAGCTTTCCCCTTAACCGGCTGCTGCTCAAGAAGATCCCAACCTGCCTTGATCAGCTTCTCGGTGCGACGACCTTTCGACTCAAAGGCTTTCACATCAATCACCAAATGCTCGGTCTCAGCGGCCGTAAGCCCCTGCTCCACCCACATTTTGAAATGAGGGAAAAGATCGAGGTCGGTCACCCTCTTCTTCATGGAAGCCGGAAGACTTGCTCCGATCTTGCGCAGAAATTCCACCCCTTCCAGAGAATCGATCACCGACTTCGGAATGCTGTATCGCGGCATGATCTCGGTATCCTCAAGCCAGCGGCTGGGCCCAGGAAACACCGTTTGATCGGACTGATAAAGCTCGGTGCGTCCCGGGAGGAGGCGAACCGAGTGAGAAACGTGCTCACCAGACTTCGTCACAAGCTGGAGCGCGAACGAATTACCATCCAATGGATCATCCTCGCACTCCCACTTGAGTGGCTCATCGGAAACACGGAAAGCATGCTCGTCAAGGTTCACCAGATACCCTTCCAACTCCTTCTGGTGGAAGAGAAGATTCATAAAGCGGCAAGCATCCTCATTCTCAAGGTCGAGATAAGTCTCGCCACTCTTTTCTGAGTAACGAAGGAAATGCTCCCATAGAATCCGTGAAGCCGCATCCATACGAAGCGCCGATGCGTCATAAAGCTTAAGAATACGCTCAATCTCCCCTTTTTCCCGGAGAGAAACCCAATCCTCAAACTCTTCACGCGCTTCGACACGCGCTTCGTTGATTGTGGAAACGAGACGGAACTCGATCTTATGAGGAATCTCCTGCGGAGGGCGCTCGTTGACACTCTCGATCCGGTCATACCAGGCAGCAACTTCTCGCTCCTGCTCCCAGTCGTGCATGCGACGCTGCACGGCTTCGAGATCCGTAATCGCCTCCATGAAATCTGGGTAAGGCAGCTTCTTTTTGTAGAATGCGTAAGCGAGATAATTCCAGAACTCCAGAATATCTCCCGGAGGAACCGGCCATAATTCAAGGGGTTCGTAACTCGCAATCTCCCAGCGAGGGTTCAAACGGACCATGTCGTGATCGTGAATTTCCCCCTCGATTACATAACGCCGGTAGCGTTTCTCCACTTTCGTGACGAATTCAGACTCTTTGTCATCCAATTCCCGATCGAGTTTTTCTTCGATCAAATCGATCACCGGAGTGTCATCAAACTCATTCGGCGATTCCGGCAAATCCTCGCCGCGATGCAAACGCTCCAGCATCGCAGCGAACATCACCGCCCCAGCCACTTCTTCTTCTTCAGCTGAACAACTACCGAACCACCGGTTCCCTTGCAGACGAAGCGTGGTGCGATGAGTTCCGGACTTGTGCTCGACGCGCCCTTGAATGAAGAGATGGTTTCCGAAGATTTGAGTCACCGCTCCCTCTTCCTGCAATTCCTCGCCGAGCCTGCGCGCAGGCTCCGGAAAGCTGTTGAGAAAATTGAGAGTGGCCCGGTCTGGGTTGAGTGCGGACATGCTACTTGCCATGATCTTGGTGCAGGGAAATTGCGAAATGTGTGGTCAGAAATGTGGTAAAACGCCGCGAGAGTCTCATTGAGAGACGCCCTGTAGCGCCGCTGTCTGCATTCTAAGACGAGTTTCCACTTTTAGGCAACAGAAAGTGACAGTGAACTTAATCACTGCCACTTCCTGAAATTTTAAAAATCGAATCAGGTTTCGGACGAACTGCCCGAATCAATTCAGCAGCCTCATCCGCCACCCCCACCTTCACCTCCGCAACATCCCCCACCATCAGCTTGCGCAAAGTCCTCCGCAGTTGGAACACGCCCCAGCTCCAGCGTCATTCCCACGTGCTTGCTAACGGCCATTTGCAGGGTTTCAAGAGACTGCTGGGCCTGAAGAAACTCCGAGGCAATCGGGTTGGCTAAAAGACCTTCGCGAGCAGTCTCAAATTCGTGGACTTCGGCCTCCGACAGCTGAAGCCCGGCACGCTGCTTTTCGTTGAGCTCCTGCCCACGCTCGTGGACGGATTGATAGCTCAGGCGCGCTTCATCGTTACCGAGAAAGGCCTCCACCTTGGCCAGAAGGCCTTGATAGTCCGAGTCCTGTGCGATGGTCTCACACAGCTCACGGGTCTTGGTCATGACAGCGGAATCGTCTTCGAGGATTTGCATGGGCCTTCCCTATCTCCGCAATCCCTGTCCCGCAATGGCGGAATCAAAAAATCTCTGCTGCAAGTTCTCGTTTATCTGGTAGGTTTTCGCGCATGGGGAATCGATACGCTCCGATCGCCGCCGCTTGGATTGCCACCTGCGGAGCTGCCTACTATTGGGGAGGCCAGTCCGACACTACTCAAGAAGGTGGCGACCCGAATGATTCCCGCCCCTCAATGGTGCGAACCAGCGAACGTGACCGATCTCCCTCAACTCCCGCCTCTTCGACATCGAGGAGATCGCTTGGAGAACGAGAAACTCTCCTTTTTCAGCTTTCTTCGAATGATCCAAGTAATCAAATCCGGGAAATTGTTCAATTGGCCGATCCCATTGAACGAACCGAAGCTCTTCTTGCTCTAATTGGCCAGCTCTCGCCCGGCGAATTTCAGGATATGGTCGCTTCATTCCGGGATCTCGGCATCACCCGCGAGCGCATGGGTGAATATGCCATTATGCTGACTGCCTGGGCGAAGGTCGATCCCGTGGGCGCACTCACTTACGCAAGTGAAAATACCGGGACGCCCTTTGCACGACAAACAATTCTGGCCACCTGGGCACAATCCCAACCAGATGCCGCCATCGCTTGGGCTCAAGAAAACTTCAAACCCGGTGAGCGCAACGAGGACGCGAACCCCTGGTTGATCGGGATTATCAAAGGGCTTGCCCAAAGCGACCTCAACCGAGCCACCTCTCTCCTCGAACAACTCCCCTACTCCCGGGGACGGGGTGATGCGCTTGACAACGTTCTCAGAAAGATCCGCGAACAAGGAATGGATACAGCCAAACAATGGGCAGTCAGTCTCAGCGACGAGCGTCTGCAGACTGGCGCGATCGCAAGACTCGCCTCCGACCTTGCCGAGGAAGACCCCATCGGAACTCTCGACTGGGCCGCCTCTGTGAGCGAAGAAGCCTTCGAGCGCTCTGCAAGACAAGTCGTTGAGCGCTGGGCCTCCGGTGATCCGAATGGAGCAAGAGATTGGGTCGATCAGCAACCCGAGAACATTCAAGCCAGCACAGCACCCGGGCTCATCGAAGCCCTGTCTGAAAACGATCCTCAAGCTGCCGCTGAGTGGCTAACCCAACACGCCGGAAACCCTGCATTCGACGACGCCGTCCGGGAGCTGGTCTGGAACACCTCAGGGCGTGACCCCGCAATGAGTAGCAGCTGGATTATGAATCTCACTGACGAGCGGGATCGCACCCGCACCTATCACCGCGCCCTTCGGCAAATGATGAGCAGTGACGCTCAGGCCACCATGGGCTTTATTCAAAATAACGAAGTTCCCGATGGCATCCGCGAGCGCGCCACCCGCTATTTTGAGGAACAAAATAAATAACTCTTCTCCATGAAATCCCTTCCCTTCCTGAGTTTTTTGCTTTTAGCACTTATTTCCTGCAAACAGGGACCTAATGAGCAGCAGCGCATCGCCGATGTTGACAAGGCCTTTTCCCAAGAAGAAAAAGCCCATCCAACTGAAGGCGGCGTCACTTCGAACAAATCAGAACCACAAAAAACAATGGCCGCAGAGAAAGAGACCATCACCTTTGGAACAGGCTGCTACTGGTGCACCGAGGCAATCTTCCAGCAACTCGATGGCGTGAAATCCGTCACATCCGGATTCATGGGCGGTCACATTCCAGATCCTACCTACGAAGAAGTCTGCACCAAGACCACAGGTCATATTGAAGTCGTTCACATCGTTTACGATCCAAGCGTTGTTTCCACCAAGACTCTCCTCAAATGGTTTTGGAAATCCCACGACCCTACCGACGCCGGAGGTCAGGGAGCTGATCGAGGCCCACAGTATGCCACCACGATTTTCTACCACAGTGATGAGCAAAAATCCCTGTCCGAGGAATCAATGAAGATTGCTCAGGAGGCCTTCGATAAGCCCATCGCCACCAAGATCCGAAAAGCAGAGACCTTTTATAAAGCCCCCGAGAACCATCAGGACTTTTACTTCAACAATAAGAGACACGGCTACTGCAACGCCGTGATCAATCCGAAGCTCGAAAAGCTGGGCCTCGACAAATAACGGCCCTTCGAGTCTCTTCTGATTCTGGAATTCGCTTTCGCACTCGAAAGGCGCGCTCAGCGAAGACTTTACTTCCGGCCGTTCCCTGCTAATCCCCCTGTCCGACCCATGGCTCTCATCGTTCAAAAATACGGCGGAACGTCCGTCGGCTCGATCGACCGCATTCGGAATGTCGCCTCTCGCATCAAGGCTGAGCGCGATGCCGGGAATCAAGTGGTCGCCGTCATTTCCGCCATGGGAGGCGTCACAGATAAGCTCATCGGAATGGCTCAGGAACTCTCGGAAGAGCCAATTGAGCGTGAACTTGATGTCCTCCTTTCCTCCGGAGAACAGCAATCCATCGCTCTCTTGAGCATCGCCCTCAACGAAATAGGAGTCGAAACCCTCTCATCCACGGGCCGTCAGGCTGGCATCATCACGATCGGTTCCCACACCAGAGGGCGAATTGATGCGATAAAACCCGAGTTTCTCACCAATTGTCTTAAAAAAGACAAGACCGTCATCGTAGCCGGCTTTCAAGGCGTTACCGAAGATGGCATGATCCACACCCTCGGGCGTGGCGGCTCTGACCTCTCGGCCATCGCAGTCGCCTCGGCAGTGAACGCCGATGTCTGCCAAATCCTCACCGACGTCGATGGCGTCTACACCGCTGATCCCCGGGTCGTGCCGAAGGCGCGCAAGCTCCCTGAAATTTCCTACGATGAACTTCTCGAACTCGCCTCGGTAGGCACGAAAGTCATGCAATCTCGCTCGGTCGAATTCGCCAAAAAATACGGCGTCAAATTCGAAGTCCGATCCTCTCTCAACAACAATCCCGGGACCATTGTCACCGAAGAACACGAAGCCATGGAAGCAGTAGTCATCCGCGGAGTCTCGATAGAGCGCTCCCAAGCCCGCGTCACCATCACTGGAATCCCCGACATCCCCGGCATGTCCGGCCGCATTCTTGGAGCCCTCGCCGAGGCTGAGGTCAACATCGACATGATTGTCTCAAATATCGCGCACGATGGACTGGCTCGTCATTCCTTCACCATGCACACCAATGACCTCGGCCGTGCCCAAGCAGCCCTTACCCCGGTCCTCGCCGATCTGGAAGGTGACGCTGCGATTGAGACTGAAGCTGGTATTGGAAAGCTCTCCTGCGTCGGCATCGGAATGCGTTCCCATTCCGGAGTGGCTGCTAAAATGTTCGAATCCCTCGGAGAAGCCGGGATCAACATCGGAATGATCTCCACCTCCGAAATTAAGATTTCCGTCACCGTTGAAGAAAACCAAATCGAAGAGGCTGCGCGCGTGGTTCACACCGCCTTCGATCTCGATGAATAGTTTCAAATCGCGTTGACAGCGCCGCGAACGGAGATTACTCCGTTCTCGCTCCAAGGCGGAGTAGCCAAGTGGTAAGGCGCGGGTTTGCAAAACCTGTATTCGTGGGTTCGATTCCCACCTCCGCCTCCAGATTTCAAAAGCCACGCGTCTAAAAACAAGGCGCGTGGCTTCTTTTTTTCATCATAAACTTTAAATGGCGGAGCTGGGATGAACCGGTGGGAGCCTCAACGACTTGAGATAGCGTGAGAAGAGAAACGACGAGGGCAAAACCCTGCTGAGCGCAGCGAATCCTCTGGATTCAACGCCGCTGGTTTCTTCAGAAACCGAATCTCGCAGCGAGCCAAACCCGCATAGCCTGAGGCACGAAGGCAATTCCCACCTCCGCCTCGAGGCTTTGGGATGGGATTTTAACCGAAAGCGTTGAACATCACAGATATGGGAAGATGGAGAAGGTGGGATTTGCAAGATTTCAAAACGCATTGAAAATTCGACGAAGGGGCGAATTCTCAGGGTTTCAGAAATCCCTTTCTCGAGTATCTGCCACGAAAAGCCCTCAAACGTCGTGACTAGAATCTTGGGGAATTATTTTGTCAGTTCTGCGTATTTCTGAGGGACCTCGAGGCCGCCCATTGGACCGAGTGGGGCGATGTGCATCTCATCGAGATTCCATTGGAGCGGTAAACAGATCTCTGTCATACCGATTTTATCTTTCCCATCAGGCTGCCTTTTCACACTCTCAGGCCGTGGCGGAGGAACTGGCAGATATTCTGAACAAGGCTGAAAACGCGGTTACCGAGCGCGATGCCGCTCGCTTGGTCACGCTCTGTGAGGGGCTCCACCCTGCCGACCTCGCGGAAATTTATGAGGAAGTCGATGCCGACTCCCGGGAGTTTCTCATCGAAACCCTCGGCACCGAACGATTTACCAACGTCCTCGCAGAGATACCCGATACGCTGGTGGAAGAAGCCCTCGACCATTTCGAGCCCAACGAGCAAAGGGAAATGCTCGAAGCCATTCCCGACGATGACCGGGTCGATATTCTTCAAGACGTCAGTGAGTCCAAACGGAAGGACTACATTGACCTCCTCGACGAAGAAGATCAGGACCGCACCCTGACCCTCCTTCGCTACGGAGAGGAAACCGCGGGTGGCCGGATGACGACTCAGGTCGGTCGGATTTTCGCTGACATGACCGTCAAGGAGGCTCTCGATCATCTCCGTGACGATCTGGAGTCCACCGAGACCATGGCTCGGATTTTCGTTATTGATTCCGACGAGCGCCTGATCGGAAAAATCCGGCTCCGCGATCTCGCATTCAATCCCTGGGACACTCCCATCAGCGAACTTTACGAGCCCGAAGAACACACCATTCTGGCCACCGCTGATCAGGAGGAAGCCGCAAATCTTTTAGCTCGATATGACATGATCCTCGTCCCTGTGGTCGACGAATCGAATCGCCTTCTCGGGGTCATCACCACCGATGACGCCATCGAAATTCTGGAAGAGGAATCCACCGAGGATATCGAGAAAGGCGCTGGTATCGCCGGTGAGCAGTCCGAGGAAACTTATCTCAACACCACCGTTTTCGCGCATTTTAAAAGACGCTTTGGATGGCTTCTCATCCTCGCGCTGCTCGCAATCGCTTCCGGCTACATTATGCTTCGTTTCGAAGGCGTGCTCAATGGCGCCTTCCTCCTTTCGCTCTTCCTCCCCATGGTAGTCGCTGCCGGAGGAAACACAGGCGGCCAAGCTTCCACAATGGTCATCCGTGCGATGGCACTGGGCGAAATCGACCCTGAAGACACTCTTCGCGTGGCCTGGAAGGAAACCCGTCTGGGGATTCTTCTCGGCGGCCTCCTCGGAGTAGTGATCGCCATCGTCGCAATCTTCGTGCTCCCCGCTTTCAGACCCGAACTGCCCGATGGGATTTCCTTCAGCATGTTTGGCGCAGCGGTTGCAGTCGCCCTCACCATGCAAATCGCCACTTCCACCGTGATCGGTTCACTTCTCCCTATCGGAGCGCGGGCCGTCAAGTTGGACCCTGCCGTCATTGCCGCTCCTGCCGTGACCACCATCGTGGACGCCTCCGGAATGGTGATTTATTTTACGGTCGCAAGAATGATGCTCGGTCTCTAGTAAATAGGGCATGAAGTTTCTCGCAACTCTGCTCCTTTCCATCTCTCTCCTCTCGGCACACGAAGGCCATCACCACCCGGTCACTGCTGAGATGACCAACGCCGCGAAGACCTTTCTTGCCAGCCTCAATGACCAGCAAAAAAAGCAGGCCGAGTTCGAGTTCAAAAACGAGGAACGCGAGAACTGGCACTTCGTGCCCATGGTCCGAGCCGGAGTTCGTTTTGGAGAAATGAAAGCTCATCAACAGCACCTTGCCTTCGGACTTCTGGGAACGGGCCTTAGCCAGAAAGGCCTGCTGACCGCGACTCAAATTATGACACTCGAGCAAATCCTCGCCGACCGCGGAGGTGATCCCGAAATCCGTAATACCGAGAAATACTATATTGCCATCTTCGGTGAGCCTTCCGATGAAAAAACCTGGGGCTGGCGCTTCGAAGGTCACCACTTATCGCTGAATTTTACGGTTATGAACAATCGGGTCATCGGGTTCCCCACCTTTTTCGGTACTAACCCGGCAGAACTCAAAAAAGGCCCTCTCAAGGGAATGCGCCCGTTGGGTGAGATCGAGGACGCTGCCCGCGATCTCGCCATCGCTCTTAAAGAGCACGGCAACAGCCCTGTCTTTTCAGAGGAAGCGGTGAAGGAAATCCTCAGTCATCAGGACCGCACCGCGAAGTCCCAGAAGGTTCAAGGCGTGACCTCGAAAAAAATGACCGGAGAAGAAGTCAAACAGCTCCTCGCCTTAATCGATGAGATCTCGGCTTTCCTCCGCAAGGACATTCGCTCAGACAAACTTCGGAAAATCTACTCCCTTCAGCGCAAAGACCTCCACTTCGCCTGGGCCGGTTCCCTCGAAAAAGGCAAAGGCCATTATTTCCGGATTCAAGGAGCTGACTTTCTTATTGAATACGCCAACACTCAAAACGACGCCAACCACGCCCACCTCGTTTGGCGTGATCTAAAGAACGACTTCGGCCGCGACGTGCTTAAGCAGCACTATGAAAAGGGACACTAATTACCGGTGGCTTCCCTGATCCGTAAATGATCCAGAAAACGGACCACTTCATCTTTGGGGGCATCCTGTTGCTTCACGAATACAAGTAAGAAGGCATCTCCGGAGTTCGACCAGAGTTGGCAAATCATTTTAGAACCCTCCTCGGTATCACCGTCTAGGAGGGCTTTAAAACCATCTCCCTTTAGCACTATGAGAGGGCCACTCGTAGCCCAGGTCTCAGTCAATAGTCTCGCGGTAAACGCCGCGACCTTCTCTTTCAATTCAACAGCATCTCGAGCATCTGTAAGATCCTCTTCGGTAATCTGCGAGAGATAGAGAATTTTTTCCAAGTCTCCCATCCCCCAATACTTGGGCATACTTCCAAAGACTTCCTTGTCATTGGCATCAACCAAAGAAACCTTATATCCAGAAATTTGAAAGTGAGCCCCTGTTTTTTCCAACTCGAGCGATTCAATCCCCCGCATTTCGAAACGACTCTTGTTGATGATAAAACTTGCCCCATCTTGCACTGAGGAAAAACCTAGCTCCCGCTTTTCGATCACCCGTTGAGGAAGCGCTATTTTCCCGTCTTGGGTGAGCTCGCGAATCGCTTTTTGCTTTAACCAAAAAAGCGTAACACGAGGCCACAAAAGAACCAGCAAGCCGATCAAGAGGGCAATCGCGATGAGAATCCGACTCCTCTTCATGCTAAAATCTGGACTAGGAATCAAGAAGAGCTGACTTCAACTTTTCCGCTCGAGCCACAACATTCGGACCACCCACGAGGTTCACATGCCCCATTTTCCGGCGCGTGCCCGGATCACTCTTTCCATAGAGGTGAAGCTTAGCACCCTCGGTTTCGAAAATCTTCGCGGTGTCCAATTCACGAGGCTCTCCATGCCACATATCTCCCAGAAGGTTGAGCATGACACTTTGCCCGTGGAGTTCCGGGCTGCCCAGGGGCAGGCCGCAGACCGCACGGAGCTGTTGCTCGAATTGTGAGGTCACTGCCCCATTCATGCTAAAGTGACCCGAATTATGAGGCCGTGGTGCCATTTCATTCACGAGAACACGCCCTGACTTCTCCACAAAAAATTCCACCGCCAGCAGTCCACGATAATCCAGAGCTTCTACGATTTCTCCCGCGATCTTTGCGGCATCAGCCAGAACCTGATCGCTCACTTGAGCCGGAGCGATCGTGAGATCGAGCATGTGATGCCGGTGGCGGTTCTCCACTGCGGGAAAGGAAACCATTTCCCCTTCTGCTCCACGGACCACAAGGACAGAAATCTCACAATCAAAATCAATAAACCCTTCCAGAACCGATGGCTGACCTTCGACACTCTCCCAGGCATCTTCCAGCTGATCCGCCGAGGTGAGCTTAACCTGTCCCTTCCCATCGTAGCCAAAGGCTGCTGTCTTCAACACTCCAATCGGACCGATCTCCGTGTAAGCCCTTTTGAGATCGTCCAAGGAATTGATAAACGCAAAGGGAGCGCACGGAATCTCGTTTTCCTGCAGAAATGTTTTTTCGCGGGAACGATGCTGGCTCACTCCAATGCTCTCAGAGGAAGGGTAAAGGTTCACCTGCTCCTCCACCGCACGCAGGGTTTCGAGCGGGATATTTTCAAACTCCACCGTCACCACATCGACCTGTGCCGTGAACGTGGCCAAGGCATCTAAATCGTCAAAAGGCTTGTTGATCACCACATCGGAAACCCCCTCAGTGGGTTCGGCAGCGGGAGTACCACTCCACACTACTGTGCGGTAACCCAGCCGCCGGGCATCGAGCGAGAGCATCCGCGCGAGTTGCCCGCCACCAAGAATTCCAAGAGTCCCTCCGGGTAGAATCATGACTGCTAGCCTTGTGGAGGAAGAGTTTTTCCGAGAACGGTATCGCGCTGATCGTCGCGAAACTGCAGCAGCTTTGACGCAAGCTCATCGTCGGAAGTCGCGAGGATTGAAACCGCGGAAAGTCCGGCATTACCCGCTCCCGCTTCACCGATCGCAAAGGTCGCCACCGGAATCCCCTTTGGCATCTGGACAATGGAAAGCAACGAATCCATCCCGCTAAGTGCGCGCGACTGCACGGGCACACCCAAAACAGGAAGGGTCGTCATCGAGGCCACCATCCCCGGTAAATGAGCAGCCCCCCCGGCACCTGCAATGATCACCTTAAGCCCGCGGTCTCTGGCCGCTTGAGAATATTCCACCAGCAGTTCGGGCGTCCGGTGAGCACTGACCACCTTCGCCTCATAGGGTATGCCGAACTCTTCGAGAACGGCGGCCGCTTTTTCCATCGTCGGCCAATCGGAATCACTCCCCATGACCACTCCAACAAGAGGCCCATCATTCGATTCAGCGGAATTGCTCACGCAGCGAGTATCAGCCCTTTATCATTAGTTTTGCAAGACTGACATCACTCTTCTGATTGTTCCTTTTCCAAGGATTCATACTCTTTCACCATCTCCTTCAATTCCTCGAGTTCTTGAAGTCGTCGGTAAGTCCTCAATTCGTTCCCATCTTGGAGCCATTTGCCGCGTTCCATGGTGAGATCGCTCAAATGATTTTTCGCAAACTCATAGGAGGTGGATTCATAGGCCCTCATGAGACTCGGAAAACCAACAGCGAAGGTCACAAAAAGCAAAAACACTGCCAGACGTCTAAAAAACCCCGTTCCGACCCCAAAACACTGTTCAAAGGCTCAAGTTTTAGGCCTTTTTGCGATTTTTTACCAAAAAGTTTGTCTGATTTCGCCAGTCAGGGGAGTGCGTTTGTGTCCGGGCTCCTTTTCGGAGTCTCGCCTGCCCCCCATCAACCTCCCATCAACCCCCCATTCCCCCCCTGGACCATGCCTTTGAGATCAACGGCCCGTTTCCAAAAAACTCCCCGCACAAGCCCCCTCGCAGGCCCCCTCGCAGGCCCCCTCGCCGGGGAAGCTTACAAATCGACTTGAACGGTGAAGACTACTACAAAAGCATCAGCCGTCACATCACTCGTCGCCTCGCATCCCGGCGTCCCTATGCAGATCAATTGGAGGATCCGAACTCTCTGACGAGAAAAAAGAATCCAGATGAAAAACCTAAGGATATTCCTCTGACTGATGAACTTTGGAAGGAATACAAACCTCTCCTTGAGGCTCGTTTAGAAGCTAAGACAGATGAAACTCCACAGGCCGATATTAAGTTGATCAAGTCTGCTCTCGAAATCATGCCGGAAAGGTAGACGCTGCCCTAACCGCTGCCGCGAAAATCAACGCCCAAGACCCAAAGCCGTCCTGCATACCCGTTTTGCCTTTGGCTATCTCCGCTTCGCTCCGGTTGTCCCACTCCCTGCTTCTGGACCCCTAAGGATCTCGCTTTGCTGCTGTGAAACCATCAACACCACCACCAACACCAACCAGTTCTACCAGTTCTACCGGTTCTACCGCCTCCAATACACCCAGAGCTCTTTCCCTCAACCTCTACCCTTCGGGCATTGCCGAAGAATGATGCTCAACAATGAGCCAATCATCTCCCGCTTTCTTGTAGAGATAAGTGAAGCGCGCCTGCACCTTGTCTCCGTTCGCAAAGGTAAAAGTGTAAATACCTGAGTTGATCGCCAAATCGCCAAAAATCCTCACGTTAGACTCATCGATGACTCCCTTCGGACCTTTTGCTAAAAAGTGAACGAAGTAATCCTCAATTTCCTCATGATTGTGCCTCACCTGATTGGAAACCGTGGGCAATAAAACCCCATTCGTTCCATCATAGAGTGCCGCGACCAGCTTGGGATCACCCGTCTGCAAAGCCTCATTCCATCGATCAAACAAAGCCAAAATTTCATTCTCGTTCATCAGTAATTCGTCGGTGAATCGTCTACGCGGACGACCCTAACGCCACTTTTCTGAGCCACAACTAAAACTGGACCCTCTTTGCTCAAAAGCTCACTTCACCGCAATCAGCTCCACTTCAAAAATCAAGGTCGCTCCCGCTTCGATCAATGCGCCTACCCCCTTATCGCCATAGGCCAAATGCGAGGGAATGGTGAAGCGATACCTTGCCCCGGGCTTCATGAACTGGAGCCCTTCCGTCCAGCCCTTGATCACTGCATTGAGTGGAAAGATCGCTGGAGAATTTCTTTCATAGCTGCTGTCAAAAACCGTTCCGTCCTCCAATCGTCCCTCATAATGCACTTCTACCTGATCCCTTGGCCCCGGAGAATCTCCTTCCCCCTTTTCAAGCACCTCATACTGCAATCCTGAGTCTGTGGTAGTCACCCTCCTCTCCCAGAAAGAACGGTCGCCCAATCTCGCCGCACGCGCAGTCCTGGCATCGGCGCCCTTGTCGTAGGGAGAGCCCCCCATCATCGAGCGCCTCACCTCAGCCTTCTGACTCGCCTCTTTTCCGACTCGCCACGCATTCCAATTGAACAGAACCAAGCACGCTCCAATGAGCCCCACAAAAAGAAGAGATAGGCTAGAATTCACCTCTCCCCGATATCCTTTCCAAACCATAAAATCACTCAAATATCGTCATTTCCAACTCCCTTTACTGCTCCAACCCTTCACTTTATTGACGCTCCAGGAGTTCTCGGCGGGTAAAAACCCCTAAAAAATCCATCGCTCCCCCCTCTCCGATCCGCCACACTTCCGCCATGGACTCTCTCTTCACCCCCGAAGAATCCCCCACGGAAAACCCGCTCGAGTCCCGCGGCAACGAACCCCTCGCCGCCCGCATGCGACCTCGCTCACTCTCCGAGATCGCCGGCCAGCAACACATCCTCGCCGAGGGAAAACTCCTCCGCCGCGCCATCGAAGCCGACCGCTTCACCTCCCTCATCTTTTACGGTCCTCCCGGTACCGGGAAAACCACCCTCGCCTCCGTCATCGCCCGCTCCACCGGCTCCCGCTTCGAAGCCCTCAACGGGGTCGAATCCAACGTCGCCGAAATCCGCGCCAAGATCGAAGCCGCCCAGACCTACTCCAAGCTCCGCGATCAAACCACCATTCTCTTCATCGACGAAATCCATCGCTTCAACAAAGCCCAACAAGACGTGCTCCTCCCCCACCTCGAGCGTGGCACCGTCCGCTTCATCGGCGCCACCACCCACAACCCATACTTCTACATCAACTCCCCCCTCGTCTCGCGCTCCCAGGTTTTCCAGCTCGAACCCGTCCCCACCGACGAGCTCGAAAAACTCCTCCAGCGCGCTCTCACCGACACCGAACGCGGATTCGGCAGTCTCTCAATCAACGCCGCCCCTGACGCCCTCCAGCACCTCGCTGAAAAAGCCGATGGCGACGCCCGCAAGGCCCTCACCGCCCTCGAACTCGCCGTCCTCACCACCCCTCCTACCGACAATCAAATCACTATCGACCTCCCCATCTCCGAGGAATCCATCCAAGAAAAAGCCGTCCTCTACGATGCCGATGGCGACCAGCACTACGACACCATCTCCGCCTTCATCAAGTCCATCCGCGGCTCCGATCCCGATGCCGCCCTCTACTGGCTCGCCAAAATGCTCCATACGGGAGAAGACCCCCGCTTCATCGCCCGCCGCCTCGTTATCTCCGCCTCCGAAGACATTGGACTTGCGGATTCCTCCTCCCTTCAGGTCGCCATAGCCGCTCAACAAGCCTTTGAATTCATCGGCATGCCCGAAGGACGCATTCCCCTCGCCCACGCCACCGTCCACCTCGCCACCGCCCCCAAATCAAACTCCAGCTACAAAGCCCTCGGCGAAGCCATGGCCGACATTCAGAACGGCGCCACCCTACCCGTCCCCGATCATTTAAAAACCCGCTTCCGCAAAAAGCTCATCGCAGAGTCTGCCGAAAACTCCGGAGGAGAAAAAGACAAAGCCGCCGCCCGCGCCGCCATGCAATACCTCTACTCCCACGACTACGACGGCAACTTCACCCCCCAAGCCTACCTCCCCGAAGGTCGCACATACTACCAACCCACCGGAAACGGCATGGAAAAACGCATCGCCGAACGCTTGGACTTTTGGAGAAAGCAATTCGAAGAAAAGTAAGGAGAGCGGGTGAAATGCCCCTGGGCGCGTCCCACCCGCGAACTCTCCAATCATCAATCTCCGATCATTAGCCCAATTCGCATCATTCGCGTGCTAATCTCCGCCAAAACTTCACCCCTTGTTTCCAACCACTATTTACCGTATTATCCTTGTGATGAAATTAGCACCCAGCATCGCCAAACACCGCTCCTTCCAGGCTGCGGATGATGCTGATATCGCATACTACCGCTCACTCAGCCCAGAGCAGCGGATGGACATTCTTCTGGACCTCATCAAAGCCCACACGCAGCCAAATGAACCTCAGGAAAGACGTCAGAGAGTTTATCGAATTATTAAACTCGCAGAAAGTTAATTACCTCGTTGTTGGCGCGCATGCTCTCGCTTGGCACGGTCTCCCTCGCTACACTGGTGACATCGATTTCTTCATTGCTACCGATCCCGAAAATGCCAAAGCCATCATTCAGGTCTTACAAGAATACGGCTTCGGAGATATCGGACTCACCGAAGAAGACTTCCTGGAACCCGATCAAGTAATCCAACTCGGCTTTCCCCCTCATCGCATCGACCTCCTCACCGGAATCTCCGGCGTCTCGTGGCAAGAAGCTTGGAAAAGCTCTGTTCCTGGAACAATCGACGACCTTCCGGTGATATTCATCGGAACCGATTGCTACCTAAAAAACAAAGACGCTTCCGGACGCCCCCAGGACATCGCCGACGCCCAACGCCTCCGCGACACCCTTCACGACTAAAACCCTCCCTCTCCCTATCACCATCTCCTCCACCATCTTTACCGCCATCGACTTCGAGTCCGCTGGCACCGCCAAAGGCCGCACCGACGCCCCCGTGCAAGTCGGCCTCGCGGGCTGGTCCCTTTATTCGGATTACCACGACCCCTTCGTCTCATTTCTTCAGTGCGATCAAGACATCACCTGGTCCGCCCAAAAAGTCCACGGCATCACCAAGGAAGACCTCCTCGACGCTCCGCCGCTTCTTACCCTCTGGCCCGCTCTCAAAAAACAACTCAGCCGCGGCCCCATTGTCGCGCACGGTCACGGCACCGAGAAACGCTTCCTCCGTGCCTTCCCCGGCCACCGCTTTGGTCCTTGGATCGACACCCTCCTGCTCGCCCGGGCCGCTTGGCCCGATCTCCCCTCCCACTCCCTCGGCGATCTCTGCACGGCCCTCGGCATTGATGATTTCCAAACTCATGCTTCAGAACGCCAATGGCACGATGCCCTCTACGATGCGCTTGCCTCGCTCGCCATTCTCAAACATCTTATCGCCACCTTCAAGCTCGCCGACCAACCGGTCGATCTCCTTTTAAAACCCGACACCTCCATCTGGCACCGCCTCCGTCACCCATGAACACGGTCTCCGTCGAGCTCGGCTCACGCTCCTACAAAATTCTTGTCGCCCCCGGCCTTCTGGCTGAAGCCGGCTCCCGCATCTCTGCTGCCGGACTCAAAGGCAAGGCCGCCCTCATTACCGACTCCAACGTCGCCCCGTACTATCTTGAAAAAATCACCACTTCCCTCGAGTCCGCAGGCTATCCTGTCACTCCGCATGTGTTCGAAGCAGGAGAAGCCTCCAAATCCCTCACCCGCGCTGAAGAACTCTGCCGCGAAATGATCCAGCACGGTCACGATCGCTCCTCCTTCATCGTCGCTCTCGGTGGTGGAGTCACCGGAGACCTCGCCGGATTCGTCGCCTCCATCTTCTACCGCGGAATTCCCTTCGTCCAAATTCCCACCACCATCGTCGCCCAAGTCGACTCCGCCGTCGGTGGAAAAACCGGGGTCAATACACCCGAAGGCAAAAACCTCATCGGCGCCTTCCACCAACCACGTCTCGTCCTCACCGATCCCGAGACTCTCCTCACTCTCAAACCGCGCGAATTCCGCGAAGGCTTCGCCGAAGTCATCAAGCACGCTGCCATCCGTGACTTCGACATGCTCGCCAACCTCGAAGCACTCGACCCACTCGACCAAAACATCCCCGCCGAACTCATTGCCCGCAACGTTGCCATCAAAGCCCGCGTCGTGGAAGAAGACGAAAAGGAAACCTCTGGCACTCGCGCCCTCCTCAACTTCGGCCACACCATCGGTCACGGCATCGAAGCTTCGGTCCCCTACGGCACCCTCCTCCATGGCGAAGCCATCTCCCTCGGCACCCGCGCCGCCCTCAAACTCTCAGAGGACCACGCCGGACTTCCCAAAGAAGATTCCCAACGAATCCTTGACCTCCTCGAGAAATTCCAGCTCCCCCTCACTCTCCCCGAGGAAATCTCAAGCGACCTCGTCCTCGACAAACTCGCCCGCGATAAAAAATTCTCCGGCGGCAAACGCACCTTCGTTCTCCTCGACAAACTCGGCAACGGCATCACTTGCGACACCATCCCGGCCGAAGACATCCTCCCCGCAATCGAACACCTCCGTTCATGAAAATCCACACCTACACCGGCGGCATGGTCGGAACCAACGCCTACCTCCTCGAAACTTCCACCGGCCTACTCGCTTTCGATGCACCCAATGATTTTTCCATCTTCCTGCAGCAGGAAAACCTCAGCGCCGAAGCCCTCTTTCTCACCCACCAGCACTTCGACCACGTCGAAGACGTCACGAAACTCGGCCTTCCAAGCTACGCCTTCGCCCAATATTCTCAGGACCTCGTCCGCGACCAACAAGCCCGCGAATGGGGCCTCCCCATCACCGTTGAACCTTACCAAGTCGATCATCTCCTCCAAGGACAATCCACCCTTCAAATTGGCGACCAAAATATCGAACTCCTTCACGTCCCCGGTCACTCTCCTGATTCCGTCTGCTTCCACTTCCCTAAAGAAAAAATTCTCATTGCAGGCGACACCCTCTTCGCCGGAGGCGTCGGCCGGACCGACCTCCCGCATGGCGACCACGATCTCCTCATGAATAGCATTGTCGAAAAACTTTATACCCTCCCCGACGACACCACCGTCTACCCCGGCCACGGCCCCGCCACCACTATCGGCGAGGAAAAGCGGAGTAATCCCTTCATCCGCCCGTAATCGTTCCCTTTACACATCTTAAGCACCCTGACACCCTTTCCCTATGCGTTGGATTCTTCTCTTTCTCCTTGCGGCTTCCTGGGCTCCATCCGCTTATGCCATGGGCAAAAAAATCCCGCCAAACCGCCTCACTTTCCACCTTCAGGGAAATCAACAAGACGGGCCTAAATACGCCTTCCCCCTGCCCGTCTATGGCAAGCAGGTCTACTTCCGCCGCAGCCCGGAAATCGTGACCAAGGATGTCATCGCCTTCAAACCGTTTCTCGCAAAGGACGGATCCTACGGAGCGACCTTTTACCTCTCCAAAGTCGCCAAACAACGACTTGCCGCCATCACGACCAAGAATCAGAAGTCTTGGTTTGCCACCATGCTTAATGGCCGCCCCATCGACTGCGTTTTTGTCGATCGCCCGGTGGAGGATGGTCAACTTGTGGCATGGCAAGGCTTGACCCGTGCTGACATCGGTCGCTTCACCCTGAAAATCCCCTACCCCGGCGACTCCAAGGAAATGTGGACAGCTCGTAAAAAAGCAGCCAAGAAGGAACTTCAGTCCAAAAAGAAATGACGCGTCTCTTCTCCGCCCTCTTGACCCTCGTCACCCCTTGCCTTCAAGCCGTAGAACCCCTGAAGCTCACCCTTCCGACAGATAACCGCGCTCTTTTCGAAGACAAACCCGAGGACTTCTATATGTATGTCCACCGGAACTTTGGGGGGGAAGCCTCCAAACCCTGGACCGCCGGCCAGTTTGGCTTTGTCCGAACTTTGGTGAAGACCGAGACAGAAGGAGTGATCGCTACAAAATTCCACGAAGGCCTCGACATCAAACCCGTCCAGCGAGACCGCCGGGGAAGCCCAGTTGATGACGTTCGATCCATAGCCGGCGGAAAAGTGATTTATGTCAACCCCCATGCCGGAGGGAGCAATTACGGGAAATACATTGTGGTGGAACACAATTGGGGATACGGGCCATTTTACAGCCTCTATGCCCACCTTGCTACGGTGTCGGTCGAGAAAAGCCAACGCCTTCTCGCTGGAACTCCTCTTGGAAAAATGGGGTATACCGGAGCCGGCCTGAGCCGCGAGCGGGCCCACCTTCATCTCGAACTCAACATGATGGCTACCAAGAATTTCGATGACTGGCACAAAGCTGTATTCAAAAGTAAAAACCCACACGGAGTCGCCAATGGCATGAATCTCATTGGAATTGATGTTGCCTCGCTCTTCTTGGCCCAGCGAAATGATGCCAATATCACCATCCCAAACTTCCTCAAAGGAGCGTCGCCCTACTTTAAAGTCGCTATTCCGAGAACCGGCACCCTAGAAATTGTCACTCGCTACCCATGGCTCAAACATGGCACTCATGAAGCAGACAGCCCTTCCTGGGAGATCGCATTTACCGACTCTGGGATTCCTCTTTCGGTCGCGGCGAGTCACCGTGAGGTCGAAAAACCCTGCATCATCTACGTGCGTTCAACTCGCTCGAAGCACTCCTTTTACACCAGAAAGCGCCTCACCGGAAGCGGTCGCAAAGCCTCGTTGAGCAAGAGAGGTCTCGATTTCATTGCTCTATTTACCAACCTCCACACTCATTAAAAATCTGATGACTCCTGAAGAAAAAATCGCCGAACTCGGCCTTGAACTGCCACCCGCTGCCGCCCCTGTCGGTTCTTATCTGAACTGCGTTCGTAGTGGCGATCTTCTTCACATTTCCGGAGGTCTCCCCATCATCGGGGAGAAAGCCTACAAGGGAAAAGTCCCCAGCGAGTGCGATCTCGAAGCTGCTCAAGCTGCCGCACGTGCAGCACTTCTCACCCGCCTCGCCGTCATCAAGGCAGAAATGGGTTCCCTCAGCGCCGTGAAGCAAATTGTCAGTCTTTCAGGCTACGTCAACGCCGAGCCCGACTTCACCGCGCATCCCCAAGTGATCAATGGAGCCTCAGACCTCCTCGTCGCGATCTTCGGCGAAGCAGGCAAGCACTCCCGCGCCGCCGTCGGAGTGTCGTCTCTCCCTCTCGGTGTCTCAGTGGAGATCAGCCTGGTCGTGGAGGTGTTGTAGTTAAAAGCTTATTGGCTTATTCGGTTCTTGAGTGACGAGTCAGCCAGCACTCAGTCACCCCATAACTTGCCCCATGCTCCTTCCCGAACGCATCTCGCCCCCTCTCCCCTTTTCGGAGTTCAGTGAGATCATCGATGTTCGCTCGCCTTCAGAATTCGCCGAGGACCATCTCCCCGGCGCCATCAACCTCCCGGTCCTTTCCGATGACGAGCGTCACAAAATCGGCATTCTAAATACGCAGAGCCCCTTCGAATCCCGTCGCCTGGGTGCGACTCTGGTAACAAAAAACATCCACCGCCACCTCGAGAAAACCCTATCGGATCGCCCCCGCGACTACGCGCCTCTCGTCTACTGTTGGCGCGGGAATATGCGTTCCAATTCCATGGCCGTGATCATGCGCGCCATCGGCTGGCGCGCCCGCGTCATCGAAGGCGGGTACAAAGCTTGGCGAAAATGGCTCATAGCAGATCTTGGAGAGCAGATCTCGCCTTCCAAGCCAGAACTCATCGTTCTCGCCGGGCTCACCGGATGCGGAAAAACGAGACTCCTTCACGCGCTGAAAAGCCGCGGTGCACAAGTGCTCGACCTCGAAGGCTTCGCCCATCACAAAGGATCCATCCTTGGCACTTCTACCACTGGCCACCAACCCAGCCAGAAGCGTTTCGAAAGTCTCCTTTGGCAGGCCTTTTCAAACTACGATCCCGCTCAACCCGTCTTCACCGAAGCCGAGTCGAGTCGAATCGGTAAAATCCAACTCCCCGGCTCACTTTGGAAACGGCTGGGCGAAGCCCGTGTCGTGGAGGTTCATCTCCCCTTGGCTGAAAGAGCCAAATTCCTTACTGAAGACTACCCCCATTTCCTCGAGAATCCACAGCAGCTGAAAAACACTCTCAACGGCCTCCGCCGCCTTCGCGGAAACGAGCAAGTCGATCAATGGCATACCCAGATCGATAACCGTGATTGGTCCTCTTTTCTCGAGTCAATTCTTCTTCACCACTACGATCTCGTCTACCGGAAACCCGGGTCGGAAGACTCCGTCTATCAGGTTCCCGAAGACCACCTTCAACTCGAAAGATTTGACGATTCCACCTTTCCCGACGGTGCCAATGATCTCCTCCGGCGTTTCGGCTCTTAAAGTGGCCAATTTTAATCCAAGGGATTTTGCGTCAAGGCGAACGAGAGACAATACCGACACCGACGAGGAAGCCTTGTATCCCCCAAACGAACGGAAGCATTCCCCCTCGTAGGAGAAGCGCCAAAGAGAGAGATTTTGACGCATTCCTAGTGCCATTATCAAAAAGGGCATGGGCGCATTCATCCGCAGGATTTCTGGAGCGGAAACATGGAAACCAACTGAGCAGATTTCACCTCTGGCTTTCCCACCCGGAAAATCCAATGCCGGTCTGAAACCCTGATAGAATCCACAAGTCATGCGGAGTTAATCGCAAATCATGCGGAGTCAAATATCACCTACCTCCTTATTGTTTCCTCATGGATAAAAAGAGTTTCAGTGAAAAGACCTTTCCCACCACCGGCCTTTTCGACTGCTCCGTCACCCGTCCGGACTGGGTGAAAAAATGACTCTTTCACCCCGCAATCACCACGCGTCACCCCTATCTGAAACTTTATGAAAATCACTTTCAGCGTATTGACTCTCTCGACCTTCTGTTCTTTCTCTTCGCCCGAAAAAGACGACATTGCCGCCGTGTCGC
>JBMHCQ010000002.1:0-308610 GCA_049889835.1 Akkermansiaceae bacterium
GTGCGGCCCCCCGGGGGGTGCGCCAAACACGGTGACTCGCCCCCGTGATCTGAAACCGGCCTGGGGGGATGGCGGGGGGCCCACAGCGACGGCCAATGCGATCAATGACTCCATCACATTCGCAGTGCCAGCTGGTCAGACACAGTATTTCTTCCGCATTGAGAAAGACTCTCAGTAACGGATAGAAAAATCGCCCGCAGGCGATCCAACAAAAGCCGTCCCGGGTGGTTCCGGGGCGGCTTTTCTGTTTCTGGGCACGCTCAGTGACGATTATGTCACTTTCCGAAGTTCACATTTCTCGGGGAAAAAGGACACCTTTACGGCCTTCAAATGAAACGACTCTCACCCTATTTTTTTGCGTTCTCTCTCTTGATGCTTCCGGCATCAGGGCAGGTCGAGGCGAACAAGAAGCTCCGCACCAGTGTCCAGAAATGGATCGCGGTCATGCAGCAGACCACGCAGACCCAAAAAGACTGGGAAGAGCGCAAGCAGCTCTTGGCCGAGTCCAAAGAAACCTTGGGTGCCGAGATCAAAGATGTGGAGTCGGATATTGAGGCCACTCAAGCTCGCCTAAAGACTGCCGATACCGATTCCTCTAAAAAGCTGGAGGAAAAGCGGGACTTCGATGCGGCACGGGAAGCTCTTCAGAAGAACCTCGATGCCGTGGAGGGGAAAGTCTCCGCAGTCATCCCCACCCTCCCACCAGAATTAGCGGGAGAACCGAAGATGGCGAAGGCCATTCTCGATCACAAAAACTTCGTCGCCGCCGAGGATAAGTCGAAGAAGCTGAATGGCCGCCTCGGAGCGATGGTGAACATCCTGAATATCACCGAGAAATTTAACCAAATTGTTTCAACCTACGAGGACAGCACCGCGAAAGCCGGAGACAAAGAGGTCGAGATCGACAAGGTCTACTTCGGTCTCGCTTTTGGCTTTGCCGCCAATGAGGACGGCACGGTGGCCTTCCGCTTGACTCCGGGACCAGAGGGCTGGACTGAGACTTTGGTCTCCGATGCAGACCTTGCAGCGCGGATTCGTGAGCTGATCGATGTAGCCAGTGGCTCGGGCGAGACTCGCCTGGTGGACCTTCCTCTTGAAATCGCTCCCTGATTTTTTCCATGAAACGCACAACTCTTTTGGCCGCTTTTTTCGCGACCACTTATTTTTCTTTCTCTCAGACCGCTCAGCAAAAGGCGGATAACGATCTCCGCGTTGCTCAGGAGCAGCTCGAGAAACTGCAGGCCTCGATCGATTCTCAGGAAGCGGTTTTGATCCGCGAAGTCGAAGTGCTCGACGATCAAGTGCTCGATCTTCAAAAGGCCCTGCGAAAGCTGCTGAACGAGGAGGCCGGGCTCGCTGGTTCGCAACGCCAGCTGGACCTTGAGCTTCAGGCCCGTCGTGGTGAGGCTGACTTCACTCGGAGCACTCTACGGAACTACACGAACGCACTTGAAAATCGAATTCACGGCTCTGAGAAGCAGGGCTTCGGGGTTGCCCTCAAAGAAGCCAATACCGCAGCAGACGATGCCGGAAATGACCTTGCTCTTGAAATCGAAGGCCGTTTCAAAGTCCTCGCTCTTGCTGCCGACCGACTCGTCGCACTCAGTGGTGGAACGCGCTTTGAAGGAAAAGCCGTCGGTGCTGGCGGAGAAATCTCGGAGGGCACTTACGCGCTTGCCGGACCTCTGGGCTACTTCTCAGCCAGAGATGAATCCGTGGCAGGCTTTACTGCCAATACTGGAAAACAGGCCCTCTATCCACCGATCAATCCCGTAGATGATGGAGCAGATACTATTCGCTCGCTCGTGACCACCGGCAAGGCCGAGGTTCCAGTCGATGGCTCGATGGGTAAGGCGCTTGAAATTGCTCGCTCCAAAAAATCAATCGGCGAATACATCGACGGTGGAGGCATCGTTGGTTATGGAATTCTCAGTCTGGGATTGCTCACCCTCTTGATCGCGATCTTTAAGTTCTTCGAGATTCAGCGTTTCCCAATTCCGAACCGGAAGCAGATCAATCTCATTCTCGATGACCTCCTCGATGATCGTCAACCCGCCGCACAGGAAAAAACCCAAGAGATCAGCGGGCTCGGTGGTCAACTTGCAGAAGCGGGCGTAAAGCACTTCTTCGACAAGCGTCGCATTCTTGAAGACGCCTTGATGGAGAAGCTGGGCCTCATCCAGCCTCGCCTTGAGCGCTTCCTCCCTTTCCTTGCGCTGGTTGCGGCCGCTGCTCCGATGATGGGCCTTCTTGGCACTGTGCTCGGGATTATGCAGACTTTTGCCATTATGTCCGCTGTGAGTTCCGCAGATTCCTCAGCCTTCGCGGGTGGTATTTCGGTGGCACTCATCACCACTGCGATGGGACTGATCGTCGCCATTCCGGTGATCATCATTCACGGGATGCTGAAGAGCGTGGCGAAGGCAAAATTCGGCCAAGTCGAGGGCGTCGCCCTGGCCCTTCTGAACGGCACGTCCGAGATCGCATCCACCAAACCTGTTGACGACGATTCCGGCGACGAGCCAGAGGACGTTAATGAGGCCGAATTGGTCACTCCATAAGCGGCGGAATAACAATTTTTCCCAAGTCCATGGTCCTTGCAGAATCTCAAAGCACCATTCAGGAGGTCATCGCGATCTTCTCGGATGGCGGTCTCGTGATGGCGGCCTTGGCGACGGTGGCATTCATTCTCTACACCGTAGCGGCCTCCTCGCTCTACTTTGTCATTCGTGGGAATCTCAATGATCGCGATCAGCATCTCTGGGCCGGATGGATCAATGACCCAGAGTCCGCGCAGGGGCGCATCGGCGAGATCGTCCGCTACGTCATTCACGGGAAGCGACTCTCGATCAAGCGCGTCCAGCGTCGCTTCGATGAGGTCCGGGAAATCCTGATTTACACCGTCGATCGCCGCTTGATCATCATTTCCACCCTCGTGGCTGCTGCGCCCATGACCGGGCTTTTGGGCACGGTTGGCGGGATGCTCGATATGTTTGATGGCCTCGCCGCCGGTGGTGGGGAGCAGAGCATGAACATGATCGCTTCCGGCATGAAGGAGGCTCTTTTCACTACCCTGACGGGGCTCGTCATCGCGCTGCCTGGAATGTTCGTCGCGCTCGTTCTGCGCGAGCGGAAAAACAAGATCAACTCCACCCTGGCCCAGCTCCAGAGCACGGTCATCATCACCAAACTTCGTAAAATATGAGCCTGAGACGTAACACCCGCAGCCTCTCACCCGATGAGGAGGTGAAGCCCGACCTTTCGCCGATGATCGACTGCGTTTTCATCCTTCTCATTTTCTTCATCGTCACCACTGTTTTCCAAAAGGCGCCAGGCGTGGAAGTCGAGCGACCGCAAGCCGCCTTCGCTGCTGAGCTTGAGAAAAACTCGGTCCTCATCGCTATCACCGCCGATAACAAAGTCTTCTACGCTGGCGAGGAAATCGGGATCGGCGGCATTCAAAATGTCATCCGCCCGCAACTCCTTTCGGATGAAAATCTCTCCGTCATTCTGCAAGCCGATACCAATGCCTTCCGAGGTGTTGTTTCCCAAGTCGAACAGCAGATTCTCGATGCCGGAGTGAAAAAACACCTCCTCAACGACGCCACCAGTTAACGATCATGCCTCTCGGAGACGACAAATTTCAAATCGACCAGAGCGATCCCGAACCGGACCTCTCGCCGATGATCGATTGCGTCTTCATCCTACTCATCTTCTTCATCGTAACCGCGACTTTTGTGGAAGAGGACGGCTTCAACATCAACAAGCCAGAGGATTCCCAGGAGAACCAAGCCAATGACAGCCAAACGCTCGTCTTCCTCATTACCAAGGGGAACAAGATCGAGGTCGATGGCAAGCCAGTCTCCATTCAGTCCGTTCCCGCCCTCGTGCAGGCTCAGCTCCAGCGCGAAGAGCGCAGCCCCATCATTATTCAAGCGCATGGCCAGTCGCGTCACGGCTTGAGCATCGAGGTCCAAAACGCCTGTATCAGCGGCGGAGCCAAGCCGGAAAAAATCACTCTCACCGACGCTTAAAAAATCATGTCGAAGCCCCGCCACGTTTATCGACCACCCCGACCCAACCGGCTCTTAAGCCGGGTCGTCGTGGTGTTGAGTGGTGCGATCTTCACGCTGTTCGTCTTCGTCGTCATCCCCCTGATGCAACGGCTTGATAACAGCTTCCAAAAGGAAAAGCCGGACCTCGTCGCCAACGTTCAAGTGCAGGAACAAGAAGAATATGTCATTCCTGATGAAATTGAGCAGCCGGAAGAGGAGGTAGAACCGCCACCACCGGAACCGGCAGAGGCTCCCGAGGTTGACCTTGCGATGGACCTGCCTGATCTTGGCACCGGAGGAACTGGGCGCGTAAATTTAAATCTCTCTGCAGGCCTCGCCGCTGCCGCTGCTGGCTTCGATGAGGGCGAAATGGATGCCGAACCCACCGTGCGTTCCGGCGCGAATCCCACCATCCCGCGCTCTGCCCTCAAAAAACTCAAATCCCGAGGCACCGCCCGCGTCATCATCAGCGGCATGATCGATGAGCGGGGCAATGTCATCGATGCCTCCGTCAAACAATCCTCCGGCATCTCCTCACTCGATGAAGCAGCTCTCAAGGCCTTCCGCCGTTACAAATTCAGCCCCGCAATCAAAGGCGGAGCCAAAGCCAAAGCCCGCGTCTCTCAACCTTTCACCTTCCGCGCACCGCGTTAACCCCATGAAATTCCTCCTCTCACTCGCCTTCATCCTGCCCCTCGCAGCCGAGCGCCTGACCATCCCGGCTTCCCTTTTTAAATCCGCGGAGTTCAAGGCCAACTTCGTCGGCACCTATGGCTTCCTTCCAAACGTCGAGCCAAAGGTGAGTCGTGATGAACTCGATTTCCTTCGTGATTTGAGTGATCCCATTGAGAAAGGTCAGCTCAAGCAGGCTGAGGCTCTCATCAAGCAGTTTGCCTTTACTCAAAAGAACCCGCCCAAGCTTACTCGCAAGCAGCGTAAAGCAGGAGAAGTTGAAAAGCTTCCTCAAGACTTGAGCCCTGCCTTTGATTACATTCTTGGAAACATCTATCTCCAGTCCGGGCAGAATGCCAAAGCGGAAGCTGCTTATAAAAAGGCCATTTCCCTTCACCCACCATACCGCCGGGCTCACAAGAATCTCGCCTTGCTGTATTCGGCACAGAACCAACTTCCCAAAGCGAAGCCTCATGTTGAAAAGGCGATCGACCTCGGCGAGTCCGACCACCTCATCTATGGCATCATGGCCAACATCCACTTCCAGGATGAAAAGTTCCTCGCCGCTGAAACCGCCTTCCGCCAAGCCTATCTCCTCAATCCAAAGAATCCTCAGTGGAAGCTCGGACTCGCTCAATCCCTCCTCTCCCAAGAAAAGTGGAGTGAAGCCTCCGTCATGCTGCAGGCCCTCATCGACGAAGCTCCCGAGAAAGCCCTCCTCTGGAAGCAACAGGCAAATTGCTTTGTGCAGATGGACGAGATTCTTCGTGCCGCTGAGAACTTCGAAATCCTCCGCCTCAAAGGCCTCGCCGATGCCGACACCCTCACCAAGCTTGGCGACATTTACGTCAACAAACAAGAACCTCTCCTCGCGCTTGGGGCCTATCTGTCCGCGATGAAAAAGAGCAACGCAGTCGACGTCGCTCGCTCACTCAAAACCGCTGGTTATCTCCTCCGCCTCGATGCTCCCGAGCAGGCCAAAGAACTTCTCGATGAAATCGACAAACGCGCTGGTGACTCAATGAGCAAAAACCAAAAGATCGAGTCCCTCCTCGTTCGTAGTGATGCCGCGAAGTCTCAAGACAAACTCGAAGAAGCAGCTTCTCACCTCAAAGCAGCTCTCGAAATCAAGCCTGGCCACGGCGAAGCCCAAGTCCGCCTCGGCCAAATCCATCTCGCCCGCGCTGAAGCTGAGGAAGACGAAGCAGCCGCGAAGACGCTCAAGCAGGAAGCCCGCACCGCCTTCACCCTCGCCATGAGTTCTCCTGATCCCAAAGTCGCCTACCAAGCCAACCTCCGCTACGCCCAATCCGTGGCAAGAGATGGCGACTACATCAAAGCTCTCCCCAAAGCTCGCGAAGCAGTCCGCCTCAAAGAAGGCAACAAGCAACTCGTCGAACAATACCTCCGCCGCATCCAACGCGCCGCCGAGCGACAGGAAGCCAGGCTCAAGCGTGAACAAGAGAGACAAAATCTTCCTGCCCCAAGTGGGTCATAGAATGGATGGGTGGTAGCAGGCAGATAATGAGTAATCGCTGCTACAGTTAAAAATCAGTGCAACACCAGTGCAAACCGTATTTTCTCGATCCCACAATTTGCACTTCTCAGAAAACACTCCTCGTAACCCACTCATTTATAAGGAGAAAAATGGAGCCAGCTGTCGGACTCGAACCGACAACCACTCGATTACAAATCGAGAGCTCTACCAATTGAAGCTAAGCTGGCTCATCTCGCCTTGCGGCGATGCGGCGGAGAATACAAATCTTCTCTAAGCTGGCAAGTTTTTCTCGGCTCGAAGCGATTTCTGCATCGCCGGCACGATCATTCCCGAGGCCACAAAGATCATTCCTGCTCCCAGGCAACCGACCCAGAAGGGACCAATCGAAGCCGCCATCTGAAAAGCGACAAAAGGAGCGATCACCCCGCGACACCCGGTCAAGAAAGTGTGCACGCTCATGTATTCTGCGACATTTTCCGCTTTCGCAAACTTGGTCACCCACAGCGACCAAGCCACATTTCCTCCGGCCCGTGCGATTCCGTGGAAACCGATTCCGATGTAAAGCGCCCACAAGCCATCGCCCAGAAAGTAGAAGAGAATTCCCACCGCAAAAACCAAATTGATCAGCAAGCGCAGGACGTAAAAATTTATCCGATCGAACAAGCGCCCCCACACAAGAATGAAGATCAAAAACAAAGCCTCCGGGATCACGGTAGTGATCACGCTGACATGGCGTTCGCTCAGGTAGTAACCATATTCCTTGTTTGTGATGTATTCCACAAAGAGGGAAAAGCAAAGGAGGTTGCCTAGTCCCAGCACCATCCAGGAAACCAGGAGATTCCGAAACGGCCTATCTACCGCAGTGTGGCGGAAGGCGTCGAAAAGCTCCACTGCTCTTGCCTTACTCAGAGTCACCTTTTCAATACCAAGGACGCAGCCAGCCATGACCAGACAAGCCACCGCGTAGCTACCAAGAACAACCGGATAGGAGTCCAACGATTGCGTGAGCATCCATCCAAACAAAAAGGCGCCCCCGATTGCAAAGATCTTGCGGATAAAGGCCGTCATTGAGAACAGTTTCCCCCGCCTTTCATCCGGGTAGTGCTTCCGGTAGATCTGAGCAAAAAGGGGCACGTTCAAAGTCACTCCAATCAGACCAAAAAACATTCCCGCGAAGTAGATTTTAAAGTCGTTACCAGCCATCGCCGCCATCGTAAACCCAGCTGCTGACATCCCAAAAATTAAGGACAATGCGGCATTGATTGAGAGTCCGGACCGCCGGACGCCCTGCACCACAAAAAGGCTGAGAAACAAGCCCAAGCTCGGGATCGCCACCAGCGAGGGCTTGGCCCAAATGCCAGCGCCAAAAACACGATCTGCCAGCAGGATCGAGAAGGTCGTGCTGACTGTCTCAACCAACCCGGCAGGTATTGCCCGGAAGGTATCGAGCCTAAAAGTCCGTTGCGTAGTTGTAGCTTCAAGCACGTTCGCCCCCCCTGTCAGCGGCCAGCCACCAGTAAAAACTCAAACTTACCAGGATCGACGCCAAGCCCACATGAAGCACCTGCACCACGGCCGAAATTTCCACGTGCGAGAAGACGATCCCCATCAGCATAAAGGCAATGACAATTGCAAAAACGGCGTTCGGCACGAGGCCCTTAAATCTCACCTGCCAGCATACCACAATCGCGGCGGCTAAGATTGCCCACGAGAAACTTCGGTGCACTAAAAAGAGCCAGGAGTCGTCAATCTGCCCGATCCACTCAGGCCGCGATTCCACCCCGTAGGTCCGCTGAAGCACATCGGTCATTTCCCGTATCTGCGAGCCCATCAATCCTTCAATCAAAACAAGGGCAAGCAGGACGCCCACTGCCGTCTTTCCAGCTCCGGGAATCACCCGTCGGCGCCCTCCTTCCGGGACTCCAGCCCACACGATGTAAACAAGGAGGAAAGTCAGGATGAACGCCGCGACCATGTGCGCCGTAATGAATCCTGTCTTCAAGCCACTGTATACCACGGCGGCCCCGAGCACCGCGTTCACAATCACCAGAATAAACGACCACACGGCGCTCTTTCGAACCACCGAAGGCAGCGTTTTTCGCCGTAGCGCTTTCACCATCAAAACGATCGTCGAAAGGATCACCGGCAGCGCAAAAAGCCGGTTCACAAATTCGATGTAAGTATGCGCTCCATTGAATTCATCCATCAGCGAATCCACGGTAATCGAATCTGGGTCGCGCCCAAGAGCCTTTGCCTTCCGCTTGAAACGAGGAAGACTCTCCTCCAGCTTTTTCTGGTTAACTTGCTCCACCTTGTAGGGAGGAATCAGCTCACCCCAGCAGGTCGGCCAATCAGGACAGCCCAGTCCTGCTCCCGACGTGCGCACGATCGCTCCAACAAAAACAAGGACTGTTACAAAACAAAGCGACACAAAAGCCGCCCGCTGCACCCCGGAATTCTTCACAAGCGAAGCCTAACCTAGATTCCGAATGCGGCAATCCTGTTCACGAACTCTGCCCCCCTTCAGTCGCGGTCTCAGAGAGATGCCCCATTTCCGATCCGGCCAGAGAGTGGTTAGAACCCTCATCCTCTTCGTCCTCAGGAACTAAAATGGGCCGCCTTTTTTCCTTGGTAATGGCAACTGCGAGCCAACGAAGGTCGTCGCTATTGTCCAACATAACCTTGATTACCATCGTCAGCGGAACAGCGAGAAGCATTCCTATCGGCCCCCAAATGTAGCCCCAGAAGAGGACTGAAATCAAAACCACCAAAGTTGAGAGACCAAAACGACGCCCCATCAGCATCGGCTCAAGAAAATTTCCAAGGAAGATGTTAATAGAAACGTAGCCGATCCCGATCACCAATGCGCTTGCCGGGCCGCCGACCAAAAAGGCTAGAACCAAGGGAGCGATCCCCGCGATGATCGAACCAATCACAGGAATGAAATTCATCGCGAAGGCCAGAATCCCCCAAAGGAGAAAAAAGTCGATCTTCGCGGCCCAACACAAGAAACCTGCCAATAAGCCCGTCACCAGACTAATCACCGTTTTGATCGCCAGGTAACGCTGCACGTCGGAGCTCGCGTCCATGATCCGCTGCAAGTTCGGCCCGCGCGCATCGAGGATAGCATTCATCCGCCGTGCAAACATCCTCGCTTCACTGAGCATGAAGACTGTTAAGATCAGCACTATAAACGTCGTTCCCATGAAGGAAAAAACTTTCCAGGCCACATCAGTTCCAAGATCGAGAACCTTGGTGAAGGAAAAGGTGTCCGAAAGCTGTTCTTGAAGTTTCGAGGTTCCGTATTCCTGAACTTTCTGCTCGGCTTCCTCAACATTGAAACGCTCCAGCACCGCGACCGCCGTTTCCGAGGTCTCCTTAATTCGATCCTCAATAATAAACCGATACTTCTGAGCATACTTCGTCTCAAGATCGCCCACCATACTGCTCGCGATGAGAACAATTCCCAACAAAAAGGCAAAGTCCACCAGAACTGTGATCAGCACCGCGAAAAAGCGAGGGACGCGGTGCCGACGCAGCCAATTTGTGATCGGAAAACTCACCGTCGCAATAAAGGCGGCGAGAAGGATAGGAATAAAAAAGCTCTGGGCCAGCTTCAGTCCCGCGATCAAGATCACCATGCACGCAGCCGCAAGAATGATGCGATTAGCTTTGTAGGTGCGATTCTCTTCAGGCATTGATCAATGGGTGGGAGACCAGACGACCTCGCTTCCAGAAGGTAGGCAGGTTTTTGCCATCCGACAAAAGGAAATGATCTCTTCCACCAATTTTCTGAATTGAGAGTCACCTGGCAGTGGGATTCGGTGACCCTTTCGTCACAGGCTTCAAAGATTGGAGACGAGCACGCTTCCGCAGGTCTTCCAAAGCATCTTTAAAGTCGGGCCGATGAAAACGTAGCCCCTCCTTTTCAAGGCGGCTTGGAACGACCCAGCGGCTCTTCGTCACCATCTCAGTTTCGGTTCGAAGAAAGAATGCGCCGATCTCGAGCATCCATTTTGCCGCAGGCAGGCCCATTGATCTCTCTGCAACCTTCCGAAAGATTCGCATGACCTCGGCATTGGTCTCTGCTTTGGGAGCAACCAGCTCATGAGTTCAGTAGTCATTTTCTTTAATCCTTTCGTGTCTCCAGATCGCAACGACCGCTGTCACTAGCCCGTAAAACCCTCCAATCAAAAAGATCATCAAAGCAGCATCAGGAGCGTCTCCCCAGCGAACATCATTCATAAACAGAGCATAGAGAGCGACAACACCAAGGACCGCACCTGCAAGATGTCCTACCCTGTTTCGCCAGAAGATCGAATTCTCTCATAGTGCGATCAAAAAGAAGACTCCCCTTATCACCAAGTAGGCCACTAGGTGAATAAAAAGCGCAATTATCCCAAAAATAAGAATTCCACTATGGAAAAACGGAATTGCAATCAACACCCAAGCTACAAATGGAATCCACAAAGCCAGCGGCATTGTATCCACAAACACCCGCATCCGAATGCCATCTTCACTTTTCTCAATATGTGTCATTTGAATTTCCTTTCTCATCAGTTTCCAAACATCCATGTCAGCCGCCGATGTCTTGGTATCGCTCTCGGGCGCGGAGTGCGCCCGAGAAGTTTCAAAATCAGCTTCTTCATCGTTCCAATCCTTTCGCTTGGCCTTCCCACTGGGTGGGAGGGATGGTTGGTGGAATCACCACCTCCGGCTTCTTCCGCATCCTGCTGAAGATGATGAGATTTAAGAAATGCATCGCTCCCAGAATCAGGAGCACGACTCCCAGCTTGCCGCTGAGTGCTTCGAAGATTCCCGTGATGCCATGCACCATGAAGTCGAGCTTCAGATAAAGGGTCACGAATCCGATGTTGATCAGGTAAAAGCCGACCACCAAGAGGTGGTTCACACTATCAGCCATCTCCGCGTTTCCATGGAAACAATCGACCAGAAACACCCGGCCGTTCTTGTGCAGAGTCCGGGCAACCCAGATCGTAATTGGCACCGCCACCGCGAGGTAGAGTGCATAGGTGATTGCAGTATCGTTCATTGTTTTTGGTTCCTTTCAGGTTGAGGTTTTAGGTTCAAAAAATCGTTATCGCATGAGTTCGGCCCGCCATTCGTCCTTCTCTGTTTCCTCAAGGTGACAGGTCCCGTCTTCGCAGGGCTCCTTTTCCATTCGATGCAGCGTCTTGCGCACTTCGCGATCCTTCTTTCGAAAGAAGACCTTGCTCAGGCCATGGCGGTTCGCCGCGAGCAGGCGACAAGCTCGGATCGCCACCGCGAGCAATCCCGGAGTCGCTAGGCGAAGCGCAACCTTTCGATAATCCGCGCAGCTGTAGAGACACCAGACCCAGGCTTCCGCTCCGCGGAAAATCTCGCCCGTATCGGTTCTCACGATCATTTCACGGGCCGGATCAAGCGTCCCGATCCCGGGAAAATGCTCCTCGGCCTCAGGGGCCTGATAGGGTGTAAATCGAATCTCGAAGGCCCGTCGTTGCGTGTTGATCCACTCGTGAAAAGTGCAGCACATTCCGCAACGCCCGTCGTAGAAGACTTCGATCCAATGGGTTTGTATTGGGAATTTCATTTTTTTAGTTTTGTTTTTTCAGTAATTTTTGAAAATTTGTGTCGCTGAGATTGAGAAGTCCTTAAAAATATCCGTTGATCAGGAGAAGAATTTAAAAGCGAGTTGCATCGCTTTGCCGTGTTGCATTCCGGCGACCTTGTCGGCCATGGAGGAGGCGAAGGCGACAAATTCCTCCAGTTCCTTCATTTGCTCGTGGAACACCTCGGCGTCTCTCCCTTCGAGGTTCCCGCTTTCGTCACGGCACTTCCTAAGAACGCTCAATGCGGGGTCAATTTCACGACGTTTCCGTTCCGTGGCAATACGACGAAACATCTCCCAAACACCCTTTTCAGCTTCGAAAAACTCCTTCCGTTCCCCTTTTTTGGTCGTGATTTTGATCAAGCCCCAACCAACGAGGTCCTTCAGGTTCGTGTGGGCGTTTCCCCGACTGATTTGCAAAGTCTCCATCACCTCATCAGTGCTGAGAGCCTTTGCGCTCGTCATGAGCAGAGCGTGAATCTGCGCCATCGTGCGATTGATCCCCCACTGCGTGCCCATGACTCCCCACTGGCTCACGAACTCCTCGCGGATTTGATCGAGTTTGGTAGCTCCTTCGCTCATCTACTTTCAGTAATTACTGAAAGTAGACCGGGAAGCAAGGGTAATTTGGAAAAAAATCGATCCCAAGATTGAGCGCCTATCGACTCCGGCGACAGGCCTCGCCTCTTCTCTCGTTTTTGATCGCTCTCAGCCCTCCTGAGAAAAGCAAACTTCATCCTTGCCAACCAGACCGCTCACCCCTAGCTTCCGCGCCTCGAACCGGAAATTTTTGACCCATGTCCAAGCATAATTCTTTGAAACGTAAAGGTGGAGCTACTGGAAAACGCTCTGTAATGAAACGCTTTGAGCGTGTGAAGCTCATGAAGGAGCGTGGCGATTGGAAAGAAGGCTCCAGCGCCATCGGTCTCCCAAAGACCAAGGCCGAGAGCTAGTTTCCATCCTCGCTTTTTTAAAATAATACTTTCCGGCGAAGCCCTCCGTGGCTTCGCCTTTTTTGTCCCCCACCTTTTTTGACACGATGGAAGACGCTGGCATCCGCCTCAACAAGTATCTCGCCTCCTGTGGAGTCGGGTCGCGACGTTCCTGCGACGCCCTCGTGCAAGAGGGTGAAGTCCTCGTCAATGGTGAGGTCTGCCTCAAGCCTTCATACCGCGTACAAACTGGGGATCAAGTACGGGCCTCAGGTAAAAGACTGGAACCACTCCGAGTCCAGACCATCGTCTTCCACAAGCCTCCGGGCCTCGTCTGTACACGCAATGACGAGCACAACCGCAAAACGATATACTCCCTCCTTCCCGGTCGCCTGCAAAACCTGATGCATGTAGGGCGACTCGATCGCGAGTCCGAGGGCCTCCTTCTCCTGAGCAATGACGGAGAACTCGCCCAGGCTCTGACCCACCCCAAACACAAGGTGGAAAAACTCTACCACGTAACGCTTGATCAGGCCTTTGATAACGAGATCATCACTCAGCTTGAAAAAGGAGTCTTTACCGAAGTTGGCAAAGCGAAAGCCGACAAGGTCAAGCGACTCTCTCCACGACGGCTAGCGATGATTCTCACCACCGGAAAGAAGCGCCAAATTCGCTACATGATTCAAGCGGTTCACCACCGAGTGAAACGTCTGGTTCGCCTGGAGGTCGGCCCCATCAGCCTAGGCGACCTCAAGCCTGGAAAATGGCGTCCTCTCTCGCATCAAGAACGGGAAGAACTGATGACGATCGTCGGGAATTAAGCCACGCCGTACTTCTATCAAACGCTGCGCTAGACTGTTCCGATATTTCTGTTTAAGAAGCAACCTATGTTCGCAGGCACTTTCACCGCTCTCATCACTCCCTTTCGCGATGGCCGTGTGGATCATGACGCTTTTAAAGCGCTGATCGACCGTCAAGTCGCTGCCGGGATTACCGGAATCGTCCCCGTGGGGACGACCGGCGAATCGCCCACGCTGACAACTGAAGAACATCTCGAGGTGATCCAAGCAGCCGTGGCGTACGCAGAGGGACGAATCAAAGTGATCGCGGGGAGTGGGGCCAATGCCACCGCGGAAGCCATCCATCTCACGCAGGCAGCCGAAGCCGCCGGCGCCGATGCCTCCCTGCAAGTCTGCCCCTACTACAACAAGCCCTCGCAGGAAGGACTTTACCAACACTACAAGGCGGTCGCTGAAAACACCGGTCTGCCCCTCATGCTCTACTCGATCCCCGGACGCTCGGTGATCGAAATTGCAATTGATACCGTGGCCCGCCTTGCGAATGATTTCGACAACATCGTCGCCAACAAAGAAGCCGGCGGTTCGGTTGATCGCGTTAACCAACTCGTCCAAGCCGTCCCCGAGGACTTCCAGATCCTCTCCGGTGACGATCCCCTCACTTTACCTTTCATGAGCTGCGGTGCCGTGGGACTGGTCTCAGTTGCCTCTAACCTCATTCCCGAAGTCATGGCAAATCTCGTGCAGCTCTGCCTTGAGGGCGAGTTCGTGGAAGCTCGCGAAATCCAGAAGCGCTACTACCCGCTTCTTTCCGGCCTCATGGGGCTCGATACCAATCCGGTTCCCATCAAGTCCGCCGTTGCTCTTCAGGGCCACTGCACCGATGAACTCCGCCTCCCTCTCCTTCATCTCACTTGCGAGAAGACCGAGCAGCTCCAGTCCTTGCTCAAGAGGTATTCCCTCCTGTAGCACAGGCGTTTCGCCCATGAAAATCGCCCGTCTTCCCGATGGCTCGCCCGAGCTGTTTCACACCTTGCAAGGCGAAGGCCCCTCCATCGGTGCACCTGCGGTATTCCTTCGACTCTCGCGCTGCAACCTGCACTGCGTCTGGTGTGATACGCCTTACACCTGGAATTGGGAAAAAACTCCTTGGAAGCACCACGATGACCGCAAGTTTTCGAAAGCAGAACAAATTCTGGAGATCAGCCCCGAAGATTTGGCCCCAAAGATCACCGCCTATCAATGCAATCGCCTCGTTATTACCGGAGGCGAACCGTTACTCCAACAAAATGAACTCATTGATCTCCTCAGGCTTTTTAAGGACATCCCCCACCTTGAAATCGAGACTAACGGCACCCAAACTCCATCCTCTGGTCTCGATGCACTGATCACCGCTTACAATGTCTCACCCAAACTCTCCAATTCTGGGATGGAAGAATCACTGCGGTGGAAAAACGAGTCGCTGAAGTTCTTCGCTGGGTCAGAAAAAGCGGTCTTCAAATTCGTGGTGGTGAGTGAGCCCGATATCGCCGAACTCCAAACCCTTCAGGAGCGCTATAATATTCCTGCTGATCGTATTTTCCTTATGCCCGAAGGCCGGAGCCCCATCGAGATGCAGCAAAAATCCCACTGGCTGGCCGACCTCTGCCGTGACCAAGGCTACCGCTACACCCCAAGGCTCCACGTCCTTCTCTGGGGTGACGAGCGTGGGAAGTAGCGCTCACGATAGTGCTTTCCTTGCTCCTTAACAACAATTACACATTTTCTCGCAACTCTCGCTTTCTTCGGGAGTTCCTTCTTATGCATCTGTCATGAAAGATCACTTGCCACACGATTTTGACGAAGAACTCGACGGCGATACCGTCTGGGAACTTCTTAAAGATTGCCCGAGCTCCCAAGCTTCTCCGAACCCTACCTTCGTTCAGGACACGCTCCGTCGGGCTCGGCTCGAGCCTTTTTCGGCGAAGCCTTGGTGGCAGGCCCTCCTTTCTCCCAAGCTCATTCTTGGAACGACCATGGCCGCCTGTGCAGCGATTACGCTGGTCGTCTCTCTTCTCAATGGCCCTCCCGTTCAGCCTGAGCCTAGCCTTGCTGATGAGGCAGCCTCCGTGGAATGGAATGAACTCGAAGACGCCGTAGCGAACGAATTACTCGTTGGAGTCACCGAAGATCCATCCCTTCTTTCCGACGAAGAAATCGTCGCTCTTATTTTCTAAACTCATTCTAGCCTTTCGCTGATCATGAAAATTCTTCTGTCCCTCGCGCTTGTCTCTGCCGTGACCGCCAAGCCTCTCAGCCTTGATATCGTGCAAAACACGGCGCGCCAAATTGACGAGACGCTCCTGCTCGAACAGAAAGAGCTTAACCTCTCCGCCAATCCCATCGCGAATGACTCGACCTTTCTGCGACGTTCTTATTTGAATATCGCCGGACGTCTCCCATCGACGGAAGAAGCAAGAGAGTTTCTTGAGTCCACGGATTCCGACAAGCGCACCGCTCTCATCGAGACTCTGTCCTCAGGAAATGGAAAAAATTCCCGCCTTTTTAACTACTGGGCCGATCTCCTCCGTCTTCAGACAACTGCCGAGTCCTCTGGGCTTGGCTGGCATGTTTGGCTTCGTGAATCAGTCGATCAGAACAAGCCCTACGACAAGATGGTCCATGAAATGCTCTCAGCCGAGGGACATGCTGCCGATAATCCCGCTGCCGGATATTACCTCCGCGACCGGGGCATGCTTCTCGACAATGTCTCCAACACCGTCGAAGTCTTTCTTGGTCACCAAATCGGCTGTGCGCAATGTCACGACCACCCCTTCGACACCTTCACCCAGATGGACTACTACCAACTGGCTGCGTTCCTTGGGGGAACCGAATATAAATTCAGCGATGCTCAAGACAAAATCCGCGAAGTCATGCGATCCGGGAAACCCGCACTTCCGTCTCGCGCTGAGCTTGCAAGAATGAGCAAGAAAGAACGCAAAAAATCGCTCAAAGATCGGTCTTCTGGAAAAGCCAGAGAAGAAGCCCGCAAAATTGGGCAGGTCTTCCGGTATCACAACCGAAACGCGCTGAACACCAACACCTCCAAGGAACTCAAACTTCCGGCTGATTACAAGTATGAGGACGGCGAGCCAGGCGAAGCCATCCCGACCCGCACCATTTTCGGCGAAAAATTCAAAAACGTTCCGCCCGAGGACCGGAAGCAGGTCTTTGCCGATTGGGTGACCTCACGAGATAATCCTTTCTTCACCAAGGTCATTGCCAATCGCATGTGGGACTACGTTTTCGGAGCGGGAATCGTTCCCGAGATCGACAACTGGAGCAACTCCCCCGATCCGCTCTACCCCGAAACCATGGCGCTTCTTGAAAGCGCGATGAAAGCGACCGACTACGATATCGCTCAGTTCCTCCGCATTCTTTACCACACCCGGCTTTTCCAACGGGAAGTCGCTGCCGAAGAACCGGAAATGGGGCAACCCTTCCACTTCCGCGGGCCCGTCCTTCGCCGTCTCAGTGCCGAGGAGCTCCGCGATTCCTTCATCACGCTGAATGCCGGAAACGTCGATGACAATCGGAACTACGGACTCGCCGAGGCCTGGAACAAATATGCTGGTGCTTATCAAGTCCTCATGGACGCCACCCCACAGCAGATCAAGCAAGTCGCAAATGCCGGGGCCGAAGCTGAGAAGGCACGCCGCGCCGCACAAGCCGAAGCTGCCAAGCTCCGCACCGAAATGCGTGAAGCCAAGGAGGCTGGTAATTTCGCTCAAGTCCGGAAGCTCTCGCAAAAAGCCCGCGAAGTGCAGCAAAAGATGCGTAAGAAAGCTTATCTCGGATCCGAAGGCAGCGACTTCCTCAGCAAGGTTGCCCCGGCAGTGAGCCGACGTAGCCCGCGTCCCAAGCAAAGCCATAAGGTCTTCGAAATGCGCTCTTCCGAGCTCCCCTCACCCGCTCGTGGAAACACCCTCTCCCGTGAGTTTGGCGCCTCGGATCGCGAGACACCGAGTGCCGGTCACACCAAGGCCACCGTTCCCCAATCACTCCGCCTTCTAAACGGCCTTGAAACCTCGCTGCTCACTTCCAAAAAGACGCAGTTTGCCAAAAACTTCTCACGTCTTGGCACTCCCGAAGAACGACTCGACTATCTCTTCCTCTCCCTCTACTCCGCCAAGCCCACTCCCCAAGAAAAAGCAGCCTTTCTCCCAGAGATGAAGACCTCTGAATCATCGGCCGTGCTCGCTCGTGCCATCCTCACCTCCAATCGCTTTCTCTTCGTCCAGTAATCTAGCTCTCAAATCACCTTAAACCATGATCTCTCCCAACCAACTCGACGATCTCTCCCGCCGCACCTTTTTAGCGAACACCGCACGCACCGCCTTCGGAGTCAGCCTAGGCGGAGCCGCGGCCACTTGGTTCAATTCTGCGGAAGCTGCCGAGGCGATCGCGGCCTCCCACGGAAAAGCCAAGAACGTGATCTACCTCTACATGGCCGGTGGAATGACTCACATCGATACCTTTGACCCCAAGCCAAACGCTCCGGAAGAGTATCGCGGCCCTATTAAAGCCATCTCCACCAACGTCGCTGGAATTCAGTTTGGTCAGCATCTTGAAAAGACCGCCAAGCACGCGGACAAGATGGCTATCGTGCGCTCGATGAATTCCACCCAAGGCGCGCACGCGCAGGGAAATTACGCGGTCCACACGTCCTACACCCAGCGAGCTTCCATCACTCATCCCTCGATGGGCTCCTGGGCCAACAAACTCGACCCCGAGCGCCTGAACGGAACCCTCCCTCCTTTCGTCACCGTTCATGCGGGAAACCGTCATCCTGGCGCTGGTTTTTTCGAGCCCAATCTTGCCCCCCTGCCGATTGGTGATGCTGAGTCAGGCCTACAAAACTCCAAGCGCCGCAAAGGAGTTACCGAAGCTGACTTTAACCGCCAACTCGTCCTTCGTAATAAGCTCGATTCCGATTTCGAGGCCCGCTTCAAGAAGGGCCATCGCAACATCCGCGCCTACGACGAAATGTTTGAAAGCGCGGTCAACCTGATGCAGTCCAAGGATCTTGAAGCCTTCGACCTCTCGAAGGAATCACCCGAAGCCCTTGCACTTTACGGCGAGGAAAAATTTGCCAAAGGCGTTCTTCTGGCTCGTCGTCTCGTGCAACACGGGGCCCGCTTTGTCGAAGTGCAATACGGCGGCTTCGACTGGCACTCCGACAACTTCACCAAGGCCGATGAAAAGCTTCCTGTTCTCGACCGGGCTTTCGCCGCACTCATGCATGATCTCGAAGTCACCGGACTCATCAAGGACACCATGGTCGTCGTCGCCACCGAGTTCGGGCGCACCCCGAAGATCGATTCGGATGCTGGACGCAACCACTTCCCGAAAGCCTTCTCCTTCGTTCTCGCAGGAGCCGGAGTCAAAGGAGGAACAGTCTACGGAGAGACTGACGAGACCGCCTCAAACGTCATCACAAAGAAGACCAGCCCCGCTGACTTCAATGCTACCATCGCCACCGCAATGGGCTTCAAACATGATCACACTCTGATGTCTCCCAGCAAACGCCCCTTCCGCATGGGCGGCGAAGAAGGCAAGCCGATCATGGATGTTCTGGCTTGAACGAATCCATCCCCTTAATAATTCTATCATCAAGCTCGGAGCCTTCCTCCGGGCTTTTTTTGTTCTGAGGTGGCAAGTGTCTGGCTTGCCAAGCTTTACCGTGATCGCAAGAAAATCCCTGTGACCCTTGAGATTTCAACTCCGGCACTCCTCTTCCCGGCGGTCAGCCTCCTCTTTCTTTCCTACACCAACCGATTTCTCCATCTCGCGGCTCTGGTGCGTAAACTTCATGGAGATTGGCTCAAAGAACACGAGCCGACCACCATTGCTCAAATCAGCAATCTGCGCACGCGTCTTGTCTTCATACGCTGGATGCAACTGCTCGGTGCCTTGAGTCTTTTTCTCTGTGTCATTTCCATGATCGCCATTCTCTCTGAACGCCAAGGCATCGCCAATGTCACCTTTTTCGCGGCCGTCGTCATGATGAGCCTGTCCCTTGCCTCGCTCATGATCGAGATCGTGATCTCCGGAGGAGCAACTCCGCATCCTCCTTCAAGAAATGGAAAGCCCAAGCCATCCTAAGTTCGGTATAACTTCCTGTCCCAGCCTCCAATAATTCCGCTGCTTCCCCAACCCCAGTTCCTCATATTCGGCAAAACCTGCCATTCCCTCTTCACATCTCTCTCTTCTCTCTTCACCATTCTTCCCGATGGCAGGAGAAAAAAAACTCACTCCGATGATGGCGCAGTATCTCGCCATGCGGAAGTCCCTGCCGGACGATATTCTCCTCCTCTATCGGCTGGGTGATTTTTATGAGATGTTCTTTGAGGACGCCAAGAATGCCGCCGCCATCCTCAATGTCGCGCTCACCAAACGGAACGAAATCCCTATGTGTGGTGTCCCCCACCATGCGGCGCAAGGTTACATCGCCAAACTCATTAAGGCCAACAAGCGGGTCGCGATTGCCGAGCAAACTTCCGAGCCACAGCCGGGAAAAATCGTCGAACGTGAAATCGCCCAAATCATTTCCGCTGGTTCCATCGACGACCTTACCCTCCTCGATGATACCCGAAACAACTACCTCGCCGCTGTTTTCTCCGGCGGCACGGCCAAGAAGCCGCGCTTTGGCCTCGCCTGTGCCGACCACACCACAGGCGAATTCACCGTAGCTGAGTTTTCCGATCAACAGCAGCTCGAAGACGAACTCACCCGCCTTTCTCCTTCCGAGCTTCTCATTTCCGATGATCAGGTGATGGAGCTCGGAACCCTCCGCAACAGCCTTCCTTACGAAAGCTATGCCTTTATCCACGAGCAAGCACTCCACACTTTAAAAGATCACTTCAAGGTTCAGTCCCTCGACGGCTTCGGCTGTGCGGAAATGCCGGCCGCCCTCGCTGCCGCCGGTAGCGTTTTGCACTACCTGAGGTTCCAGCTCCGTCGCAACTGCGACCACCTTCGAAGCCTCACCGTGCGCGATGCCGCAGAGCACGTTCTCATCGACACCGCTTCGCAGCTCAATCTCGACCTCGTCGAATCCCGCTCAGGGAAACAGCACACTCTTCTCGGTGTGCTCGATCGAACATCGACCCCCATGGGGGCCCGGAAGCTTCGCGACTGGATCCTCCATCCGCTTCGCGATTTAAAAACCCTTACCGCCCGGCTCGATCTCGTAGAGGCCCTCCTC
This sequence comes from Akkermansiaceae bacterium, assembly GCA_049889835.1. Taxonomy (GTDB): domain Bacteria; phylum Verrucomicrobiota; class Verrucomicrobiia; order Verrucomicrobiales; family Akkermansiaceae; genus SW10. The sequence goes on from JBMHCQ010000002.1 coordinate 20,812, forward strand.
GCCGAGCCCTACCTCCTTACCAAGCTCCGTGATTCCTTAAAACAAATCCGCGACATCGAACGAACCACCGGCCGCCTCTCCCAGGGATCAGGAAATGCTCGGGACCTCAAATCACTGCAGCTCTCGCTCGAAAAAATCCCCAACCTCAAGTCCGACCTCTCAGCCCTGCCTGACTCCAATCTGCATGGGCTTCTCCTTTCAAACATTCAGGAATTTCCTGACCTCGTTTTACTCCTTGAGAACGCCCTCACCGACGAACCTCCCGCCCAGCTAAGAGATGGTGGCATCATCCGCGAAGGTTATTCCAAAGCACTCGACGAGCTCCGCGCCGCCTCCACCGAAGGAAAGACCTGGATTGCCAACCTTCAGGCCACCGAGCGCGAGCGAACCGGCATCGACTCGCTCAAAATAAAGTTCAACAATGTCTTTGGCTACTTCATTGAAATCTCCAAAGCCAAGGTCGATCTCGCTCCCGATGACTACCAGCGTAAGCAGACCATGGCCAACGCCGAGCGTTTCATCACTCCGGAGCTCAAGGAAGTGGAAGGCAAAGTTCTCGGAGCAGACGACCGGGCGAAGGCACTCGAATACGAGGAGTTCCTGAAACTCCGTAACGGAGTCGGAAATCATGTTTCCACCCTCCAATCCACCGCTGACGCTCTGGCCACACTGGATGTTCTCATTTCCTTCGCCGAGACCTCGCAACTTCATCAGCACACCCGTCCCGTTCTCGACGATTCCCGCCATCTGCAAATCGTCAATGGTCGACATCCTGTCCTGGAGCAAACACTGGTGGATGAAAAATTCGTCCCCAACGACACCCTGATCGATCCTAGGGAATCGCGCCTGCAAATTCTAACCGGGCCCAACATGGCCGGTAAATCCACCTACATTCGCCAGATCGCCCTCATCACCCTGATGGCACAAATCGGCTCTTATGTCCCTGCCGAGCATGCCCATATTGGCCTGACCGATCGTATCTTCTGCCGCGTGGGCGCGAGCGATGACCTAGCCCGCGGCCAGTCCACCTTTATGGTCGAGATGAACGAGACATCACTCATCGTCAATAATGCCACTGAACAAAGCCTCGTTATCCTCGATGAAATTGGACGCGGCACCGCCACCTTCGATGGCCTCTCCATCGCCTGGTCTGTCGCCGAACACCTCCACGATGAAGTCAGTTGCCGAACCCTCTTCGCCACTCACTACCACGAACTCTGCGCTCTTTCCGATTCCAAACCCGCTGTCGCCAACTTTAACGTCGCAGTCCGGGAATGGAATGACGACATTATCTTCCTCCGCAAGATTCTCCCCGGCCAAGCCGATAAATCCTACGGTATCCAAGTCGCCCGACTCGCCGGCCTCCCGAAGCCCATCATCGAAAGGGCCAAGGAAATCCTCAGCCACCTCGAGATGAGCTCTTCAAAGCCGAGCAACGAAAAAAAGAAGAGTCACCCTGAGGCCAAAAAGGCTCTCCCCGAGGCTGACTCCCCGCAGATGGACCTTTTCTCTTAACTCCGGGGGTCTAGGCCTCGAGCCTTACCCCTACCGAGCCATCCCTACCATCTTTACTCGCCCGTTAGCTCCTTGCGGAACTTCTGCAACTTCTCCCTACGTTTCCCGTCAATCGGAGGATAGTGCGCATCGAGCTTTCGCATTTCGTTCCGAAGAATCTGTGAACAGAAGAGGCGCATGTTGAGTTTGTCATCCGCAGGGACAACATACCACGGAGCAGCCTCACACGCGGTGGCATTAATGGTCTCTTCGTAAGCCGTCATGTAGTCATCCCAGAAAGCGCGTTCCTTCACATCATCATCGTTGAACTTCCAGTTCTTCTCAGGGCGGTCAATCCGCTCGACGAAGCGCCGGCATTGTTCCTCCCTGCTGACATTGAGAAAAAACTTGATCACCTTCGTTCCGTTGTTCGCGAGGTGTTTCTCGTGCTCCCGGATTGAGCGATACCGCCCTTCCCAAACTTCCGGAAGATTCCGGGTAAATTCCTCTGGCACGCGCTGATACTTAGTGAGGATTTCTGGATGAACCTGCACAATGAGCGTTTCCTCATAGTAAGAGCGATTAAAAACCGTGATGTGCCCGCGACGCGGAAGCACCTTCGCTGTTCTCCACAAAAAATCATGATCCAGCTCGGTGTGGCTCGGGCGTTTAAACGAGTGAACGGTGATTCCGTGGGGGTCGACTCCTGAGATGACCCGGCGGATAGTGCCATCCTTCCCCGCTGCATCCATCGCTTGAAAAATAAGAAGCACACTGTAGCGATCGTGCGCGTATAACCGCTGCTGGAGGTCGTCGGTTTCCCTGGTGATGGCACGGAGGTGCTTTTTGTAGTCATCTTTATCCCCATAGACCTTCTTCACCTTGTGTTTGTGATCCCAAAGACCGAAGGGTTTTGATCCATCGACCAGAAAACGATCCACCTCAATTTCGGCTGCCATGAATTGAACTTATGAAACTCTTCCGCAGTTCGAAAAGCACCTTCCCGCATTAATTCCCGGACTGCGTCTTTGACATTCATTTTTCTGTCTGACAGCTTCCCACACATGCTCGATACGCACCACCATCTCTGGAAATACTCCCAGGAAGAATATGGCTGGATTCCAGCTGACTCGCCAATCGAGCGGACCTTTCTTCTCGATGAGCTCACCGAAGCCACCTCTTCCGCAGGAGTGACCGGAACAATCGCAGTGCAGGCAAGACAGATCACAGAAGAATCAGATGCTCTGCTTCAGATAGCGGACACCGGGTCTCTGATCCGGGGAGTAGTCGGGTGGGTTCCCCTGATCAATGATGATGTCGCTGCTGAGCTTGAGCGCCTCGCTTCTCATCCAAAGTTTTCCGGGGTACGCCATGTTCTTCAGGAAGAACCCGATGAGTATTTTGTGCGCGATGACTTTCATCGTGGTCTTTCCCAGCTCCCAGGGCTCGACCTGCGATACGACCTTCTTCTCTTTCAGCGACAACTTGAGGCTGGAATTGCCCTTGTCGACCGCCAGCCAGAGCTTGGCATTATCGTGGATCACATCGCCAAACCCGAAGCTCGGAACGGGCAAATCGAAGCGGATTGGAGAAGCGGGATGAAGGAACTGGCCAAACGCGACAATGTCCTCGGCGTAAAATTTTCCGGACTGGTGACTGAGTTTAACCAGAACCCGGAAATCGACCCCGCCACCATCGCCAACTACTTTGAGGAAACACTCGAAATCTTCGGAGCTCATCGAGTGATGTTCGGCACCGACTGGCCGGTTTGCCTTTTGCGGATCAAATCCTACCTCGAATGGGCTGAAACGGTGAAGAGGCTTGTTTCGACCCTTTCCAGTGATGAACAGGCTGCCATTCTTCAAACAAATGGTGAACAGGCTTACCAAATCCGTTAGATTCCGCTAAAAAATCGAAATTTTGCGCCAAAAGCGGCTTTCCCGTTTTTTTTGGTTGGTAGAGTGGCCACAAATTATGCTTTGTAACAATTCCGTCACAAAAACCCTTATTCTCCATAAGTAGTGAGTCTCAATCGCACAGAATACAAGTATTTGATCACGCTCAAAGATCGTGATCAATTTGAAAGCGACCTTGATGATCGCCTTGTCGTGGACAGTCTGGCTTCTGCTGATGGGTGTTACCCAATCATCACCGAGTATTTCGAAACTCCTGACCGCCAGTGCTATTGGGAGAAGCAGCGTCGTCTCAACAGCCGCCGGAAGATTCGCGTTCGGATTTATGGCACCGAGGGTGGCAAGATTCCCCCTACCGGATTTATCGAGATCAAGCACAAGCACTTCGGGCTTGGGGCAAAGCGGCGCCTTTTTCTCCCAGTTGCCGAGGCGATTGAATTTGCGAAGGGGAATTACGAGATTCTCAGCGAGGCGAGGCGCGACTGGTCGCGCTCCCAGCGCATGGTTATTTCGGAACTCTTTGATCTTATCGAGCGGCGTCAATTCGAACCTGCCATTCAGCTCCGTTACGATCGCAAGGCTCTCATGACTCCAGACGGCCAGCTTCGAATCACCTTTGATACCGAGCTCCGCTGCCGTTCTGAACTTCTCGAGCTGCAGCCCGACGACCAGCGCTTCAAGGACTACATTATCCCTCCAAATAATTCGATTCTTGAGGTCAAATCGATCGGCCCGGTCCCCTTCTGGTTCCGAGAGTATGCTTCTGAAATTAAGCTTGTTCGCCGCAGTTTCAGCAAGTTCTGCACCGCCATAGAGCAGGTTGACCCAGTTCTCCGATCTCAGATCAACCGCACCAGTGCCGCTTAAACACGCCACAAAATTTTTCATTCACACCACCTCCCAAAAACACTATCCTCCCTTCACGCACCCAATGGATCTCTCTTTTCTAGCAACACTCCCTGAGTTCTTAGACTTCACCAAACCTGTTGGTGAAGATGGCCCCAAGCCTCCAGAAATTCTGGGCGCCATGTGCCTCAGCTTCGTTCTGCAGCTCCTGATTGGAGTTCTTTACAAGAGCACTTACAAAGGAACACGCTATTCACAGGACTACGTCCACACTCTGATCATTATCGGAACCGTCACCACCATTCTAATTATGGTGGTGAATGGAAACGGCGCGGTTGCTTTCGGTATGTTCGCAGCCTTCTCGATGATCCGCTTCCGTCGGAACTTGGGACAGTCCCGTGACTTGGCCTTTGTCTTCTTTGCGATGGCCACCGGAATGGGAGTGGGAGCTCGTGCTTATCCTCTGGTTTTGGTTACTACGGTGATCGTCTCTCTCGCCATTTTCCTGATCTCCAAGCGTGATGCCTTTGCGCCCAATCGCGCTTCTCACCAACTCCGAATCCGCGTGAACAACGATGTCGATTTCTCCATCGCCTTCAAAGAAATCTTCAAAAAATACACCGATGCCATCGAGATGATCAGCGTGGAATCTGTCCAGGCCGGAATGATGAGCGAGCTTCGCTACGGTCTTATCCTCAAAGATGAGGTTAAGGTTTCCGACTTTATGGAAGAGATTCAAATCGCCTGTGGGAACAACCGCGCGATGCTCACCACCACTCAGCGCGACCTCGACTTCTAGAACCGCTGATTTCAAAATACCCTTTCCCAAAACGACGGTCCGCATGGCCCGTCGTTTTTTATGTCGTCCCACAAGAAAGCAGGACTCTCAGAAGAGCCCCGCTTTAAATGATCATGAGAAAATATGCTGGGACTGGTTCGCAGCGCTTGCGGTCGGTCCTATGATCACGCCAAGACCATCAGCGACGTTGATCCAGAGGGTGCGCTTCTGGAGCTTCTTGAATTCTCGCAGCGCGCTTAGCCTCCGACTTTATTACTGGTTTGGGATCGATTTCAACCTCCAGACCCTTCCGTCAAAATCCTACCGCGGCAGGCGATACGGCACCCATTCTATCCTCGGACGCCCGGAGAGGACTCTTCACCACTTTACCAAGCTCTTCATCTCTTCTCACTTAAAGGCCCCCTGTTATCCACGTTGGCACGAAAATCCACGTGACAGCTCATTGGAGCAGGAATTGAGATTTTCAATGGGAAATCTTGAAACCTCTGCCGGTGTGGAGAGACTCCGCACATGTGGAAGGGCCGATTTTCCCAAGCAACCGCCGATCTTGTCCAAAAATACGGCGAGTCAATTTCCTATGACTGGCGTCTTTACCCGCACGATATTGCGGGGTCGATCGCCCATGCCCGGGCTCAGGTAAAGGCTGGCTTACTGACTGAAGGCGAGTTTTCTCAGATCGAATCAGGTCTTCGCGAAATTGAACAAGAGATCTCCACTGGCGAATTCGAGTTCTCGATTGAGCTCGAGGATATCCACATGAACATCGAGTCCGCACTCACCAAGCGGATCGGTGCCGCGGGAGGAAAGCTACATACCGCTCGATCAAGAAATGACCAGGTCGCTACCGACACACGTCTCTACTGCCGCTCTGCCATCGATCAGCTGGGCAAACTCATCAGCGGACTTCAAAATTCCCTCCTGAATCGCGCAGAGGCCTACGCCGACACCGTTCTCCCCGGTTACACGCACCTTCAGCGGGGTCAGCCCGTAACCGTTGGTCATCATCTTTTAGCCTACGTGGAAATGCTGGCGCGCGATAAAGATCGACTCGCGGACGCTCGAAGACGGGTCAATATTTCCCCACTTGGTTCGGGAGCACTCGCTGGCTCAACCATCAATCTCGATCGGGAGCAAATCGCCAAAGAGCTGGGATTCGATACGGTCACGACCAACTCGATGGATGCCATTTCGGATCGCGACTACATCGCAGAGCTGCTCTTCACCTTCGCCCTTTGCGGAGCCCATCTCTCCCGACTTTCTGAGGATCTTATTCTCTGGTGCTCCAGCGAATTTGGATTCGCCACTCTTTCAGATGCCCATACGACGGGATCCTCCTTGATGCCTCAAAAGAAGAATCCCGATGTTTGTGAAATCACCCGGGGGAAATCCGGTCGGCTCTATGGGAATCTGGTGGCCATCCTGACGGCGATCAAAGGTCTTCCCCTAACTTACAACCGTGATCTTCAGGAAGACAAGGAACCACTTTTTGACTCCATCGATACTCTGACCCTCGCACTCGAGGTAAACACCGAGATGATTGCGGCCATGGAGATTAATACCGGAAACTGCGAAGCGGCGGCGAACGACCCCCTACTCCTTGCTACCGATCTTGCCGATTGGTTGGTCAAGGAAGGCATTCCCTTCCGGTCCGCTCACGAACTCGTAGGCAAGGCCGTCGCTGCCTCCGTAAGTTCAGGAATCCCTCTCGATCAGCTTGATCTCACTCAGGTAGATGATGCCTTTACGCAAGATGCTTCCGCCGTATTTTCGCTTCAAAAAGCCTTGGGCGCCCGCACCAATCCCGGAGCACCTTCCGTCGAAAACGTGCGCGCACAAATCACGCGTTGGAAAGATCGCGCGTGATACGCTGCCTTCGCTCCACTAAAACGGCATCGCGTAGATCACCCGGTAGAATCTCAGGGTCGAAGTCAAAGGATGGGGACGATCTCCGCTGTTTCCAGAATCGGTCACAGTGAGCTCTCCATCCGCCAGCACCTTTATATTTTCTGCAAGAGAGTGCCATTGGCTGAAATTGCTAGTCCATTCAACCCTGTGAGTGCGGCCTTGCAGGGCATCGAAGCGAATTTCTGCATCGCCATTCGTGGCGATCACGACTGAGGTTTGCGGCGCGAGATTTGCGTCCACAGTTCTGGGACTCAGACCAAAGATGTATTCCTGAAGATTACTCAAGCCATCTTCATCGTAGTCTCCGGCTCCGCCATGGGTTCCGAAGGGGTTGGTCGGTTGCAGACCGTTTTGGCTTTCCCAGACATCAGGGAGACCATCATTGTCATTATCCGCAAGGCCCCCAGGAGCGGCTCTCACCAACTCGGTGTCCGAAAGGATGACTGAACCCCGCTGGTGGACGGCCCGCACATGGTGCAGGAAATCGGGATTACCATTGTAGATATTTGGAACCTCGAAGGCCACCGCGTGCTCGGTTGCATTGACGTCGCGCTCAAGCGAAAGACGCCAAGCCGGCTGGAGAATTGTATCTTGTGGGGTCCCGCTGACGCTGCTGGCAATGTAGACGCTCACCTCATTCAAAAAATCCGAATCCGACATCCCTTCTGGAATCAGCTCCTTTTTGAAGAAGAACTTCATCAGCCAGCCTTCCTGCCAAACCTCACCAGGGCCTCCCGGAATTCCAATATTCCAATTGGTGGAACTTCCCGTGGTCACCGTGCGAGTAAGAGTTTTGAACCAACCGTTCTGATCATTCAGCGAATTGTCATCTGATGAACTGGCTTCCTTCAAGCGGACTTCAATGTTGGCAGTACCGCGGTCCGGAATATCAGTATATTCAAATCGCCATTCCTTGGCCCAACCGCTGTCACGCAAACCCGAGCTCGCGTTCTGAAGCGTTGCATCCGACCAAGCCGAGCTTCCTTCGATATTGTGTACGATACGATACTGAACCTTTGTTACGCTGACATCGGTGTAGACCACCGAGCCATAACTTTCTCCCGCTACGGTGTCACCGTCACGAGGAAACGCCACCACTCCGTCAGGCAATACGGCATCATAGTAAAACGTCTGCGTGTTGGTTTTAAAAATCGAGGATCCATCTGTCCGCTTCACAAAGGACCGGGTACGCAAAACGTGGAAACCTTCTTCCAGTCCCGTTTTCGTCTCACCGTAGTCGTTGTGAACCGAATAGGGCACTGACGTCGCGTCGAATCCATCGATTTTAAACACGGTTTCCATCCGCTTGGAAATAGTGATATCATCCTCACTCCAAGGAAAACGCTCGGAAGCGATGTTCTTGTGCCCACCCACCTTGTAACGCACCACCGTGCCGGCAAGTTGAGCTGGAAGAGTCGCGGTCCACCAGACCGTCTGGCCGGTGCCATCCGCATCTCCATCGCGGGACTCGCTAAAGCTCACCACTTGGGTATCAGCCTTACCAACACCTGCACTTCCCTCCGGGTAGCTAGTGCCATCGGTCGTGTAGTAGAGATGGAGCTGATCAATCGCGTCTCTATAGCCGACCTTGACCGAAATTGTCACCGCTTGTCCTGAGGCACTCTCTGGCGCGGGACTCAACTGCAGATTGTTTGCAACGCTTTGGTCGGTTCCCGCAGGGTCGTGATAAATCCAAGTGGCGGTATTCGTGGAGGAATTCGGGCCATCGCCATTTCTTATATCAACGCCGGGCGAACCGATGGTCACCTCATAAGACTCAGCTCCAATAGAACCGATAATGTTGCGGTTGGTGTCCTTGGCAGCAAATTTCTCACTCACGCGACGCTCGAAGCTCATCTGCTCGTAGCCCTCGTAGGTATCGGTGGAGCTTTGGAGGATACGATCATCAGGATCTTTTTGATCGTCATTTCGACCTGGAGCAAAATCTCGTTTATCCCCGGTGATCGGGCCGATGCCCATCTGGGAATTGATATCTATGCCTCCATTCAGCTTCATCAGAATGTTGTCCGTCGTGCCATCGGCGCGAGCGAGGAAGCTGATATTGGAGCCACTAGTGACTCGTGGAATGTAACGGATATAACTCCAGTCTGAATCATCGCTGTCATCAAGACCGTAGGGGTTAAAGGCAGGATCCCCATCTGGCCCATCGGTCCGCCGGTGCGCAAAGAACGGAGCACGTTGACCATTTTGGTAAATCTCAATCGGCTGTCTTTCTCCCGCGATTCCATCATCCCAAACATTTGGCATCTCCGGCACGCGCCAGGAAAAGGCGTAATAACCACCAGAAGGAACGCCAACAAGACCACCTCCAAGATCACGGATTTTCCCACCTTGCACCTGAACGTAAAACCCGCCTCCATACGGTGAATAATTGCGAAGACGGGCACCTTCCGGAAAACTGGTTGTGACATCTCCCCGCGAATGAAAGCCGCCTAGATAATTACGAGCCATCATTACGTGGAGAGTAGCGCTGTTCCAGTTCCCGTTTTTTCTCTCCCGTGAATCATGACGTTCCCACGCTAAAAAATCCTGATCACTCCACCGCCCCTCCTGGCTTCCCCGGGCGAAATCACGATGGATGTTTAGCACGGCAGACAGATAATTATCTCCAAACTGACCGAGGAATGGGAGATACGAAGGCTTCGGAAAATAATCGGGCTCTCCGGCGACGTGGTAACCATCCGTATAAACGATTGGAATCCCCTCCTTCATAAGCATCCAAGCGTAAGCTTGCGGCCGATCGCCACCAAAGAGAAACGTGTTATCATGGCTCATTGCGTAACTCATCGAGTGCGAGGCATTTCCCGCATAGTGCCCCCAGCCTCCGCTGTCCATTCCTGTCATATTGCTGCCGATGCTAGACTTCACACCATTGAGCATGCCATCAGTAGCGATCCTCATTCCTGCATTGAGATACCCCTCAAATCCAGGAGGGGTGCCCAAGTGCTCCCCATACAAAAGAGCATCATCCCGTGACTGATACTCGGTGTTAAACACGGTATCGCGATGATTGTTCCAATCACTAAATCCCCGGCTTAAATTGAATTGTTCCTGAATGGCTCCGTTGTATCCCCAATTCACGTAATCCTTGTCTGCCCCATCCTGCTTCCCGAAAAAGGAGCTGGGGACATGCTTCACGGCATCCAACCGAAACCCATCCGCGTGGGTCTGATCCACAAACCATCTCACAGCACGAAAGAGCATGCCATTGACATCTTCAGCGACCGGATCGCCCATATTATAAATGCCATCTCCATAACCCCACTGGGGGGTTTGACGCCAAGAAACAGTTGGGTCGACCCCCGTATCGACAAAGGGCTCGGACGGCTCACCAGCATCATGCTGACCATTGGAGTTCGAATCAGTAAAATCAAACTTCCCATTCCTCTCTCCCTGATCACCAGTCTCGGCAACTCCATCGATACCCACATCCTGAAATGGTTCCTTGTCCGCAAAAGGATGCATCGTGTCTCCAGTCTGCGGATTTTTCACGCTGAGTCCGAGGTCGGGATAACGGTCAGTCATTCCGGGATGACGAATCCCCGTCCATTTGGGATATTTCGCTCCTTCCAAAAGCCCTCTTGGATCGAAGGACTGATTGTCTCCATTTTCGTTTGCGATATCCCAAGCAAAGGGATTGCGATTGAGCACCTCCCATTCGTTCTGCCAGTCCGGCCAGTCAGCAAACTTCTGCCAACCCGAACCATTCCAACCGATATGAAAATCCTGCGGAACAAAACCAGGGACCGACGGGTAGAGCTCACCTGGTTTGGTATTTGGATCCAGATATCCGGCATTGTGCGCCATGACATTGTCAAAATAAACGCGAATCCCGAATCGGTGGGCCACTTCCATGAGCCGGAGGAGATCCTGCTTGCTACCATACTTGGTCGGCAACGATCCTGACTGGTCGATATCGCCGAGATCGAATCGATCAAAGGTGTCGAACCCGACCGAATAAGCTCCCGCTCCTGCCTTAAAGGGCGGAGGAAGCCACAACGAAGTGTACCCCGCCTCCGCAATCTCAGGCATCCGCGCTTCGACCTCACTCCAAGGTGTATTGAAATACTGGAGAATCACCTCGGCTCGTGCCAATCCAGCGCAACACACACCCACTAGGAAGAACACTCGGATTGCAATCATAGCCAGTGAGAATATTCTCATCTTTCAACCTGATGTCAAATGTGCGGGCCGCTTACAAGGATCTCCTCAATGAGTGTCCCTCTTTCGAAGACACCCAAAATCGGCGGGTCGCGGGATAAGCAAGGACGGAAATCACGATGACCGATGCTCCCGTGTAGAACCCCGAACCCAAATTCTGAAAATCCCGGAGAATCCAAGCTGCCAAAAGAATCCCGTAGACCGGCTCCAGATTATTTGCGAAATTGATTGTGAAAACACTCAGCCTTTTGAGTAATTCTACATAGTGCGAAAAGGCCACCACCGTGCACAGTCCGCCCAAAAGCAAGAGGAAAACCCAATCAAGAGGAGACGGAGTGAGATCAAATTCCATCTGAAGAAACGGAAGGAACCCCACCGCGCAAAACATTGCTCCCAGCATCTCATAAAAGGTGATGACGTAGTGACCCGTCTTATGTACATGGAAGCTGTTGATCACCGAAAACACGGCCGCGAGGAGAGCTGAAAAAATCGCGACCAAGAAGCCCGCGCTGTATCTGAGCTCGCTCTTAAAGATCATACTCACCCCGATCAGCACCACGCATCCAAACACGCAATCCACCACTCTGAACTTCCTCTTTTTTACGATCAAAGGTTCCAGAATCGCAGTCCACAGGGAAAGCGTGGCTACCCCGACCATACAGATCGAGACATTGGCCATCTTGACCGCAAGAAAGAAGGTCACCCAATGAGCTCCAATCACGAGACCGGTGAGAAAATAGTGCATGGCATCAAGGCGAGGAACCTTGAGCCCACCCCTCACCATGAGGGCAATCACCCCGGCTGCGATCCCTGTTCGAAACACCACAATTTCCCCCGGCGGCAATGCGATTAAAGCTCCAAGCACCGCCGTAAACCCCCAGAGAATCACCACTCCCTGCAGCTTGAAATGGTCGACGAGCACAGACGAAAAGAGTGTTGAGCGATGAATACGAAATCCAGCCATGCTCCACTAGCTCAGGAATACCCCAGCCAAGGCAGCGCTCGCCAGATTAGCCAAAGTGGCAGCGAAAACAGCTTTCAGACCAAAGCGCGCAATTTCCTGACGTCGATGAGGTGCCATCACCCCAAGTCCGCCCAGAAGAATCGCAATCGATGACAAATTGGCAAAGCCACACAAAGCAAAGGTCGCAATCCCGGTTGACCGCGGACTGAGGCCCAACCCCTGCAGTCCCTTAAAGGCATAAAATTCATTCAAGATGATCTTTTGACCGATGAGGCTTCCGACCTGCTGGATTTCATGAGCGCTTACTCCAAGGATCCAGGCCACCGGAGCAAAAGCCCATCCGAGGATTTTTTGAAAGCTCAGTCCTTCGTAATCAAACCAAGCTCCAACCATTCCAAGGAACAAATTGAGAACGGCGATCAACCCCACAAAAGCGAGCAACATCGCACCGACATTAAGAGCCAGCTTGAGGCCATTGGACGCCCCCAGCGCAGCCGCATCAAAAACATTCACGGGCTGGTCCTCACCTTTGGAAAGATCAATACGCCCATCTTGAGGCACATCCGTTTCGGGCTTGATGATTTTCGCAAAAAGAAGCCCTGCCGGTGCCGCCATAAAACAAGCCGCCAGAAGATGATCCATTCTTGCACCCATACTTGCGTAACCTGCGAGAACAGAACCAGCGATACTTGCAAGACCTCCTACCATCACCGCGAAAAGTTCCGACTTCGTCATCGTAGGAAGATACGGTTTCACCACCAAAGGGGCTTCGGTCTGCCCGACAAAAACATTGGCCGCTGCTGAAAATGATTCGGTTCGGCTCGTCCCAAGCAACTGGTGTAAACCACCTCCGAGAAAGCGAATCACCAGCTGCATAATTTTGAGGTAATAGAGAACCGCAATCAACGAGGAGAAAAAGATGATCACCGGCAGCACTCTGAATGCGAAGACGAAGCCCACCGCTTTCTGCCGAGCCAGATCTCCGAAGACAAATTCGATCCCCTCCTGTCCCGCTAGCAGTAGTTGCTGCACACCATCGGTTAAAAACTGCAAAACCACCTGACCCGATTCGGATCCCAAAACCCAAGCCGCGATTAAAACCTGAACCGCAAACGCTCCCCCCACCGTGCGCCATTGAATCGCTCTTCGATTCTCCGAAAAGGCGAAGGCAATCCCCAGTATGATTACGACACCAAGGACGCTGATCCATCGTTCCATTACGCTAGAATCAAGCGGAAGGCTGGAGGTGTCGAGACACAAAAAAGCGGTATCCTTTTCCAGCGGCACCGCTTCGAAAGCTCAAGCTAAATCAGAACTGGTAATTCAGGTAAAAGTTAAACTGGCCACCCTTTTCCGCAACCGGGTCCGGAGAGTTGATGGGAATTGCATAGTCGACAGCAAGAGGTCCGATCCCGGGAAGATTCATCCGGACACCAAATCCTGTATCACTATAAACGTCACCCGCACCAAAGTCCCAGGAGTCGGAATTTACAAAACCCATGTCGTAGAACACTGCTCCTCGAACAGTATCAACAAGGGGGAAAGTGTATTCAAGAGAAGCAAAAACGCTGGTCGCACCACCGTAGACTTCGCCAGTAGCGCTATCACGGGGACCGATGTCCCGATATTCAAAGCCTCGTAAGTCACGCTGACCACCAAGAAACTGACGTTCGAAAATTGGAATATCACTGACCGCTCCGGTTCCATCGTAGCTATCGACCACATTGATCGCGCCTCGCGCTGTCAGGATAGTGTCCCAAGCCAGATTCCAGTGCTTCGCTCCGGAAACCGAGAAGTTCACCGTATCCACATCACCACCCAGGATACTACCGGCAAGAGTCACTCCGGCCTCGATCTTCTCTCCTCGGCGCGGGTTAATATTACTATCCCGGCTATCGTAGACATATTGCAGGGAAAGAGCGCTTCGCAGGTAGTCACCAGCAAAGTTATCATCAAAGAAATTGGCCACCTGCGCCGTCGAAGGAGTTTCGGCAGTCACTTCAATATCCTCGATGCGATACTCGGCTTTCAAATAGGCTTTCCGTCCGATGGGCCTCCGAAGGAATACCGCCGCTCCAATGTTGGTCTGGTCGTATTCATCCGAGAGATAGAGGAGGTCACGATAGAAAAGCTCGGTTCCAAGAGCGAGCTTGCGACCCATAAACCACGGTTCGGTCAAGGAAACCCGGAAGTCCTTACGCTCTGTTCCCGCGCGGAGGGTCATGCTGAACCGTTGACCGGCGCCCGTAAAATTCCAGGGATTAAAGAGATCAAAATTCTCCTGCTCCAAGGTGACAAACCCCACGATATTATCCACCGAGCTGAGACCCAAACCGAAGTTGATCGTTCCCGTTCGCTTCTCACGAACGAGAATGTTCACGTCGCGATATCCGGATTGGGAGGAAGCGTTTTCAGTCACCTGAACACTCTCGAAGTAATTCAAGTTCTGGAGGCGACGCTTGGCCGTTTCCAGATCAACGGAATTGAAATTCGCACCCGGAGCCATCGGAAGTTCACGGCGAATCACCCGATCTTGGGATTTGGTATTCCCGTCAATGTTGATGCGTCCGGTTTTGTAACGCCCGCCCGGAGTGATCCGGTAAAAAATATTCACCTGTCCTGCTGCAGACTCGCGAACATCGGTGACGACATTGGCGTCCGCATATCCACGTGACCCATAGTAAGAACGGATCATCCGAACATCATCGCGCGCTTTCTTGGACGAATAAGGCATTCCAGCGACAAGACTAAGCGCAGGATTGAGCTCCTGAGGACTGAAGACCTTGATTCCGGGAAATCTCACCGAATTCACAGTGTATTTCGGTCCCTCCTGAACAGGAATGATCAGATCGACCCGGCCGTCTTTGACAGGAATACGTTTCGGTGAACCCACCTTCGCGCGCCAGTAACCCTTTCTGCGGTAAAAGTCCTCCACCTTACGAAGATCCTCATCCAGCGCCACGGTATCAATTCGCCCCGATTTGGTAAAAAAAGAGAAAAAACCTTTCTGCTTGGTGCTCATCTCTTTGCGGAGGTCAGCATCTTTAAGCGCCGTATTTCCATCGAAGCGAATCTTGCGAACCTCGTTTTTGACCCCTTCAGAAACAAGAAACACCAAATCAGCATAACCTGCACGCTTGGGCTTGGTCTCTTGCAGACGATGAGTCACCGAAACGTCGGGGTATCCAAACTCACGATATACTTTTTCAATATTTCGGACCGCCTCGAGAATCTGATTGTCACTGAGGACCTGCCCTACACTGAGCTCGGAATCCTTGGCCAACTTATCATCTGAAAAGATCGCGTTCCCATCAAAAGCCAATCCATTGATGAGAGGACGAGTTACCACTTCCACCGTCATTTTAACGCCGCCACCAACATTTTCGGCGAAAAATTGAACATCGTCGACCAAGCCGCTCAAATAGAGTGAACGGGTATCTCCATCGAGCATGGTCTGACTGTAGAGCTTCCCCGGAGCAGTTGCCATGTGAGAGCGAAGTCGCGCCTCATTGACAGTTTGGGTGCCACGATATTTGATGACGACCGAATTGATCGTCTTACCGTCGAAGCTCTGGACCTCGTTGAGGAAATTTTGCGCTGCCGCAGGAGCAGGCACGAAAGGAGAGATGGCAACTGCAAGGCCAAGACCAAGAGTGCGAAGCGCTCGCCGCGCAGGAAAGAAAAAGGACATCACGGAAAAGAGAATTGGTATCTAAAGAATTACGCCCTCCTCGCCCCGAATCCGTCAAGACCAATAGCAGGACTAAAAATTCAAGTTATCCCCAAAAAATCGGCTCCCCCTCCCCTTGACCTTGCCTTCGATCCTCCCTAGCTTCCCGGCTTGCATCAATTGATCCCGATCTCCTTATGAACATTAGTGTCGAGAAACACCCCAACTGCCTCGCTTCCGTCAGCGCAGAGGTTCCTGCCGAAACCGTCGCCAAAGAGCGCGCTCAAATTTTAAAAGCCTTCGTCCGGCAAGCCCGTATTCCTGGCTTCCGCCCCGGAAAAGCCCCGAAAAAAGTGATCGAAAAGCACCATGGTGAGGCGATCACCCAGGAGCTTGAATCCCGCCTTTTCCAATCTGCCTTCCAAGAAGCAGTGAAGCAGAACGAAGACCTCGAGATTCTGAACGTAAAGAATCCTTCCGACGTCACTCATGCCGAAGACGGCACCTTTAGTTTCAAGGCTGACCTCATTCTCGCCCCCACCATCGATCTCCCCGAATACAAGGGAATTGAAATCGAAGTGCCCAAGTTCGAAGTCACCGACGAGCAAGTCGACGAAAGCCTCGAGCAACTCCGCATGCGTTTCGCGGACTACGAGAACATCAAAGACCGTGGCGCTGACAAGGGCGACCTCGCCGTTGTCGATTACACCGCAACTTCAGATGGCAAACCTCTCGACGAGATTGCCGGTGAACAAGCCAAGCCCCTCGCTTCAAACGAAGGCTACTGGATTCGCATCGAAGATGAGGCCTTCTTCCCCGGCTTTACCGATGAACTCATTGGAACCAAGCCAGGCGACGAAAAGGAAATCACAGTTACTCTTCCAAACGACTTTCCCCTCGAGGACCTCCGTGAAAAGGAAGCGGTCTTCTCCGTCAAGGTCAAGGAACTCAAGAACGAAACCCTTCCTGAACTCGACGATGAATTCGCTGGAAAAATTGATCCCGGCAAAACTCTCGATGAGGTGAAAACCCTCATCCGCGAAGATCACGAGATGCGCGGTAAACGGCAAGCCGAAGAAGGCAAAATTAACGCTGTCGTGGAAAAGCTCGCTACCCTCACCGACTTCGAACTTCCTGAGGAATTCGTGAAAGCCGAGACCCAGGGGCAGGCTGATCAGATGGTTCAAGAAGGTATGCAGGCGGGATTGAGCGAGGAACAAATCACCGGCACTCAGGATGGACTTTTCGCTGCCGCGGAAGATCGTGCCAAGAACAGCCTCAAGACCAACTTCCTCCTTCAGGAGATCGCCAAGACCGAGAAAATCACTGTTGAAAGCAGCGATGTCCTCCAGCGCGTTACCGCCATGGCCAAGCAAGCCAAGCAGCCGGTGAAGAAATACATGAAGGAACTTCAGAAAAACGGTCAGCTCAACAATGTCCGCCAAAATATGGTTCTCAGTAAGACCGTTGATTTTCTGGTAGAGAATGCGAGTATTACCGAAGTTGAACCAAAAGCCGAAACAGCGGAATAAATGACTAGCCCTACCTCAAACTCCGGAGACCTTACTCCCAAAAATAATTACTACATTCCCACCGTCATCGAGAGTGATGGCCGGGGGGAACGCGCCTTTGATATCTATTCCCGCCTTCTCAAGGACCGGATTATTTTTATCGGCACTGGAATTGATGACGGCGTCGCCAACTCGGTGATCGCCCAGATGCTTTTCCTCCAAATGCAGGACCCTAAAAAGGACATCCACATTTATATCAACAGCCCTGGTGGCTCGGTCACCGCAGGTCTCGCGATTTATGACACGATGCAATTCCTGACCTGTGATGTGAATACCTACTGTATCGGCATTTGCGCCTCCATGGGATCGGTCCTCCTAACTGCCGGAACCAAAGGCAAACGGTTTGCCCTTCCCAACTCCCACGTGATGATTCATCAGGTTTCCGGCGGCGCACAGGGAACAGCCGCTGACGTCGAACGCACCGTGGAATTCATGTATTCCCTCAAGCGTCGTCTCAATGATGTCCTCGCTCATCACACTGGGAAATCTGCTAAGCAGGTCGAAAAAGATGCTGACCGCGACAATTACATGTCCGCGGAGGAATCCGTCGCCTACGGCCTCGTCGACAAGGTGCTTGAAAGCAAAAAGGAGCTCCCTGCTTCGGAATAGCATTCCAACCTCAAATTACTTCACCAGGCGGCTCCGGAGAAATCCGAAGCCGTTTTTTTGATTCACGGATCAGAAGTAATCCATGAAAGGATCTCTTCGATGTCGTTCTGCCTTGAATACCTCATTGAAGGCCGCAGCGACCTTCCGATCAAAGATCCGCGACCAGACGGGCAAATCGATGGAAATAGACCAAAGATCTTGTTTTCGAGCGCCCCCTCATCGCCCTACCCGCGCTCACCGGCCCCCTTCTTCGCTCCGTCGATCAATTCAGAAAAGCGTTCAACCTTCAGCGCTTTTCCACTTTCCTCATCAATCTCTACCGTCACCCCACAGAGACGCACTGCGCCTTCCGCCACCGGAAACCTCGTTGGTAAGGCATTCTTGAAACGCCACACAACCGACTCCACTTCACGCCCCAAAATCGATCGCTCGGGGCCACACATTCCCGCATCAGTGAGATAGGCAGTTCCTCCGGGAAAAATCGTTTCGTCAGCCGTCTGAACGTGCGTATGCGTGCCCACCACCAGCGACACCAAGCCATCCATGGCGCGTCCCATTCCGATCTTCTCGCTCGTGGCTTCACCATGAAAATCGAGCACGATCATTTTCACCCCATCCCCACGAAGACGCTTCACTTCCTCTTCCACAATGAGAAAAGGATTTTCCAAAGGAGGATTCATAAATGTCCTCCCCATCGCATTGATCACCGCCACCTTGCCCTTGACAGTTTCAAGAACCACCGAACCATTTCCAGGAGCCTCATCAGGGAAATTAATGGGTCTCAGCAGTCGGGGCTCTTCCGGGAAGTAATCCTGAATATCCCGCTGATCCCAGACGTGGTCACCCGTCGTGATCACCGCAGCCCCCGCCCGAAGGAGGTCGATACTGATTTTAGGAGTAATTCCCCGCCCGCCTGCTGCATTCTCACCATTGACGATGATGAAATCGATTTCGTTTTTCTCCTTAATTCGAGCAAGGCTTTCAATCACCGCGGTGCGTCCGGGTGAACCTACAATATCGCCGAGAAATAAAACCTTGAACATGGGATCTTTTTTAAAGTTGCGCGGCATCAAGTGTCGCTTCATCAGTGAAGCATGAGAGACGGAGAAGGAACAATGTCATTTCGGCCGATTCTCTTATTTCCAGTGCTCGCTGTTTTGGCCGCTTGTTTCGTCGTATTCACGAAAAGCCAAAAACCAAAGACTGCTTACACACCAAGTGTCCCCGCTGACGAAGGTAAGTTCCCGAAGCGAAATTGGATGTCCTCGGAGAAGAAGAAGGACGTGGCCAGAAAAGGACGCTCCCGCCCGCAGCCTCCTTCCGCAGCACTCTCCAACCTGGGGTTTCTTCCCAATTGGGAGGATCTCTCGAAGTTTCAAAAGACAATCACGCGGGAAGCATTCATCACGCGACTCACTCAGATTTACACTAAAGCAGGCGGATTCGAAAAGTGGATCACAATCCACAATCACCACGCTTTGGTGAAACACCGGACTGGAATTTTCAAGCTCGAGTTTGCCGACCTTGCCGCGCCTCCCACAGGGGCGCTCTGGTCGTGGAAAACAAAAGCAACTCTTGCCACCAAGAAGGAGGCTCCCCTTCTGGGCTACCACATTGCTCTCGATCCCGGCCATATCGGAGGAGCGTTCGCCAAGCTCGAAGAGCGCCGTCTCAAATATGGAGATCACCCCCCGATCGAGGAAGGCACAATGACCCTTCTCACCGCCCAACATCTCAAACCTCTGCTCGAGGCCCAAGGCGCAACGGTCACTCTTGTCAGGACCAGCAACGAACCGGTCACCCCAACCCGCCCATCGAATTACCGCTCCGGCCGCTCTCGACGAGAAGCCGAGAAGCTTTTCTATCGCACAGCTGAAATCCGGGCCCGGGCCGACTTGGTGAATCACAAGCTCAGACCCGATTTCGTGATCTGTCTTCACTACAATGCCACCGCCTCTCCTGTTCCCGTTCCTGGCCAAGATTTCCACATCCTTTTGAACGGAGCCTACCATGAAAGCGAACTCGCCCATGAAGACGAGCGCTTCCAAATGCTTCAGAAACTCCTCTCAGGGACGATCGAAGAAGAAATTCCTCTGGCACGGGCCATTGCCAAATCATTCGCTGAACATACCAGACTCCCCGCCTACGAATATCCTCCCGACCACCCGTTCTCGGTGCGGATTGACGACTTTATTTTTGCCCGGAACCTTCTCGCGAACCGGCTCTACCAGTGCCCCGTAATTTTCCTCGAGCCTTATACCATGAATAGCACCGAGTTCATCGCCCGACACAAGGCTGGTGACTACGAGGGCCTGAAAAAAATCGAAGGTCGGAAAAGACTCTCGGTCTACCGCGAATATGCCCTGGCAGTTGCCGACGGAATCGTAACTCACTACCGCGCTCAAGAAGACTAATTCTTGAGAAGCTTGAGCATTTCCTCACCCGCCTTCTTGCCAATTCTCCCATACCAAATTCCGCTCCCAAAGTAGTGGTAAGGGCGGTCCGATCCAGTCTTATTCCATTCGTCGATGTTCTCTTTCCAAGTCGGAAATAACTGAGCAGCAGCCTTATCATAAAGCACGTCGGTGCGGAAGGCTGTCACATTTCCCTTAAACTCAGGCACCTTAT
Organism: Akkermansiaceae bacterium; assembly: GCA_049889835.1. Lineage (GTDB taxonomy): Bacteria > Verrucomicrobiota > Verrucomicrobiia > Verrucomicrobiales > Akkermansiaceae > SW10. Next base: position 41,393 of record JBMHCQ010000002.1, read on the forward strand.
TCATCGCCAGCTGCGCATCCTGCACCAGCTTCGTCGTCTTCCCCGGCTCCTTGTTGTAGTTCGTGCCGAGGCAGGCAATGACGAAGGGCAGCTTGGGAGCATTCAAATCCTGCCGGATATCTTGAATAAACATCTTCATATTCTTCTCATACTGCCCCGGAGAATCATTAAATTGATCGTTGAATCCCTGAAACCAAAAGAAACCCGCGAGCTCGAATTGACGCCCTTTCAAATGAGGGAAAAATTCCTGTGAATCTGATGTCGCCTCCCGGTATTCCTTTAGGATATTTTGATAGGATCCCCCGAACTTTTTCCCATCACCCGGATCGCCGGCACTGGGTGGACGAAAATGATGCGAGAGCGAATGCCCACCCCAGGCCGCCTTCACCAAAAGAACCGGTTGTTCAATGGCATCTCCAACCACTGTCCCAAATTCAAGCTCCGGTCCGGTCCGGTCCCGGGAACCAAATCCGATCGTCAACGAACCGCTTCGCTTGAGAAACTTGATTGAAACATCATCCCGCTTGATCCACCCATTCTCATCACGCAAATGCGCGTAGTGATGCATGGTTTTTTCATCCGTAGCCTGATAATCCAACAGGCTGTTCCGAGCCTTTCCTTCCATGTTCGACTGCCCGGCAAGAATAAAAACCTTCACCGGATCCTCTCCCTTTGCGAGTAAACCTAAAGCAACCAAAATACAGAGTGATTTGATCATCTTAAAGGATACGTTGTCCTCTTCCTTGATCTTACCGGGTTGCTGTTCCTGAGAATCACACTAGGGTGATTCTCGAATGAAACCTTCCCTGCTAATCGCTGGCGCCGGATTTCTCGGCTCCGAAATCGCCCGCCTAGCGAAGTCAGATTACACCATCCTTTCCCTGACCAAATCCGGCGGCGAGGGAGCGGAGGCTTGCGACCTTTCTATCGATTCCGCAGTGGCACGGATTGCCGGTTTTTTTCCAAATCCCGATTATATCATTCACTGTGCCTCCTCGGGCAGAGGCGGTCCCGAGGCTTATCGAGGCGTATTTGTCCGCGGTTGCGGCTCTCTTTTAGATCACTTTCCTGAGTCCCAACTTCTCTTCACCTCCAGCACCTCAGTTTATCATCAAACAGATGGCTCGGAGGTCGATGAATCCTCTCCCGCCCTCCCTGAACGCGAAACAAGCCAACTCCTGCTCGAAGCGGAAGAGATCGTCACAAGGCGCGGGGGCACGGTGGCACGGCTGGGTGGACTCTATGGCCCGAATCGGTCAGTTGTTTATCGGAAATTCATGAACGATGAAGCCTCGATTGAAGACGATGGAGCGCGCATTTTGAATCAAATCCATGTCCACGACGCAGCCCGAGCTTGTCTTTTTCTTCTCGAGAATTCAGCGCGCGGAGTTTTTAACGTAACCGACAATCATCCCACCAGCCAACTGGATACCTACCGGGGGCTCTCCGAGATCGCGAAAAAACCCCTTCCACCACGGGGCGAAAAACAAACATCCCGGAAACGCGCTTGGACTCACAAACTGGTGCGCAATGAGAAACTCACGGCACTCGGCTGGCAGCCGACCTACCCGAAGTTTTTGGACGCGGTGAAAGCAGGGGCCGTTTAAACGAGAGGTCAATCAGCGAGGCGAATCGCTTCACAAACTGCCGGGAAAAGCTGCTTCTTGCGAGAGACAACCCCGGAAGCTGAAAACTCCGAAATCGAAATTCGGTCAAAGGGCAGCTTTTCCAAGATGGTCTCCCGACCGACACACAAAAGCACACTATCATGGCGTCTGATATCGGTAACTAGGAGGCCGCAAATCCCATAATCATTTTCAAAGGCAAGACGCTCAAGCTCCTGCACCAGCTCCTCTTTTCTTTTGGCGAGTCCCTTGAAGCTGGTCTCTTCGACTTGAGAAAGACTTAATAAAACATCGTCCTCCGAAAACTCCTTACGATCCGTTCCCACAATCGCACCAATATCGGCATGAAGAAGGAGAGATCCCGACGCGAAGAACTCTTCCGCAAACTGATCCGCATCGACCTCGGCAATCCCGGAAAGCCATTGCAGGATCTCTCGATCCGTATCAGTGGTGGTCGGAGAGGTCAGATTCAAGGTATCAGAAACAAGCCCTGCGCAGAGAAGCAAGGCCACCGAAGGTTCAGGCTCGAGCCCCCGCTCCCTGAACCGTCGGGCGACAATGGTTGACGAACTGCCAACTGGCTCGTTGATAAAGCGCACCGGATCGCGCGTCACCAAATCACCCGAAAGCCGGTGATGGTCGAGAATTTCAAGAACATTGGCATCCTCCACACCCTTGATCGCTTGGGAAAACTCATTGTGATCAACCAGCGAAAGTCGGGTGCGCGGTGGATCGACTAGGTCGGATTTCGCGAAGACCCCGATCATACGACGCGTTCCAGCTTCCACCACTGGAAAAAGATCCTGAGATGAAGCTGCCACTTGCTTTGCAAAGCGCTCCACAACCTGGTTATCTGGAAGATACATAAAATCATCCTCAAGAATGTTCCGAACCTTTCTCGCGCAAAGAGCAAGCTTCACCGTCGTTGCAGTGTCATGCGGACTACAAAGAATCACCATTCCCGCCTCCTTGGCCTTATTAGCCAATACCGGATCAATCCTGTATCCACCGGTCACCAAAAGTGCCCGCACCCCAAAGCGAACAGCCTCCTCATGCACATGAGGACGATCACCACAGATTACCAAATATTGGTGCGCATTACCCTCGGCCTTAGCCGCCTCGAGACGCTTCGTCACCGTTTTTTGACTCGAAGCACCTACCATCATAATAAGGTCCTCCTCATCTGCAGGAGGAGTCGCCCCGAGACTATCGGCCGCTCCCAGAGTAGCGCAGAGATTTTCCAAGCTGGCATGGAGCAGCTTGACGTCACGCCCGTCGGTTGCTGGAGGTAAAAGCAACTGTAGAAGATCGAGAAAGCGAAGAAGCCCACGCACCTCTCCTCCATTGTTGAGCACGGGAACAGAACGCACGTTATGATCGACCATCTGACGATAAGCCATCAGGAAGGTATCATCCTGACGAACAGAAATGACATCTTTCCGAGAGATCGAGCCTGCGGTGGGGCGAACATCATCGATCAATTTCGGAGGATTTAAGCCAGCTTTTTCAAGGACGATCTTTACCCGTGGGGGAAGCTCTCCGCAGCGCGCGGCTTCAACACCGTCCTCGCCAGTGGCATTCAGATAGGCCGCATGACCGACCGCTGCACAGATTGCATCAGCATCTGGGTTTTTATGGCCGACGACATACCAGGGTAGACTCATTTCAGTAAGCTTTCCAAACCGTAAAAGAACATCCCAAGATCAACACACCGAGTGCAAAACCAGTGACCGCAGTGGCCTTCCAACGTCCATTGCTCGCCGTGAGCCAATTGACGCCATCGCGAAAAAGAAAAGGCATCCCGACAAAATAAAGCCCTTTGATGATCATCACATAGGCCACGATCGGGATAAGGACCCGCAAGGGGGCCTCCTCAAAATCTGCGGCGTAGAGCAGAGGCGCCGCTGCCATGAGCAGCACCAATCCAAGGCCACGCACGAAAAGAAACTCGCGGACGTAGGTAATCATCCCAACACAAGCGAGAGGCACCGCAATTTGAAGGTAAGGCTTTACCGGAGTGAAGTCCGCAAAGTCCATCGAGAGTTTTCCGAGAAAAGAAAAAGCGCCCCGCAGCTCCGGAGCGACCAGAAGCCAAAACCAAATCATGCCGATCGACATCGACCAAACTCCTGCCTGATGATTCCGAGGGAGTTTCTTCGCCCAAGCTTTCACCGGCTCAGCCTTGAAAAGCATCACCGCATAAATCGCCGTCAAAATCACCCCGAGCACCATTCCGGCGGAACTGAGTGAGATTTCCTGATAAGGATGGGGGCCAAGCTTCATTCGCCTCGAAAGGTAAGCAGCATCAGGATGTGGTAAAGCCTAAAGGCACCCGATACCGGACCTTGCAAGAACCGTCTTAAAACCAAGGTATAGGTAACACCGATGATGAAATCCCTCTTTTCCTTGCCCCAGCTTGCTCTTGCCTTCGCCCTCCTCTCCCCGGCCCTTGGTGGCGAATGGACCTTTCCTTTCAATGGGAGGGACCTGACCGGGTGGTCCATCAAAAGCGGTTCCGCCACTTATAAGGTCAAGAACGGCGTCATCATCGGCACCACATCCCAAGGAAGCCCAAACACCTTTCTTGTGACCGACAAGCAATACGGCGACTTCGAACTCCAATTCGAAACCCGGGTGAGCAACGAACTCAACTCCGGCTGCCAGATCCGCTCTCTTTTGAAAAATCGCGATAAGGACAAGTACGGTGGTCGGTTCTACGGCCCCCAGGTCGAATCCGAAGCAAGTGGAAAAAATGGTGCGGAAGCAGGATACATCTATGGCGAAGCCACTGGTCGTGGCTGGCTCACCCCAAAGGATCAACTCATCCCTCACAAAAATTTTAAGGACGGTAAGTGGAATCACTTCCGTATCGTCGCCAAGGGCCCCAATATCAGAGCCTGGCTCAACGGAATCCTCGTCAGCGATCTCAGCGATGAGGAGATTTTCAAAACCCACGCCAAAGGCCACATCGGCCTTCAAGTTCACGGGATTGGCAAACGCAAGGGCCCTTTCACGGCAGAGTGGAAAAACATCAAGCTGAAGGAGCTTTAAACACAAACGGAGAATCACTCCGCTGTTTTGAGTCATTCCAACACGGGAGTTCCATACAGTGTGTAACCGGTTGAGTCTTCAATCTTCACGTCGAACACCTCTCCGGTCATACGCTCGGCATCGCCATCGAAGATGACGATTTTGTTTTGACTGGTCCGACCGCTGAGACGCTCCTTGTTCGTTTTACTGGGGCCTTCGCAAAGAATGGTCTGAGTGGTGCCAATCAAGGCCCTGTTCTTTGCGGTCGTGAGTTCTTCCTGAACCCGAAGCAAAGCTTGATTGCGCGCCTCCTTCACCCTCTCAGGCAGCTGCTCGTCCATCTCGGCAGCAGGGGTGTCTTTGCGTTTTGAGTAGCGGAAGATGAAACTGTTATCGAAGCCCACTTCCCGCACGCATTTCACCGTTTCCTCAAAATCCTCTTCGGTTTCGCCGGGGAAGCCCACGATGATGTCGGTCGTAATCGCGAGGTCAGGGCGCGCCGCTTTCATCTTGGCGCAGATCGTGAGGAACTTTTCGTTTTTATACGGACGACGCATCTTTTTAAGAATGCGATCGGACCCACTTTGCATCGGGAAATGAATATGCGAGCAGAGCTTGGGCAAGTAAGTGAAGGCCTCCACAAGGTCATCGCGATATCCGATCGGGTGCGGACTGGTGAAGCGAATCCGCTCAAGTCCCTCGATCTTATGCACCGCTTCCAAAAGTTGCACGAAAGGGCTCTTCCCATCGACCTTTTCAAACTCCGTGCGCCCGTAGAGGTTCACGATCTGTCCAAGAAGAGTGACTTCTTTAACTCCTTCGCCAACAAGCCCTTTTACCTCTTCGACAATGTCATCGATCGGACGCCCCCGTTCTTTGCCGCGGGTATCGGGAACGATGCAGAAGGAACAGCGCATGTTGCAGCCCTGCATGATACTCACAAAGGCGGTCGCACGACGCGTCTCACGCGGAACGTGATCGCGGATCGTATTCTGACTCCCCACCTCTTCGTCGGTATCCACAATGCGGGCGGAAATCGTTTTTTCGCCGTTGATATTGACGATCTCATCCTCAACGGTCGTCGTCACCATCTCCGCACCCGGCTCGTCCATTCGGACTTCGAGCCGACGGTTCAAAATTCCATCCACGTAATCGAAGACGCGGTGATATTTCTGCGTTCCCACCACGACATCGAGGTGCGGGATGCGCTTAAACAGTTCCTCTCCCCGGCTCTGTGCCATGCAGCCCATGAAGCCAAAAACCACGTGGGGACGTTCCTCACGATGCTTCCCCATCATCCCCATCTTCCCCAGCGCTTTCTGTTCGGCCTGGTCCCGGACACTGCACGTGTTCACGAGAATGGCATCAGCATCAAATTCGCTTTGAGTCAGGGTGTAGCCACGCTCCGAAAATGTCTGAGCAACCTGCTCAGAATCACGTTCGTTCATCTGTCACCCGTAGGTTTTGATAAAGACTTTTGGCACAGGCCGGACGTAAGCGGAGATTCGCAGAATCTCAATGCTGAAATTTTGTCAGTCCAGAAGCTTCATCCAAGCCTCCCGCTCGCTTTCACGGGAAAAAACAGGAAGACGCTCAGCAGCCAAATCGGTCCACTGATTCAGTTGCGAAGGATTCTTCAAAATTTCAGCGAGCTTTGACTCGATCTCTCCCTCTTGAAAATACCCGGGATACTCCGTTCCCAACAAACCGATGTTACCCGGAATATGACTCGCCAAAATTGGAACTCCCATCGTCATTGCTTCGAGAACGGCATTGGCACCGCCCTCAAGGATCGAGCTATTCACGGTCAAGGAACTGGCGGCGCATTTTCGCAATCCTTCTTCACGAGGAAGACCACCGAACCAGCGATAGCGGGAATCTTTTTTCTGCCAGGCGCAAGCCGTTGCCGCGCTTTCTTCATCGAGGGCTTCGCCCAGCTGCCAGACTTCGACCTCCCAATCGGGATTCTTCGCCACGGCTTCGATGGTGAGAAATGAACGCTTTACCGGACGCAAGTGCCCCACGACCGAAATCGCAAAAGGAGGACTCTCGGGAGCTGCCGAAATGTCAGGCATTTCCAAACTGCTGGGCACAACAACGACCTTCTCCTGAAAACGTTCTGGAATCATCGCCCGCGATTCCTCATGAGTGATCGCGATAAAATCCGCAGCCTCCAGAGATTCAAAGCCAAGACCTTTGGGGAAGTCATCGTAGAGGTCAGTCCCAGTCAAAAGAACGATGAGCTTTCCATCCGGAAATGCCTCCCGATAATCCACCACCGCCTGAGCTCCTTTTTTGGCATGGAGAGCAATCAAAGCATCGGTCGCAAGACCATCAAAACCATGCGAACCACGAGTGTCCAAACCAGCTTTGCGAAGGATTTTGACAATCCGTTCCGTCGTCACTGAATTGCCCTTCAGATCACTGAGGGGATACGGCGAGGCGACACAAATTTTCATGAGGGGAAGACCTGAAAACCATCGGAAGTGTCCTTGATCATCCAGCCTTTTGAGGCGAGTTCATCTCGGATCTGATCAGAGGCAGCCCAATCCTTCGCCTGCTTCGCATCCCAACGCTGCTGGGCCAATTCCGCAATCTCGGCCGGAACTTCCACAACTTCAGGATCCGGCGGCTCCGGAAGTTCGAGTCCGAGCGCGGCCAGCAGCGCAAAGAACCCCTGCCAATCCTGATCCGAGGAAGCCTTCTTGAGATTGCCAAAAAGCTCACCCAACGCACCCGCAGTGTTGAGATCATGATTCAGTTTTTCCCATGCTGGGGTGAAGATTCCGAAGTCCGATACCCGCAGGAGCTTCTTGTAGGAAGGTGGTGTTTTACCTGCGCTGGTTTTCGCCAGTTTCAAGAGTGCCTCCCGGGCAGCGTGAAGTGAATCCAGGGTAAAATTCAGCGGCTTCCGATAATGCCCGCTCAGTAAAACGTATCGCACCTCCATTGCACTGTGCCCCTTTTCGGAAAGATCGTCCAAGGTGTAGAGATTGCCTTTTGACTTCGACATCTTCGCGCCGTCGACCCGCAAGTGCGTGATGTGGAACCAGTGCTTCGCGAAATCACCCCCGCAAGAGCATTTCGATTGAGCAATCTCGTTTTCATGATGAGGGAAAACGAGGTCCACTCCACCGGAATGAAGGTCAAAGGTTTCACCAAGATATTTCCGGATCATGGCAGAGCACTCGAGGTGCCAACCGGGGCGACCTTGACCCCACGGGCTTTCCCAAAAATTGTCGCCATCCTCATCACGACGCCCCTTCCAGAGGACGAAGTCTGCCGCGTTGTCCTTGTCATATTCATCGGCCTTGTTGGCGCGCTTGTTCTGAGTCTTCCCCAGATCGAGTTCACGGGTATCGAGACGCGAGAGCTTGCCGTAGTCTGGAAACGAAGAAATCTTAAAGTAAACTGACCCGTCCTCCGGGGCGTAGGCATGCCCCTTCTCGATCAGTTCTTCGATCATCGAGATTTGCTCGGGCACGTGCTCGACCGCGCTGGGCTCAAGATGCGGTGGCAGGCAGTTCAATGACGCGCAATCCTGATGGAAAAGATCACGCCATTTCGCAGTAAAACCTTCGAGAGTTTCACCAGCGGCGACGGAATCCCGAATGGTCTTATCATCAACATCGGTAATGTTCCGGATATGCTTGGTGCGGACCCCTCCGATCTCAAGCGCCCTTCGCAAAACATCCTGCATCACAAAGGTGCGGAAGTTCCCAATATGCGCAGGGCCGTAGACGGTTGGTCCGCAGCAGTAAAATCGATAGGTTTTCCCATCAACTGGCTCCAGGGCGGCGATCTCACGCTTCTCGGTATCAAACAACCTCACAAGCGGAGCTTTACCTGCGGGAGGCTCCTCGGGCAAGACTTGGGTTTTCCAGAGGTCGGCACGGCGCAGACGATCACTGTCTTCCCTCACATCCGACGGACTCAGAAAGAGGCGGGCAACTACTCCCACCCTCCTTGCACCAAATCCATTCGATGCGCTCCAAAAACTTCATAAAAGAAAAGGAAGAGGCGGGGAATGCTGCGTCTTCGTCTTGTCATATCGAAATCCTATGGTTCATTCACAGCACTGGCGAGGGTTACTCGCCGGGATCTTAGCAATCCTTAAGCCATGAACAGTCGAGCAAAACTCGTTCTCAAAGGCATGATCCCCATCTGGGGAGTGGCGGGAGTTCTCGTTGCGATGTCTCTCCTTGCCAACGTCCCCGGGCTTGTCGGAGAAATCTTCGCCAAAATGTTGGGGATTATGTTCACGCCCATCTTTCTGGAATGTTCGCTCGGTTTTCTGGGGCTGATTTCCGTTCTCTGGGTCAACAGCATGAGGCTCAAAGCTGAGGGCGATGACTTCGTGGAACTAAAAATCAAGGAAGACGACCCCTCATGAACCTCCCTGAACTCCGCGAAAACTATGCGCTCGACGGACTTTCGAGTGCTGATCTGCACAGTGACCCCTTTCACCAGTTTGAACTCTGGATGGAGCAAGCCATTGCCGCAGAAATCATCGAACCCAACGCGATGACGCTTGCTACCGCAGATAGTGAGGGCCGGGTTTCCTCGCGCACGGTCCTCTTGAAAGGAATGGATCAAAACGGCTTCCAGTTTTTCACCAACTATCGCTCTCGCAAAGCGCAAGACCTCGAGGCCAACCCGCAAGCCAGTCTGACTTTCCTTTGGAAGGAACTTCAACGCCAAATCAACATCCAAGGGCCGGTATGCCGAACCAATCGCGAGGTTTCCAGAGACTATTTCCACTCCCGGCCATACGGTTCTCAGATCGGAGCCTGGGTTTCCGAGAAGCAATCAGGAGCCTTGCCTGACCGCGCCACCTTGGAAAAACGAGAAGCTGAACTTTTAAAACGATTCCCTGAAAATGAAGAAGTCCCCCTCCCTGATTTCTGGGGCGGCTATGAACTCGTCCCAAAATCCATCGAATTCTGGCAGGGTCGGCCGGGCCGCATCCATGATCGCCTCCGGTATCAAAGAAAAGGCGATGCTTGGGAAATCAGTCGCCTTAGTCCGTAAAAGATCGCGTTTTTCTATTGCCAATTTCCGAAGAGAACCGTATCACCCGCCCGCGGCCAGTCCGCAATTGAGATGGCTCTATAGCTCAGTTGGTAGAGCAGAGGATTGAAAATCCTTGTGTCCCTGGTTCGATTCCGGGTGGAGCCACCACTTTTTAAAAGACCCTTCAGCCCGCTGGTTGAGGGGTTTTTTTAAGTCTGATCAGGAAGAACGAGCGGCCTACCGAATCTCAACAAAAAAACGCCAGCCTCCACGAGACTGACGTTTTAAAAAGTATCGAAGCTTTTCTATGCTTCCCCCATCGCTTCTTTCCCGGTGGGAGAAGCCTCTTTACGATTCAAGGCACGGCGCATTTTGCCAAGCGCAACATTCTGGAGTTGGCGGATCCGCTCGCGACTCACTCCAAAGTTCCGGCTGATCTCTTCGAGAGTCATTGCTTTCTTCCCACTGAGACCGAAACGTGAGTCGATGATCTCAGTCTCACGCTCGTCGAGAAGTTGAAGGAGGTCTTCTAACTCGCCATGGTCGTTCTTACTTTCAAGGGCAGCAAAAGGATCCACCGCTTTCTCATCTCCAATGATATCACTGTAACTACTTGAGTCTTCGTCACCCATAGGCGCATCGAGAGAAGTCGGACGCATGGAAGCACGCTTCAGAAGCGCCAGCTTTTTACGGGGAATTCCAAGCTCTTCTACCAACTCGTCATCCGTCGGCTCGCGGCCGAGTTCCTCGGTGAGGATGGCGGTGATGCGGCGCACCTTGGCAAGCTTGTCGACAAGGTGAACCGGAAGTCGGATCGTCTTGCTCTGATTGGCCAGAGCTCGTTTGATGGACTGCTTGATCCACCACGAGGCGTATGTCGAAAGCTTACCTCCCTTTTCCGGATCAAATTTTTCAACCGCTTTCATTAGGCCGATGTTCCCCTCGGAAATGAGATCCGCCATTGGAACCCCGTAGTTCGAGTAGTCTCGCGCGATTTTCACCACCAGTCGAAGGTTAGCTTTGATCATATGCTCGCGGGCGACCTCGTCCCCTTCGCGAATACGGTCTGCAAGCTCGACTTCCTGCTCCGGAGTAAGAAGTTCGGTTTTGACGATCTCACGCATATAAACGCGGATGCTGCTGTCGGAATCGTTGGTGGCCATGGTATAGGTTTTGTTAGAAAACTGTTAGACGAGCTTGCTAATCTCGCTCCTTGTGTTTTCACCTATTTTTACGCCAACTGCAAATCTTATTTTTCAATAAATACTGAAAAATCAGATATTTTCTATAAAACCCTGGTAATGAGCGTAATGAAGCGCTTTTTTTTCGCCATCCATCCGTTCATAAAGACGCGCCATCTGGGCAAGACGGTAATTTTTTCGGAAAAAATCACCGTGATCTCCTACAAAAGACCAAAAAAGGCCATCCCAAACGTCACACCAGTCCCCTTTTTTAAAGTCGGACATTTTGCGAATGTAGTTCGATCCCGAGAGGTAAGGCTTGGTGGCGAAGATGCCTCCGTCCGCAAATTGGCTCATTCCGTAGACATTGGGAACCATCACCCAATCGTAGGCATCGATGAAAAATTCCATAAACCACCGATAAACTTCATCAGGGTCAAAGCGACACAGCATCATAAAGTTCCCGAGGACCATGAGGCGCTCAATGTGATGACAATAGCCATCTTCGAGAAGAGCCTGGATCACATGATCGATCGGCTCGATTCCCGTTGTTCCGTCGTAAAATGATGACGGAATTTTGCGGGTGAAGCCCCAAAAGTTCTCCTTCCGTTCAAAGACCCCATGCCGCAGGTAAATGATCCGCATAAACTCCCGCCAACCGACCACTTGCCGGATAAAACCCTCGATACAGTTGAGCGAGATTTTATTCTCGATCCCATAGTCCAGCACCCGATCTGTCATTTCCTGCGGCGTCAGCAGGCCAATGTTTAAATAAGGCGTAAGCACCGAATGGAATGCCACCCGATGATGTACCGAGATGGCATCCTCGTAGTCGCCAAAAAGTTCAAAGCGCTCTTTAAGAAAAAGCTCCAGCGCTTCTAGCGCTTCTTCCCGCGTCGTTCCATACTGAAACCGCGAAGTCACCCCAAGCGCCGTTGGAAATCTCTCTTTTACCCACGTCGCGGCCTTCTTCACCTCCTCCTGCAAGGGTGGCGAATAGGCTTCCGGCACTTGCACTTTTTTGGGCAGCTTCTTGCGATTATCGGCATCAAATGACCATTTCCCGCCCACCGGTTTCCCATCCGGCTCCACCAGAATCCCCATCCGCTTCCGCTGTGCCTCGTAAAAAGTCTTCATGAACGGCTTCTTCATTCCGTCCATCGTTTCCGCCATCCAATCGTCCGGCGTCAGAAACATCGGCGAAGTCAGGAACTCTACTTCGATCCCCCGCGCATCAGCCACCCGCTTGATCCGGCGCTCTAGAAGATAGTCCACTGGGTCGACGCAGATCACTTTTGTCGTCTCCCTCGGGAGCGTTTGATCCAAAAGCCAATCTGAGCGCGACTCCCCTTCTGGCAACTCCACGTAGTTCAGCTTCTTTCCCTTTGCGAAGGACTTCATCGAAGCCCGGTGAAGCATCAGTTTCTTGGCATGAAAACGAAATGGCTGCTCTGAATCCGTCCCGAAGAACAAGGGATCTTCGATGAGAAAAACCGTTCGCCCTTTCTTCAAAGCCGGATGCTCCTGAAACAGTTGATGGGGATAAATCAGCGCGACCTCCATGTCTCCCTCAGTAATACATCGATCATGAATTTCGCATGCGCTATTTACTCCTCGTCCCAGCGAAAACGCTTCCCTACAGAAGCTTTGAATAACTTTCGGTGTTTCGTCTTCCGGCCGCTCACTCGTTTTCGCCATAGCCGAAAACTCCCCGGCTTCAAACTCGCGCGCATCACCTTGATCACTTCCTTTTCCGAAAGCCCCACCTTCTCCTGAATCTCCTCGAAGGTCGTCCGATCTTCCCAAGCCATTCGGATCACTTTGCTACGAAATTCTTCCGTCACTACCGCAAGAAACCACAATTTTACAAACTTGCATGGTGATTTAAAATACATCGTAGTCATCAAGCTCAGCGCTTTACTCCTATTCCCGAAAATCCCCTTTCTCCTGATTCGCAATATCCCCATCCCGCGCTATCACTCCCCTATGCCTGTGACACCACTTGTCCCCTTTTTTAAAGAGCAAGGCTGGCTCCCCTTTCCCTTCCAAAAAGAAACCTGGCAGGCCTATCACGACGGAAAATCCGGACTCCTTCACGCTCCCACCGGGCTGGGAAAAACCCTCGCCGTATGGGGTGGCCCGGTCGAAGAGGCCCTCGAAGCAAAACCCGCCGACCGTAAAGGCTGCCGTGTCCTCTGGATCACTCCTCTTCGTGCACTCGCCCAAGACACCCAGAAATCCCTCCAAGAACCTCTTGATGCGCTTGGGCTCAAACTCGAAGTCGGCACCCGCACGGGCGATTCCTCGAGCTACCAAAAAGCCAAGCTCCGTAAAAAGCTTCCCTTCTGCCTCATCTCCACCCCTGAGAGCCTCTCGCTTTTTCTCACGCACGATAACTTTCGCGAGAACCTCTCCGGTCTCACCACCGTCATCATTGACGAATGGCACGAGCTTATCGGCACCAAACGTGGCGTCCAAACAGAACTCTGCCTCGCCCGCCTCCGCAAGTGGTTTCCCGAACTCCGTATCTGGGGACTCTCCGCCACTCTCGGAAATACCGAGGAAGCGATGCGGGTCCTACTCGGATCGGAAGCAAAAAACGGCGTCACCATCTCAGGCATGCGCCCCAAAAAAATCCTCGTCCAAACCATCCTACCAAAATCCATCGACCGCTTCCCTTGGTCCGGCCACATCGGTACCAGCCTCTTAAAACCCGTCATCAAGAAACTCGAAAAAGGCGGCACCACCCTTCTCTTCACCAACACCCGCTCCCAGACCGAAATCTGGTTTCAAGACCTCCTCGAGGCCAAACCCGATTGGAAAGACGAGATTGCAATGCACCATGGATCGCTCAACCAAGAGGAGCGAAAACTCGTCGAAGAGCGCCTCCGCGCCGGAACGATCCGCTGCGTCATCTGCACCTCCTCTCTCGACCTTGGCGTCGACTTCTCACCCGTCACCCAAGTCATTCAAGTCGGCAGCCCCAAAGGAATTGCCCGCCTCCTCCAGCGCGCCGGACGCTCCGGCCACGCCCCGGGTAAAACCTCCAAACTCTTCTGCGTCCCGAGCAATGCGCTCGAACTTGCCGAGTTCGCCGCCGCACGCGATGCCATCGCCACGCGCGACATAGAAGCACGCCACCCTCTTCAAAAACCCCTCGACGTCCTCGTCCAACATCTCGTCACCACCTGCATTGGAGAGCCCACTTCCGCAGACGCTCTCCGCACCGAGATCCAATCCTCATACGCCTATCGTCAACTCACCGATGAAGAATGGCACTGGACACTCGAATTCATCACCGTCGGCGGAAAAGCCCTCGCTAACTACCCCGCCTACCGAAAAGTCGAAACCATCGACGGAAAACTCACTATTCCGGCTACTCAAAAACGGCTCATCCAAATGCACCGTCTGAGCATCGGCACCATCACCAGCCACCCCATGGTCAGTATCATACAGAGCGGAAAAAACCTCGGCACGGTCGAAGAAGGCTTTATTTCAAAAATCAAACCCGGAGGCGTCTTCATCTTCGGCGGCCGCCGTCTCCAGCTCGTCAAATTTCAGCGTGCCAAGGCTACGGTCAAAAAAGCCACCAAAAAAGCAAAAGGAAGCATCCCCACCTGGGTTGGAGCCCGCATGCCTCTCTCCAGCGAACTTGCCCACGCCGTTTCCAAGCGATTCAAATCTGGCGACTTCGACACCCCCGAGCTTCAAAAAATGAAGCCCCTCCTCGCTCTCCAGCAGCAATGGTCCCACCTTCCGCACGATGGCATGATCCTCCTCGAGCACGTCACCATCCGGGACGAAGCCCATCTCTTTTGTCACACCTTCGCCGGCCGTCTCGTCAACGAAGGGCTTGGCGCCCTATCGGCCTACCGCATCACCCACGATGCCTCCCTCCTGATCCAAGTCACCGCAAACGATTACGGCTTTTCCCTCTCTTCCACCTCACCACTCCCTTTCGACGAGCCCAGCTGGCGTGAACTTCTCACCACCGAGAATCTCACCAACGACCTCCTCGACTGCATGAACACCGCCGAACTTGCCCGACGCCAGTTCCGCGACATCGCCCGCGTTTCCGGCCTCATCCTGCAACAACTCCCCAATAAACGCAGCCCACAAAAAGACCTCCAAACCTCCTCTTCACTACTCTACGAAGTCTTTTCCCGCTACGATCCCGACAACCTCCTCCTTGAGCAAGCCCGCCGCGAAATCCTCGATACCCAACTCGAGCTCACCCGCCTTAAAGCCACTCTTGACGATCTCAAAAATCGCCCCCTCCACCTCCAGCAACTCAAACGCCTCAGTCCCTTGGCCTTCCCCCTCTGGGCCGACCGCCTGAGAGCCCAATTCCTCGGCGATGATGCGGCAGCTCGTCTGGAAAAAATGCTCACTTCTCTGGAAAATGCGGCCGGCTAAGGTAGACTTTCCCGTGCTCATTTCTCATCAAGGACACCACTTCCATCTTCTCCCGGAGCGGGCCCTCTTCCTCCCCGAGCATCACTCATTGGTCCTCTCTGATGTCCACCTCGGAAAAGCCGTCACCTTTCAAAAGCACGGTCTCCCAATTCCTTCAGGCGATGACAAAAAAGATCTTAGCCGCATCTCCCACCTCATATCCAAAACTCAGGCAAAACGCCTTGTCATTGCCGGAGACCTCCTCCATTCGCCACTCGGAAATGTCTCCGAACTCGTCTCTTCCTGGCTCAGCAAGCTTACCGTTGAAACCACACTTGTGATGGGAAATCACGATGCCCGGGCACGCTCGAACACTCTTCCACTTGAGATCGTCGATTCCCTTGAGTTGGGCATACTGTCTATTCTTCATGATCCCGATGACGCGGTCGAGGGATTCACCCTCTGCGGTCATCTCCACCCCGCCGTTCGCATCAAGGACAGCCCTCGCTCGATGATCCGCTCAGAGTGTTTTTGGGTTCGAGAGAACTCCCTCGTCCTCCCCTCCTTTGGCTCTTTCACCGGAGGACAAGTGATAAAACCGGGAAAGAGTGACCGCATTTTTATTCCTCTCAACGGGCGCATCGTTGAAATCCCCGGACATCGTGTATCCTGATTCATGAAGGAGAAAAGCTGCTCCACTTGTGGACGGGTCATCGAATGGCGCAAGAAGTGGTCCGACTGCTGGGCTGAGGTTCGCTACTGCTCCGACTCCTGCCGCTCAAACAAGCCCGGGAAACTAGATCACGCGCTCGAATCCGCCATTCTTAAACTCCTCTCCCAAGGTGCTTCCGGTGCCACCATCTGCCCCAGTGAAGCCGCGCGCGCCGTATTCTCCGGAGACCGCTGGCGCGATGAAATGGAACGCACCCGCCAAGCCGCCCGTCGACTCGTCGCCCAAGGCAAAATCAACATCCTCCAAAAAGGCCGAATCATCGACCCCTCCACCGCCAAAGGCCCCATCCGTCTGGGAAAACCTAACCGTTAGAAAACTGAACTTGCCTGAAACATCCCTTTCGGGAAAGCTGTTCACATAAACACTCTTCAAAAACTGGAAATTCTAGCGGATGCCGCGAAGTATGACGCTTCCTGCGCCAGCTCCGGGGCGAAACGTAAGGATTCTTCAGATGGCAAAGGCATTGGCTCCACCGGGGGCGTGGGTATCTGTCACTCCTACACCCCGGATGGCCGCTGCGTTTCACTTCTAAAGATCCTGCTGACCAACGTCTGCCTCTACGATTGCCACTATTGCATTAACCGCCGCTCCAGCAATGTCCGCCGGGCCCGCTTCACGCCCGAGGAAGTTGTTCAACTCACCCTCGATTTCTACAAGCGGAACTACATTGAAGGACTCTTCCTCAGCTCGGGAATTGTCCGCAGCGCTGACTTCACAATGGAGCAAGTGGTGCAAGTCGCTCAAATCCTTCGGGAGCTTCATCATTTCAAAGGCTACATTCATCTCAAAACCATCCCCGAAGCATCTGATGACCTCATCGCAGAAGCCGGAAAGTATGCTGACCGGATCAGCATCAACATCGAGCTCCCTCGCCAGAAAGATCTCGCCACTCTTGCTCCCGAAAAAAATGTGCGCCGCACTCGCGAGGCGATGCATCAAATCAGCGGAAAAATTACCGCTCACAAAGAGGAGAAGAGCCGTAAAAAAGGCACCTTCGCCACCGGGCAAAGCACACAAATGATCGTCGGTGCCGATCAGTCGAACGACTCCCACTTTTTACGGCGCGCCGGTGATCTCTACGAAAACTTCAAACTCCGGCGCGTCTACTTTTCTGCTTTTAGTCCCATCCCAGATTCCTCGGAAATTCTTCCCCTCAAAGCTCCGCCTCTGGTTCGGGAACATCGCCTCTATCAAGCAGATTGGCTCCTCCGCTTTTATGGGTTTGGAGTCCATGAGATCACCACCAAGGAACAACCCAACCTCGATCTCGATATCGACCCCAAGCTTTCGTGGGCTCTTCGGAACCGCCATTTTTTCCCACTTGACCTCAACCGCGCTCCCCTCGAGATGCTCTTGCGAATTCCCGGCCTGGGAATCCGCAATGCCAAACGCATCACCTCGATTCGTCTCCATACCGCCATCCGGGTAGCAGACTTGATCAAGCTGCGAGTAAACTTAAAAAAATGCCTCCCCTTCATCATCACTGCCGACCACCAACCGGCTCGACTTGAAGTCGACTCCGATCGAATCCGCGCCCTCCACGCCCCGCCGCCCGAGCAACTAGAGATACATTTTGAAGCCCCCAAGATTCTTGTCCCGCGCGCCGAAGTCACGGGAGGTGAGTTTTAAAACGCCATGGTCACGATCACATACCCCAAAAAATTTTCTGAATGGCGGGAACTGTCCCGCGGACTCATCGCGGAGGGCATTTCCCCCACCGCTCTCCTCTGGGAACCCTCAACTGGAAACTCTCTCTTCGGAGAATCATTTGTTCCTCAAAAATCCGCCTCGCTTTCCGTTCCCAAGACCTTCCTCGATCTCGCTCGCAGCGCTGCCTGTCATCGCTCCGATGAGCAATGGGCCACACTCTACTCACTGCTATGGCGAATCACTCATGGAGAAAAGCATCTTCTCTCCCTCGCCACCGATCCTGAGGTCCATCACCTCAAAACAATGGTCAAGCACATCAGTCGCGACATTCATAAAATGCACGCCTTCGTCCGCTTCCGGAAGGTCGGCGAAACCTCTAATGGCCGGGAGCAATTTGTCTCATGGTTCGAGCCTGACCACCGGATCATTCACCTCACCTCGAGCTTTTTTCGCAAACGCTTTACCGGCATGAACTGGTCGATCCTCACACCCGACGAATGCATGCATTGGAACGGCCACGAAATCACCTTTACCGAAGGCGTCGACCAATCCCGAGCACCCGATGAAGACGCCCTCGACGAACTCTGGCGCGGCTACTACCGCAGCATCTTCAATCCGGCCCGCCTGAAGGTCAAAGCCATGCAATCCGAGATGCCTCAAAAATACTGGAAAAATCTCCCCGAAGCCGAACTCATCGAAGGCCTCATTTCACAAAGTGAAAAGCGCACCAAAGCAATGCTCGAGAGGCCCTCGTCACCGGTCAAACCCGCGCCCAAAAATTCGTATCTGGATCAGCTCAAACAACTTCCGGTGGACAAATCCTAGTTCAAGCAGAGTCTCTCCTCGTGAGTCAAAATATTCTACTGATCGGTGCCAGTTCCGGAATTGGGAAAGCGTCGTATGAGCGGCTGAGTCGTGAAGGTCACTTTCTCCATGCACCGACGCGGAACGAATTCGATGTCACAAACCCCTCCTCTCAGCTGATCATCCCCGAGCAGCTTGACGGTGTCGTCTACTGCCCAGGCACGATCAACTTGAAACCTTATCACCGCCTGACCGAAGAAGATTTCCTAAATGACCTCCAAGTCAATCTGCTCGGAGCCAATCGCGTTCTCCAGCAGGCTCTACCGGCACTGAAGAAATCACCCTCAGCTTCCGTGGTTCTTTTCAGCACAATCGCAGTGAAGATCGGAATGCCTTTTCATGCCAGCATCGCCGCTGCCAAAGGCGCGGTCGAGGGGCTCACTCGTTCGCTCGCGGCGGAGCTTGCCCCGAAGATCCGCGTCAACTGCATCGCTCCTTCCCTCACCAACACCCGACTCGCCGCTCCTCTGCTTACCGATGAAAAACGCCGCGAAGCCGCCGCAGAACGCCACCCCCTCAAACAGATCGGGACACCCGAACAGGTAGCCGAACAGGTGGCCTATCTGCTCTCGGACGCCTCGCGTTTCACCACCGGACAAATCCTTCGCCCCGATGGAGGGCTTTCCAGTGTGCGCCTGTTCTAAGGATTACGAAGCGTGCTGCAAGGAAACCTCAATGAGACGAAATCGCTCATCGTAGTAGCCATTGGTTTCCTTGGCGCAACACTCGTAGCAAGCGACCCGATTGCGAAACTTCCGCACGCGCTCAAACGATGCCCCGCAAGAGCGGCAAACATATTTCCACTGGCGCTTCAAAGTCCTTGAGGGAAGAGCCAAGCGGTGAGTCGCGGTCTCTCCGGGAATACCAAGATCGGCGCATGCTTGTTGCCACTTCTCCCCGTGCGGAGCGCAGCGGGCGTGCCCTAGTCGTTCGTAAGTGACCAGATGGGCCAACTCATGAAGCAAAGTCCGGCGGACTTCTTCTTCTGAAATTGAAGGCAGATGAGTGTTGAGCTCGATCAGGCAGACCGGCCAAGTGGCACGACCAGCCGTTGATCGCATTCGGGGATTCCACTCCACACCAACCCGCTCGGCTAATCCATAGAGGCCCAGCATTTTACAGAGATTGGAGCAAACCTCCGTCAGCTTTTCATCGATTCCCATGAACCGCGAACACGCCTCAGCAATTCCTACCGAATCGCGACTTTTCTCAACATCAGCATTGGTAAACCCGAACTCGATTTGACGTGCAACCGTGCGCATGTCTGAAATTATTTCAGGTTTCTTTAATATCTCAAGAACTTAATTGTGCATTTTTCTTCACAATAATGCAGAGCAATGTGAGCAAATCTCTTCGACCCTGTTCCTCGCATTGCATTTGGACGGTATAGGGCCTACATCACGCCCATGCCGAATTTTGATCAGGAAATCCCCCGCCGCGGGACGGGTTCGCTCAAGTGGGATCGCCGCCCTGACCTCGATCCCCTCTGGGTCGCTGATATGGATTTTCACTCCCCTCCAGAGGTCATTGCCGCGCTCCAAGAGCGCATCAACCACGGCGTTTTCGGCTACGCCGTCCCCCATGCTTCCTTGATCGAAACAATCCTGAACTATCTTCAAAGCCGAATCGGCATCGAGGTTGAAGAAGATCATCTTCTCCATCTGGGTGGTCTTGTCCCCGCACTCTCACTGGGCTGCCGGGCCTTTGCCGAACCGGGCGATGCCGCCATGACATGCGCTCCGGTTTATCCCCCCTTCCTGGGAACGCATCGGGATAACAAGATGGAGCTGGTTACCACCGAGCATATCGAGGTCAATGGCAGGTGGACCTTCGATTGGGAAGCCATGGAGAAGGCGGTCACTCCTCGAACCAAGATCTTTATTCTTAGCAATCCCGCCAATCCTCTCGGACGCGCCTTTTCTGAAAAAGAACTGATCCGTCTCGCTGAATTCTGCGATCGATGCGATCTGATTCTCCTCTCCGACGAGATCCACTGCGACCTGATCTTTGATGAGGAAAAAACGCCCCATTTTTCCGCTCTCAACCTTCCAGATGAACTTCGAAGGCGCACTGTCACCCTGCTGGCGCCCAGCAAAACCTACAATATCGCAGGTTTGGGCTACGCCTTCGCCGTGATCGAGGACGACACCCTGCGTCGCCGCTTCAATGCCGCCAAAGGGCACACTCTCCCCGAAATCAATTGTCTCGCCTACTACGCCGCGGAAGCCGCTTACAAGCACGGCGAGCCTTGGCGTCAGGAACTCCTCTCTTATCTTCGATCAAACTGCACCCTTCTCACCGAAACATTACGACGGGAAGTTCCGGGAGTTCGGATTCCCGATATGGAGGCAACTTATCTAGCTTGGATTGATCTTCGTGAGACTGGGATCACAAACCCGATGCAAAGAGCCGAGGACGCCGGCCTTTTTCTATCCGATGGCACCTTTTTCGGGCAACCCGGCTCGGTGCGGATGAATTTCGGCACCCAGCGAGCCAGACTCGAAAATGCACTGGATACCTTCATCCACGCTCTCCGTTCTTGAAAGGTCAGCCACTCGGGCGCATTCTCCCTGTGATGAAATTTTGGTCGCTTCTCTTCACTCTCTTTTTTGCCCTCCCCGGGAGTGCAAAGGAGCACTTGATCCTGTGCGGCGGACCCGCTCTTCGGAAGTGGGAAGATCTTCGCGTCGCGCGCGATCGACACGACCGCTGGTGGGCCAACTTCATCCGAGCCTCCACCATGCGCATGGATGAGATTCGTAAGGCACACGGAAGCAACACCAAGATCACCTGGATGGTTTACCAAAAAGGCTACCAACTCCGCGCGCAGGAGGATGGCAAGCCCTACACCACCTGGGTTCAGGAACAGGCCACGAAACGAAAAGCCCAGCTTATCTGGATCAACACCGGTTCTGAAGCTATCCGCGCGATAAACTCCCGTCCAAACGGATCTATCGTATCCTTCGATTATTTCGGCCACTCCAACAAGTATTGCTTTCTCCTCGACTACGGCAGCGAAGTGATGGCTGTGGCAACCACTTGGATTCACCAGAAAGACCTTGGTAAACTTCGTCGCGGCGCCTTTTCACGAAATGCTCACTGCCAAAGCTGGGGCTGCCATACCGGTGAAAGCATGAGTAAAGTCTGGCAATCCAGGCTAGGCCTCACTCTCATCGGTGCTCGCGGTAAGACCGACTACTCCGCCCTTTCCTTCGGCAAATTTCCCACTGTCAACGGCAGCTGGATCCGATAACTCTTTTCTTTTTTTAACATGACCTTCCCTGAACTCGAAGCCCTTCATCAGCTCCCACTTTTCGAACTCCTCCGTCGTGCGCGCGATGTCCATGAGGAAAACTGGCCTTCCTCGGAAGTTCAGCTCTGCACCCTCCTCTCCATCAAGACCGGTGGTTGCTCGGAGGACTGCTCCTATTGCGCTCAGTCGGCCCGCTACAGCAGCGGAGTCGAAGCCGAGCGGCTGATGGAAAAGTGCGACATCATGAAGCGAGCACAAGCTGCCAGAGATACGGGGTCGACCCGTTTCTGCATGGGAGCCGCGTGGCGCGGAGTCCGCTCCGGCACCAAACGCTTCGAGCAAGTTCTTGAGATTATTGAAGACGTCTCCGAGTTGGGGATGGAAGTCTGCGTGACTCTCGGTGAGCTCGGCCCCGATGAAGCCAAGGCTCTCAAAGAAGCCGGAGTCACCGCTTACAATCACAACATCGATACCTCCCCCGAGCACTACCCCAACATCGTCACCACGCACACTTTCGAAGACCGCCTTCGCACCATCCGAAACGTTCAGGATGCCGGAATGTCGGTCTGCTGCGGCGGCATTCTCGGCCTCGGTGAAGACACCAAAGACCGGCTCAAAATGCTGGAAGTGATCTCCGAGTTCAATCCTCAGCCCGAGTCCGTCCCGATCAACTCCCTCATGCCCATGCCTGGAACTCCTCTGGCGGAAAGTAAAGGGGTCGATCTCTTCGAGCTTGTTCGCATCATCGCAATCGCCCGCATCGCGCTCCCAAAGGCCAAAGTCCGTCTTTCCGCAGGCCGCACCCACCTCAGCGATGAAGGCCAGACCCTTTGTTTCTTCGCCGGAGCCAACTCCATCTTCTACGGCGACAAATTGCTCACCGCAAAAAATCCAGCTGTCGAAAAAGACCTCGCTCTCATCGACAAGCTCGGCATGAGCCCTCAAAAGCCCGACCGCTCCCAGGAGGCACCGCCGGCCGACGACGAAAAACCTCTTGAGCCTGCTATGGCTGGCGGATGAGGAAGCTAGGACGAAACTGGAGTTTCCAGTTCATCAAGCGATCGACTCGCACGCCCCCTGAAAACCAGTTGCGGGCAATTCTTCGTTGTCATTTCCCAATCTCGGTTTCTCAATTACCGATCTCATGGATCCCAAACAAAGACCGATCCAATATCAGTGGACTGACGATGGTTACTTCACCATATAGTTAGCCACCGATGAGAAGAAATCGCGATGGCGCTTCACTGAAGAGTAAGACCCAAGAAAAAGCCCCGGTCGCATTCACGATCCGGGGCTTTGAGATTAATGTTGAGTTGCTTGCTTACGCAGTCTCTTCGGCGGTTTCGCCTTCTTCCTCAGTCTCTTCGACCACTGGCTCTGGCTCTTCCACCGTCATCTCGAACTCGGAGTTCTTGTGAGTTGGGAAGCCGGTTCCAGCTGGAATGAGGTGACCCATGATGACGTTCTCCTTGAAGCCGCGGAGGGTATCCACTTTCCCAAGAGTCGCGGCGTCGGTGAGAACACGAGTGGTGTCTTGGAAGGAAGCAGCGGAAATGAACGACTCCGTCTCAATCGAGGCTTTCGTGATTCCAAGAAGGACGGGCTCGGCTTCCGCCGGCTTACCACCCTGCTCGATGATCTTCTTATTCTCGATATTGAAGGTGCTCTTCTCAACCTGATCACCCCAGAGGAACTCGGTATCACCGGGCTCACTGATCTTCACCTTGCGGAGCATCTGGCGGATGATGATCTCAATGTGCTTGTCATTGATCTCCACACCCTGTGAACGGTAAACGGTCTGAACCTCGGTAGTGAGGTGCTCCTGAAGGGCTTGCGGTCCGCAAGCTTCGAGGAGGTCTTCTGGTGCAACCGGGCCTTCGGTGATCTGATCACCACGACGAACGGTATCACCCTCACCTACGATCATGTGCTTGCCCATTGGGACAAGGTGATCTGCAGACTCGAGGGACTCAGGATCGGTCACGATGACTTTACGTTTACCACGAACGGTGCCACCAAATGTGATTTCACCATCGAGCTTAGCGATGACACAGGCGTCTTTCGGACGGCGAGCTTCGAAGAGTTCGGCAACACGTGGAAGACCACCGGTAATATCACCGGTCTTGGCAACCTTACGAGGAGTTCGGGCGAGCTGCGTTCCACCAGCAATCTTCTTCCCTTCCTTCACGGAAAGGTGAGCACCAACTGGTATGGAATACTGTGCAAGAACGTCACCAGACTTCGGATCAACGATGACCACCTGTGGGTGGAGGTCTTCCTTGTGCTCGGTCACGGTGAGCCCTTTTTTACCGGTCTGCTTGTCAGTCTCGGACTGGATGGTAATTCCAGTGATCATGTCACGGAACTCAACCTTACCGCCTGCTTCAGCAACGATGGGCACGCTGTGTGGGTCCCAGGTGAGGATTTGCTGGTTCTTCTTCACGTCACCGCCATCGGCAACGGAAATCACCGAACCAACCACGACGTTGTAGGATTCAAGCTCAAGTCCATCCTTATCGCGAACTGAGAGAGAGCCGTTCTTGTTGAGGACAACGAACTTGCCATCGACGTCTTCAACCACTCGGAGATCCTTGTAGTAAGCGACACCCTTGTTCTTCGACTTCACTTCTGGTTGCTTTCCAGCGCTGAGCGCAACACCACCGGAGTGGAAGGTGCGCATGGTCAGCTGCGTTCCGGGCTCACCAATGGACTGGGCCGCGATGATCCCGACCGCCTCACCGATCTTACCGACTTTTCCAGTCGCAAGGTTCAAGCCGTAGCATGTCTGGCAGCATCCGCGCTCAGACTCACAAGTGAGAGGAGAGCGAATCTTGAGACGTTCGTGACCGACGTTCTCGATTGCAGAAGCGGTAGCCTCATCAATGAGCTGTCCTTTTTTAACGATGACCTCGTTCGAAACGGGATCGACGATCTTCTCACAAGAAGAACGGCCATAGATACGAGAGGCGAGAGACGCGGCCTCTTCGTCACCAGAGTAAATGGTCTGAACGGTGATTCCCTTATTCGTTCCACAATCTGGCTCGGTTACGATGACATCCTGAGAAACGTCAACGAGCTTACGAGTCATGTAACCGGAATCCGCAGTCTTCAACGCGGTATCGGCGAGACCCTTACGAGCACCGTGGGTAGAGATGAAGTATTCCAAGACGGAAAGACCTTCACGGAAGTTCGAGGTAATCGGACGTTCGATAATCTCACCAGAGGGCTTCGCCATCAGGCCACGCATTCCGGAAAGCTGCTTAATCTGGTTCTTATTACCACGGGCACCGGAGTCGACCATCATGAAGAGCGGGTTGGCCTTCGGCTTGCCTTCGTTGTATTCAAGCTTGCGGTAAAGAGCATTCGCGATGTTGTCACCGGCACGGGTCCAAACATCAACCACCTTCTGGTAGCGCTCCCCATCGGTAATGACACCATTACGGTAGTGCTTGGAAACAACGTCAATCTCAGCATAAGCAGACTTGAGCTCAGCGGTCTTTTCCTCAGGAATCACCATATCGACAATACCAATGGAGCAACCGGAACGAGTGGCTTCCTTAAAGCCGATCTCTTTGAGCTTATCCATGGTATTGACGGTCGCCTTACCACCAGCAACCTGATAGCAGCGCCAAATGATGTCACCAATTTGCTTCTTACCGACGTTGTAGTTCACAAAACCTACGCCCTCAGGCCAGATTTCGTTGAAACGCACACGCCCGGGCGTGGTCTCGATCACGTTATTTTCCTTATCACCAAAGACGGTGTCGCGACCGACATCGGGATTACGAAGACGGATGGGCTCGTGATAGTCGACCTTGCGGTTCGCAATCGCAAACTCCACCTCGGTGGTGTTTTCGAAGAGCGGAAGGTGCTGATCGGACTCGGCCTTTTCCTTGGCGGTGCGCATGCGCGCCCAAGTGAGGTAGTAAGTTCCGAGAATAATATCCTGGGAAGGAGTAATCACGGGACGTCCGGAAGCAGGCGAGAAGATGTTATTCGTCGCAAGCATCAGCTGACGTGCTTCCATCTGTGCTTCCACAGAGAGAGGAACGTGAACCGCCATCTGATCGCCATCGAAGTCCGCATTGTACGCCCCACAAGTGAGTGGGTGCAGACGGATTGCAGAACCCTCAATGAGGACAGGCTCAAATGCCTGAATGGAAAGGCGGTGAAGAGTCGGCGCACGGTTCAGCATCACCGGGTGACCCTTGGTTACTTCAGCGAGGATGTCCCAGACCTCAGTGGTCTTGCGATCAATCATCTTCTTCGCCGAACGAACAGTGTGGCAGTAGCCAAGCTCCTTGAGGCGGCGAATAATAAAGGGCTCAAAAAGAGTGAGAGCCATCTTCTTCGGAAGACCGCACTGGTTGAGCTTAAGCTCAGGTCCGATCACGATCACCGAACGGCCGGAGTAGTCAACACGCTTACCAAGCAGGTTTTGACGGAAACGGCCACCTTTACCCTTGAGCATATCGGAGAGCGACTTGAGGGCGCGGTTTCCAGCTCCGGTGACAGCACGACCGTGGCGGCCGTTATCGAAGAGAGCATCAACTGCTTCCTGAAGCATGCGCTTCTCGTTTCGAATAATGACCTCGGGAGTCTTCAGCTGCATGAGGTTCCGAAGACGATTGTTCCGGTTAATCACGCGGCGGTAGAGATCGTTCAGATCGGAAGTCGCGAAGCGTCCCCCTTCAAGAGGGACGAGAGGACGAAGATCGGGAGGAATGACCGGAAGAATGGTCATGATCATCCACTCAGGACGGGAATTCGACTGCAGGAAGCCGCGGGCAAGCTTAAGGCGCTTGGCGAGTTTCTTGCGGTTTTGCTTCGAACGAGTTGCCTCCATCGCCTCTTCAAGTTCAACGATGAGGTCCTCGAGTTTCACCTGAGAAAGGAGGTCGCGGATCGCTTCTGCACCCATTCCAGCACGGAAAGCTTCCTCACCGTGGTCTTCTTCGGCATCACGAAGCTCGGATTCGGTCAGAAGCTGACCGCGCTCGAGTGGAGTTTTTCCAGGTTCGGTAACGAGATAATCCTCGTAGTAAATGACGCGCTCGAGTTCACGGGCAGTCATGTCCAACACAAGACCGATCCGGGAAGGCATACACTTGTAAAACCAAATGTGAGAGACTGGCACGGCAAGCTCGATATGCCCCATACGCTCCCGACGGACGCGGGAGAGAGTCACCTCAACACCACAACGGTCACAGGTGACACCCTTGTGCTTGATGCGCTTGTATTTTCCGCAAGCACACTCCCAGTCACGGGTCGGTCCAAAAATACGCTCACAGAAGAGACCACCCTTCTCGGGCTTAAAGGTCCGGTAGTTAATGGTCTCGGGATTCTGCACTTCGCCCATCGACCAGGACCGTATGGTCTCGGGATTAGCAACAGTGATGGAAACCTGATCAAATGGCTCTGGCTTGTCGTTGACTCCGTAGAGTTCGCGGATATTTGCTTCAACGCTCATAATTCTAAATAAGTAAGTAGTTTCGTGTTTCTGGGTTTGCGTTGATTAGATGGTGAGATCATCGAGTGAGAAATCACCGGTTGCGGCGTCGACGCCAGCCTTCTTGCCGGAGCGGCCCGGCTTGACGTCGAGTCCGAGAGACTGCATTTCCTTGATAAGAACGTTGAAAGATTCAGGTGTTCCAGCTTCGAGGGAATTATCACCTTTGACAATTGCCTCATAAATCCTGGTCCGTCCTTGCACGTCGTCCGATTTGACCGTGAGAAGTTCCTGCAGGGTGTAGGCTGCACCGTAGGCCTCAAGTGCCCACACTTCCATCTCACCGAATCGCTGGCCACCATACTGGGCCTTACCACCGAGCGGCTGCTGGGTAACAAGTGAGTATGGACCAACGGCACGGGCGTGAATCTTATCGGCCACGAGGTGACCAAGCTTCAGCATATAAATGATACCGACCACAACAGGTTGATGGATCGGATCTCCGGAACGCCCGTCATAGAGGGTAGACTTACCGGCAGTAGAGCCGTCCTTCCCATCGCCAATCCAGGTGAAGCCTTCGACTTTTTTGGCCGCGGACATGTATTCCCAGATTTTATCTTCGTGGATACCATCGAAAATCGGAGTGGCAACCTTGAACCCGAGCGCCTTGGCTGCAACACCGAGGTGGGTTTCAAGAACCTGTCCCACGTTCATTCGAGAGGGCACCCCGAGTGGGTTGAGGCAAATATCGACAGGCGTTCCATCGGAAAGGTAAGGCATATCTTCCTCAGGCACGATGACTGAGACAACACCCTTGTTTCCGTGGCGACCCGCCATCTTGTCACCAACACTGAGCTTGCGCTTGGCGGCGACGTAAACTTTAACCTCCTTGACGACACCAGGATCGATCTCGTCACCACTCTCCATCTGGTCGAGCCTGCGCTCACGATCTCCATCAAGCTCCGCAAAACGGGACTCAAAGCCGGAGATTATTTCGAGAATCTTGTTCCGGATCGGGGAGGGATCGATCTCGATGTGATCGTAGACTGATGCGAGCTTGCGAAGAAGAGTCTTCGTAATCTTGCGGTTCGCCGGAATGATGATTTCGCCCGACTGAGCGTTCACCACATCGAGAGGAATCTTTTCACCGAGAAGAATGTCGGAAAGCTTTTCAGTGAGCTGATCAGTGAGCTGATCTTTCTTCTTCTTGTGCTCGTCGTTAATCTTCTTAAGCTGCTTTTTGAGCTTTGCTGGATCAGCTTCGATCTCCTTACGACGGGCCATCCCGTGAGTGGCGATGCGAATATCCTGCACGATTCCGGTGCAACCGGAGGGAACGCGGAGGGAAGTGTCTTTTACGTCAGCAGCCTTCTCACCGAAAATGGCACGAAGGAGGCGCTCTTCAGGAGCGAGCTCAGTTTCGGATTTTGGAGTAATTTTACCGACAAGGATATCGCCGGGCTTCACTTCAGCACCAATGCGGACGATTCCGTCGTGGTCGAGGTTTTTGAGAGCCTCTTCGCCGACGTTGGGAATATCGCGAGTGATCTCCTCAGGCCCGAGCTTGGTATCACGAGCCGCACATTCGAACTCGCTGATGTGAATCGAGGTGTAGACGTCATCTTTAACCATGCGCTCGGAGATCACGATCGCATCCTCAAAGTTGTAACCGTTCCAAGGCATGAAGGCCACGAGAACGTTCCGGCCGAGGGCCAGTTCACCGTTTTCGGTGTTCGGACCATCAGCGATGATATCTCCATTCTTCACCTTCTGTCCGGTGCGGACGAGTGGCTTCTGGTTAATGCAGGAACCGGAGTTCGAGCGCATGAACTTACGAAGCGGATAAACGAAGGTTCCTTTTCCGGGATCGGACTTAATAGCCTCGGGCTCGGAGAGGAAACGCTCGTCGGAAACCGGGAGCTTACCGTCCTTGGTGGTGATGATGAATTCACCAGTCGCGGCAGCGACAACACCGTCAGCTTCAGCCACGATGACGGCGCGGGAATCGCGAGCAGCTTTTTCCTCAAGACCGGTGCCGATGTATGGTGAATCGGAAACGAGAAGAGGGACACCCTGACGTTGCATGTTCGATCCCATGAGCGCGCGGTTCGCATCATCGTGCTCAAGGAACGGGATGAGACCGGCTGCAACAGAAACGAGCTGCTTGGGAGAAACATCCATGTAATCGACGCGGTCTGGATCAACTTCAAGGAACTCACCACGCTCACGCGCAGTAATCCGGTCGTTGAGGAAAACCCCTTTCTTGTCGATGGCATTGTTGGCCTGAGCGATGAGATATCCCTCTTCCTGATCAGCAGTCAGGTATTCGATCTTATTGGAGACCTTACCTTTTTTGACAACGCGGTAAGGAGTCTCAATGAAACCAAACTCGTTGATCCGAGCGTAGGTGCACATCGAGTTGATGAGACCAATGTTCGGCCCCTCGGGAGTCTCAATCGGGCAAATCCGGCCGTAGTGTGAAGTATGAACGTCACGAACCTCGAAGCCAGCACGATCACGATTGAGTCCGCCCGGCCCAAGAGCCGAGAGACGGCGCTTGTGGGTAAGCTCAGCGAGAGGGTTTGTTTGGTCCATGAACTGGGAAAGCTGGGAACGACCAAAGAAGTCCCGAACAACGGCGGAAAGTGCCTTCGGGTTAATCAGCTTCTGAGGAGTCATTCCCTCAATATTGACATCAAAGAGAGTCATCCGCTCTTTCACGAGGCGCTCGGTACGGGCAAGACCGACACGGCACTGGTTTGCAAGAAGCTCACCAACGGCACGGACGCGGCGTGAACCAAGGTGGTCGATATCATCAAGAACCCCCTCCCCTTTCTTAAGGGCAAGGATGTATTTGGTCGCAGCGAGAAAGTCCTCACCGACCATGATGCGCTCGTTCGAGTCAACATCGATCTTGAGCTTTTGGTTGATCTTATAACGACCGACGCGAGTGAGATCGTATTTCTTGGGATCAAAGAAGAGTCGCTTGAGAAGAGCACGAGCATTGGCGGCGGTCGGAGGGTCTCCGGGACGCAGCTTGCGGTAAATATCCTTAAGTGCTGACTCTTCGTCGAACGCAGGGTCCTTCTTCAGAGACTTCACTAGGACCTCATCCTCAGAAGAATCAATGACATCGATCGTCTTCTGGCCGAGCGCGACAAGCTGGCGAATGACACCAATCGAGAGGGGCTCGTAAGCACGGGCAACAGTGACCTCGCCATCGGCGATATCTTCGAAAGGCATGAGGGAAGCAAGAGCTTCCTCGTCCATCTTTTCGCTAATCTTGAGCTTCTGGATTTTGTAGAAATTGGAGACAAGCTCACGTTCAGTTGGGTATCCAAGTGCACGAAGGAAGGTCGTAGCGAGGAATTTACGACGACGGCGACGACGATCAAGGTAAACATACATCAGGTCGTTCGTATCGAACTGAACCTCGAGCCAGGAACCGCGATCTGGAATAATGCGAAAGCTGTGAAGAATCTTTCCGTTGAGGTGGATCGACTTCTCAAAGCAAATCCCCGGAGAGCGGTGAAGCTGGGAAACAATCACACGCTCCGCTCCGTTGATCACGAAGGTGCCCCGACGCGTCATCATTGGGAGCTCGCCCATGTAGACGCGCTCTTTCTTGGTGCCGGTGTCGTCCTTCAGATTGAAGGTGACATAAAGGGCTGCCGAAAAGGTTTCTCCTGTGCGGAGAGCATCTAGGGCAGACATTTTGGAGTCTTCGATATCATAGGAATCGAAGGCGAGCTCGATGGTTTCATCGTAGCTCTTAATCGGGAACACTTCTTGAAAAACGGCTTGTAGGCCAGTTTCAGTGCGCTGTGACGGTTGCACGTCTTTCTGCAGGAAATCCTCATAGGATTTTGACTGCACCTCAATCAGGTTGGGAGGTTCGATGACCTCCTCAATGGTTCCAAAGTATTCTCGCTTCAACATAATCTGGGGTCCGGATGAGAGTTAACACCAGACCTGAAAACAGGGCTGGTGCTGGGTTCTGGTTCTGGAATTGCAATTCCGTCTGTGATGGGCACGAACGGAGGAGGCGCTTCGCTGGAAATTCTAAGCTCTAAACCGAGAAATGCTAAACGAAAGGTCTCCTCCGACCGGGCCCGTGGACTGGGTTTAACGCCAGCCACGGGTGGTAAAGTCGGGTGCTTACTTGAGCTCGACCTTGGCTCCAGCTTCCTCGAGCTTGGCCTTGGCGGCTTCCGCGTCGTCTTTGCTGGCTCCTTCGAGAACTGGTGCGGGAGCGGACTCCACAAGCTTCTTCGCGTCAGCGAGACCAAGTCCGGAAGCAACTTCACGGACAGCCTTAATGACGGCGATCTTGTTGCCACCTGCTTCAGCGAGAACGACGTCAAAGTCGGTCTTCTCTTCAGCTGGAGCTGCCTCTCCGCCACCACCGCCACCGGCGGCTACTGCGACGGGAGCTGCGGCGCTAACGCCCCACTCCTCTTCAAGGTGCTTAACCAATTCGGCGGCTTCCAAAACGGAAAGCTTACCGAGCTCTTCTGCGATTTTTGTAATGTCTGACATTGTAGTTTTGGGTCGGTGTCGTCGCGTCCAAGGCTTTTGAACATTTCAATCCCGCTGCCGCGGGATCGACGAGGAACCGTTTGGGTTGTGTTTCAGACCTCCCTCATCCCGTATAACGGAACTTGGAAGACCATCCGTTCAGATTGTTTATTCTCCTTCGTTGAACTTCGCTTTGATGACACGGGCGAGGCTTCCACCTGGCTCGTTGAGGGTGCGAACCAGCTTGGAGGCTGGAGCGTTGATGACGGAGAGGAGCTTGGCGAGAAGGACCTCGCGAGCCGGAAGGGCTGCAAGAGCTTTAACTTGGGCGGCCTCCAGGACGTCTCCGTCGAGGATTCCCGCCTTGATCTCAGGCTTTGCAAATTCTTTCTCGAAGTTGGCGACGATCTTGGCAACAGCGCAAACGTCGGCATCTCCGGTGACAAAAGCGGTCTGACCAGCGAGGTTCTCCCCAAGATCGGGAAGACCAGCATCGGAAAGGACGCGCTTCATGAAAGTGTTCTTGGCAACGTGGCACTCGGCTCCGTTTTCGAGGAGGCGTGAGCGGAGTTCATTGAACTCGGGAACGGTTGTTCCGGTGTAGTCCACTACGAGAACGAAGGGAGAAGCGTCAACGCGCTCCTTGATCTCATCGAGAATGTATTTCTTATCGGGATTCATTGTTCGTTCAGTGGGTTAGGAAGCGGAGTATTCGGCGGTATCAAGCGCAATTCCGGGAAGCATGGATGCAGCAAGGGTAAAGCTCTGGATGTAGTTTCCTTTTGCCGAAGCAGGCTTGGCCTTAACAATACTCTCAATTAAAGAAGCTGCATTCTCATTAATCTGCTCGGGAGTGAAAGATAGCTTTCCGACGGAAGCAGCAACGTTTCCGCTCTTGTCAACTTTGTAGTTGATGGAACCCGCTTTAACTGCGTTGACGGCCTTTGCAGTATCGTCAGTCACCGTGCCAGTCTTCGGGTTTGGCATGAGACCGCGAGGCCCAAGAACCCGGGCTGCCTTACGGACTTCCGCCATGGCCTCAGGAGTGGCGATCGCGGCGTCGAAATCAGTGTATCCGCCGAGGACCTTTTTGATGAGATCTTCGTAGCCTACCTCGTCAGCACCAGCGTCTTCAGCAGCCTTGGCTGCGTCACCGGTCGCAAAGACGATGACCTTAACCTGCTTACCAGTTCCGTGAGGAAGAGGGACCGAACCACGCACCATCTGATCGCTCTTCCGAGGATCAACACCAAGGTGGGCCGAAACGGTCACGGTCGCGTCGAACTTGGGTGCGGGGAATTTTTTCAGCAATTCCACGGCCTCACCGAGGGAGTAGCACTTACCCCCTTCGACAAGAGCGGCGGCCTGCTCGTATCTTTTACTTCTTTTATTACTCATTGTTTTACTAGCAGTGCGATCGAGTAGTTCCAGATTGGAAGCACTCTCCTGCGGGTTGAAAAATATTAGTCGACGATCTCAAGCCCCATCTGCATGGCGGTGCCTGCGAGAATCTTGGCGGCTTGCTCAGGATCGCTGGTGTTCATGTCCACGATCTTGCGCTCAACCACTTCCATCAGCTTGGCCTTGGGAAGCTTGCCCACCTTGACCTTGTTCGGCTCACCGGAACCGGAAGCGATTCCTGCTGCTTTCTTAAGAAGAACGGCTGCCGGGGGCTGCTTGGTCACGAAATCGAAGGACGCATCCTTGTAAACCGTAATCACGGTCGGAAGGAGATCACCTGCGGACTGTTGAGTTGCAGCATTGAACTCTTTGCAAAAACCCATGATGTTCACGCCAGCCTGACCGAGAGCTGGTCCGACGGGAGGAGACGGGTTTGCCTGTCCAGCTTGGATCTGGAGTTTGAGAACTTGTTTAACTTCCTTTGCCATGATTTGAGGTGGGTAGTGGTGTTTTGTCGCGAGCGACAGAGAGGGTGTGGATGAAAATTTAGAGAAAAGTCAAGAACTTGCTGCCTTTAAATAAATGAAATCGGGAATTAACCTTTCTCGACCTGCCAGTATTCCAGCTCTACTGGAGTGGAACGTCCAAAAATGGTGACCGCAACACGAAGCTTGCCGCGCTCGGGGTCGATTTCCTCGACAATGCCATTCTGGCTCTCGAACGGGCCGTCAGACACCTTGACGGTATCGCCCACTTCGAACTCCATCGCCGGACGGACGGCGCCTTCGCGCTCCTCGATCTGACCGAGCATGCTGTCAACTTCGCGCTGACGCATTGGGATGGGGAGATTCTTGGTTCCGGCAAAGCCGATTGCCCCGTCAAGAGCCTGCATGAAGGACCAAGTGTCCTCGACCACCTCATCCGCAGACTTGAGGAGATACATGTTGATGATGACGTAACCGGGGAAGAATTTCTTCTTCTGCTCGGTCTTCTTACCGGCGCGAACTTCGGAGACGAGCTCGGTCGGGACAAGAACTTCAAAAATCTTATCTCCAAGCTCTTCTTCCTTCACCTGGCGCTCAATGCGGGCTTTTACCTTCTGCTCCTGGCCGGAGAGAACGTGAACGACATACCATTGGTCTTTGGGAGCGGGGATAGATGGCATCGGAATAGAGGATTGGAGGGGATTTTGAAAAAACGGAAAATTGGAAGGCGGAATTATTGGAAAAGCCCGCCAAGGAAAGTAACGACTCGGGTGTTGATCAGGTCCCAGAGGGACACGTAGGCCGCGAGGAGAATAATCGCGATTAGCACCACCACGGTGGAGTCGGTCAGTTCTTTGTATTTCTTGAATCCTTTCACCTTGGGATCGGGATCCCAGGGCCAGGAAGCCTTACGAAGCTCAGTTTTGACTTCGCCAATGAACTTAAAGATTCGCTCAGAATTCTTAAAGAAATAGAACAAGATGATCGCAGCGATGAGGTAGACAGCACCTGTCAGAAACCAGTTGTCGCTGAGTTTGATGAATTCGAGAAATTGGTCCATTGTTTGAATTTAAAAAGTGGCAGGACAGACAGGACTCGAACCTGCAACCCTCGGTTTTGGAAACCGATGCTCTACCAATTGAGCTACTGTCCTATAAACTTTTCTGGTGTTAGTATTTTGAGGCGACTGAGGGGCACCCCGCAAAGGGTGCCCCTGTTTGAAACCAGCCGACGGGAAATGTTTGATCGCGAGCGAAAGAACGCTTCCCGGATTATGAAGTCATTTAGGCAGTAATTTCGCCCACGCGACCTGCACCAACGGTGCGGCCACCTTCGCGGATCGCGAAGCGCATGGTAGGCTCCATTGCAACTGGAGTAATGAGTTCGATAGAGAGGTTGACGTTGTCGCCAGGCATCACCATTTCCACACCGTCAGGGAGGGTGATGGAACCAGTCACGTCCGTCGTACGGAAGTAGAACTGTGGACGATAGTTGGCAAAGAATGGTGTGTGACGTCCACCCTCGTCCTTGGAAAGAACGTATACCTCAGCGGTGAACTTGGTGTGGGGATTCACCGAACCAGGCTTCACGATGCACTGACCACGCTCGAGGTCGTCTTTCTTGAGTCCGCGAACGAGAAGTCCGACGTTGTCGCCTGCGCGACCCTCGTCAAGAAGCTTACGGAACATCTCGATGTCGGTGATGGTGGTCTTCTGAGTGTCGCGGATTCCCACGATCTCAACTTCCTCCATCTTCTTGATGATTCCGCGCTCGACACGACCGGTGGCCACAGTTCCGCGACCTTCGATGGAGAACACGTCCTCAATAGGCATGAGGAAGTCCTGATCGACAGGACGCTCTGGCTCTGGGATGTAGCTGTCGACAGCTTCCATGAGCTTGAGGATGTTCTCCTTTTGAGTGGCGTCACCCTCAATTGCACCAAGAGCAGAGCCCTTGACAACGGGGATGTCGTCACCAGGAAATTCATACTGGCTAAGAAGCTCACGCACTTCCATCTCGACGAGCTCGAGGAGCTCCTCGTCATCGACCTGGTCGGTCTTGTTCAGGAAAACAACGAGAGCAGGCACACCAACCTGACGAGCGAGCAGGATGTGCTCACGAGTCTGAGGCATGGGGCCGTCAGCTGCGGAGACCACGAGGATACCGCCGTCCATTTGGGCAGCACCGGTGATCATGTTCTTCACGTAGTCAGCGTGACCTGGGCAGTCAACGTGAGCATAGTGACGATTTGCGGTCTCATACTCAACGTGAGCAGTGGAAATGGTGATACCACGCTCTTTCTCCTCGGGAGCGGCGTCGATTTCATCATAGGCCTTAGCTTCGCCACCAGTTGCTTCTGCAAGAGTGATGGTGATCGCTGCGGTGAGGGTGGTCTTGCCGTGGTCAACGTGGCCGATGGTGCCGACATTGACGTGAGGCTTGTTCCGTTCGAACTGTTCTTTAGCCATTTTTTTGGTTTGGTTAGTAGCTGGTTTCTGTAGCTGGGTTAGTCGTCTCACACATCACTGGAGCTTTTGGCGGGAATTGAACCCGCGACCTCGTCCTTACCAAGGACGCGCTCTACCCCTGAGCTACAAAAGCTTACCAGTGATTTTGTGAAGCAAACGGCGGTGGTTTGAGGGTGCGCGAAAGCCTAAATAAGAAGGTTTCTTGCAGCCCCGTCCCGCTGCCGGAAGCGAGCGGGAAGCTAGCAAAGACGCCCCCTCTGTCAAAAGTATTTTGCT
Organism: Akkermansiaceae bacterium; assembly: GCA_049889835.1. Taxonomy (GTDB): domain Bacteria; phylum Verrucomicrobiota; class Verrucomicrobiia; order Verrucomicrobiales; family Akkermansiaceae; genus SW10. Next base: position 77,734 of record JBMHCQ010000002.1, read on the forward strand.
TTGAAATGAAATTTCTCTAAAACCCTTGTAATTACGGGGATTGGCGGGGGTTCTCAGGGGGAATTTTTACCTTATTTTTTCGAGATCGAGTGGACAAATCGATTTGTGAAGCACTTTGTCCTCTCGCCCCAGAGAATGCTGGATTCGAGATAAATTTTTAGAATTTTCAAGCTTTAAGCCGGGTTTCACGTTTTTTCGCGCCTCGGAACGAAACACTCAGGAATCTGAGAGCACAAACTCTTTTTACCCTGTTTGTTTACCTCACCGCATTTTTCAGCTTTGGTCGAGGTGTTCAATCACCAAGGAAATGAAGATCCGCCTCCTAAAACCCTCCGAATGGCCTGCTCTCGCTGCAATGATTCACCAATCCACCAATGATTGGTATCAGAAGAACCTCGGACGCGATTGCTTCCCGCCCGACAAGCCCGATTCCTGCCTGATCTTTCCGGAGGTTTACGAATCGCTCGACCCCGGCTGTTGCTTGATTGCCGAAATCGATAAAAAAATAGCAGGCTCGTGCTTTTATCATCCGAGAGAAACCCACGTTTCCCTTGGAATCATGAACGCTTCATCCCGGTTCGCCGGTCAGGGCGTAGCCCGCACTCTTCTCAATGAAGTGATCGCTCGGGCTGGCAAAAAGCCAATTCGACTGGTCTCAAGTGCGCTCAATCTTGATTCATATTCGCTTTACACCCGGAAAGGATTCAAACCCACCGCCATCTATCAGGACATGTTTTTTCCTGAGTTACCTGAGATCAAGACTTCAAGCTGCCGGCCCGCAACACTGGCCGATCTACCAGCTATCACCGAACTCGAAGAGCGATTGACCGGCCTGCGCCGAGATAAGGACTACCAACACATGCTCCAAAATAAAGCTGAGATCTGGCAGGGCTCAGTCTCGACTTCTTCGAACGGCAGTGGTGAAATTACGGGCTTCCTCTTTTCCATCAACCACCCCGGGTCAGCCATGCTGGGGCCCGGAATTATGAACAATGACCACGATGCTCTCTCCCTGATTGGATCAGAACTCAAGAGATTCAGCAGCTCCCCTCTCTTTTTGGCTCCGGCCAACCGACCAACGCTCATGGCACAACTTTATCAACTGGGTGCCCGCAACTGCGAACTCCACCTTTCACAGGTTCTTGGAAACCTTCCTCAAGCGCAAGGAGTGGTCATGCCAACCTTCCTTCCGGAGTAAAATCACCCTGCATTCATTTTTAAATTTTTATTTGGAATAAAATCTGATTTTCTTGTGTCTTATTCTCACAGAACAATGAAATTATTGGTCATTCTCGCTGCCGCCGGATCCCTACTGGGACTGTCCTCTTGTGCCACTGAAACGGGATCACCCCCGCCAGCTCCTTGCTGACCCAACAGCCAATAGTTTCATCCGTGTGATGAAATTAAAACTCTTTGTTTGCTTCATTCGGGGCCAAATAGCCCGTTGTGGGCGATCATGGCATGCTGTTTCTTTTGGAACTCCTCAATTGAGCTGAAAAAACATTTGCAATCGCCGATAAAAAGCAATAGGTCCCCCTCCCCGCCAATCAGCGACACTACCATGAACATCATCGATAAGATCGAGCAAGAGCAGCTCAAGGAGAACACCGCAGACTTCAACGTCGGTGACACCGTTAAGGTCCACACCCGGGTTGTTGAGGGCGGCAAGGAGCGTATCCAGCTTTTTCAGGGTATCGTGATCGGCAAGCGCGGAAGCGGAATCAACTCCGGCTTCACCGTTCGTAAGATTTCCTACGGAACAGGTGTCGAGCGTGTCTTCTGCGAGCACAGCCCCCGTATTGAAAAAGTGGAAGTGGTCTCGAAGGGTAAAGTCCGTCGCGCCAAGCTCAACTACCTCCGCGACCGTGTTGGTAAGCGAGCCACCACCGTTAAGAGTGCCGAATAAATTGTCTCGATTCTCAGACTTTCCAAAAAGCCGCCCGGTTCGCCGTGCGGCTTTTTTTGCGCTTCACCTCTCCCCCTGCAACTTCCATTCTCCTTGCAGTTGTGCGCGTCCCCTGGATCATCGTTGTCTTTAGCATTCTCCTCACCCTACTGGTGACTTGGAAAGTGCGGACCAAGGACATGGACTTCATGACTCCGGCAAACACATCACTTCCTCCTGAAGATTTTGGCGAAGACCTTGCGACTGGGGCTCCGGTGATGCAACCCAAAATCGTCGACGGCCCGAAGATTGATTTACCAGCGCCACCGACAGAAACTGAAGAGCCCGTGGTAACCGAAATTTCCGAACAAGATCTGGGCGACCTCCAATCTTCTCCAGGCCTGGGTGAATACCGCTCGTTTGCTGGTAAACATGAGCCTGTTCGTCTTCTTGAACTCTCCTCAACACTTCAAGCTCGCGGTAATTTTCAACGAGCTCTGATCGCTCTCGAGCGCATCATTGACACTTCACAAAATGTCTCTCCAGAAGATCTCAAGCAAGCCACCAGCGGGATTTCTACTCTTTCTCCAACCCTCCCACAATGGAACGTCGATCCAAAGACCGAAGTCGAGCTCACACTTCTCATTTCCAGCTCCGGAGGAGCAAGCGCTGCCATCAAGGAGGCCGCACTCGAAGTCGCTACCCTCATTCGCAAGCATTCAGGCGATCAGCTTCAAATCACCCCGAAAATCCTTAAGACCCCCAAAGCTTCTAACCCAGAAAAATCACCACTCACCATAGCGTTTCAACGGGAGGATCTGGAGAATCCCGCTTCGACAGCTGTCCTGACCCTTCGAGCTGGCGGGGAATCCGAAGCTGAGGAGTTCGTGAAGGCGGTGTTCCGACTCGTCCGCGGCCATCTTGCAGGGATCGGCTATACCTTCCCCGAAAACTTCGACGCCCCAGCCCGGGATCTTCTCTCATTTCAAGTCACCCGACTCATGTGGCGTGATTTTGCCTCCTCGCTGGCACCTCATCCTGAGGAAGCAAGTGACCGCGAAGAAAATTAGCACTAAGGTTTCCCCCTATTTCACGTTCCTTTTCTTGCGAACTTCAGCTTTCAGGCCAACCTTTCCTACGATCCATGCGAATTCTTGCCTCCATCTTTCTTGCCCCAGTGGTCCTGGGACCGTTCGCGTGGGCTCAGGATCCCGGTCCCGAAAAGACTCCCAAAAAACCTGAGATCAAGCAACTCGATGAAAATGAGTATGCCATCGGGAAGGTTAAGCTCAACAAGAAGACCCGCGAGATCACCTTTGGAGCTGGCGTCAACTTGGTTGATCGCCCTCTCGAATACCTCTTGGTCAACGGCAAGGGCAAGGTGCACGAAGCTCTCTGCATTACTGATATTTCCCCATTGCATTTGAATGTCGCCATGAAACTTCTCGGGTTCAAAGAGTCCAAGGAGCTTTTCGAAATTGTCGATGAAGACTACCGCCCTACCGGCCAGTTTTTCCACGTTCCCGACCACGTCAAAAAAGCGGCTCGCCTGGAGATCTTCCTCGAGTGGAAAGAAGGCGAGATAAAAAAGCGCAAACCCATCAACGAACTGATCTACAACCCGGCCACCGAGAAAACGATGCGGCCCGGCCCATGGCTCTACACCGGCTCCTACATGCACAACGGGTATTTTAAAGCAGAGATCGCAGGCGACATCTTTGCCATTCACCCTCGTCAACCCCCTCTCGTCAGCTACCCGGGTGATGACCACGCGGGTGAAAACGCCTGGCTGACTGACCCCAAAAAAGTGCCCGAGGAAGGCACCGTCGTTCAATTCATCCTCAAACCTCACCTTTCAAAATGAAAAACCTTTTCATCACCGCCCTCGCCGCCCTTCTCCCCCTGACTATTCAAGCACAACAGGATGGCGCCTTGCTTTCCCTTAAGCTTGAGATGCAAGAGAGCATCAAAAAAGGCAACGCATACCTCCTCTCAAAGCAGCACAAAGATGGCTACTGGGGAAACCACGAATTTCCGGCTTTTACTGCCCTCTCTGTGCGCGCTCTCCTTTCCGACCCCTCGTTCGATCCCAAAAAGCCGATGCCTGAGAACTACGTCAAGGCACTCGACTGGATTAAAAGTCAGCAGAAACAAGACGGCGGCATCTATTCCATCGGCCTCGCCACCTACAACACCTCCACCTCCATCATGGCCTTCATGGCCGCCGACCCTGTGAAATACAAGGACACCATCCTCAAGGCTCGTGCATTTCTGATCTCCCAACAAACCGATTGGGGAGTCAAAGGGAAGCTGGACACGGAATTTGATGGCGGCATTGGCTACGGTGGAAGCTACGATCACTCCGACCTTTCAAACACCCATCTTGCACTGGAAGCCCTTTATCACAGTCGCAGCCTCGCGACTGATACCGGCACAGCCAAGCAGCCGGAGCTCGACTGGGGCGCAGCTCTTGAATTCATTTCCAAATGCCAAAACCTTCAATCTACCAACAAGGGAGAAAAAACCGGAAACGACGGCTCCTTTGTTTATTTTCCGGGCAATTCAAAAGCCGGAGAGCAAGTCGGCGAAGACGGGAAAATCTCCCTCCGTGGATACGGGTCCATGTCCTACGCCGGCCTTCTCTCCTTGGTCTATTCCGATCTCACTGCTGAGGATCCGCGGGTCAAAACAGTCATTGAATGGCTCTCGAAAAATTACACTCTCAAAGAGAACCCAGGCCTCGGCGGGCAAGGGCTCTTCTACTACTATAATGTCATGGCAAAGACTCTCGCCGCCGCAAATATGCCGACTCTTAAAGGAAACGACGGCTTAAAGATTAAATGGCGCGAAGAGCTCGGAGCGAAAATCCTCAGCAAGCAACGTGAAGACGGTTCGTGGATCAACACAGATGCCTCCCGCTGGATGGAAAGCGACCCCATTCTTGTCACCAGCTACGCAGTCATGGCGATGGAGCAAATCCATGCCACCATTCCAAAGTAATCTTGGGAGTATAATCGCTCTTTCCCAAACCCAGCGCGCATCGCTGGGTTTTTCGTGCTGAAATCTCAGCTCTCTACTGCTTTGCGCCCATCACTGGCGACGGGCGGATGAGCTTTGATGAACTCTACGATCTCATCCACCTCATCACTTAAGCAAAGGAAGTCATCGTAGTGCCTCCCTTTCGCAAGTTCCTTGATCGTCTGCCAGATGTGCGTCTGCTCAGTATATCGTTCCTTTGAAAGAAAAACCATGGGGCTAATAGTTTCAAAAGTGGCGTAGTGGTTCTGGGTCGCATCCTGAAAAATCTCCTGCGTCGTTCCGGCACTGCCAGGTGAGAAGATGATCCCATGCTCGGCGATCGCCAGCAGACCGTCCTCGCGGATGCTGTTGGAAAAATACTTCGCCACGTGAACCGAAAACAGATTGGTCGGCTCGTGGCCGTAAAACCACGTGGGCACCGCCAGGCTGGAATGACCTGTCGGATACTGATCGATGACCCTTTGCGCAACCTCGAGGTAGCCTTCGCTCGTGAAAACAGGTGCCTCTGCCAGGCCATCGAGAACTCGGTCCAGCTCGTCGATTTCCAGATCAGCGAGATAAGCCCCAAGGTTGGCTGCCTCCATCATTCCGGGGCCGCCTCCACTTGCGATAAAATACCCCTCACGCGTGAGGCGCCAAGCCAAGTGAGCGACCACCCGGAACCACTGATCTGCCCGGGAAGTCCCGTGCCCTCCCATGATCGCCACCACTTTCTTCCGGCCATCTTTTTCGACCCGGCCTTCCAAAAGATCGGTCATCGCATCATCCACCGCATGATCGTGCAATCGCTCGGCCAGAGCCTCGACAATATCCGGGTTTTTCTTTCCCTTCGCCACGAAGTGCTCGTAGATGAGTTTATCAACGCTTTCATTCTTTTCCGCGGTCCATCCCTCCATCAGCTCCTCCCGTGTGTAGAGTTCTCCACGATAAGGATGATAGGGAAGCCCTTTAAATTCCGGAAATACCAAGGCCCCGTGATCCTGAAGATCCCTGATCAACACATCCGATGCAAAGCGACACCCTAGAAAAATCGCTCCCTCGCAGGTCACTTGCGATAGATTGAAATCGACCTCTCTGAGATCGAGCCCTTGAACGACACAACAGTTTAAATTTCCATTCTGGCGATGAAAAATCTCAAGCGTATCGAGCTCGCGGACGATCTGACAATTCATGATTGGATCGCACTGGGGTTAAGAATCCCGACATAAGGGAGATTCCGATATTTGCCATCGTAATCAAGGCCGTATCCCACCACAAATTCGTCGCCAATTTCAAAAGCAGAATAATCCGCCTCCACCTGCGCAGCACGCTCTTTATCCTTTGTCAGAAGCACGCAGGTTTTGACGTCTTTTGCCCCCATTTCGATCAACTTTTCAGAGACCGCTTGCAGGGTCCTCCCCGTATCAAGAATGTCATCAATCAAAAGAATCGTCCGCCCCTTCACATCCGGGAGCTGCTGATCCAAAAAATCCACCTGCCCGGAGGATTCAGTCCCTCCGTGGTAGCTCGCCACATTCAGACACTCGAGATCCAGCTTCAGCGGAACGCGTCGAAGTAAGTCCGCCATAAAAACAAGCGCGCCTTTTAAAATTGCCACCGCCTGCAGGGTCTCTTCCTCACGAAAATCCGCTGTGATTCGCCCCGCAATGACATCCAGTCGCTTCTCAATCACCTCCTCAGCGACCAACACCTTTTCAACGTCCTCATGCATGAACAAGGGATAAGGAGTTGGGAGGAAATGTCGAGCCAAGCCGACGCGCTCTCCCCTGCGTTACATCTCCAAAAAATTCTTCAGAAGCTGCTTCCCTTCATCGGTCAAAATCGATTCCGGATGAAACTGCACTCCATGCACATTGAGCTCTTTGTGCCGAAGCCCCATGATCACCCCGTCATCGGTCCAGGCTGTCACCTCAAGACAATCGGGAAGAGTCTCTTTCTTGACAATGAGAGAATGATACCGGGTCGCCACGAAAGGCTGGCTGAGCCCTTTAAAAACGCTTTCCCCCTCGTGATGAATCAGCGAGGTCTTTCCATGCATCAGTTCTCCCGCACGGATGACATCTCCGCCATAGACCTGGCCGATCGATTGATGCCCGAGACAAACTCCGAACACCGGAATGCTTGCTCCAAAAGCCTTGATGACCCGACAGGAAATCCCTGCCTCATTCGGCGTGCACGGGCCCGGAGAAATGCAAATCCTCGAAGGATTCATGGCCTTCAATTCTTCCACCGTGATTTCATCATTGCGAAAGACCTTCATTTCCGCGCCCAACTCACCGAAATATTGGACAAGGTTGTAAGTAAAGGAATCGTAGTTATCGATGACGGCTAACATGAGGAGGAAAGCGTTTTTGCCAATCCAACCGCGCGCATCATCGCTGCTGCCTTATTGACTGTTTCGTTGTATTCATATGTCGGATTGGAATCTGCAACCACTCCGGCACCGGCCTGAATGTAGACCTTCCCGTCTTTAACAAGACAGGTCCGGAGGGCAATGCACGAATCGTGATTTCCATCCCACGCAAAGTAACCCACCGCACCCGAATAGGTGTTCCGTTTATTCTTCTCGAGCGAATTGATGATTTGCATTGCCCGAATCTTCGGCGCGCCACTCACCGTCCCTGCCGGGAAGGTCGAACGCAAAACATCGTAGCTACTGTGCTCGGAGGAAAGTTTCCCACTGACATTGGAAACGATGTGCATCACGTGGCTGTATCGTTCCACGATCATCTGATCATCGACACTGACCGAACCGTGTTTGGAAATTCGGCCCACATCATTGCGCGCGAGATCGATCAGCATCACGTGCTCCGCGCACTCTTTCTCATCCGCCAACAAATCGGCAGCGAGGGCATCATCCTCCTCCTTGGTCTTCCCTCTCCAGCGCGTTCCGGCAATAGGGCGAATATCAATCCGGCCATCAATCGCCCTCACGTGAACTTCCGGGGAACTCCCCACGAGGGAGAAATCCGGTGTTTCATAAACGAACATGTAAGGAGAAGGATTGATGTGCCGCAGGGCCCGATAAAGATCGATCGGTGTTCCTTCGAAATCAGCCTCGAACCGCTGGCTTGGAACAATTTGAAAGGCATCGCCCGCGGCGATGTATGCCTTTGCCGCCAAAACCATTTCCTCATACTCGGCCTGAGAAGTATTACTCCGCGGCTCAGGTGCCTCGACATCTGACAGACCATTCAGCGGAGCGACATGCAAGGGCCGGTCCAGCGAAGCAATCACCGACTCAATTCGCCCTCTTGCGACCGCATAAGCTTCTTCAGGACAATCGTATTCATCAAGAAGCGCGTTCGAAACAATCAACAAGCGCCGCAACTTGTGATCAAAAACCACCAAGGTGTCGGCGAGGAAAAATACGGACTCTGGAAGGCCTAAATCATCCTCGGGAGTCTCGGCAACCGCAGGTTCAAACTGTCCCACCGCGTCATATCCGACATAACCCACTGCTCCGCCAAAAAACGGGGGGGCATCGCCATGCGTCACCGGAGCGTAATCCGCCATCAGACGCTCAACCTCCTCCAAAACATCACCTTCCCGCTTACGCTGTTCCACCTGCCCGCCACGAGTGATCGTGACCTCATCTCCTTTTGAGACAAACACCCACTTCGGCTGACTTCCGACAATCGACCAACGCCCGCTCGAGTCCGTGCTCTCAGCACTCTCAAAAAGGAAGGCATGTTTACTGTCACGGAGCTTCAAAAACGCCGAAACCGGTGTTTCAAAATCCGCAGCGAGCTGGGCATACACCGGCACGACATTTCCGGACTTTGCCAACTCGGCAAATTCCTCCGCACTTGGTCTGACAGGAACCTCACTCACGTGCGCGTAGTCTGGCCATCCTTCCGCCGCTGGCAATCTCAATCACCCGCCAAAAAGCTCCCCATAAAATGCGGAATCAACTTCAGAGATAAGACTTTGCCATTTTGTCACTTCGTTCTGGCTTGCACAGCAGATTTCGAGTTCACAATCCCCTCCAATCCGTTTTCGGACGACATCGATCGCGACCTCTGCCGAATTACAATCGCTGCTCAAATGCCCCAGAACCACGTTCTTGAGACCCGCCGGCACCAGCTCGGCGATGAGATCGGCCGCTTGTTCATTGGAGAGGTGGCCATGCTGTGAGGAAATCCGCTGCTTGGTGCTGAAAGGTCGCTTGGTATCGGCCTCCAGCATGGCCCACTCATAATTGGCTTCCAACACCAAGCCTTCGACCCCTTTCAAGGCCGAAAGAACCTGAAAATCCACATGCCCAAGATCGGTCGCAACTCCCATCGTTCGATCATTGGCCGAAATGACGTATCCGACCGGCTCCACCGCGTCATGAGGGAGGGAAAAGGTAGCCAAATCAAAGCCTTCCCAGTTGAATTTTTGTCCACTCTCAAAGGCAATCCATTCTGCCTTTTCCCGCAAACTCTCCTGGACCACCCTTCCCGTCATAATACTGGCAACCACCGGAACCCGGTGCTGACGTAGAAAAACATCAAGCCCACGGGTGTGATCGCCATGTTCATGCGTCAAAAGAATTCCGGTCAAACAATCCGGCCCCACTCCGAGGGCCTCAAGCCGAAGACACAACTGTTTGGCACTTAATCCCGCGTCCACCAGAAGATACTTTCCTGCGCTCTCAACCAAGGTCGCATTTCCCCCACTTCCACTTCCAAGCACCGCGTAACGCATCTGGCGCAAGAAATGGATGATCTTGTCCGTGAAAGCAAACTTTTCACGTTTTCACCGGAGGCCCTTTCATCGACACGGAATCACCCTGATTCCGTGATTGTCTGAATCTGACAAGGATCGAGGTGGTTCCATTCTTCCACTCGATTGATCCTTGTCATTATCGGAACTGCTTGAGTTCTTTTTGGTAAACGTAATCACAAGTTTTAAGCCGTTCCTCCAATGCACAACGGTTGAGAGAGTGCGTTTTGCAAAGATCTTCCAAGGATTCCGCATTGTTACGGAGTTCAGTATTCACGAGTCCGACCAAAAGATGCGGATCCATCCTCTCATAATTTGTTAAGTTCATCGCGTTCCGATTCCTTAGGTCTCTCTTTTCCCTATTGCGAGGCTGAAATCGCATTGACACCAAGGGCTTTTTGGACAAAGAACCGCCCCGCAGCGTCGGAAACGTTGCCTCCAACCTCGTATTGGACATCCCATGAAAAACGACATTCATCCCGATTACCACCCGGTCGCGTTCCAGGACATGACCAGTGGCCACCGCTACCTCACTCGTTCCACCGTCACTTCCGATAAGAAGGAAGTCATCGATGGCGTTGAGTATTACATTGTCTCCGTTGGCATGACTGCTGACTCGCACCCCTTCTTCACCGGACAAAAACAGTTCGTTGATACCGAGGGCCGCATTGACAAGTTCCAAAAGCGCTTTGGTGCCGTTCGTCGCGCCAAAAAGCCGTCTCGCGGCTAGGTTCTGGATCAAGGACACTTTTCAAAAAGCGGCTCTCCTTACAGGGACCGCTTTTTTTGGATCCACTTTCCTTGCCCGCCACCCACGCATTGTTCATGGATGAAAACCTCTCCCACCTCATTCCAGCCGTACAGGAACAGCTCGAATCCCCTGCCACACCCTACGTCCGTGAAGCCTTTGATCGCATCTTGGGTGAACCCGATATCGAGGAAGAGGAAGCCCTCAACATGATCGCATTTTGCCTCGCGGATGAACTGGAAACCCTCGACCGTGAACAGCGCGATTTCTCCGAAGAACGGTATCAGCTCCTCCTCACCCTTCTTCCCGCAATGCCGGAAGGAAAGTAAATCCTTTACCGAGACGGCTCGAAGAGAACCAGTCAAACGCCACCTGCCGAAATCTTTCCTTTCCATCCCCTCTCCTGAGAGTATTTTTCTGGTGATGAAATTGCTCCTTCCTCTTGCTTCACTCGCTCTCTTCTCGTGTGGCGGCTCGGAAATTGCCGAGCGTAAACCAGTCCCACCTCCGGGAAGTGACGCCGCCGACAACATGCCTTGGAACGTTCCAGGAAAAAACTCCGGGCAAGGACAATTTGGAGGCTTGAACGAGGGCCGCTAACCATCCTGTGAGCGACCCCGGGGAAAATGACCTGATGCTCGAAAGCTGCCCCGCCTGCGCGGAGCCGCTCGATGTGACCGGATTTGAGCCCTTCACCAAGGTCATCTGCCCCAAGTGCGAACACGAGACCCGGGTCAAACGCCAGCTCGGAAAGTATTTCCTTGAACGTCGTCACGCGGTGGGCGGGATGAGCGTTGTTTACGTCGCAGAAGACACCACACTCGACCGCAAAGTTGCGGTAAAAATCCTCAACGAAAAATACAGCTCGGATGAGATGCGCGTCGCTGCCTTTGAGAGTGAAGCACGCCTCACTGCGGCAGTGAACCACCCCCATGTGGTTCGCATTTTCACGGTAGGGCGGGACTATGATCGCTTCTACCTCGTGATGGAATTAATCGAGGGCCAAAACTTCGAGATGATGATGACGGAGCGGGGCGCGCTTCCCGAGGATGAAGTTCTCGATATCGCACTGCAGGTGGCCGAAGGCCTCCGGGCCGCGAACGAAGCCGGGGTCCTCCACCGCGATGTCAAACCTGGCAATATTCTCTTTACCCAGGATGGCCGGGCCAAGCTTGTCGATTTTGGTCTCGCGCTCATCACACAAGGCGGATCGGCTCAGGCCGAGGAAGTCTGGGCCACCCCCTACTACGTTCCCCCCGAAGCACTCGAAAAAGGCGAGGAGGATTTCCGGAGTGATCTCTACGCTTTTGGGGCCACTCTCTACCATGCCCTTTACGGGAAACCACCATTCGAGAGCACCTCAAATGCCACCAAGGTTCTTCGACGGGCAAAGCAAACGATTCCGCGACTCAAGAAAGTCGCCCCATGGCTCAACGACTATACCTGCGAGGCGGTCGATCGCATGATGGCCTACCAGCCTAAGCACCGCTGGAATAGCTACGACGAAGTCATTTCCTTGCTCAAGAAAGCGCGTATCGAGGCAGGAGGGTCTGACGCGCATGTCATTCATGGAAGCGCCCGCGCACGTCGACGGGGTCGCAAATCCCCCCTTTTGATAGGGGGTATTTCCGTTACCATTCTGGCGATCGCTGGCGGGCTCTTTTGGGCCAAACACCAGAGGAAGACAGAAGAAGATCAGCTGCCCAAAATCGCGGAAGCCAAACCCACCGAAACCCAGACCAACGGGGAACGATTCGGCCGCAAAAAACGCCACGCTGAAGCATGGGCGAAAGCGCACTCAGCCGTCAACTCCGGAAGATATTTCTCTGCATACGAACAACTTGTCGACCTTTCAGAGAGGAACGATCAAAACGAATCCAATCAGGCCTTTTCGCGCATTGTCGCCCTTCTCAATCTCTACCTCGATGGTAACGACAGGCGCGCAAGCAAAGAGGCCTCATTTCTGAAGCAATCGGTGGAAGCTCTTCCCGAAGAAACACCCGGACGAGAGGACCTCGTAAAACTGGTGAACGCTCTCTCCCAGAATCTTCCCATTCCAACAGAGGACTTTTCACGCTCACCCGAGTCCATCGCTGATTGGACCTCGCTCCTCGCGGTCGGTCTAAAAAGCTGGAATCAGGGACGAACCGAGCAAGCGAATGCCATATTTTCGCAAGTTCTTGGCGCTGAAATCCACGAAGACCACCCTTGGTTCACGATCTATCAGCAAAAGCTCGCCGCCTATCAACACGACGCTTCCCTGCTGAGCAAGATTGCTCACCTAAAACACCCCACCGATCTCAAGGAAACCGAGTCTGCGATCATTCAGGTCAAGGATGTGCTCAAGCAACTTAAGACGGGTGGCCGCGCAGAGTTTACGGTGGAATCGCGCTTGATCTACCTTGCGCGCCTCCAAAAAGGTTACCAACTTCGCCCCTACGATCAGCCTGGTCTAAACTGGGAGGAGCTTCTTGAACTGGTGGAAAAATCCGCCCGGAATCATGATTTTGAAAAAGCACGCGGTCTTCTGACCAACCAGATCGCGGCAAAACATCCTGAGGCCCAAGCCGCCTGGAATTACCTGCTGGAGCAAGCGACCCTCTTTTTCGAAGACTTGCACCAGCATAAGGGCTGGACGGTGAGCGGGAAAAACGGAGATGTTTTGACAGTCAGGCAATCCAACACGAATGGTGTGATCAGCACTGACCAAGCCATTCATCACTGGCATCAGCTCTCCCCTGCAAGCTTGCTCGAATCTCATGTCACATTGGAGAGTAGCAAAGCAGCCAGACGGCATCAGATTGCATTTGCCTGGATCGCGGGCCTGACCGACCAAGCCGAAACCATGGCCGATACCCTTGCGGGAACCGACGAAGCCTTTGCTGAAAAATGGCGGGAAGTCATCGTCGGGCTCTCACAATAATGTCCCATTGACCGACGCGGATCCCGTTTTATAGTCTCCCCGCTATGAGTATTCAAGTTGGCGATCAAGCGCCTGAATTTTCCCTCGTCGCTCTTGGAGCAGACGGCCCTGAAGTCATCAAACTCTCCGAGGAAATCGGAGAGCAAAACATCCTTCTTCTTTTCGTCCCAATGGCCTTCACCGGCGTCTGCACAGAGCAATTCTGCGCCCTTTCGGCAGGCCTTGGCGAATATGCGGATTTGAACTGCAAAGTCTTTGGTATTTCTGGTGATGGTCCTTTTGCTCAAGCGGCTTGGGCTGAAAAAGAAGGGATCACCTTGAAGCTTCTTTCCGACTACGACCACAAGGCGACGGAAGCCTTCGGAATTGCTTACGAGCAGTTCCTCCCTGAGAAAAACCTCATTATGGGAGGTGTTCCCAAGCGCTCGGCCTTTATTATCGATAAGTCCGGTGTCGTGCAATACGCCGAGGCCAATGATTCCCCGGGAGATCTTCCGAATGCTGAAGCGATTAAGGCCAAGCTCGCCGAGCTCGCTTAGGCCTTGTTTTTATTTTTTAAGAGCCCGATCCGGAAGGCCTCCGGGTCGGGCTTTTTTTCGGGATTTAATCGTCCAAATCTGCTAGCGTCCACCGTGTTGGAAGATTTCCAGGTTTCAGGATAAGTCATTCAATCACAAATCATATGCAAACGGCAGTTTACGCGGGAAGCTTTGATCCTCCTACCAACGGACATCTTTGGATGATTCGGCAAGGGCTGGAGTTGTTCGACCGTCTCGTCGTCGCGATCGGATCGAACCCAAGAAAGAGCTACACCTTTTCCGCGGAAGAGCGTCTCGATTTACTGCGCGAATCCATTCCCTCCTGTGAACGCCTCACCATCACGCACTTCGACAACCGCTTCCTTGTCGACTATGCAAAGGAAGTAGGTGCCGAATTCATTCTCCGGGGCATTCGTTCGCCGCAGGATTATGAATACGAGCGCATGATGCGGCACATCAATGCCGATATGGCACCGGAGATCAATACCATCCTCCTCATGCCACCACGGGACATTGCCGAGCTTTCCTCAAGCATGATCAAAGGACTGACCGGTCCTGAAGGCTGGGAGAAAACAGTCCGCCGATACGTTCCCCCGCCTGTCTTCGAGGCACTCGAAAACCACCTCTCCTGAGAAGATTATGAGCACACTTGCCATCGCTCTGGGCTCCATTGTCCTCTACTACATCGCTTACCACACCTACGGGAAGTGGATCGCGCAGAAGCTCTTCCGCTTGAATCCCGCGGCAAAGGTTCCCTCGATTGAACTCGAAGACGGAGTCGACTACGTCCCCAGCGACAAAAAGGTCATTTTCGGACACCACTTTACCTCCATCGCCGGAACCGGTCCCATCGTCGGTCCCGCTCTTGCGGTTATTTGGGGTTGGGTTCCAGCTCTCATCTGGGTGCTCTTCGGCTCAATTTTGATCGGAGCCGTGCACGACTTCGGAGCCCTCGTAGTTTCCCTTCGGAGCAAGGGACAAACCGTGGGTGACATTGCTGGCCGCGTAATTACCACGCGCACGCGCATTCTCTTTCTGAGCATCCTCTTTCTGGCTCTGACCATCGTCCTCGCCATCTTCGGATTGGTCATTGCTGCGGTCTTCAAAATGTATCCGGCATCGATCTTCCCCTGTCTGGTGCAAATCCCCCTCGCAATTCTGATTGGCCTCACTCTCCATCGTAAAGGAATCAACATCCTCATTCCTTCGATCATTGCCCTCGTGCTGATGCTCCTCTCGGTTGCATTTGGAAACATGGGCGTACTGGGAAAATTCAATGTGATGATGCAGAGTCTCAGCGTTTTGGACTGGTGCATGATTTTGCTCGCCTACTGCTTCTTCGCGTCCGTCCTCCCTGTTTGGACCCTTCTACAGCCGCGCGATTTCATTAACAGCCTGCAGCTCCTCTTTGCCCTGGGACTCGTCGCTCTTGGTCTCGTTTATGCCTCTTTCATGGGCGGAGCTCCAGTTGGAGGAGAGGCCACCCGACCGGCACTGGAAATCGTAGCCCCCAGCGTCAATTTTTCACCGGAGGGAGCCCCACCCATCTTCCCTTTTCTTTTCATCACCATCGCCTGCGGAGCAATCTCGGGATTCCACTGCCTGGTCTCTTCCGGAACTTCCTCGAAGCAGCTGAAATGCGAAACCGATGCTCAATTCATCGGGTTCGGATCCATGCTGACCGAAGGATTTCTGGCCGTCCTGGTCATTCTCGCCTGCGTTGCTGGCATTGGCCTGGGATCGGGAGAAAACCAGCTCCTGGGGGTCGAAGCCTACGACTCCCGCTACTCCTCCTGGGCAGCTGCTGGTGGACTCCCCGCCAAAGTCGGAGCCTTCGTCGAAGGAAGCGCCAATTTCCTGAAAGCTCTTGGCATTGCTCCGACCTTCGCCGTCGCCCTCATGGGTGTTTTTGTGGCTTCCTTTGCCGCAACCACTCTTGACACCGCCTGCCGGCTCCAGCGCTACGTGGTGCAGGAACTTGCCGCCAGCCTCAGCCGGAAAAAGAACGCATCAAAACTCAATCCTCTCAGGTGGCTCACCAACCGATATGTCGCGACTATTTTTGCGATCGTGATTGCTTATCTCATCGCCCGCCTTCCGGGAGCAGATGGCACTCCTGGCAAAGGCGGCACGATCCTGTGGCCTCTCTTTGGAGCGATCAATCAACTCCTTGCAGGTCTCTCCTTCCTCGTGATCACTTTCTGGCTGCGGCGCCGTGGCATGCCCACCTGCATCACCATCATTCCGGGAATTGCGATGCTTCTTCTCCCCTTCCTTGCGATGTCACTCAAGCTGCGCGACTTTTCGGCGACTGGAAACTGGCTCCTTTTCGTACTCGGCTTTGTCACCATCATGCTGGAGATCTGGATGATTGTAGAAGCCGCCTTAATTTGGAAGCGGGTCAAAAACCACCCTGAATCTCCGGCTTTCTCTTCTTCCGATCGCGAAGGAGGAAGATCATGCTGATCAAATCGATGGCGCATTCAGCTCACTCAGGAAATCGCGACCTGAAATCTTAGCAAGCATTTCGAGTTCCATCTGAAGGGTGATACGGGCCGGGGCAGCACCCGCAGTGAGTTTTCCACAGGGCGTGTATGAGGCGAAATCGGTCTCATCGCTTTCCGGATGACGAACAGTCAGAAGAGGACGGCCTTCACGATGTGAAACGAGCAACGGATGCATCCAACACGAAATGGGCTTGTAAAACCAAGGATGTTTCCCCTCTTCCATGGATCGGATTTGCCAGCGACAGCGATGCTGCTCATCAAGGAAGAGACAGCGCGTTCTGGGGAAATGTCCGGGGAAATTGCGCGGAAGTTGATCGTCCGTCGCTTCGACCGTTTGCGTTTTCTTCCGACCATCAGCGAGTTCGATCACCCCTTCACCGAGAACCTCTGCCTCTTCGTCGGAAACAACCACTCCATCGTGACAACACGTCGCCCGACACTCCTGAAGCTGACAAAGAGGAAGAGGGATTTCGAAAGCTGCATGATCCACTGCAGCTTCATGAAGCTGTCGTGCCAGCGATACAATGGCTCTGGGAAAAGCGCTGACGATCATTCCTCGATATCGTCTTTTCCACTCATTCGCAGGATGAATCTCTTCTTGCCACGTTCGGCCTCGGCCTTTCCGGTGACTCGAATTCTCTTACCCTCCAGCGACTCCAGATATTTGAAAGTGACTCCGTATTTTTCATCATCACTTCCGATGGCTGCCGCGAGGTAAGGGCGCTCCTCGGTAAACACGAGATAGAAGGTCGAGCCACTCCCGGACTTTTCGGCCCGGAGCACTTTCCCCTGTAGGGTAAGGCGCTCCCCTTCCAACTCCCAGATCTTCTTCTCATTTTTGATCGTGTAATACTCCTTGAATTCAAAGGACCCACCTTCCTTATCAATTTCAACGTCTTTCTGGGAGACCACCGCAAAATCTTCCTCACTCACGAGGAACCCCACTGCAGTAATTTTGAAACCAATCGCATCTGACATGTCCCCCTCTCCTAATTTTCCAATGATTTCTTTCCCATCCTCGGTTTCTTCCTCGAAAACCCATTTTCCATTCGATGGGGTTCCGACCACGCGACCGGTAAGAATGACCCATTTCCCAACGTTGGCCTTCATCGCTGCTGAATCTTCTGCAGACACCTCCGCCATTTCTCCAGCGGGAGGTCGCTCAACCGAGATCGCGGGAATCTGATTCTCTTTCACGGGAAAAGCCGAAGGAGTTCGCCCATCCCGAAGTGTGGGCTCTGCAGCCGGGTGGACCACGCCAGAAGATGACTTTTCTTTCACCTGCGCCACAGCCTCTGATTGCGCGACATTCGATTCGGGTTCTCTCTTTTTCTGCGCGAGCCAAAATCCGCCGCCAACCGCGACCGCTAATAAAATCATGGTGACAGTAATCCCAGTTGATGCCCCAGACCCACTGGATGAAAGAGCCACCTGACGGGCCGCCGGAGAAGGCGGAGGAGCAACTGCGGAAGAGACCATCGGCGCTGAAACAGGAAGGGATCCCAAAAGACGGGCAAGACCGAGTTCGGGATTGCGATCGAAATACGCATCACCAGTTCTGGCATAAACCATGAACCACTCCCGGAGATCGATCCCAAAGGTTTCAACCTTGGAACCATCCAAGGCCTGAATTCCCACAATTTGAGCCGCGTCGAATTTGATAGTCGCGGCGAACCCCTCCAAACCTTCGATCAAGCTGCGGGCTTGCCCTTCCAGAGTGATCTTGTCCTCGCGATCAAACCCCCCAGCCTCGTGTCGCTCCTTCACGCTCGGGCCATCTGACCAGTGAGTCACTACCCATGGAGCACCATCGACCTCATCCTGACCTCCGTCCACAACCCTGCGGAGACAAGGGTGATCCAACTGTCTAAGAACTTCCAAAGCCTTGCTAAAGACTCCGTCTTCCAAACCTCCCAGTTCTGCCTCGCCAAAAATCAGACGAATGAGAGCCAAACTCTGCCCTTGAAGGTCCGTGACACGATAGACGATCTGCTGCGCTGATTGATGCAGAATGTCCTCGATTCGGTAGTTGCTCTTCACCGGCGGCCTTTTAGCAAAGTCCACCAGACTCCACCAACACTTTCACACTTGCCGCGAGCCACATCGAAGAGGACTGTATCCCCCGTGAAGTTCGTCCCTTTCTGGCTCTTAATGATGTTGCCCCTTTTCGCAACGAGTGTCCGGGTGGGGACCATGAACGTCTATCTCGGGATCGATACTCCCGGTGATCCCGAGTATGAAGCGCTCAAGGACACATTGGCCCGTATCGATGCCGATGTCGTCTCACTTCAGGAAGTGCGCAATGCCGACACCACCGGAAATCCATCGAACCTCGACCAACTGGCAGGAGCGCTTGGCTATCCGCATGTTTTTATCCCTGATGGGACTGATTTTGACTCGAATAACGACGTCGTTCTCCTTTCCAAATTTCCTTTTTCAAACACCTACAGCATCGCCTCGCCTGCCGGAGCTCGTGATCTCACCCGTGTGCATGCTGCCGCAAAAGTGGATGTTCCCGGCACAAATGACGACCCAATGGTGGTCGGTCTTCATTTGAAATGCTGTTTTGATCCTGACGACTTCTTCCGGCGCGCCGTCGAAATCGAACGCATCAAGTTCTTCCTCGATGATCAAGGCCTGAACGGCTCGGACAACGTGATCGTGATGGGCGACTTTAACCTCTTGGGCTCCGACCAACTTTACACGGAACAAAATTTTCAGAATCTCACCACTCTTCCGGGGTCCTACGAGCTCGGAAATGACATCTCTTTCCCCCTCCTCTACTTTCAAAATCCCGTCTCCTACTTTACCTCCTATCCTCTCCTTAACCCCATGCCTCTCCAACAAAACGGGACGGACGACGATACCTTCATTGGCGGAAGTGTTCTAGACTACATTTTAATCTCACAGGCACTTATCGACCGGGGAGCAGTCCTCGAAGTTTACAACAGTGCGCTGGAATCCAACCATCCCGGCCTTCCAAAATCGGGCCGCCCTCTCCCCGCTTCCACTTCCGCTACCGCTTCAGACCACTATCCCATTTTTGGAGATTTCGAACTCGCTTCCGGGCTCCCGCTCGAACTGAAGGTGACCTCCAGCATTCTTATCGAAGGTGGCCCGGCGGCCACCATCTCAGTCACTCTTCCCCAAACTCTCTCTCAACCAGTCACCGTTCTTTTATCCTCCTCCGATCCTGGAGAAGCGATGCCCGCTTTGATGACGCTCACCTTTCCTGCCGGTTCCACCTTCCTGAGCACCACTCTGATTCCGAAAACCGACAAGATTATTGATGGAGTTCAAAACATCACCCTCCTCGCTGCTGCCACCGGTTATCTCTCGAATGAGACCACCATCACCGTCCTAGACTCCGATACCACCCGCTATGAGCTTCCCGCTATCGGCGCGACTGTCACCGAAGATTTTACAGGATTTGCTGGCCCCCAATCTCCTGCCAAGTGGACGGCCAGCGGGCTCGACTGGCTGGGACTCGACAACGGTTCTTCCAGCGACGTCGGATTCCGTTCCTATGGAATCGACGGCTCGCTCGGCATCCAATCCGGAACCGAAACCAACCTCGCCGCTTCCTTCCGGAATTCCACTGGCGAAATCATCTCCAATCTTCAGATCAACTACGATGCGGAACAATGGCACTCCGCCTTCGATGGTTCTCTGGATCAATTTCAGGTGGAGATTCTAACTCCCTCCGGGGCCACCACCGTCCCTGCCCTCACCTTCATCTCGCAGAACACGCTGGATTCCGGAGCGATTCCAAAGGGAACTTCCAAGAAAATCTCCACTGTCGTTTCAGGTCTTTCGATCGCGCCCAACGCCGATTTTCAAATCATCTTCAAAGCTGTTCCCGGAACTCCGGGAACCGGTGGGACCGATGCCATTTTCCTGAATGAACTTCACTACGACAACTCCGAAACGGATACCGGCGAGTTTTCCGAAGTAGTCGTGGGGCCTGACTTTTCGGGAGACCTCTCCGAGGTTGATCTCGTTTTTTACAACGGGAGCAGCGGGAACAGCTATGCCTCTCACGCTCTTTCCACCTTCACCCTGGACACCACCGAGGCATCCGGTCACCGCATCTTTTCGAAAAACATCCCCGGAATTCAGAATGGCGGTTCGGATGGCATTGCCATCGTCGAAAATGGTAACGTCCTCCAATTCTTGAGTTACGAAGGAACCCTGACCGCAACCTCCGGCCCTGCCTCCGGGATGACTTCCACGGACATCGGAGCTTCCCAATCTCTGCCACAGCCAGCAGGCCAAGCCAGCATCGGCCTCACCGGAAGTGGTGCCGCCCCCGGAGACTTCACCTGGACCCGGTTTTCCGGCCCCTTCACCAAGGGGGCACTAAATGAAGGTCAAAGCTTCGGTATTTCTGCAAAGAATCAGGGAATTGCTATCGACAACCTCCAAGTCACTCCACTCGCCAATATCTTCCTCCCGGTGGTAACCATTCACGATGATTCCACCCTCACCTTCCCCTCTCTTTCAGGTGTCTCTTATCAAATTGAAACTTCCACTGATCTCGAAACCTGGTCGCTGTTCCAGACGGCCATCGGGACAGGCGAAGAGATTTCAATTGATATCCGCAGTGGAGATGAGAAACGATTTTTTCGGGTTAGACTCAACTGAAACGCCAGTCCCAATCCGAAAACGCCTGCGGATCATTTTCAGTGTGTCGCTCCTCGCTCTCACGCACCTCTCAAACCCGGGAAGACGTATGCCTGAGATTGCGATTTGATAAAATCCGAATCACGCGCTAGCCTCACGTTGCCTCACTGCTTCATAAAGACACACCCCGGCAGACACACTCACATTGAGACAGTCGACCTTTCCCTTCATCGGAAACTTCACCAGAAAGTCGCATTGCTCTTCAGTCAACCGGCGCATCCCCTCCCCTTCGCGTCCCATCACGATGGCAATCGGTCCTTTGAGATCGGTGTCGTAGAGCGACTGCTCCGCCCGATCCGAGGTCCCTACGAACCAAATCCCGCGCTCCTTGAGATCACTCATTGTCCGCGCGAGATTCGTGACTTTCACAAACGGTACGCTCTCCGCCGCTCCTACTGCCACTCGTCGCACGGTATCGGTCAGACCAACTGCCTTATCCTTCGGCGAAATCACTGCCGTCACGCCCGCCCCATCTGCAGTGCGCAGAATAGCACCGAGATTATTGGGGTCTTGCACACAATCGAGGATCAGCAAAAGAGGAGCTTCTTGCCCTTCGAGCAGTTCACCAAGATCTCCTTCATTAAGCGGCTTGGATTCCCGTCCACTGGCATGGCGATTCTGTCGTGCTTCCCCGGCGTGTTTTCTCATAACGCGGTGGTATCGCGACTTCCCAGCTTGCTCAAGCTTCGAGAATCGCTAGCGTCATCGCTTTATGAAATTGCTCCTTCCCCTTCTCTTCTCAGCTTCTCTGCAAGCTGCTCAGAAACCCAACATCGTCTTCATCCTCGCCGACGATCTCGGATACGGCGAAGTCGGCTGCTACGGGCAGAAAAAGATTAAAACTCCCCACCTCGATAAACTCGCGCAGGACGGAATACGTTTTACCCATCACTACACCGGTGCCGCGGTGTGTGCTCCCGCTCGATGTGTTCTCCTCACCGGACGTCACCTTGGCCATGCTGAAATTCGGAACAACGGTGATTCCAAAAACGGCCGCCTTTTTCCTGGCCAGTGGCCCATCACCGCCGAAACGGTCACGATCGCCGAATCACTTCAGGAAGCAGGCTATACCACTGGAGGATTCGGAAAATGGGGCCTCGGACCAACCGACTCCACCGGCTCGCCGATCCGTCAGGGATTCAACCGCTTCTACGGATACAACTGCCAGCGCAATGCCCATTCCTTCTACCCGCCCTTTCTCGATGATGATGAAGGGATCGACCCCATCAACAAGACCCCCACCCCCGGCCATAAACGTCAGCCCAAAGGCGAAGTCAAAGCCGATGACTATAGAGCCGAAAACTACGCCCCCGATCGCATTCTCGAAGAAGCCTTGGAGTTTCTCGATGAGCATAAAGACAAGCCCTTCTTTCTCTACCTCCCTTTCGTCGAACCTCATCTTGCGATGCACCCACCCGAAGAGTGGGTTCACGCATATCCGGAGAAATGGGATGAAGAAAAAGGCCCTTACCGCGGACAAAACGGCTACCTCCCTCACCCCCGACCACGCGCCGGCTACGCCGCGATGATCTCGGATCTCGATGAGCACATCGGCTCGGTGCTAGCTCGTCTGAAAAAGCACGATCTCGATGACAACACCATCGTCATCTTCACTTCCGATAACGGCCCCACCCACCCCAGCCGCGACCCGAAGTTTAATGTCGGCGGGGTCGACACCGACTTCTTCAACTCCAAGGCCGGACTTCGGGGCTATAAGGGGTCGCTTTACGAAGGAGGCATCCGCGTTCCCACCATTGTCCGATGGCCCGGAAAAACCCCAGCCGGAAGCACTACTTCCGCTCCAAGTTACTTCCCCGACTGGTTTCCGACTCTGTGTGAAATCGCGGGAGCGAAGCCCCCCCCCGCTCTCGACGGCACCAGCCTCGTTCCCGCACTCAAAAGCGAATCCTTAAAGCGCACCAAACCCATGGTCTGGGAATTCCACGGCTACGGCCTCCAGCTCGCCGTTACCGACTTCCCCTGGAAAGCTATCCGCCAACAAGCACGCAAAGAGTCCTCGGAATGGGAACTCTATAAACTCGATATCGACCCCAACGAAACAACCAACCTCGCCGGAAAGCGCCCGGAGATTCTGAATCGTTTAAAAGAGATTTCCCGCTCGGATCGCATCCCCAACGAAAGGGCTAAGTATCCTGAATACGATTCAGCTCATTAACGCATGGAACCCCTTCACGAGAGCCAGAGTCCCCAGCACGGCTCCAGCGATTCCTACGGTAAAAAACCCAATGATCATTGCGGGAATCATTTCCATCCCCACTCCCATCAAAATGTAGGTGAGTAAAACGGTGCAACCTCCTAATAAGAGCCCGGACGATCCGATTGCGACGACCAAACCTGCCAGAAAAGGCCAATGCGCTTTGACGTAGAAGAGGACGTTCTTGAGGACCAATGATTTAATCTCAGGACTCAGGTGATAAATTCCAGATTCTTCTTTGACAACTCTGCTCATGCCGGAATGGTAGCATCGCCTCCAATTACTGCTCACGCTTTTTCACCCACTTAATCAAGAGGTCGTGCGCGGGCTTGGCCATTCCAGAATGATCGAAGCCTTCCAGCTCGAAGAGTTCGCAATCCGGATGCTCCACTTCCTGCATCATTCTCCAAAAATAGGCGTTTTCTTCATAACGCCCGAGCAGTTCTTTATCTCGATCTCCGGTGATTAGAAGCATCGGCGGCGCGTCCTTGCTGATGTGGTTGAGAGGAGCCATGGCATCGACCACAACCTTGGTCTTGGACAAGCCGCGCTCCTTCCTGACATTAAAATGGGTGATGGTATGACCGCTGTAGGGAATCAATCCGGCGATCCCTTTTGGAGAAATCCCGTGCGGCTTCAGCCATCTGGAATCGAGACCGATCATGCTGGTTAAATAACCTCCGGCCGAATGACCGCTAACATAGATTTTTTGAGTGGAGCCTCCCAATCGCTCGATGTTTTGAAACGTCCACGCCACCGCAGCTGCCGCGTCTTGAAGACACTGATCGGAGGTCACTTTCGGGGACAGCCGATAACTCGGAGCCACCACCGCGAACCCCTGATTTTTTAACGCCTTCGGCAGATAACGTTTCCCACCGGTAAGGCCACCTCCATGAAACCAAATCACAGTCGCAAATTCCTCTTTCCCCTCCGGGAGGTAATAGTCCAAGACACACTTCTCGGCGATATATGGATCACTCTCGGTGTTCGGGTGAAAGGGAACCGCGAGCTTTTCTTCAGCAAATGAGAGACCCGTCAAAAAAGCGGCAATGAATATGACTCGAAGCATTGTGGAAGAATGAAGCAATTAAACCCGCACCGCACTCACAAAGAACGACAAGCATCACCGCTTCCGGACCTCTTGTTTTCTCGAAATATTATCACCCCTACCGCGTATTGAAAGGCGATGACCCGTCTCCTCCAGGTTTTGCTCATTCTCGCCGCTCCCCTTGCGTGGGGAGCGCCCGATGGCGCCGCGATTTACAAGCAGCACTGCGCCTCCTGTCACGGAGACGAGGGTGAGGGAGTCGATGACGAATACGACGAGGCTCTGGTCGGAAAGCGATCCATCGACTGGCTGACGAAATACATCGATGAAAGCATGCCCGAATTCGAAGAGCACCTCGTTGTGGGAAAAGACGCCCGAGCAGTTTCAGAATACATTTACGATGCTTTCTACTCGCCCGAAGCGCAGGCCAAGAAAAAACCCGTCCGCAAGGATCTCCTTCGCCTGAGCCAGCATCAGCATCGGCGGGCCATTACCGACATCGTGCAAACCTTCATCGGTGGTCATCCCTGGATGGGCGAGGAACACGGCCTTCGTGGAAACTACTTCAACAAGGAGAAAATGAACAACCGGAAGCATGCGCTCGTCAAACGCATCGATCCGACGATTAATTTCGACGCTCAAAAAGACCACGGAGTCGAAGGCCTGAATCTCAAAGCACATTCCATCTACTGGACCGGCTCACTCAACCCTCCCGAGACCGGAGTTTATCAATTCCGGGTCAACACGCCTAACGGAGTCCGTTTTTGGCTCAACGAAACCAATCAAAATAAGGACGCCTTTATCGATGCCTGGGTCTCTTCCGGAAATCAGATGCGATCCCAAGAAGCCTCGATGTTTCTCCTCGCAGGACATGGGGTTCCCATCATCATCGACTTCGTCGCTTTCAAGGAGAGGAAGTCCTCGCTTTCCATCGATTGGAAACCTCCACACGGAGTCTGGGAACCACTTCCAAACTCCGTTCTCCACACCGATGGGTCTAAGCCGGCTTTAATCATCGAGACGCCCTTCCCTGCCGATGACGCTTCGATGGGATACGAGCGTGGATCGTCAATCTCCAAGGCCTGGAAAGAAGCCACAACTCGTGCCGCCATCGAAGCAACCGCCACCATTTTCGAACACATCGATAAGATCGCAAAAACCAAACCAGATGCCGAAGACCGCGAGGAACGGCTCCGCAGCTTCTGTAGCGAGTTCACGAGCCGCGCCTTTTGCCGTCCTCTCTCGGACAAGCAGAAAAAACTCTACGTCGATGACATCTTTACCGCCGCCGCCGGAGACCTCGACACCGCGGTAAAGCGCTCCCTGATGCTCACCCTCACTTCGCCTTACTTTCTTTATCCTTCTCTCAACTTAAACGAAAAAGGCGAGCCCGACTCCTACACCAACGCCGCCCACATGGCTCTGGCGATCTGGGACTCGGTTCCCGACATGCATCTTCGAAAGAAGGCCGGCAAAGGTCAGCTCAATACAGAGAAGCAGATCAAAGACGAACTCTGGCGCATGCTGGGCGACTCCCGGGCAAAGGTGAAGATCAATCGCTTCTTCCATCACTGGCTGGCGCTCTCCGAGAAGGAAGACCTCGGAAAAGATCCCAAAGTCTTCCCCGGTTTCGACAAAGCCCTGATCGCCGATCTCCGCTCTTCTCTCAATCTCTTCATCAACGACGTGGTCTGGGAAGAACCCTCTGACTACCGCAAGCTCTTCACCTCTGATCAGCTCTATCTCAATGACCGGCTTGCCTCCTTTTACGGAGCGGAAAAATCCCAGGGCGACGGCTTTGTTCAAGTCACTCCACCCGACCGGAAACGCGCTGGTCTCTTCACCCACCCCTACATTCTGTCCGCCTTTTCCTACCATCGGCAAACTTCGCCCATCCATCGCGGAGTCTATCTCGGTCGGAATGTGCTCGGGCGCTTCCTCAAGCCTCCCCCCAATGCCATCGAGTTCAAGGACGCCGACTTCGATCCCTCGCTCACGATGCGGGAAAAAGTCACCGAGCTCACCAAGGATAAGTCCTGCATGTCCTGCCACTCCATCATCAATCCAGTGGGATTTTCTCTGGAATATTACGATGCCGTCGGCCGCTTCCGCACGCAGGACAACAATAAACCTATCAATGCGGAGAGTGATTATGAAACCCCAGATGCCGAGAAAATCCGCATCACAGGCCCCGACGATCTCGCCCGCCTCGCCGTCGAGTCCCCCGAGGCTCATCAAGCCTTTTTGAAGCACCTCTTTCATCATCTCATCCAGCAGCCGGTAAATGCCTACGGCTTCGATCAAATGGACCAGTTTCATCACGCCTTCCAAAAATCCGGCTTCCACATCAAGAACATCATCACCGTGATGGCCTTTGAGTCCCTGCCAAGAGAGCCGCAAAAGTAGAGATTTTTCCTTCTAGAAACCGGTCTGAATTCTTTCAGTTTCTCGAAAAACTACCCTTTTCCCATTCGTAGAGTAAATGCGATGATTCGGCGTGACTTTGTCAAATCCCTCGGTCTCTCAACAGCGACACTTCCCTTTCTTTCCGGACTTCCTGCCTTCGCGGATCGTGCCACGGTGGGCCGGAAGCAACGCGTTATTTTTATGTTCTCGCCGAACGGAACGGTGCCCGCTCAATTCTGGCCCACCGATCCGAACAATCTCGCCTCCTCGGCGATCCTCGCTCCCCTGAAGCCTTTTCAGGATCAAACCCTCATCCTCAAGGGTATTTCCAACATGGTCGGCGGCGATGGCGACCGCCACATGCGCGGCATGTCCTGTCTCCTCACCGGATCCCGACTTCATCCCGGAAACATTCAGGGTGGATCAGATTCTCCCGCCGGATGGGCCTCCTCAATTTCCATCGACCAGGAGATCAAAAACTTTTTCCAAAAGAACGAAGCAACCCGCACCCGTTTCGGATCACTCGAAGTCGGGATCGCCGTGCCCGATCGCGCCGACCCTTGGACCCGGATGTCCTACGCCGGATCGAATCAGCCAGTCGCTCCTCTCGACGACCCCTACCAAATGCTCAACAAGCTTTATGGTCAGTCGAAGGATCGCGAAACCTATGCTTCGGTCCTCGACACCCTCGGCGATGATCTCAAAAAAGTATCCCGCTCCCTTGCGGCTGAAGACAAAGAACTTCTCCAGCAACACATGGAACTGGTACGCCAGATGGAGCAGGAAATGGCTGCTTCCGCTGAGCAAGGCGAACTCCAACACCCCGAGCCAGAACTCGACCCCAACATCGAGCTCGTCAACGACAACACCCCTCAGATCGCCCGCATGCAGATCGATCTCCTCGTCAACGCGATGGCGAATGACATGTGCCGTGTGGGAACTCTCCAGTTTATGCGCTCCGTCGGTCAGGCCCGCATGCGCTGGCTTGGAATCGAAGAAGGCCACCACTCGCTCAGCCACGAGCCTGACAAGAACGAAGGCGCCCAGAAGAAGCTTCGCAAAATCAACATTTGGTTCGCCGAGCAACTCGCCTACCTCGCCAAGAAACTGAAGGAGACTCCCGAAGTTGGCGGCAATGGCAACATGCTCGACAACACCACCATCGTCTGGGTAAACGAACTCGGGAAAGGCAACAGCCACACCCTCGACAACATCCCAACCGTCATCATCGGCGGCGGCTCAGACTTCAAGATGGGGCAGTTCAAAGACCTTGGCAAAAAAACCGCCCACAACCGCCTCCTCATGAGCATCGCTCACTCCGTCGGTCACAAAGTCGACCACTTTGGTGCGAAGAAATTCTGCGAGAATGGAGCCTTAGACTTGGCGTCCTAGGACGCCACCTCAGGCCCAAAGGGTCATCAAAAATCCGAATGCAATCGTTGAAAACACGATTCCCCTAAAACACGACCTCGTCCTCTCCGAGAATCTGCACTTCAGTCTCAAGTTCCACCCCCCGCTCGGCTTTCGCTTTGGCTTTAATCTCATCAATCAACTGAAGAACATCCGCTGCGGTCGCCTTGCCACGATTGACGATAAAATTCCCATGTTCAGGTGAAACTTCCGCTTTCCCCACTCCGATCTCCTTGAGCCCGAGCTCGTCGATGAGCTGACCGGCTCCGCCGACTTCCGGGTTCTTGAAAATGCATCCGGCACTCGCCGCTTTGGGCTGGGTGGTGTTGCGATGATGACGTGATTCATCAAGACGCCCTTGAATCTCTTCAAGCTGGGCCGGAGTTCCTTTGAAGGTGGCCGCCAGAGCATAATTCCGTCGGAACTCGGGAACATTACGGTAGTGGGAAACAATTTCCCCTCGCGTGCGGGTGCGGATTTCTCCGTCCTCATCGAGGAAAGTGACATCGACCACTTGGTCAAAGGTCTCCACTCCCATCGCCCCGGCATTCATCCGGAGTCCACCTCCGACGTTTCCGGGAATTCCTTCCATCCACTCGAAGCCTCCAATGCCATGATCACGTGCCACACTTGCGAGCTTTTTAAAACGAGCTCCCACTCCGGCCTTGATGAAATTGCCTTCAACAGAAACCTCGGAAAACTCTCCCCCCTTGGGATGAATGACCGCTCCCTTGATCCCGCGATCACGGATGAGGAGATTCGAACCACGACCCACAACGCGCACCGGAATTCCACGGGCCCGACAGTAGTTCACCGCTTCCTTGAAGCCCTCGAACTCACTCGGCTCAATCCAGAACTGCGCCGGACCACCAATGCGGATGGTGCAGTGCTTCGACATCGGCTCATAAAGCTTGATCGCTTGCACCCCGGAATCCTGCACGATTTCATCAAGCGTCTTGAGATCACGCACGATCTTATTCCCCGCTTCATGAACATTTCCGGCACCCAGCGTCAGAAAAAGATCATCGAACTCCAACGCATTACCAATCACATGATGAGCAGTCGCAAGATTCGGCACAAACACCGCCTTGGTGTCACCATTCGCGTGAATAGCATCGACAATGGTTTGTCCGCTGATCCCTGGAATCGGGTCTTCGCTCGCAGCGTAAACATCAGTGACATAAACAAGATCAGCCTCTTGAAGGGCCTTCCCAAAATCATCTGCCAGCTTTTGCGTGCGGCTGTAGCGATGCGGTTGAAAGAGAACAATAACACGGCCGCGATCATAAGTGCGCGCGGTCTGCAGGGTCGCCGCAACTTCAGTGGGATGATGCCCGTAGTCATCGACGATACGAGCTCGCTTGGTGAGATACTTGGTTTCGAATCGGCGCTTCGCTCCGGCGAAGGTGCTGAGCGCACGCTCAATTCGGGAAAAATCAACTCCGCAGAGATGACCAATCGCAATCGCGCCGAGCGCGTTGAGCACATTGTGTCGTCCGGCAATTCCCAGCTGAACACGGCCAAGCTCCCTCCCTTTAAAATGGACCGTAAAACTGGTCGTGCCGATCTGCGCGCTCACTTCACTCGCGGTAAAATCCGCATTCTCCCAGCCATAAGAAACGCTGTTTGCCCGGGCGGCGCAAAGTTGGGTAGCCTCGTCACACTCCCGACAATAAATAATCGAACGCGAAGTTTGATCAAGGAGGGTGTTAAAGACTTCGCGAATCTGCTCAATTCCACGCTGGTAGAAATCGAGATGCTCTTCCTCAACGTTTAGCACAATGGCATGCTTCGGTTTGTAGAGAGCCAAGGTCCCGTCTGATTCATCGCCTTCCGCGACAAAAAAATCACCTGCATCATTCCATTCCGCGTTCCTTCCAAGGACGGGAATTTCCGCCCCCACGTAGTGGCAGGGAGAAAGCTCCCCGCTACGAAGAATGTGCGCAACCATGGACGAGGTCGTTGTTTTTCCATGCGTTCCGGAGACCACGATTCCGGATTTCATCTGAAGAA
Source organism: Akkermansiaceae bacterium (assembly GCA_049889835.1). Taxonomy (GTDB): domain Bacteria; phylum Verrucomicrobiota; class Verrucomicrobiia; order Verrucomicrobiales; family Akkermansiaceae; genus SW10. The sequence continues at coordinate 107,860 of JBMHCQ010000002.1, forward strand.
TGGCGGCGAGACATTCCGCGCGACGGAAGGTAGGGATATTTTTCTCAAGCGCTTCCGCCAAGGCAGGATTGCTTGTCCGAATCGCGGAAGAATAGACAACCACCTCAGCATCCTTGACCGACTCCGGAGTCTGGGGACTGGAGAACTCGAGCCCGCGGGCCCGCAGCCGCTCGGTCTCACCCGAGGTGACACGATCACAACCGCTAACGCGGTGGCCCATTTCAAGAAGTAAACGTGCCAGACCGCTCATTCCCGAACCCGCCACTCCGATCAGGTGGATATTGAGCGGATCACTGCGGTCGAGAAGCCGCTTGCTAAACTCATCGATCTTCATCCTTCAATGACAGTGGCAATTTGTGCAGCGGCATCCGGCACGGCAAGCGAGTTCATGGCTTCCCTCATTTGGGCAATACGGGCTTCATCAATCGAGCCCAGCATTTCCTGAAAGTCACTTGCCGAGAGATCGTCTTGTTGCCTCAGGATCGCGGCTCCAGCGTTTTCATAGACCACCGCATTGGCGGTCTGATGGTCATCTGCAGAGAAGGGGAAAGGAACCAAAAGAGCAGGAAGAGACGCCCGACTGAGCTCGGTCAACGAAGAGGCTCCCGAGCGAGCCACGCAAAAATCCGCAGCCGCATAAGCAGCAGCCATTTGATCACAGAATGCGAGGATCTTGTATCCGGGGCGATCGCCCACCTGAGCAGTGAGACGATCATAATCACCCTGACCAGCAAGATGGATGACCTGCCAATCGGAACCCTTGCTTGCCTTGGCAACAATCTCATTCAGCTTTGCCGCACCCTGACTGCCGCCCATCACGAGGAGAGTCTTCTTGGCCGGGTCGAGGCCAAAGACCTGACACCCTTCTTCGCGCGACGGAAGATTTTCGAGTTCATCACGCACCGGAGTGCCGGTAATTACAGTCTCGATCTTCGGAAAATACGAAGCCGCTTCCTTGAGACCAAGAAGCACTTTAGTGCATTTTTTTGAAGTCAGGAGATTCGAGCGCCCGGGAATGGCATTGGAATCATGGACGTATGCGCGCAACCCCCTCTTTGCTCCTGCGAGAACCGGGGGGAAGGAGGTGAAACCACCCATTCCAAGAACAACATCGGCCTTCTCGCGCTGGATGATTTTTCCGCAGTTCGAAATCGTTTTCAAAAGCCACCAGAGAAAGGGAACCATGCGGGGAGAAAGAGTCGGAGGCTTGGCGATCGCTCGTACCTTTTCAAAGCGAAGCCCGGAATACTTCGCCGAGGCTTGAGCATCGACCTTCTTCTCCGAAATCAAAAGGAGCACCTGATGACCCCGTTCCTCCAATTCCTGTGCTACGGCGATCCCGGGAAACAAATGCCCTCCCGTTCCTCCGCAGGCGATGATGACGTTCAATGGCTTGGACACGAGAGAATGAAAAATAGGAAGTTCATGGAAGAAGCGTCACTCCCCGCCACCTCTGGTTATTTTTCTGTCCTCAAGTCGAAATAAGCAAGCGTTTCCCGCCTCCAAAGGCCTCGATCGCTTCAAACGGTGTATCACGACAACAAAGCAGAAATTCCAATCAGGAAGAGTTTGGTAAGAATCCGGCGGCAAGCAAACCAAGTTATTGCGCCTTCGCATCAAGCGAGATTCCCGACTTCCCAAAGAGAATGAAAGGTCTCCCCGCTTGCGCCATTCCTCCGGCGTGTTATCTCCTGTCTTGATGAGCGCCGGTTCTCCCAAGGACCTTTGGCGTGGGTTGAGCTTACCCACGTGGGGAGACGCGCGTTCAAGAATCGCGGGCTCGAACTCTCATCCGCTCGTTCTCGGGACCTGTGACCCGGCCGCACAAGGCTATCTCATTGCCTCCCTCCTCGGGAGCAAACCAAAAGGGCGGGTCTGGATTCTCTGCCCGCATGCACGCCGACGCGACCAGCTCGCGGACGAATTCGCCTTCTGGAAAACGCCTACTCTTATTTTGGGCGACCCCACGGTGGTGATTGAAAATGAAATCGTCGACCCTGATCGCGAAGCCGAACGCATCTCCACCTTTCACCGGATCGCTGACCGTTCCGAAGCTCCCGTTCTCCTTTCACGAGCCTCCTGGGAAGCTCCCGCCCCAAAGCCTGAAGCGCTCGATGAGAAAGAGCTCGAGCTGGAAGTAGGACAGGAAATCTCGCCCGAAGAACTCATCAAATGGCTGGAGGAGCGCGACTTTGAAGAACATCCCCAGATTTTTCAAAGACAACAATTCGCGCGTCGTGGCGGCATCCTCGATTTCTACCCAACCCAACAGACGAGTCCCATTCGGATGGAGTTCTTTGGAGATGAAATCGAATCGATCCGCGAATTCAGTGTCGAATCACAAACGACGACTCGAAAGCACGAGCGCATCGAAATCGGCTCCAAAAAGCTCGTTCTCGACGCGCCCCTCTCTGAGTGGCTAGAGCCGGATGACCTCATCATTTCGGTCGACGAAGATGACAACGCGGTTGCTCACGTTCTGGTCACCCAGGGCCCGACCGATGACTGGAATGCCGACCTCTACCCCTCTCCGGCGGCAGGCTTTGAAGCAGGAGATTTTGTCATCGCCGATTCCAGCCGAAATCTTTTTCTGGCCCAACTTGCGGATTGGAAGAAAGAGGGTTGGGAGATCGGCCTCATCGCCCCGAGCAAAGGAGAGCGGGCACGTTTTTTTGAAATCACGGAACGGTCAGAAGCCGATTTCACCTGCATCGAAGGTCGACTTGCGAAAGGATTCGTTGCCCCAAAACTCAAACTCGTGGTCCTCTCAACTCTGGAAATTTTTGGCCGCCAGCACCTTCCCGGCTCACGATCAAAAGAGCGACTTGAACGCCAGCGTAATTCCGCAGCCATTGCCGGAGTCCATGAGCTTGATGAAGGTGCCCTCGTCGTGCATGCCGACTACGGCATCGGTGAATTTATCGGACTTGTCGATGGCGAGGAAGGTCGCGAGGAGCTAGGAATCGAATATCAAGACGGCGCAACCCTCCACGTCCCTATTGATCAAAGTCATCTCGTCTCACGTTATGTCGGAATGGGAGGGGGAAGCCCTAAGCTGAATAAGCTCGGAGATAAGAAATGGAAAAGGGTCCGCAAAGTGGCCGAGGCGGCCGTACTCGACTACGCGGCCCAGCTCCTAAAACTTCAGGCAGAGCGTGATTCCCAAAGCGGCATCGCACACGCGCCCGACGGCCAATGGATGCAGGAGTTTGAGTCCGCTTTTCCCTACACCGAGACTCCGGATCAGTTAAAAGCCATTGAAGCGGCCAAGGCGGACATGGAATCTCCTCGTCCCATGGATCGCCTGATTTGCGGCGATGTCGGATTTGGAAAGACTGAGGTCGCCATCCGCGCGGCCTTCAAGGCAGTCACGAGTGGAAATCAGGTCGCCATTCTCGCTCCCACCACCGTGCTGGCAGAACAGCACTGGCGCACCTTCCGGGAACGGATGAGTGACTACCCAGTGAGAATCGACCTCCTTAGCCGCCTCCAGACGCCAGCACAGGCACGCGAAACAATCGAAGGGCTGGCTGAGGGCGAGGTCGATATCGTCATCGGAACGCACCGCCTTCTTTCCGAACAGATCGTTTACAAAAAGATCGGACTCCTCGTCGTCGACGAAGAACAGCGCTTCGGCGTCCGCCATAAGGAAAAGCTGAAAGAGCGCTTCCGTCTTATCGATGTCCTCACCCTCTCCGCCCCCCCCATTCCGCGTACCCTTTACATGTCCCTCATGGGAGCCCGGGACATGTCCACCATCGATACTCCCCCACCCAATCGTCTCCCGGTTCAGACGTCCATCGTGGCCTACGATGAACGCCTAATCCGCAATGCCATCCGCCGGGAACTCACCCGCGGCGGCCAGGTCTTTTTTCTTCATAACCGGGTGAAGACGATTGAAATGATGAAGTCCAAAATCGAAGATCTCGTCCCTGAAGCCAGGGTCGCGATCGGCCACGGCCAAATGGACAAGGAGGATCTCGAGGAAGTGATGCATCACTTCGTAGCGGGCGAGGCCGATGTTCTGCTGGCCACGACAATTATCGAAAGCGGAATCGATATTCCGAATGCCAACACCATCCTCATCGACCGGGCTGATCGCTTCGGCCTGGCCGACCTTTACCAACTTCGAGGACGGGTCGGTCGCGCGGGGCGGCGGGCTTACGCCCTCCTTCTCCTTCCCGGCGAGCTCATCGCAGGCGGTGATGCTAAGAAACGCCTCAGCGCGATCAAACAGTATACAGAACTAGGGTCCGGATTCAAGATTGCCATGCGGGATCTCGAAATCCGGGGTGCTGGAAGTCTACTCGGCACCAAGCAATCCGGTCATATCACAGCAGTGGGCTTCGAACTCTACTGCCAGCTGCTCCACCAATCGGTCGAGCAGCTTCAGGGAAAAAACCCCACCCAGCGGGCCGAAGCCGTCGTCAAAGTTGATTTTCTTGAGTTCTCCGAGACCGCTCATCTCGAAAAAGGAGAGAAACTCCCGGCATTTTTCCCGAGAACCTACGGACCCGATCCTGAAATGCGGGTCGCCGCCTACCGTCAACTCGCGTCCACGCGCACGGAGAAGGAACTTGATCAAATGGCCAGGGACTGGAGGGACCGATTTGGCCGTTTCCCCAAGCCGGTGACCACTCTTGTTGACACAAACCGGATCCGAGTCGTCGCTTCGACCAAGGGAGTTCAGCTCGTCGAGATCAAGAACGACCGCTTAATGCTTATGAAAAACGGAGAATACCTCCTTCCTGCAGACGGCAAGTTTCCCCGCTTGAGTTCGAAAAACTTGAACGCTAAGCTCCGTGAGACTGTTTCCCTCATCAAGACCCTATAAAAACCTCACCGATGCGACTTCCAGCACTCCTTTCCCTTGCAGCGACCGCTGCAATGCTCATCGCGCCTGCCCCTGCAGAGCGTATTCAGGTCAACGGCATCGCTGCCAAGGCCAATGGAGAAATCATTACTCAAAATGAACTCATGATTCGGCTCGGACCGGTTCAATCTCTTCTCATGGCGCGATATCCACCCCGCGGCCCTCAGAAAGATCGTGGGCCCCAGTATCGTGCTGAACTCAAGGCAGCTCATGACAAGATCCTCGATGACCTCATTGACAACACGATCATCTACTCGATGCACAAGGATCGGATCAACGCCATTCCGGATCATGTGGTCGAAGACGAGATCGAAAAGTTCATTCGCCGAACCTGCGCTGGCGACCGTGATCTTTTCAAAAAGTATCTCAAAGCGACTGACCTGACCTACCACCAGTTCAAGGAACAACAACGAAAGGAAATCCTAGTCTCGGTCATTAAAAGCCAGCAATTTGATGATCCTCCACCTCCAACTGAAGCGGAAATGCGGCAGGAATACAAACGATGGGCCGTCAAAAACCGTGACCGTAAAAAAGACGTCGCTACCTACGAAAAAATTTATCTTCTCACTCGCGACCTTTTCGACCCCACGGTCAACCGGGAGCAACAACTCGCACTCGGCGATGAGCTCGTGAAGCAGCTGAAAAATGGAAGCAGCTTTTCCGAACTCGCCAAGAAACACTCCCGCGATTCCATGGCTGCCGAAGGTGGTCTTTGGAAGGACGTCCCCCGCACGGATCTCAATCCTGATTTCGCCGGCGTTCTTTTTGACATGGCACCGATCGGAAAGATTGATGGTCCTATCGAATATGGACCCGGTCTCACCATCTTCCGCGTTGTGAGCCGAAAACTGGGGCCTGCCGAGCCATATTCCAAGGTGACGGAAATTATGAAGAAAAACGTGAATTCCCAAAAGAAGAACGCCCAGTTCTCAGTTTGGATGAAAAAGCAGCGGAGCAAAGTTCCGGTGCAAAAAATGCGCTAAGCGACACAGCGTCAGTAGACCACTCCCCTAGGGACTGCCGACCAATCGAATGGTATCGGCATGGAGAATTTTTTCCGTGCCGTTTGTTGTTTCCAAAAGAAGCTCTCCATGGGGGGAAACACCGAGCATTTTCCCGCTTCGCCCTTCGCCGTTTGCCTGAAGCCTGATTTGCCGGCCTCTGAGCACACAGCGAGTGTTCCAAGCTTTCAGGAGCTCTGAAAAAGACTCTCCGATTTGCCGGGTCCGAATTGAGAGACGATCAAGAATTGCCACCAGAACGTGCTCCCGGCATACCTCAATGCCTGACTCGAGCGCGATTGAAGTCGCCGGATGCGCCAAGCCCTCGGGAAAAACGGTGGTGTTGACGTTGAGCCCAAACCCGATCACGGCAAAGGCCGGATCGCTTTCCAGCAGAATCCCACAGATTTTGCGTTCCTTCACCCACACGTCGTTGGGCCATTTCACTTCCGCAGAGAGGCCGAACGAATCGAGAGCTTCCGCAACCGCCAACCCTGCAGCTAATGAAAGTCTGCTCCAGAGAGCCAAAGGCTCCGCAGGACGCACGACAAAGGAAGAAGCGATACCCTCTCCTGGCGGACAGGTCCAGTCCTGCCCTCTCCGCCCACGCCCAGCCAACTGATGCTCGGTGAGCACCAAGCTCTCATGAGCAAGTCCCCCGAGAGCGAGCTTCCGTGCCTCGTCGTTGGTCGAGCCACATTCCTCGAGAAATATCACGCGCTCTGCCCAATGCTCCGAACATTCCCGGAGCTTCGCGCCATCCCATTCCTGATTACTCGTCATCTCCGATGAACTCCAGCGAGAGATCGAGCGCGACTGCTGAGTGAGTCACTGCTCCAACTGAGATAAAATCGACTCCAGTTTCAGAAATATCGCCAACGGTATCAAGATTCACCCCTCCACTCGCTTCGAGAAGCGGAGTCGTGCCTTCTCGCATCGCGACGGCTTCACGCAGTTCAGCTAGCGACATGTTATCGAGTAAAATATAGTCCACCCCTTTCAGCTTTAAGAAAGCCTCCACCTGATCGAGACGATCTGCTTCCAGCTCGACTTCAACATCAGGCTTCTCAGAGCGAAGTCGATAAATTGCCTCCTGCATTGCTTCCAAACCGCCCTCAGCGAAAATGTGATTGTCTTTCACCATCGCACGATCAAATAACCCCATCCGGTGATTGGTCCCACCTCCGGCAAGAACCGCGCTTTTCTCGAGCGAACGCCATCCCGGAATTGTCTTCCGGGTGTCCAGAATTCGAGGCGAAGTGTGATTCACCTTTTCGACGAATTGATTCGTCTTGGTGGCAACCCCGGAAAGGCGCTGCAGAAAATTAAGGGCCACTCGTTCTGCCGTGAGAAGGGAGCGCGCTCTTCCTTTCACTTCCATCACGTAGGCCCGATCCCCCACCTTGCTGCCTGACTCAAGGAGAATCTTCACCTGCGTTCCGGGATCAACCCGCCGAAAAACCTCGGCGGCGATCTCCACTCCTGCGACAACTCCTTCCTCCTTCGCGACGATGAGACCCCGAGAAACCCGATCAGCAGGAACAAAGTATTCAGAAGTGACATCCCCGGAGCCGATATCTTCGGCGAGGGCCAGATCAATGAGAGCAGAAGTGGCTTCGTCCACAAGGAAGGGAGTAGCGGAATCCGGGGAAACAGGGAATCCGGAAATGCGAAACGTTTTCAGAGAAAACTAAAAAAAACGGCACCGGATTCCCGAGGCCGCTTTGAAAAGTCATGGGGATTAATGATCATTCCTTCTCTTTATCATATTTGAGGAAGAATTTGTATTCCTCTGGAAGCTTCATACCACCCCCCAGCGACTTGTCCCAGAGCTTCACGAGGGCAATTCCCTCTTTGAGGAGAAATGCACCGTTGGAATTCTCACTGTATTCTTCCGTCCCGAAGAGCTTCATCGCGAGAATGACATCCTCGTGACTCTTGAGAATTCGAAGACAAGCCAATGCGGATTGACTCGTAATGACCTCGGAAGCAGCAAAATCGGCAACAAAGGCTCCGTTGTAGGCATTAAGAGCCTTGAGCGGCTGCTTAACACCTTCATAGGCCAGAGCGGTGCAGTAGTTAATTTGCGCTCGCTGACTTCCAGCAAGCTTGCGCTCAGACCAGTCAGGATCCTCACTAATCGAAATGACCCGGGACCAGGCCTTGGTGCGAACAGCATCCCAGAAGATCTTGTTGATCTCCAATTGAACCTTGTGCTGGTTGTTCAAAAGCGGAGTGGCTATAAACGTGGACAGTTCCTCATCCAGACTCTTGAGGTCTTCCAGCTTCCGGGAGCACTCCATCTGGTAGAAAGTCGCCAAGGTGCTGTAGTTTCCCGGGACCTCCTCAAACTTTTTGTAAAGTTCGGCGCAGGCCTTGAACGCAGCGTGCGCATCCTTGTAATTACGGCTTCGGTAGAGACCCATCGCTTCGGTGAATGCCGACGGCTCAAGGAAATAGACGTTTACAGCCGCGATGCGAGCATCGACGTAGGCGGTTGAATTTTCGGTCTCGGTGTAGCGAAGCTCGCGCCCGGCCGCGTTGACAATCCAGGCTTTGAAGGAATCGTCATCCGTCATGATAAGGACCTGGGGAGTCTCGACATTTTCTTCCCTCTGAGCGGTAGCAGGACCGGCGAGGAACAGAAGGGCAAGGGCGGAGAAAAGTGACTTTTTCATGTGATCAATGAGTTGGGTGAAATTCAGGGTCGCTGAGCGAAGCTTACTTGTTCTTCTCTTCGAGGATTTCCGCCATCGTCTTGGTATCCGAATGAGCTTCATATTCGCTCACCAAAGCGACCACGGCATTGCGCAATTCCGTTTCGCTCTCGCTCATTTTAGAGGTAAAGCCCTTGGTGTTATCCACCCATTTCCAACCCAGCTCGTATACACGCTGACGATCCTGAATTCCCTTGTCATCAATGGAATCACGATCCCAAAGGAGTTCCATCCAACGCTTGAGAGCTGGTGCTGAGACACGAACGTAACCGGGAGAAGTCGCCCAAATCTGACCGTAAAGACCAATGGCATCTTCCACCTTGCCAGATTGATCAAATGCCTGAGCCATAAAGAGGCGGACATCCGCGCTATTCTTCTTGTTCTTCTTGTTGTCGAGATACTGACGCGCGCGCTTGATTGTCGTTTCACTATCTCCGGCTGCATTGGCGATCGTCACGATGCGGAAAAGAGCTCGTTCCTTTTCATCGTTTTTATCACTATCCTGATACACTCGATCAAGGTGCTTGATGGCAGTGGCTTGTTCATCTTTGCTTCCTTGCCCCAGAACATCGGCAAGACCGAAGAGAGCCGGGAAAAGATAGGATTTATCCTCACGTCCAAGAGCCTCCTCGTAGTAGGAAATAGCTTCACGCGGAGAGCTTGTCTTGCGTAAGAAGTCCCCCACACTGACAAGAATATAGTTTGAAAGGTCTTTCGCATCGAAGTCTGTCTTCAGCTCGGTGAAGAGCACCTTAATCATGGCCGTTGCCGCACTGACGGTATTAGTATCGTTATCTTTGCTCGCAGTTGCCAGCTTATCTTCGAAGACACGAATCACCGCAATTCGGAGAAGCGCTCGGGTCGCGTGATCGTCAATGGTGACACCCTTGAAGTTGTAGTAATGCTTCTTGAGTTCATCCTCGGTATGATCCTCAAGATATGCCTCAGTGTAGGAACCGATTGCTTCCTCAAGTCCCGGGCTTCCCTCGATTTTGGAGATTTCAACAATCACCCCCTGGAGGCGCTCGAGAGCTTCCTCAGAACGCTCAGCTGCACGCATGGCTGGCAGACCAGTCACCGCAACCTGAGCCCGATAAGGTGAGTCAGAGTATTTTTCCCAGAATGTGTCGTAATACGGAATGGCCTCCTTGACGTTCGGATTCGGCTTATTGTCGACCTTTTCCTGCCCCAAAATGTTGACGAGATAGAGAAGGCTTTCTCCGGCAACAATGTCGTTTTCCTTCGTCTCGGAAAGAGCGAGCGCCTTCTTATAATAGTCAATAGCCTCGGTAGGCAGATCCGTATTTTCAAGGACGTTGCCCTTGAGGGCGAAGAGCGACTCCATGGCAGAGAAAGCGGGAAACTCGCTTTCAACCCGGTTCAACTTTACGAGCGCTTCCTCGTATTCCTCTTCTGCGAAATGGCAATTGGCACGGTCGAAGAGCGCAAAGGGAAGATAGGCATTGGAGCTGGCATCAGGGTAGGCTTCGAGGAAGGTATCCAGGAGCGCAGCTGACTTGGTCCAGTATTGCAGGCGGTAGAGGTTCGAGGCTTGGAAGTAGAGAGCAGCCTGCCGACGATGCTTCTTAGATTGCGCATAAGTCTTGACGTGTTCATCGAGGAGCGGCTGGGCCTCATCAAACTTTGCGGTGTAGTGCTTACTACCACCGAGAACGAAGAGGCAGATATCATGTTGCTCAGAAGGCTTGGGAAGTTTATCGAGCATGACCTCGGCCACTTCGATACATTTTTCATATTCGCCCTCCCAGAAGAGACTGGAAAGCGTGAGGCGCCGCACTTCTTCCGCGTATTCGCTCTTGGGGAAAAGCTTCAAGAAGCGGCTTCCATACTTCTCAGTCGTAAGAACCTCGCCAATCACTGAAGAAGTTCGGACAAGATTGTAGAGATTTTTTTCCCGCATGGCGAAGGGGCGTTTGTCGCGCATGATCTTGGCCTTCGGGAAGTAAGCCTCGAGCTGCTCGTAAACGGCGTAAGCTCCGCGGACGTTTCCATCTTCCTCATGCATCACCGCGGTATTGAGGAAGGCGTAGATTTCATTGAGTTCACCAGCGGACTGGGCTTTTTCGAGTGCTTCAATGTCCTTAAGGAGGACTTCTTTTTTCACCAGCTTTGATCCATCACGAATGAGAAGCTCATGACGGCCGACCATTTTAAGCCGAGCCTTGATGTCATCAATCGCAGCCACGGTGGAAGGAACGAGTGAATAGAGCTCAAAGGAGGAACGCATCATGCCGGCGCCCTTGGCGTCAAGAGCGAGCTTCATGAAAAGCGGAGCAAACTCAAAAGCCTCAAAAGGCTCGAGTTTGATGTGCTCGCGATTCTTGGAAATGAAATCAAGAAGCGCAGGCTCATTATTCTTGTCGATGATCGCTTCGACAAGGGCATGGAACCCAAGCATGATTTGCTTGTTTGAGGTGCTGAAGCCCACCTTGTTGGTAAGCGCTGTTTCGAAGTTCTTATTACCCTCAGGGATTTTACGGAGCTTGTAGTGGCAAATGGCCATATTGATGTAAAAAACACCAGGATCCATACGGTCACGAACGCGATCGCGCTCGGCGAGAAACTTCTTATACATCTTGATCGCAACATCCCACTGCTCGGCTCCCTTGGCCGCATGCCCCCAATAGAGAAGAGCTTTTTGCTGATAAACATTGACGTTCCCCTTCTTAGCGCCCTTCCCGCTGGGATACTTTTTGTAGCATTTTTCAAAGGATTTCATGGCATCCTGATACATCCCGAGGCGCAGTTCGCAGAATCCACGGTTATACCAGAAGGTGCCGAACTTGGGGCCAAAGAGCGTCAGCGCGCGCCCATCGTAAATATCGGTCGCTTTTTTCCAAATGGCACGGGCTTCGCCCCATTTTCCGGCGCGCATCGCAGCGACGCCTTTATTTTGAAAATCACGGACAGCCTGTCCTTGCAAAGGAGCGATCATACTCAACGCAAGGAGAAGGAAACCATAGAGCCCGGCTTTACGGGTGATTTTGTTTTTGGGATTCATGGGAGTGTGGGGTGTGAGGCTTTGGGAGTTCAAAAAGGCTGCCGGAAACCAGCAGCCCTTTTTCAACTCGGTGAGTTGTGCAAGTCCACAGCTCAATCGTTTCCTGCTTTTTCAATTCAACCGCTTGAGCGGAAAAAGAGAGAAGTCAGTTAGAGAAATGATGTCACTGGCGGGCTTACAAGTTGAAACGATTTCTGGTGAGAAATCTTAGCTTTGTTTAAAATTGATAGAAATCTATTCGGGATCAATGAGATCAGTGAAGGTCACCTTGGTGATCCCCACCTTCGCGAGTGAATTCAGAACATCAATAACTCGCTGCTGACGGGCATCCGCCTCAACATAGACTTGGACGAGTGGCTCTTGCGAAGTTGCCTCGGCAGCACTCTTGTAGGACTCCAGAAGAGGAACAAGCGTGGGAAGCTCACGAGCATCGGGATCAGATTCCACGAGCTGTTCGGGAGTTCCATCGGAACGAGTCGAGATATAACCATTGGCTTCCAGTTTGATGAAGAGTGGGCGGATTTCCGGTGGAGTCTCGGAAGGAGCGACAGATGGCAAAGCCATACTAATGTCTTGCTCCTTCTTCACAATCGTGGTGGTCACGAGGAAATAAATGAGAAGAAGGAAACAAACATCAATCAGAGATGAAATATCGAGACCCGGTTCATCATCATCAGGCACCTCCATTTTTTTACGACGGGACATGGGACTTTAAAAAGTAGGTTTGTTATTTGTCGTTGATGTAGGCTCCAAAAATGACTTCCGAGACGCCGACCCGAGCACCGGCCCGAATCACCTTACGGCAATATTTGAAGACAGTGTCCTGGTGCCCGCGAATGTGAAGACGTGGCTGATGTCCGATGGAATCGTGCTTCTCTTTCTCGGTCTTGATGTATTCTTCAATGGCTTCCGGAGTGTCCAAACGCTTGTCAAAGTCTTCAGCACGGAGCTCCCCGTCTTCGTGGATATTAACCACAATTTTCCCATATTTGGACTTGGGGGTCTTGCCAGCGGAGGCAATGGGAGGCTTCACATCGGGGTCGATCTTAATAGTCTTGGGATTCGACACTACGAGGAAGAAAAGCAGGAGCAGGAACACCATGTCGATCATTGGCGACATGTCCATTTTATCCTGCTCTTCCGAAGCAGCATTTGCGGAGCGTAATTTATCAGAGGCCATCTTCTTAAGAGATCTGGTTCACCATGGGAGAGAGCAAAAATGCCCTCCAAGGGTTAAACGGCAATCCCTTCGGGAATCTTAGCAAGGTGTGCATCTGCGTTCACAGTCTGCACGGAGGAGTTAATAAGGTTCTCAGCGGTGCCGTGGCAGTCAGCAACAAGACCATTGAACTTATTCTTAAAGAAGAAGTATGCAAAGAGAGCAAGAATGGCCACGATCAGGCCCCACATGGTGGTCAAGAGAGCGATCGAAATCGATCCCGCCAGTTGACTCGGGTCAGCTGAATTGTTGGTAGCAAGAGTGCCGAACGCCTTGATCATACCAAAGACAGTTCCAAAAAGACCAAGCATCGGAGCAGCCTGGGCCACGAGTGAAAGAAGGTTAATAAATGTCATCTGCTTCCGGGTCTCATTCACCGAGAAGTCAGCGATGGCGTCCTCGACGTGCTCACGGCCAAGAGTCTCAGGCTGAGTAGCATCGATGTTTGGAAGGGAGTAAGCCAGCATCCGACCAAGATAGCTGGGGTGAGACGCGGAGAGCTCGATCGCGGAACGCACCCGGCAATTCGTCATGTGATCGAGAAGAGCACCCTTGAGATCATCGGGAGCAAACTTCGCTTTGGTCAGGTTCATAAAGTTGAACACCGAGAGACCGATCAAGGAGAGCATCCCTACGGCCACGATGAAAATCGTGAGAGGACCCCCATCAAGGAGATAGCTCTCCAAGGCGGACTTTGATTCGACATCTTCAGCAAGGGCAGAGCCTGAAGCAATCAGAGTCATTACGGTGCCAACCATCCATGGGCTGAACTTGGTCGAGGAGGTGTTGCGAATCATAGTTTTTCGTATTCGTGTGGTGTGAAAGAGGTCGGCATTCTCGAAAAGGAGACTTCCGAGTAAAGGAGCAAATTCCGAATTGTATCACCTTTTCGTGGTGGTCCGGCCTTGACATGTGAAACGACTCACTTCGCGATTACTTAGGAAAAATAAATGATTCCCCTGCTACCCCCCTTGAAAGCGATTGCAGGCTGAATTTTGACTTGGAAATCGATCAGGCCTTTCGAGTTACCACGGGATTTTTACGTCTCGGAAACAGATGCCGGCAAATTTCACAAACAGTGCCATCGCAAGCTCGAGCCGAACAATGATCGCGTCCATAGAAGATGATTTGAAGGTGCAGCGTGTTCCACGCTTCTCTGGGAAAGAGCTTTTTGAGGTCGGCCTCCGTTTTCGTCACACTTTTCCCATCAGTCAGCTTCCACCGCTGGGCAAGCCGGTGGATATGGGTATCCACCGGGAAGGCAGGCACGCCGAAAGCCTGGGACATCACCACCGATGCGGTTTTATGCCCCACTCCGGGAAGCTCCTCCAAAGCCTCCATATTCTCAGGGACTTCACCTCCATGTTTCTCGAGAAGGATTTCGGAAAGACCGAGAATAGACTTCGCTTTGCGAGGAGCCAGACCGCAGGGGCGCACATGGGAATCAATTTCCTCGACCGAAATTTTCACCATTTTCTTAGCAGAATCCGCCTTTTTAAAAAGTGCCGGAGTCTGGAGATTCACCCGGGCATCAGTGCATTGAGCTGAAAGCAAAACCGCCACCAAGAGAGTGAAGGGATTCGTGTGATCAAGGGGAACCGGAGTTTCCGGATAAAGTTCCTCAAGACGTTTCATCACGTAATCTGCCCGCTCCTGTTTCAGCATGGGTGAGTGTTGCGAGAGCGGCGATATTTTGCAATTGCAGATCCTCAGAGACCTTCGCAGGAGAATGAAGACAGGGATCAAAGTGGAGCAAAACGGTTTTCCGGGGAAAGCCGTTCGCTACAGTCCTTCACACTTTCTTGCTTCTCTGGCTTCATCGCCTTGGAGAACTCTGTCGCGGACACCAAACATGCTCCCGTTTCAAAGAGGTCGTTCGAGAAGATCAGCTCGTAGAAAATGCTTAGTCGGCAGCAACAGTTCTGGAATTAAGGCGAGCCTTGGCTGCGTAATACATGCGCCGACAGTGCTGGTGGGCACGGCGCCCGTGAAGAATGTTGACCGTGCGCTCAAGGGAGCCCCACTGAATGACGGTAATTTCGGCACGACGGGTTCCCCAGCGCTTCATGGAGCGAATGGTGGGATTATAAACGTCGATGGTATTAGTTCCCACGAGTGCAGAACCGTAGTCGTCGACCACGTAGGTGTAGGGAAGTCCCTTAATCTTGAACCTGGTGCCAACGGGATAACGCGACCAATCAGCTGCCGCACTGCGAACCCTACCGTATTTGAGATAGGTTCCGACAGCATTCTTCTTCCAAGGCGCCCCGACCTCCATCTCCATGTGGGAATAGGCGGTGGTTCGCACGACGCGATGACGAGTGCGGTCTTTTTTGTATGTGGGCATGCCATACTTATCCCTAGGGAGCCTCGCAGACTGAGCATACAATTCGGGAGAAACAGGAGCAGGGAGAAAACCGTCTGGGCTCCTCCCTGTCGGGAACTTGGGCCTGAAGGCAGCGAACCACGTGGTCTTGCCATCCTGGATTCCGTTGCGGTCGAAGGCCGCTTGATCGAACCCACCACAACTGGCAAAGAGAACACTGATTCCAATGCTAATCACAAGTAGGGCTTTCATGTTCATGACGGGTAGCAAAAGTTCCGTGAAACAGTGCGTTCACTAGGCGAGGCCGAATGTCTAGGGTTTTTCGATAATTCTTAAAGGCAAAATTAAGGGATGCTATTTAAAGAATCTTAAATTAGAATAGCCGATAGCCCTCATTATTAGGCTTCTAGAACAAAAAACGGCGACCCGCAGGCCGCCGTTTTGAAGGTTTTTTGTTAGCTATGGGGATAGACGAATCAATCGTATTCCCCACCCTGAACGGTTAAGCAGAAACCTCAATGGGTTTGTATCCACCTTTGCTTCTGAAGTAGAAGTATAGAATCACGTAAGTGATTAACATGATCAGAGGAAAGATTGTCATATCAGCCAGCGCCTTTTGGCCACTTCCCTCTTGAGACGAAGCAACAGCTTCTTTGGTTTCTTCGCTTTGATTCTCAAGCATTGATTCAAGCTCTTCTGCTTTGAGGGTCTGGTATTTGATCGTGCCGAAATAAATCGACTTATCTTCGAGAGCATCGGTAGTAACCGCACCATCAACGATGAGACCTGGAATGTCTTTTGATTCCTCCAAAGCCGCTAACTCAGAAACAGCCTTCTTCTCTTGCAATGCTCCAATGTAGGGAAAGCCAAGCAGCCCGACAGCCAACATGCCAATCCCTGAAACGGAGTTTAGGGTGAGAGCTCCTCCTTTAGGAGTCTGCTCGGCGACAATCCCCAGCATTGTAGGCCAGAAGAACGTCTTACCCAGTGCGTAAAGAGTTGCTGCAGCAAAGATCATGGCGACCCCCGATGCTCCGGAGAGAGCAAAAAGACCTCCAATGGCCAAGATACAGCTAAGGATCAGCAACGGTAACGGGTCCAAACGGTGAACAATGGGGCCAGCATAAAAACGAAGGACCATCATGATCACTGAAGTGTAGACAAGAATCCAGCCCCCATGGAAAGTGACTGCTTCTTCCATGATGCCCGAAATCCATCCATCGGTGCCAATTTCGGTGGTTGCGAGAGGCATCATCAAAAGAATAAGGATAAACATCAGCGGGCGTCCCAAACTCTTCGTATAGACACCAAGACCAATTGCCAAACCTGCGCAGACAATCATCCAGAGAGTGGTGAAACCTGGGATTGCTTGATCAAGCTGGAGGAACATCAGGATCGCAACAACAGCAGCTCCACCAAAACCAAATTCCGCCAACATCTCACGATAACTCACACCAGCTGCAACACGTTCCTGAACTGGAAACTGGCAACGGATCAGCATGAGGAGATAGATGATCGCAGGGATAAAGATCAGAGCCAACTTGGCTTCCCAAGACGCACCGCCCATGAAAATCACTGCTATTCCCGCAATGACTAGACCACCAGGCCAGCCTGCGTGAAGAATGTTCAGCCACTTCGTTTTCTCTTTATCAAAAAGAGTCGCAACAACTGGGTTAATGAAGGCTTCAACCGTTCCATTACCAAGAGCTAGAATGAGACCGCCCCAGAAAAGGAGTGATTTGGCTAGTTCTGGGTTAGAATCAGCTACCGACAATCCGTAGATTCCCATAATTCCCCAAATGATTTGGGTGACCGCGGCAAAAATCATTGAGAATTTGTATCCGACCTTATCAATGATTAAGCTGAAGAGGATGATACTAATCGCAAAAGGCCAAACTTGGATTCCTTTCATCGCGCCAACTTCTGCGGCATCTAGCGAAAGAAGGTCCTGCGTGATCGCGGGGTCATCAAAAAGAAACATCCGGGTGATGAACCCGAACGCGGTTGTAATTAACGCAATAAAACAGCCCCAAAAAAGGACCTTACTTTGTTTTTCGTCACTCATTATGTGTATGTGTTGCTATTATTCCCGTGAATGGGATTTCGGAGATGCTGAACGCTTGGCTTCACAAGACAAGCTTTCGATTCAGCGAATTGGCAATTTTTTAAGAAAAAGGACGCCTTATGCTTACAAAAAAAGAAAGCAGAGTGACTATCACTCCGCTTTCTTTAGAAAAAAGGTCGCTAGCCTTCTGCAGGCTTGAACGACTTTGGTGGTGAAATTTGGTCAGGCCGTTAGGCCTTCCCAGGAAGGCGAACCTCCCTTTTATTATTCTATCTTTCGATAATACGGTTCGTAGGTGTGTGTATAAACCGTCTTTAAAATGACAAAGTGACGTTCATTCGGCAAGAAGAAAGTCAGGCTGGGCGGTGTCATGCGCCGCGATAGAACCAACTTTGACGAAAGGTTTCCCGACACAGGCCGGAGGCCTATGCTACGATTTTTTGCGCTGGAAGAAGAGATCGATGCCGTCGTTGAGGGCGATCCAACTCGCTTCAATGATACTGCTGGAAACCCCAACCGTGCCCCAGGTTTGCTCCCCATCGGAGTGCACGATGAGAACACGGGTTTTCGATGCGGTGGCTTCCTCGCTATCGATAATACGCACTTTGTAGTCCACAAGGGAGACTGCTGCGATCTCGGGGAAGAAGGGAAGGAGCGCTTTGCGCAATGCTTTATCGAGCGCATTGACCACACCGTGACCTTCGGAAACGGTGTAGGCTTCCTCGCCATTGACGGAGAGTTTGGCAGTCGCTTCACAGACGGGGCTGTGGCCATCGCGATACTGGCGGAAGGAGCAGTGATACTCGTGCAAATTCCAAGGGCGCTCACAGGCACCGAGTTTTCTGCGAATCAGAAGTTCAAGAGAACCACCGGCCGCCTCGAAGGAGTAGCCCTCTTGCTCCAGCCCCTTGACCTCTTCAAGAATCCCAAGGGCTTCGGCACTTCCTTTTTCCAAAGGAAGGCCCATTTCCTCGGCTTTGATCAGGATATTCGACTGGCCGGAGAGCTCACTCACGAGAATATATTGCTGGTTCCCCACTTCCTCCGGACGAATGTGCTCGTATGTCCGGGCCAACTTCTGAACAGCATTCACGTGCATCCCGCCTTTATGGGAGAAGGCGGTGCGCCCGATAAAGGCGGCGCGGGCGAAGTGCGGGATGTTTGAAACGTCATCGACGAAGTACGAGAGCTCCTTCATCTTGGTGAGATCTTTTACCGCCTCCCGACCCATCTTGAGTTCCAAGATGGGAATGACCGATGTTAGATTACAATTCCCGGTGCGTTCCCCGTAGCCATTGATCGTTCCCTGGACCTGGGTGGATCCCGCATCCACGGAAGCAATAGCATTGGCAACGCCAAGTTCGCAATCGTTGTGCGTATGGATGCCGACCTTAACCTCCGGAAAGGTCGTCGCAACATCGCGGGTCATGTCCGCAATTTCCGATGGGAGGCAGCCGCCGTTGGTGTCGCACAAGACAAGCCAATCGGCTCCGCCTTCCACCGCAGCACGAAGGGTTCCCATCGCGTGCTCTTCTCCATCTTTGTAGCCGTCGAAAAAGTGCTCGGCATCGTAAACCACCTCGCGACCCGCTTCCTTCAGGTGGCGGACGGTGTCGCGGATCATCGCCTGATTTTCCTCCGCGGTGGTACGAAGGACCTCGGTGACTTGAAGCTCCCAGCTTTTTCCAAAAATGGTGACGACAGGCGTTTCAGCATCAAGGAGAAGCTGTACCTGGGGATCTTCGGCTACCGGAGTGTTGGCGCGTCGGGTGGATCCAAAGGCCGCAATTTTGGCATGGTTCCAAGTTTCCTTGGCCGCTGCTTTAAAAAATTCGATATCCTTGGGATTGGATCCGGGCCATCCCCCTTCGATGTAGTCGATCCCAAATTCATCCAGCCGCTTGGCAATGCGGATTTTATCCAAGCCAGAGAGAAAAAAGCCCTCACCCTGCGTGCCGTCGCGCAGGGTGGTGTCATAGATTTGAACTCGTGCGGAATCGCTCATGAAGATCGTCTTAAGGAACGGAGCGGAGACTAGGAGGAATTGTGAGAAACTGCAAGCGCGCCGGAGCAGCGAGTTTGACAGAGGCTTTTTCCTTTCACATGGTGTCCATGATGTCCCGCCCCCTCTCCCGCCGAAAACTCCTCGCCCTGACCTTTGGATCCGCCTCAGCATGTACCACACAGACCTTACTGGGAGAAAAGCGGGTGGCTGGAGACGGCAAGCCTCTTGGAGTCGCTATTTTGGGCCTTGGCGACTACGCAACGAAGCAGATCGCGCCCGCATTTGCCCATTGCAGACATGCCAAGCTTACCGGAATCATCACGGGCAGCCCGGACAAAATCCCAACGTGGCAGAAAAAGTATGAGATCCCGGATGAGAACGTTTACCGCTACGAGAACATGGCGGAAATCGCCAAGAACAAGGAGATCGACGTTGTTTACGTGATCACTCCGACTGGCACGCATGCCGATTTTTCGATCCGTGCACTAGAAGCTGGGAAGCACGTCATTTGTGAAAAGCCCATGGCACCGACCGTGGCTGATTGCACCCGCATGATCGAGGCTGCAGAAAAAGCCGACCGTATGCTACAAATCGGCTACCGCCTCTACTGGGACCCCTACCACACCCGCCTGATCACTGCGATGCGTGAAAAGGAATTCGGAGAATGGACCGCGCTCGAAACCGGGTTTGGTTACAAGATTCAAGACAACGTTCTCGCGAACCGAGAAAAATATCCCCACGTCGCCTGGCGCGTGAGCAAGGACCTCGGAATCGCCGGAGCCCTCTACGATGTCGGTGTTTATGCCATCCAAGGAGCCTTCTATGCCGGAGGAATCCACCCGGTTTCCGTCACCGCAAAAAGCTGGACCGACCGCAAGGAACTCTTCGAAGTGCCCGAGCATTGGGAGTGGGAACTTCAGTACGCCGATGGTCGTGTCTCCAAGCATACTTCAAGCTACGGAGGCGGAGGGAATTACCTCCACCTTCAAACCGAGGAAGGCAAACTTCACCTCGATGCCGCATACGGATATCAGGGGCAAAAGGGAGAGACGCCGCTTGGCCCCATGGATTTCGCGCAGGTTTACCAACAAGTGGGTCAGCTCGATGGTCAGATGCTCGCGATTCTCAAAAGAAAAGCGAACATCACGCCGGGCGAAATGGGCCGACGCGATATCCGCATTTGCAACGCCGTCATGGAAGCGGCGGAAAGCGGGAAAAAGGTCCCGCTCACTTTCGACTACTAATATCCGGTAGGACAGTATCCTCCACGATGGTGGTAGCCGCGATCGTAGTTGCGGTGATTGCGATGGGATCGACGATCGTGATACTTGTCTTCCTTGTGACGGTTTTTCGCAATGGAATAACCAATCAGGCCGACTGCCGCAGCTCCGAGAGCTGCGCCTTGCGGAGTAATCGTCTCAACCGCCCGTCCCTGGGCATCGTATGTGGTCGTGCAGCTTGCCCCCAACAATCCCGCGAGACAAACGGCAACAATTTTGAATAGAGTCGTTTTCATAGTCACTGAATGAGACTGGCCGACTTGTCAGTTTATTCATGTAAGTGCCTCCTTTATTTTTTCAACTGATCTTGTTGGCGCTTATTCAAAGAGCGACATCAACTCTCCCTCCTCCAATCCCGGAACAAGTGCCGGCCCGGAACCAAGGGCTGCTGACATGAGTTCTTTCTTCTCTTCCTGAAGAGCAAGAATCTTCTCTTCGACCGTTCCCCGGGTGATCAACTTGTAGCTGGTCACCACCTTCTTCTGACCAATTCGGTGTGCCCGATCAGTCGCCTGAGCTTCGACCGCCGGGTTCCACCAGGGATCGAGATGAATGACGGTATCGGCTGCGGTGAGGTTCAGTCCTACGCCACCAGCCTTGAGCGAAATGAGGAAAACAGGGGCGTTTCCCTCTTGAAAACGATCCACGACATCCGCCCGCTTTTTGGTCTGACCATCGAGATAACAATAGTCCCATTTGTTTTCGAGAAGAAGGGGAACGACCCCTTGGAGGAGCTGAACGAATTGACTGAAAACAAGGACCCGGTGGCCACCGCGGATCGCCTCTTCAAGAAGGCTCTTCAGCTCATCAAGTTTAATCCCGGCATCCCTATCCTCGACTTGCATTCCGGGTAGGAGCCGAAGATCGCAACACGCCTGACGTAAACGGAGCAGTGCGGTGAGCGCCACCATGCGCTTTTTCCCCTCATCGGCCTGATCGACTTGCGAACGACTTTCTTTGAGCAGCGAGCGATAAACACCTGCCTGCTTCGGAGTGAGGTCGCAGTAGCGGACTTGCTCGATCCGATCAGGCAAATCGCTCGCGACTTCGGTCTTAAGACGACGGAGGAGAACAGGTTTCAACTTCCGGGCAAGACGACGCGCAAGTGCGGGCTCTCCTCCTCTACGAAGCGGCTTTTCAAAGCGCTCGGCAAAGGCTTTGCGCGGCCCAAGATACCCCGGCAAGGCAAAGTTCATAATCGACCAAAGGTCTTGCAAGGAGTTCTCAATCGGAGTTCCTGAAAGAGCAAAACGATGAGTCGCTTCCAACTGAAACACCACTTTGGAAATCTGCGCTTCCGGATTCTTGATATGTTGCGCCTCATCAACCACCGCAATCTCGAATTCACGTGCATGAAACTTCGCCGCATCGATTCGTAAAATCGCAAACGAGGTGATCACAAGATCGGCTTCCGGCACCTCGCCCCGCTTCGCTCCCACATGCTCGACCACTGTCAAATGAGGCACCCATTTCTTCGCCTCCGCGGCCCAGTTGGAAACCAAAGAAGACGGACACACCACGAGAGCGTTACCGCCCTTTTTCTCGATAAAGGTCAGCGTCTGAAGCGTTTTCCCCAAGCCCATATCATCGGCCAGAATGCCTCCCATCCCCAAGCCCGCAAGCTTCCACATCCACTGCACACCCTCCGCCTGATACGGGCGTAATTGATCCGGAAGGTCGAGTTCCACATCTTCCTCTTCAGCAAGCGTCATCCCAAAATCCCGGGCGCTCGCTTTCAGAAATTCAGCCTGCCTTACATCCACCTCAAAGACCCCGGGCACGCCTTGCCTCGGATCAGAATCGGTAATTGTTTCCTGAACCTCCTCGATGAACTCTGAATCAATCACCGCGATTTTACCCCGACCAAAGGCCTGCTCAGCCGACCCCATGCGAAGCATGCGTTGCACTTGTGCAACATCGAGTTCGTCATTCCCGACTTTAAACTTCGGCTCCACCGCGAACCAATCCTGCCCCGTGTTCGTCCACTCCCAATCCGGCTTCACTGCCACCACTTGCGAAGCTGCCATTTGAAAGCGATCACCTTTTTCAATCTTCCAATCAGCAGGCAATTCGGAAACAGCATAGGCATGAAATTTGAGAATGTCCTCTCGCTCTCGAAGCGCCATACGATTCCCCTTCATCGGCCCTTCAAAGCCCCACTCCCGAAGAGAATTCAAAACGGCGTTTTCTTTAGATAAGCTTGTGAGTAAACCAGTCTTCCCCACAAACTGAGCTTCCCCCTCAAGGCAATGAGCCTTGTGCCCCTCGTAATAAAAGGTAAGCTGCGCCTCAAGATGCCGCAAGGACCCTTCAAACCGAACGAAAACCTCCGGCACACCCTCTTCCGGCAGGGAATCCCAAACCTTAGCCGGAATCTCGAACCAGCGTGAAAGCTGCCCCAAGGTGTGTTCGGCAGCTGAAGCCGAGAGCTGCAGTCCGCGCCCAAGAACGGACTGGTATTTCTCCGGAAGAGAAAGACACAAGGGCGTGAACACTTCACCATCCCACTGAAACGCGTACCCTTCCGATCTTAAAATAGTCTCCCCGGGGAAATCCGCGATGACCTTTTCACCCACCAGCTTCAAAGGAAGGCGCATCGATAGCGCCTCCACTTTCACCTCCGACTTCTTCCCCAACATCACGCGCGGATGCCCCAAAAGCCCTCCAAGGAGTCGGAGAAATTGCTCCTGATCAAGATTGGTCACCCCCGGCGCTTCCGAAGGAAAAATTTCACGAAGAGTATGCCAGAGTTCCTCATCGGCAGCATCCAGCTGATAAGAACCATCCGGAAGCGCCGCAAGCAGGGCTTCCTCACCCTCGATATTCGCTCCGAAGCCCACCATCAATTGACCACGCTTCCATGAATCTTCAATTTTCAAGGGAAGCATCACCGCAAGCTCAACCGGAGTCCCCGCTTCCGCCGCCGAAGGCCACTGCTCTTCCACAGTCTGGGGTGAAGCCGGTTCAGATTGAGCCTGCGGATCAATCACCTCAAGCCCCACCGCCACAATATGCTGGCACACCCGCCCATCTCTCCGAACCGGTGGGCAGGTGCATTTGTTTTCCATATTGGTCCGAGAAATGATCTCCATTGAAATCCGCTTCACCTTTCCGCTCACCCGGGTTTCACCGGAAAGAATGCCGTCCTTGTATTCCGCATTTTTCACCCCACCCTCACCATGAATCGCGCGCGCCTTCTTCATGGCTTCCCACCCTCCGGCGTCCATGAGAAGATCACGTGTCAATTCCAGCTCGCTCATCTGCGGCGCACGCTAGCCATCTGCGAGCAAGCTGTCTATCCTTCGCGCGTGACCAAAGCAGATGTCATTCCCGCTCTCGTCAAAAAACAGCGCGAGCAGATCGCCATTTTAAAGAATGCCCTGTCCGATTCCGAGGAAAGCGCCTCCGGCGATGAGACGAAATCCGAAGGAAAATACGACACCCGCGCGATTGAAGCCTCCTACCTCGCCGAAGCCCAACGTGAGCAACTCGCGATCGCTGAGAAAAACCTGATTCTCCTCGAACGCTTTGAGCCGGAAGACTTCGCCTACGATGCTGAAATCGCCCCCGGAGCTCTCGTCGAATGTGATGGCGAGGAGGGCCTCTGCTTCTTCCTCCTCGCCCCCGTCGGTGGTGGCCTCGTCATCGACTTCCTCGGTTGCGACCTCACCGTCGTCACCCCGGACGCCAGACTTTACCAGGACCTCCTCGGTGAGAAACTGGGCTCTCAAATCGGAGCCTTCACCGTGACTGGAGTGGAATAGTTAATCCTCACTCTTGCGCGCCATTAGCCAGAGCGTATCCGAGAGGCGGTTGAGGAAAATCCGAACATCAGCGGAGCAGACTTTTTCATTCACCTCCCAAGCTCTTCTTTCGGCTCTCCGCGCCACTGTGCGTGCCACGTGCAAGCGCGCCGCCAGCTCCCCGCCAGCGGCTCCCGGTCGCAGCCATCCTTCAAATTTTCGATCTCCCTCGATTCCTGAACTCAAGTTTTCCAGCCACGCGATTTCTTCCCCCGAAATCCTCCCG
This sequence comes from Akkermansiaceae bacterium, assembly GCA_049889835.1. Taxonomy (GTDB): domain Bacteria; phylum Verrucomicrobiota; class Verrucomicrobiia; order Verrucomicrobiales; family Akkermansiaceae; genus SW10. The sequence goes on from JBMHCQ010000002.1 coordinate 132,397, forward strand.
AAACCTGACTTTTCATAGTCCTCATCTTTCCCCGCCGGCATCGCCAATTCGCCCATCAAAGTCACCAACCACTTCTGAATCTGGTCAATCGAACCCGCCCCTTCTCCATCCATCACCACCCGTGCCAGACCAAGAGTAGCATTCAGCTCATCTACCGCGCCCAAAGCCTCAATCTGGGGATCACCTTTTCCTGCCTTCCCTCCGAACAAAAGATCCGTCTTCCCCTCATCGCCTCGCTTAGTCGTAATACTCATTTGCAATTTCTGCGTTGCACGATCCTAGCTTCTATCGAGACTCGCACAAATGAATAGACGTCATTTCCTTCAAGCTGCCTCAGCCTCTCTCGCCTCCTCCGCTTTCGCCAATAATCACGGGGAGAAGAAAAAAGACATCCTCTACAACATCTCGCTCGCCCAGTGGTCGAACCACCGCGCTCTCAAAGGCAGAAAGCTGACCAACCTCGAATGGCCTGAGTTTACCAAAAAAGAGTTCGGCATTCTCGGACTCGAATACGTGAATCAGTTCTTCAAGGACAAGGCCAAGGACATGAACTATCTCGGCGAGCTCAAGAAGCGCGTTTCCGATCTCGGCATGACCAACGTCCTCATCATGATCGATGGTGAAGGCCACATCGGAGCCGAGACCGATGCCGAACGCCAGAAGACCGTCGACAATCACAAACGCTGGGTCGAGGCCGCCAAGTTCCTCGGCTGCCACTCCATCCGGGTCAACTCACATGGCCACGGAAAAACCGACGACGAAAAAGCTGCCAACTGCGTCAAAGGCCTCACCGCCCTCACCGACTTCGGAAAAGATCATCAGATCAACATCATCGTGGAGAACCACGGGGGCCTCTCCTCCAATGGCAAGTGGATGTCCAAAGTGCTCGCCGACGTCGGCCTCGACGAATGCGGCTCTCTTCCTGACTTTGGGAACTTCCATGGCTACGACCGCTATCAAGGCCTCAAGGAGCTCATGCCCTTTGCCAAAGGCGTCTCCGCCAAGTCGCACGACTTCGATAAAGATGGAAATGAAATCCACACCGACTTCCGCAAGGCTATGAAGATCGTCCTCGATCACAAATATCACGGCTGGGTCGGTGTCGAATATGAAGGTAAAAAGCACTCCGAAAATGAAGGCATCCTCCTGACCAAAAAGCTTCTCGAAAAAATCCGGGAAGAAATAGCCTAACTCCCCTATTTTATCTACCAAAGGACCTTAAAAAAGGGTCTTGGGCCTCCTAAATACGAAGTTCTAGAACTTCACCAAGCGCAGAACAAGGTTGTGGAGAATACCCCCTGGCGAACCTGTCTCCCTACTCCGAAGCCGAGGGCTGCGCAGGGATTAGACGGAATGTACTTCCCGATGGATCAGCCATTGGTGGGCGGGTGTGACGATCGCGAAAAAGATGATGAGCACGAGAGTCAGGTCGGCGGGTGAGAAAAAATTTTCGGTCAGGAAGGCAAAGATTCCAATGGTGATCAAGGAAGGGATCAGGAAGGGACCGGCCAGGCGGTAAAGCCATCCGGGTCGGTCACTGCCGGATTGAAAAGGGCGGAGGTGGGAAAGGTGGCGAACACTGTGCCAACAAAGGAAATATGTCCCTAAAGCGAAGAGTGGATGGAGGACGGCGAAGAGAACGATCAGAAGGACAACTTCGACCAGTTGGCACAGCCCCGTGCGCCACGAACCGAGTGCACCGAACCGGAAAACCTGGCCCGCCACGGCCATCAGAGCATATAAGATCACAAAACGGGCTCCCGATTCCAAAGTGGATGTCATTTCGCCCGGAAGAAAGTTGGATCCCAGGATCCCGCACCACAATTGACATGCCGAGAACATGTCGTCGATTCGGAAGGCGAAAGGTGCGGCGACGATGAGTGCGCCGCGGGTGAGCGATGAAAGAGCAAGCGTTTTTGGGTCGGACGCCTGGCCGAACTGTTTGGCAAAGTCGAGCGCGTCGGCCGATCCGAAGTGCCACGCTGAAACACCAAGGAAGACAACCAGGCCGAGCATGGGAGAGGCTATGGTGACAGTTCCAGCTAGAATCAGCAAAGCGCCGTAGCCGGTTAAAAGAAGAGAGGAGCGACGCCATCCATTTTTACGAACGGCGGAACGCAGAATCCCCCAATCGGCGGCGCCGTGGGGAAGTCCGAGGAACAAGGCCGAAAGGAGAAAAGGAACGAACCAAAACTGGTCCAGTTCATCGGGAAATAAAAGTCCCCCGGCGACCGCCACAGAGATGAGGGCGAGGGGGAGGAAATACATGATAAAAAAAGTGAAGGGGGAGTGCGCCGTTTGGGCCACACTCCCCCGAGGGTTAAAGGGAATGTCGATTAGCTTTCGGTGGTGACTTCTTTCCCGGAGGAAGCAACTGAGCTCATGGTTTTGACGCCGTAGTAGGCGACGAGTCCAAAGCCGACCTTGTTGATGACATCAGCGATGTTGTATGAAATCTCACGGAGGCTTTCGCCGTCAGGTCCGGCGAGCGCCAGCAAGAACCCAATTGGATAGATCAACCATCCAAAGAGAATGAAGCTGCGCATTCCGCGAAGAGCTTTGGCAATCGGCGCTTCAGCCTTCGCAATGGCATCCTTCATGCCGGCGAAGAGAATCCAAACGATGGCAAGTTCCGCGGCACAGGCGATGAGAAAGAAGCTCCACCAAGTGCCCGATGCGAGAGGAGAAACCTCTGCAATGTAGGCAGTGACAATCATGACCACGTCGAGCGCGACAAGCTGTGCCAGCCACTTTTTGCCACTGGATCCGAGGCCAAGAAGCATTGGGAACTTAATCAACATGAGTGGAGTCGTAATAATCCAGTCAATGTAACGATATTCCGTTGGGAAACCGCCTTCGGCATAGATCCCGGCCATTCGGTAGTAATGGAAGGCGGCCACACCGGTAATCAAGCCAGAGACAATGAGCGTGCTTCGATATTTGGGAAGAACGTCATCTTTGGAGAGCCAGAAGAAGGCTGTTCCGCAGGCCATTGCGACTGTGGCGATCCAGAAAAGATACTGGGTTACGCCTTGGACATCGAGTCCACCGGAAACGGCGGATGCTATTAGGGCACTATCAAGGTTCATTTTTTTTGTTGGGTTGAATTTCAGGGGAGGAATTTTGCCCTCCTATGCTGCGGATCGTCCGACTTCTAGGGTGTCCTGGCTTGGGGGTTACGCCACCGCAAAAACAGAGGCTTTGAAGACCGCCGTAAGGAGGGACAGGTAGGCGGTCTGTTCCGACCGCTTTGCGGCAGAATGAACAACACGTCTTCCGGACGCGGCGTCAGCATCGGAAAGAGTTGTGAATGATCCTTTCTCGACATGTTTTCGAGTATAACAGGGATATCTTTGCACAGAAATAATTTTGTGGAGGAACAATCGTGTCAATATTCCCGTGTTAAAATTTTTTTGTGCAATTTCAAAAATTAAGCACCACGAAAACCCAAAGTCTCCTTCACCCGGTCCTTTAGCATCGATCATGGAACATTCGTCTATTATCCAGATTCCCGATCTTTCAACCCCCGGCATTTTGCCTCCTACCTTTTTTTGAACCTCGCCTGCTTCACGCCCTTGTTGGCTCCAACCCTGTGGATGCGCCAAAAAACGCGGATCGTCAGCTCAAAGAAGGATTCCTCGATGTCCTCAAGTTTTTTTCACGGAAGGCCCGGGTAACCAGACCATCCGCAGTTAGGGGCATCATGAAGGCCGGATACCACACTTGTCCGGCAAGCCAAGCCGTCCGTCCCCCCTCGAAAATTCGCCCCTGGGGGCTTCGAAATGCCAATCTCTCAAACCGGGTCATGAAGAGAATGCTCTGCAAATACATCCCGGTGAATCTGCCCAATTCCAAACCTTTAAGTGATCCGTAATATTGTCGGGGGGATCACGAATAACTAATGGCCAATCCCCCTTGCCCTCTTCCTGCGATCTCCTAACCTTTGGCCTTTGCTCCCATGCACCGCCTTTTCGTTGAAAAAACCGCCGAGTTCGCTTCCGAAGCCCAGCACCTCATTGCCGACATCCGCGCCAATCTTGCGCTCGATACCATCACCAGCGCCCGCATCCTCCAGCGCTACGATCTCGATGGGCTGAGTGAAGAAGAATTCTCCCTAGCCTCTGCCCTCATTCTTTCCGAGCCACAGGTCGAAACCACGTCCCCTTCACTCTCCCTGCGAAAAGGTGAGCACTCTTTTGCCATCGAATACCTTCCGGGGCAGTTCGACCAACGCGCTGACTCCGCCGCCCAATGCGTCCAGATTCTCACTGGAAAAGACCGTCCCTCCGTTGCTTCCGCAAAGGTGATCATTCTCAGTGGCGACCTTTCCAAAAAAAACCTCGCACGTATCAAGGACTACCTCATCAACCCCGTCGACTCCCACGAAGTCCCTGTGACCGATCCCGCTGAAAAGAAAACCTCCCCCGCTCCTCAAAAGGTCGCTATTCTCGAGGGATTCAATTCGCACAATGAATCAGGCTTTGAGGCCCTTCGCTCCGAACTCGGCCTTGCCATGTCGCTCGCCGATCTCGTTCACACTCAAGAGTATTTTCAGAGCGAAGACCGCGAGCCTACTATCACCGAGCTCCGTATGCTCGACACCTACTGGTCGGACCACTGCCGTCACACCACCTTCATGTCGAAGATTGACCGAGTCAGCTTCGACCCCGGTTCCGAAATCATCGAGGAAACCTATCAAAACTACCTCCGCGTCCGTTCCGAGGTCTATGGGCCCGATACCGAACGCCCCGTCACCCTCATGGACATTGCCCTCATGGGCATGAAGGAGCTCCGCAAATCTGGCGAGCTCGATAACCTCGAAGTCTCTAACGAGATCAATGCCGCCTCCATCGTCGTCCAAGTCCCCGCTCCAGAACCCAAGTCTGAAAACAGTCAACTGAACACTGAAAACTCCGCACCGGCGGAAGAATGGCTCGTTCAGTTCAAAAACGAAACCCACAACCACCCCACTGAGATTGAGCCCTTCGGTGGAGCCGCCACTTGCCTCGGCGGTTGCATCCGCGACCCTCTTTCTGGCCGGAGCTACGTCTACCAGGCCATGCGTGTCACTGGTGCCGCCGACCCACGCACCCCTTATGCCGACACCATTCCCGGCAAACTTCCACAGCGCAAAATCTGTCAGGAAGCCGCTCACGGTTACTCCTCCTACGGAAACCAAATCGGCCTCGCCACCGGCAAAGTCTCCGAGGTCTACCACCCGAACTACGCCGCCAAGCGTATGGAAATCGGAGCAGTGGTAGCCGCTGCTCCACGGAAAAACGTCTTCCGTGGCGGGCCCGAAAATGGCGACTCCATCCTCCTCATCGGCGGCCGCACCGGCCGCGATGGCGTTGGCGGTGCCACCGGCTCCTCAAAGGAGCACACCGACACCGCTCTCGATAACTCTGCCGAAGTTCAAAAAGGCGACGCTCCCACCGAGCGCAAAATTCAGCGCCTCTTCCGGAATCCCGAGCTCGCGCCCAAAATTAAAATCTGTAACGACTTCGGCGCAGGCGGCGTTTCCGTGGCCATCGGTGAAATCGCCGACAGCCTCATCATCAACCTCGACGCCGTGCCGAAAAAGTATGACGGTCTCGACGGCACCGAGCTCGCCATCTCCGAGTCCCAGGAGCGCATGGCCATCTGTGTCGATCCCTCCGAGGTCGACTACTTCATCGCCGCGTCCGACAAGGAAAACCTCGAATGCGTCCACGTCGCCACCGTCACCGACTCCGGACGCCTCATTATGACCTGGCAGGGCGACACCATCGTCGACCTCTCACGTGAATTCCTCGACACCAATGGCGTCCAGCAAGACGCCGCCGTTCAAGTCACGGCCCCTCAATCCGACTCTCCCCTCGGTCATGCCATCCCCTCCGTTGCTGCAGAAGATGATCTCGAGGATAAAATGCAAGCCGCTCTCGCCGACCTCAACACCGCCTCTCAAAAAGGCCTCGGTGAAATGTTCGACTCCTCCGTTGGCGCCGGCACTGTTCTCTCCCCCTATGGTGGAACCCACCAGCGCACTCCGGTCGACGCCATGGTCGCCACCCTTCCCTTTCTTGAAGGGCACAGCACCATCACCACACACATGAGCTGGGGCTTCAATCCTTACCTCGCCAGCTGGAGTCCTTATCACGGTGCTCTCTACGCTGTCACAGAGTCCGTCTGCCGCATCGTCGCCTCCGGAGCCAAACTCTCGGACATTCGCCTCACCCTTCAGGAATATTTCCCCAAACTCGGTGGCGACCCCGCCCGCTGGGGACTTCCGTTTTCCGCTCTCCTCGGTGCCTTCCGCGCCCAACACGAGCTCCGCCTCGGCGCCATCGGCGGAAAAGACTCCATGTCTGGCTCCTTCAACGAAATGGACGTCCCGCCCACCCTCGTTTCCTTCGCCCTCGCTCCCGGAAACACGAATTCCGTCGTATCTCCCGAGTTTAAGAAAGCTGGCTCCACTGTCTCGCTCGTCGAAATCCCCCGCAATGAAGACTTTATCCCCGACTTCTCTTCTCTTAAGGAAATCGCCGACCGTCTTCATGCCGAAATCGCCACCGGCACTATTCTTTCCATCCATAGCCTCGACCATGGTGGCATCGCCACCGGCCTTGCCAAGATGGCCTTCGGAAATGGCATCGGCTTCCACACCACTGCTGCGGTTGACCTCTTCCGCGAGCGCTTCATCTCCTTCCTCGTCGAATCCGCTGAGCCTCTCCCCGACGCCCTCGGTGTCAAAATCATCGGCAAAACCCAGAAAGAACCCCGACTCGACTTCGGCGAAGTCTCCCTTCCCCTCGACCAACTCCTCGACACCTGGACTGAGCCTCTCTCCTCTGTCTTCCCCGAAGAAGCCGACCCCTCCTCCTCCGAGGTCGAGACTTTCAGTTCTTCGTTCCGTGTTCAGCGTTCAGCGTTAAATGTCCCCACGCCCCGCGTTGTCATCCCCTCCTTCCCTGGCACCAACTCGGAATACGATTCAGCCAAAGCCTTCGACCTCGTCGGCGCAGAAACCCACATCGAAATCTTCCGCAATCTCACTCCGCAAGCCGTCGAGGAATCCCTATCCGCTCTCGCTGCGCAGATCAAACAATCACAAGTTCTCTTTCTTCCCGGTGGATTCAGTGCGGGCGACGAACCAGCTGGCTCCGCCAAATTCATCGCCACCATCCTCCGCAGCCCACAAGTGGCGGATGCCGTCATGGACCTTCTCAAAAACCGCGACGGCCTCATCCTCGGCATCTGCAATGGCTTCCAGGCCCTCATCAAAACCGGCCTCGTTCCTTACGGCGAGATTCGTGGCCGTGCGGACGATCGTGAGGGAGTGCAAGCCCTGCAAAAAGGCGGCCCCACCCTCACGCACAACGACATCGGACGCCACATTGCGCGCTACGCCACCACACGCGTCGCCTCCACGATGTCCCCTTGGCTCGCCGGATGTGATATCGGCGACCTCCACAACATCCCCTTCTCCCACGGCGAAGGAAAATTCCATGCCAGCGAAGAGGAAATCCGCAGCTTGGCAGAGGCTGGACAAATTGCGACTCAATACACGGACCTCGATGGAAACGCCTCCATGTCTCCTGAATTCAATCCCAACGGCTCCCTCTTCGCCATCGAAGGCATCACCAGCCCCTGTGGTAAAGTCCTCGGTAAAATGGGCCACACCGAACGCCGCGGCCCTTCTGTCGGCCTAAACATCACCGGGAACAAGCACCAACCCTTATTCAAGGCTGGGGTCGAATACTTTAGCTAGTCACCACCTTCATCCTCGGCTGGGAGCATTGACCCAATGCTCCTCCGCAGCAGACCTTGGGCATCAAACTTCCCAGCAAACTTCGCCAACTCTCTGAGCTACCCTATCGAAGGGTTAAGCCATGCCTCCCTCCCACACGCAAAGAAACGGTAAACAATTGATGGCAAACAATGGGTTACTTTCTCACCCCTTGGCCTTTCGCGCGACATACACGGTGCTCTCGAAATCTTCTTGCTGAATCGGATTGTGGAAAGGCACGACGTGATGTTCGCAGCTCTCGAAGACTTCCTTGAGATTCTTCATAAATCCCTTTTCGGGAGGGTCGTCTGACCAGAGCGCGAAAATTCCGCCATCATGGATTCTGTCAGCGAGTTTCTGCAAACCCTCGACCGTATAGAAATCGGCGTGCTGCTCGTGAAGCAAATGATCCGGGGAATGATCAATATCGAGGAGAACAGCGTGGAACTTCCGTTTGGAATTCTTCAGATCAAAGGAGCGTTCGTCGCCCACCGCCGTCGCAAGCTTAAAAAAATCGCCCTGCACGTATGAGCAGCGCGAATCCGCATTGAGCCCCGCAGCAAGTGGAGTGAGTTCTTTTTCAAACCACTCGATAACAGGCTTCAGGTAATCGACCACCCGCAGTGATCCCACACTCTCAAATTCGAGCGCGGCTCGAGCAGTGTAGCCCAGGCCCAAACCACCCACCACGACATCGAGCTTCTGATCTGGAAATGACTGTTCACAAGCTGCCAGACCAAGTCGCGAAAGCTCCTGTTCCACGACCGTAAAGAGGGAGGACATCAGGAAATCATTTCCAAGGATGACCTCGTAAATCTCTTCATTTTCCAGCGAAAGAACCGTGCGGCGCCGAAGAATAACATCACCCAAGGGCGTGGATTGGAAATCAAGCTCCTCAAATCGGGGAATGTTACTCATATGCAAACCACTTTTTATAGGATTTCAATACGGCCACCTCAATTGGAATGGACCCTTATTTAAAGACTAGGCCAAGCACTTGTCATTGCCAACCGCGTATTCTCAAAGGAAGCGGATACTTCGGTCCACCAAAGCATCCTGGATTTTACCCTTGGCAATTGATCTTCTCGGTCAATATTTGGGCTCCCCCTTCGTGATCGTTTTTCTGATGTTGAGAGACCCCGCCCCAACCCGGTTTTTTGTCGCCTTCTTTTTGATGGTGTCAGTGCTCTTCGGAGTGGCCCAACCAGTGGTTTGGAAAAACTCTCAATATAAAGGAGTGCACTATGTCCCTCTCTATCAAGTGAAGGAATTCTACAAGTTTCCTTCTCTCATCCAGTCTGGTGCCACCATCACGCTTAAGAACGCAGAAACCACCATTAAGTTTCGTTCCGGGGGGCAGGAAGTGCTGATGAACAACGTGAAGTTTATCTTTAGTCACCCCATCATTTCAATCGGAGGAAAGAGCCATATTTCCACAACCGATTTGAGAAAAATCATCCATCCGATTCTCCTCCCAACCACGATTAAAACCGCAACTCCTTTTGACACCGTGGTCATCGATCCCGGGCACGGGGGCAGTGACCCCGGGGCAGTCAATCATTTGGGAACGGAAGCCAGCTATAATTTGAAGGTTGGCAGAATGCTCCGAGATCATCTGAGCAAGCGTGGTTTCAAAGTGGTGATGACTCGGAATTCCGATAAGTTCTTAACTCGCAGCCAGAGATTTGAAATCGCAAACCGTTACAAAAACGCGATCTTTATCAGTATCCATTTCAATTCGGTCGGCCACCGCGGACGCCTCACTGCGCGAGGAATCGAGACCTTCACCTTGTCACCCGTCGGAGTGGCCCACTATGGCAAGCCCTTGAAAGCTTCAGATTTTAGGGAACTCGCAGGAAATACCCAGGACACCGCCAACATCGGACTGGCTACCGCAGTTCACTGGGGCACGCGTATGAGTTTACAGAAAGCTGGCATAACGGTTCCTGACCGCGGAATCCGCAGAGCTCGCTTTAGTGTTCTGACTGGAGTGAGGCACCCTGCTATTCTCTTCGAAGGTGGCTTCATGAGCCATCCGACAGAATCCAGTCTCATTCACTCCCGAAAGTATCAAGAGACTCTGGCAAAGGCGATCTGTGACTCCGTCATCTTCTACCGCCGGGCAACGATCGAAGATCGGAAGAACAGAGCCGTCAAAAAGTAAGAGCTCATCACTTTTTGAGCCAACAAAGCGTGGTTTCTCGGGATCTTTTTCATTTTCTAGCAAAAGGGAGATGCTAGCTTGTCCCTTATGATGTTCCGAGCCGCCGCGCTTTCATATCTTCTTCCACTTTCATCCTCCTTCGTATCAGCGCAGTTACTGGTCGACTTCAGCCAAGCTAGCAATCCCGATATTGAAGCCGGGTATCAAGCCTACACCGCCAGCCACGAAAACATCGCAAGCTTTACCACGCAAGATTTCACGGCTTTCGGAACGACCATCAGCATTACCCCTGATTGGCCAGACACTTCCAACAACCGGGTTCAGCAATTAATAGATCGTAGTGCCAACAACGATGCAAATTGGCTTGGAAATAACCTCTCTCTCTTGACTGACTTCATCGGAGTGGACAGCCGGAGCAATAACGGGGGCAACGGTAATTATGACGGCACAACGGGGTCTCCGACCCGCATGACCCTCACTCTTTCAGGTCTTCCGGCGGCGACTTACGCCTGGCGCTCTTATCATCACGACACGGAGAACGTGCACACCTCGTTCACCATCGAGTTTTCAAACAATGGCGGAACTTCCTATACCGCAGTCGACACCATCTTTCCGGGAACAAACAGCTCTCCCGGCGGCAACCCCAGCGCTCCTCAAACCTACACTGGAACTCCTGATCCCGACCCCGCCAATCTTCCTTCGACAGCAGACTTCAATTTTACCGCTTCTGCGGGTCAGGACGTTGTCATTCGATTCACTCCGCTCTCAAACACCGGCGTGCACCGCCAAATCTGGGCGATGAATGGATTCAAACTAGAGTCGTCTGTTTTACCGGCCGTCGACAATGACTCGGCGACCAACATCATGGCGACCACTGCGACCATCGGCGGCTCTGTCACCTCAGGCGGCCCCGGCAATGTCACTCTCTACTGGGGAGATAACGATGCCGGGACCACCGCCGGCAACTGGGACAATGCGATCAATTTAGGTTCTCAGTCGGGATCCTTTAACGCTGCTCTTTCTTCACTGACCTCAGCAACGACTTACTACTATCGCTCCTTCATCTCGAACGCAGCCGGACAAGCCTGGGCTGGAAGCACGGCCTCCTTTAATACTGGAAGCGCCGGTTCCACTCCCTCGCTCCTGACGCTTGGGGCCACGAATGTCTCATTCACCCAAGCCGATCTCAATGGCAACGTCACCGATACCGGAGGCGATCCTCCTCAGGTCACCGTATTTTACGGCACCACTAATGGCGGAACGGATCCCAACGCCTGGGATGCGATGAGTGCGATCGGAGTGCAGTCCGGAGTGTTCACCGACACCCCCTTTAATCTCCTCCCAGACACTCCCTACTTCTTCCGCGTCAGAGGCACAAATGCGGCAGGCACCTCTTGGGCCCCTAACACGCAAACCTTCACCACTCTCGCGTTCTCTGCTCCCGTGGTTGAAGTATCCCCTCCCAGCTTTGTCGCAGGAACCACTGCGACCCTTACGGGCGAGGTCACTGACGATGGAAACGATGCTCCCGAAATCACCGTTTTTTACGGAACCAGCGATGAAGGAAGCAATGCCGGATCCTGGCAAAACAGCACTTCCGTCGGACCTCAAAGCTCCACCTTCACCGCCCCCGTTTCCGGCCTGGCCGGATCCACCACATACTTCTACCGCATTCGAGCCACCAATTCCGTCGCCACTGTTTGGTCTGCCAGTGCTCAGAGTTTCACCACCGGGATCCCATCCGATATCATCATCAATGAGTTCATGGCCGCGAATGATACCACCCTAGTCCCCAACGCGGTGGCAAACACCTTCGACGATTGGATTGAGCTTCTCAACACCAGCTCGGCGCCCATCGACCTCGGAGGCTGGCACCTCACCGATTCCCCGGGGCAACCGAACAAATGGACCTTCCCTGCTGGAACCACCGTTGGTGTCGGAGAATTCCTTGTCATCATCGCCAATGGATCTGGCATCCCGGATGCCAACGGCAACCCAACGGTCAACTTCAAGCTATCAGCCGGAGGAGACTATCTCGCCCTTGTGCGGCCCAATCTTTCGGTCGCCAGCGAATTCGGGCCCGGTGGCATGATCTACCCCGAGCAGTCGGACGATGTGTCCTACGGAAAACATCCGACTTCCAATGCCGATGTCTACTTTTCCACTCCCACTCCGGGAGCTCCCAATGACATCGGCGGCGTAGCACGCGTTGAGCCTCTCCAGATCACTCCCAAGCGGGGTTACTACGAGACCGCTCAAACCATCACCATTTCCACCCCAACCGCCGGAGCTCAGATCTACTACACCACGGACGGAGCGCCTCCCCTCGACGCTACCGGCACCCCCGCGGCAACGGCTCAGCTCTACAGTGCTCCCTTCCAAATTTCCACCACCACCGTGCTTCGTGCGGCGGCGAGCCTCACGAACTTTGATCCAAGCGCAACGCTAACCAACACCTATCTCCTGCTCGACATCAGCGGAGCTAATCCGAACGGCACCGATTCAGCTGGACTGAACACCCCGTTCCTCACCCAGACCCAGCCTGCGGGCTACGGAGGACTTTCCTCGGGTGACTTCAACATGGACCCCGAAATCTCTCAATCGACCGCCGCTTCAGCGGGTCACGGTGGACTCACCGTTGCCCAGGCAATGCTCCAAGGAATGCGAGATGTCCCCACTATTTCCATCGCGCTCCCCAAGGATGACTTTTCCGGCAGCAACGGAATCTACTTCAACTCCCAATCTCAAGGGATCGCTTGGGAGCGGGCGTGTTCCGCCGAGTTCATTCCCTCATCGACTGATACTCGTCCAGACTTTCAGGAAAACTGCGGCCTCCGTGTTCAAGGGGGCGCGAGCCGGATTCCGAACCGAAGCCCAAAACACTCACTCTCCTTCCGCTTCCGGACGCAGTATGGCGAAGGGCGGCTTCGACAGGCTCTCTTTCCCGGGTCCAGTGTCGAGGAGTTCAATTCGATCGCGCTGCGAGCAGGATACAACAACTCCTGGATTCACTCGAACTCCGCCCAACGTGGCTACGCCTCGATGATTCGCGATCAATGGATGCGCGAATCGATGAAGGACATGGGACACCCGGATGCCGGAGAAGGCTTCCTCGCGCACGTGTTCATCAATGGACTCTACTGGGGACTCCATAACATCGCCGAACGTCAGGACAACACCCACTACGCGGAATACAACGGAGACAATCGTGATCTCATTGATGCCCGAAACGGAGCCACTTTTGTCAATGGAACGACAACCTCCTGGAACCAGATGCGAACCACTGTCGCCGCCGGAAACTGGGATGACATCCAGCAGGTGCTCGATGTCGATACCTACATCGACTACCACCTTCTTCAGCGTTTCGGCGCCAACCAGGATTTGAAAACTGATGGAAACTGGCGCGCAGCCGGTGGTGGCCCGTTCACCAATCCAACCGACATGCGCCCTTGGAAACTCTTTTCCTGGGATGGGGAGCGCGTTCTTGAATTACCTACCGCGACCAACGTTCCGCTCGACCCGATGAATATCCGCCCCAGCTTGGAGGCCCTTCCGGAATATCGACAGCGCTTCTCAGACCGCGCCCGGATGCACCTCACCGGCGACGGAGCGCTCACCCCCGCAAAATGTGAAGCCCGCTGGATGAAATACGCGAACAACATCGACCGCGCCATCATCGCCGAATCCGCCCGCTGGGGAGACCATCGTCGCGCCACGCCTTACGACCGCGATGACTGGCTCACCGAACAGAACCGCCTTCGCAATTCCTATTTCCCCGTCCGCACGACAAATGTCATCAATAAATTGAAAACGGACGGGCTCTATTCCGAAGTCGAACCACCAGCCTTCACCGTCGATGGCTCTCTCACGCCCGAAGGCTACGTCGCTCCAGGCTCCGTGCTCTCCGCCGTGTCAGGCGATGGCACTGTTTACTACACAACCGATGGCAGCGACCCATCCTTGCCCGATGGAACTCCCAACCCTTCAGCCAGCTTCTTCTCTTCTGGAATCGTCACAAGCACGGTGCTCTCCTTCGAATCCGCCGGATGGAAATATCTCAACGACCCGACACAGCCACAGTCTGCGAGTAACGTGGTCGACGGCCAAGCGGGCTACTCCTCCGCCGATTGGAAACACCCTGATTTTGATGACAGCTCCTGGAGCGCGGGAACTGCCCTGCTTGCAGGAAGTTCGGCAACCTCAATCAGCGGATACACCGCGAATTCGGTGATCGATATCGGCACGACCTTCAGCCGCTACCCCACCGTTTATTTCCGCAAGAGCTTCAATCTCACCAACGCCTCGTCGGTCACAGAATTGAATTTTTCCCTCATCCGGGATGACGGCGCGATCGTCTATCTCAACGGTCGCGAAATCTTCCGTAGCAACATGAACAATGGAACGGTTTATTCCTACGGAGACTTCGCTCCTCAAGCCGTACCCGACGAATCAGCGGTCGTTCCTCACACTCACACTCCTGCCCCTGGAGACCTTCTCGAAGGAGAAAATATCATCTCCATCGAGGTTCACAACAACAGCGCCACCAGCAGTGATCTGGGCGTCGCTCTCCAGCTCACCGCGACCAGCCCGACTTCGGGAGGTAACAGTGCGATTTCTCTCACTGAATCCTCCATTGTGACCGCACGTCTCTTCGATGGTTCCGAATGGTCAGCTCCAGTTTCTGGTGCCTTTCTGACTGAACAGACCGCAACCTCTGGATCACTCGCCATCACCGAAATCAACTACCACCCTGCCGAAGTCACCGTGCTTGAGCAAAGCTCCACCGGTCTGGATCTTTCGAACCGGGATGAATTCGAGTTTATCGAATTACAAAACATCGGTTCCGCAGATCTCAACCTTTACGGCACCCAGTTTATCGCAGGAATTGCGGTAACCTTTGGGCTGGAAAAAGTTTCCGTGGGTGAACATGTCGTAGTGGCACGAAATCCAGCGGCTCTGGAAGTTCGCTACGGTTCCCCCCTTCCGTTCCGAGTGGTAGGCACTTACACAAGCGGCCTCAGCAATGACGGAGAGCTTTTGACACTGAGCGAGGTCGATTTGACTTTGATTAAATCTCTGACCTTCAACGATGCCGGATCCTGGCCCTCCCGACCCGATGGCGAAGCTTCCACCCTTGAGATCATCGATCCTCTCTCTGATCCAAACAACCCCGACAACTGGCGCTCCAGCATCGCCTACAATGGAACTCCTGGTGCAGCTCCCATCACCACCGATCAACAAATTGTGATCAATGAAGTCTCCTCTCACGATGCCGGAGGAAACGAGTTCATCGAGCTTCACAACACTACGATGGATCCAATCGACATCACCGGCTGGGTGATTTCTGATTCCAAATCCGTCTACCAATCCTACCGCTTCCCGAGCACCACCATTCCCGCGATGGATTACATTACCATTCCATCTTCCGCCTATGAAGATCCGGTGACGAACGTGATTTCAAACTACGAAGGCGCCGCCGGCTTCTCGCCCGCAACCGTCGTCAGCAATGGGCACGGTCTCGCCACCGGTGACGTCGTGAGCATCTCAGGATACGGAGGAATTTCAGACTACAATGGCACCTTCGAAGTCACAGTCACAGACGCCAATCGCTTTACCATTCCGGTCATTCTTTTAGACAATGTGGCCGCCAAGGGAACCTGGGTCTCAGGTCGGACCTTCGGGCTGAGTGCTGCCAGCGGAGATGATTTGTGGCTCGTGGAAACCGATGCCAATGGGCTTCCCACAGCCTTTGTTGATCATGTCGAGTTCGCCGCCGCACGCGAGAACGAGACTCTCGGCCGCTGGCCAAACGGAGCAGGAAGCGACACTCTGATTACAATGACCACTCAGACCAGTGGGAGCGAAAACTCAGGACCGCTTTTGGGCCCGATCTTTATTGCCGAAGTGCACTTCCGGAACTCTTCCTCAGATTCACTGGAGTTTGTTGAAATCTGCAACTCGTCCTCGCAAACCGTCTCGCTCGAGAACTGGAGACTGCGTGGCGGTCTCGACTTCGACTTCACTTCCGCCCACAGCTTGCCAAGCCAAGGCGTGGTGGTGGTTGTGCCCTTCGACCCCGCCACCCAACCGGCCCTGGTTTCCAACTTCCAGACTTCTCACGGAATCGATGGCAGCGTGACCTTGATCGGCCCCGCCCTCGACGGCCCCCTCAACGACGACGAAGGAACCGTTCGTCTTCAGGCCCCCGACACCCCAACCGTCGCAAACCCAACGGTCTTCCCTCAAGTCACCACGGACTCGGTCGACTACCTCGGAGCCGCTCCTTGGCCGGCAACCGGAGATCAATCGCTCAATCGAAATCCGACTCTTGGCTTTGGAAACTTCGCCACCTCATGGAGCGGTGACACCGCAACTCCTGGGAACAAGCCCGGAGGTCTCACTTACACCGAGTTCGCTCAAAATCTCGATCTCGGCGGCCCGCTCGATGATGATGATGGCGATGGCGCGGCAAACCTGATCGAGTTTGCGACGGGCTCAAACGCTCTAGACGTCAACGAGGTTCCCATGACCTTTACCAGTGGAACCAGTCTCGGCTTTAATCTCAACCTTCAAGCTCAGGGAGTCACAGTCGTTCTTCAGACGGCTACCGATCTCAAAGATTGGACTACCGTCGCCACTCAGGCTGGTGCGACCAATGGAGCCTTGCAGGAACGCATCCTCAACTTCGACCCTTCTAGTGAATCCGTAAGATTCTGGCGTTTGCAGATCCTCCGGTAGAGAGTCACTTCAAGCCCCCATCTGGAAACTGTCCTACAGAACCGCGGTTGCATTTCCTGCGGTGATAGTGCAGTTTTTTATTACGCATGAAGAAGGTTTCTGTCCTCGTGATTTCGGCTCTGCCTCTCGTGGCTTTTGCCCAGGAGTCGCTCATTCTTAATGAAATCCTCGTCGAAAACGAGACTGGTCTCGAAGACGGAAATGGGGATCGAAACGATTGGATTGAAATTCGCAATCCAAATGCTTCGGCCATCAACCTCGAAGGGTATCATCTTACTGATGATTCCCGTGATCTCACAAAGTGGTCCTTTCCCAATATTACCATTCCGGGAAACGGCTATCGAATAGTCTTCACCTCAGGGAATGATAAAATCGATCCCTCTGGAAATCCCCACACGAATTTCCGACTCAATTCCGCAGGGGAATTTCTGGCGCTCGTAAAGCCGGACGGCACCACCATCGAAGATCAATACACCCCCGAATACACTCCGCAATTTCCCGACATTTCCTACGGACGTGAATTCACGGGATTCAAATTCGGCTTCTTCACCAAGCCTTCCCCCGGCGTACTCAATGGGATCGGTGCCGATGGGGTAGTTCGGGACACCGAGTTCAATTTCAATCGCGGCTTCTACGACGAACCTTTCCAGCTTGAAATCACTTCGCAGACTCCAAACGTCGAAATCCGATTCACCACCGACGGCTCCCTTCCCACCACCACAACAGGAATCATTTACACCGGGCCAATCACGATCTCCACCACGGCAAACATTCGCGCCTTGGCTCACCTTCCGGGCACCAACTGGATTCCGACCAATGTCGATACTCACAGCTACATCTTTATCGACGATGTCGAGCAGCAACCCGCCACCCCCGCAGGCTGGGCTTCAAACTGGGGATACGATTCCCAAGTGGACCAGAACGATGGCGCAGGAAACGGGATCGTCCCTTCCGACTACGAGATGGACCCACGAGTCGTGAATGACGTCGCCAATCTCCGCACCCCGGAATACTCCATCCGCAACGCTCTCCTCGATATCCCAAGCGTCTCGATTACGATGAAGCAGACCGAGTTCGTGAACACCTCCGGCCTAAGTCTTTACGGAACCCCACGTCAACGCTTCGAACGCGTTTGCTCGGTGGAATACATTCTCCCCAACGGGAGCAAAGGCTTTCAAGAAGACTGCAAAATTGAAACCCATGGCAACTCATCGCGCACCCCGTGGCGGATGCAGAAGCACTCACTGCGTCTCACCTTTTCCTCCACCGTCGGCATCGGAAAACTCCGCTACAACCTCTTCCCCGATTCTCCGGTAAGCGAGTTCAACAAGCTCGTCTTACGCGCCTGTTTCACCGACTCCTGGGCGCTCAACTCCTGGTCCAGCACACGCTATCGTCCGAACGACTCGCAATACCTTCGCGACGTCTTCATGAAGGACATGATGTCTCACATGGGACATGCCTCGGGCAATGGAAACTACGTCCACCTTTACGTCAATGGGCTCTACTTTGGCCTGCACAATCTGACCGAACGCATCGAAGACGATTGGTATTCCAGCCACATCGGTGGCGAGGAAGAGGATTGGGAAATTAACAAGGACCTCGAAGCGCCCGGGCCACGCTGGAATCAAATGCAGAGCATCCTCAATGGTGCGATCGAATCTCAAGCAGTTTACGAAAACGTTCAGGATTATATCGATCTGGAAAACTACGCCGACTACATGGCGCTCCATTTTTTCTCTGATGCTGAGGACTGGCCACACCACAACGGCTATGCCGCAGCCAATGCAAATTCGGGTGACGGCAAGTTTCGATTCCAGGTCTGGGACCAGGAAATCGCCTTCGATAAGTTTACTTGGAATCGCTACGATGACAGCCGCGGCGGTGGACGACCTTTCCAGCGGCTCCGCCGAAATGCCGACTTCCGCATGCTCTTCGCGGATCGGGTTTATCAGCACATGTTCGATGGAGGAGCCTTCACTCAGGAAACCGCCAGCGCCCTCTACATGCGCCGGGCCAATGAAATCGACAAAGCCATCGTGGCCGAGTCTGCCCGCTGGGGCGATGTGCAGGCCAGCACTCCCTACGGAAACACCCCCGCAAGCTCGACCAATATCTTAAGCGACAACTACCCACCGCTCATCAACAGCCCGATCTACTTCACACGCGAGCAGCACTGGGTCACAGAGCGGGATAACATCATTAACAACTACCTCACCACTCTTCACGATCAAACAAACTCGCGTTCGTTCATCCGGGAACTTCAAGCAGAGAACCTCTACCCCTCCATCGATCCACCAAACTACTCGCAGCTCGGTGGGGTTGTGCCGATGGGTTACAACCTCATCCTCACCGCAGAAGAAGGCGGCGTTTATTTCACCACCGACGGCTCTGACCCCCGGCTTCCGGGAGGCGATATCAGCGAAACCGCCGGGAGCTTCGGAGCACCGAGCATTGTCCCAATTTTTGATTTTGAATCCACCGGATGGGCCTTCCTCGATACCGGAGTCGCTCAATCCTCGACCGATATCGCCTCCGGTCATCCGAGCTACGATCACACCGATTGGAAGCATCCTGAGTTCGACGACAGCACCTGGGGAACCGGGCGAGCGCTGATCGGCTACGGAACGATCAATGGAGCCACCACGAATACGGAAGTCGAAGACGGCTCCCTTTTCAGTCGGACACCAACGATCTACCTTCGGAAATTCTTCAGCGTCACCGATGCCGATCAGTTAATCAGTCTCGAGATGGAGTGGATCCAGGATGACGGTGTCGTCGTCTTCCTGAACGGTCACGAACTCTTCCGCCGAAACATGGCTGGAGGCACGATTTCCTACGGGGACTTTGCCAACGCCGCGGACTCCCCCGAAGGTCTTGTTGTCGCAAACAGCTATGACCTTCTTCCCGGGCAAATACTCGAAGGGGAAAACGTCATTGCGGTTCAGGTTCACAATGAAAGCTCTACCAACTCCGACCTAGGTTTTGATCTCAAGCTGAACGCGCTCAAAGCAGCAGCTGCCGGCAATTCCCTCACTCTTACCGAGAGCGGAACGGTTCTCACCCGCGCCCGGACCAACGGCGGAGAGTGGTCCGCGATCCGCCGTGCTGACTTCATTGTCGGAACACCTGCTTCTTCTGCCAACGTCGTCATTTCAGAGATCATGTTCAATCCCCAGGGCCCCGATGACGGACGAGAATACCTCGAGATTATGAACATCAGCGCCTCAGAGCCTGTTGATTTCACTGATGTTGCTCTCACTGATGGCATTCTTTACAATTTCCCAACCGGCTTCGTGCTCGCTCCCGGGTCCCGCGCTGTCATCGCGCAGGATGAAGCATCCTTCGCTGCGAACTATTCCACGAATGGCATCATTATTCTTCCGGGCGCCTTCGAAAACAATCTCTCTAATGATGGCGAAGAAATCGTCCTAACCGCCAATGATGGTCAGCCGATCAAAAGCTTTGCTTACGTCGCCGACGGCAGCGTTGCAGGCTGGACCACCATGGCCGATGGTCTCGGAAAATCACTGGAGCTCATCAATCCTACTTCCAATCCCGATCACAACCTACCCACCAGCTGGAGAGCATCTCCCGCCATCGGAGGTAGCCCCGGAACAGGAGCCGGACTTCCCCTTCCTAACAATCCCCAGGAAGACCTCGATGGCGACGGCTTGAATGCCCTGGCCGAATACTTCTACGGAACCTCCGATCAGGAAAACACCCTTCTCCCTCTTGCAGTCCTCGAAAAAAATGGAAGCGTCGTCTTGTCCTTCCCTCGCAGCCCTGAAGCCGTCAATGCCAGCTATGCGATCGAAGTCTCCGACGACCTCCAAACCTGGACCGACGATCCCGGCACTTACATCCTGCAAGCCGGAGAAACACTTCCCGATGGACGCATCCGCGAGACCGCCACCCTCAATCCCGGTTCCGCCAAGAAGTTCATCCGCCTCGTCATCTCCGCCAGTCCTTGAACAAAATCACGTAGCACAGGCGTCCCGCCTGTGTCCAAAACCCCGGCCAACCCCATTCGAACCTGCGCCTCGTCACCTAAGATGCCGCACTTCAATCCATTCCCTGGATTCGATTCTATTGAGCGGAAACACCGCAACCTTCCCCACTGGACCTATCCTGGCGTCACCTACTTCGTGACTTTTCGGCTCGCCGATTCCATTCCCAAATCCGCACTGAAAGAATGGGAGGCTCGAAAAACAGATTTCCTGACCTCTCAAGCAGTCTCCGACCCCACCGAGCTTTCGCCAAAGTTGCAATGGAAGTATCGGAAACGCTTCGGTCGTGAGTATCAGCTAAAGCTCGATGAGTGTCACGGTGAGTGCCTGCTGAAAGAACCTTGCATCAGGGATATTGTCGAAGACGCCATGCACTCATTTAACGAAGAGCGTTATCATCTGGGAGACTTTGTGATCATGCCCAATCATGTTCATTCTCTTCTTGTTCCTCGCTCCGAGTGGCCTCTCAGCAAAATTCTTCATAGTTGGAAAAGCTTCTCCGCTCATGAGATCAACAAAACCCTGAAACGAGAAGGACCGGTATGGCAGTCCGAATCCTACGATCACATCGTCCGCACCAGAGAAGAGCTGGATCGAATCCGTCGATACATTCGGAGAAACCCCGAGAAATCAAAACTCAGTTCATCCCAGTTCACATTCGGCTCTGCCGAGTGGACCTTCGAAAGTTAGAAGCAAGTTGCAGTTCTCCTATTCAATGAACACAGCCGGGACGGCTGTGCTACGAAATTAGAAATTCCAATCGCCACGTGAAAACGTTTTGATTCCCCCCATGTCCGAAGAATCTCAAGTCCCACGCTCTGCTCGAGATGAGCTCGAAGGCCTCATCTACTTTCCTCGTCTCTGCGATAAAGTCCGTAAGATGCACGCCGGCACCTTGCATCCCGATTTCCACGCCAATCTTGGCAAGGCGATGGACCTCTGGACCTGTCAATTTCTCGGAGTCGACTACAACGACCTCAAGGCTCAGATCATTGCCGGAGCTACCGATGAAAACGCCCTCACTTGGGCCCGTGATCATGGAGTGACTCGACCCGAGTTCGAACTCGCCTGGTTCAACTCTTACGTGCGCAATCTCGGTTTCCGCGACTTCATGAGCGAGCGGCTCGCCGAGCGAAAAAAAGAAGACCCACGCACCGATCGCGATGACATCATCACGTTCCTCGACTACATTGATGTCGACGAAGGCCGCAGCCTCTAATCTTCGATTCCATGAGTGACTTCCACTACCAAGAACCTTTTCCCGTCGGCCCAGATCAAACGGAATACGAAAAGCTCACCGGCGATTTTGTGTCCGTCTCCGAGTTCGAAGGGCAGGAGATTCTTAAAGTCGCCCCCGAAGGCCTGAAGCTCCTCTCCAACGAAGCGATCAAGGCCGTCTCCTTTAAACTGCGAACCTCACACCTTGAGCAGGTTGCTTCCATCCTCGATGACCCTCAAGCGACTGAAAACGACCGCATGGTCGCGCTCATGCTCCTGAAAAATGCCGAGATCGCCGCGCGCGGAATCCTCCCCGGCTGTCAGGACACCGGCACTGCCATCGTCTTGGGGAAAAAAGGCCAGCAAGTCTGGACTGATGGCGATGACGCGGAGGCTCTCTCCGCTGGCATTCACAAAACCTACCAGGAAGAAAACCTTCGCTACTCTCAGGTTTCGCCTCTCGACATGTATCAGGAGGTCAACACCAAGACCAATCTCCCGGCCCAGATCGATCTCTTCGCCACCACCGGAGACGCCTACAAATTCCTCTTCATGACCAAGGGCGGCGGCTCCGCTAACAAGTCCTTTCTCTACCAGCAGACCAAATCTCTCCTCAATCCCGAGAGCCTGATGCAGTTCTGCGTGGAAAAAATGCGATCCATCGGCACCTCAGCCTGCCCTCCCTATCACCTCGCCTTTGTCATCGGCGGCACCAGCGCTGAGACCTGCATGAAGACCGTCAAGCTCGCCTCAGCGCGCTACCTCGACGATCTCCCAACTGAAGGCAATGAGCACGGCCAAGCCTTCCGCGATCTCGAGATGGAGGCCAAGCTCCTCGAGGCCGCCCGCAAAATCGGTATCGGAGCTCAATTCGGCGGAAAATACTTCGCACACGACGTCCGCGTCGTCCGCCTTCCCCGCCACGGCGCGTCCTGCCCCGTCGGACTTGGTGTTTCCTGCTCAGCCGACCGCCAGGCCAAAGCCAAGATCACCAAGGACGGCATCTTCCTCGAGAAGCTCGAGGAAAACCCCGGTCGCTTTATCCCTGAGAAATTCAACGACTGGAAATTTAAGGGCGTCGAGATCGATCTCGACCAAGGGATGGAATCCACCCTCGCCACCCTCTCGAAGTATCCCGTCACCACGGCCGTTTCCCTCACCGGAACCATCATCGTCGCGCGCGATATCGCCCATGCCAAGCTCAAGGAAATTCTCGAAGCCAAGGGTGACTTCCCCGACTACTTCAAGGACTACCCCGTTTACTACGCCGGCCCCGCCAAGACTCCCGAAGGGATGGCCTCCGGTTCCTTCGGCCCCACTACCGCTGGTCGTATGGATCCTTATGTCGATCTCTTCCAGGAAAACGGAGCCTCCATGGTCATGCTCGCCAAAGGAAACCGTTCCCAAATGGTCACCGATGCCTGCAAAAAGCACGGCGGCTTCTACCTCGGTTCCGCCGGAGGCCCCGCCGCTCTCCTTGCGAAGGAGCACATTAAGAGCCAGGAAGTCGTTGACTTTCCCGAACTCGGCATGGAAGCGGTATGGAAAATTAAAGTGGAAAATTTCCCCGCCTTCATCCTCGTCGATGACAAGGGGAACGACTTCTTCTCCCAGATCAATTCCTGCCCAATTCATTGATAAGGCATTGAAATCGTGACTTCAATCGGAAGCGTCAAAAGGCCCTAGGATTTCGTTTGGCTCAGTCTTTTTCTGAGCACGAGCCCCCATGGCCAACGTGGAGATTCCTGAGACGACAAGAAAGGCAAAGAGGATCCCCAGAAAGTGCAACAGGCGCATCGCATGGGATTCGGAGAATCCATCCCTCATCGATTGCACCGCCAGAACGATCGCCCCTAGAAGCGCGACAAATGTCAGAATCATCAAAGCGATCAATGGCGCCAGAATTGCACCCGCATAGAATCCTGCCACGTCTCCCCGACGTCGTTCTCTCTTCAGCATGTCGAGAATGACCATCACGTAACCGACGATCAAACACTCCAGTCCTGAGTAGCTCTGCCACGGCGTTCCCGTAAAATAACCCGCGGCCAAGGAAAGCATCCCCACCAGAAGCAGCACCCACGCGATCTTCAGAAATGGCGGAAGGACTTTGAGTAAGCTGATGATCGCATTCATGGTTCTGAGCTGATCTTTCCGTGCAGTCACTGCCTGCCGAGCGCTCGATCCGGTTGGTCAAAGTTCTCTAATCTTCAGGTTCCGAAATTGGATCTTCCCGGCATTTTTTTGCAATCCGATAAACCCCGCGCCGCGAGGGTTCTTGGGCTTGTATTTCATCAAGGTCTTGCCATCGAGAATCACCGTAACCTCACCTTGGTTCACCTTCAAATGATACGTCCGCCAGTCGTTCTTCTCTCCCTGATCCTTAATGAGGCGATGCTTCACAATGCTACCCGTGGGAAAGCCGTTGCTGGGAGGGGCGATGTTGACTTCATAACAATCAACGGCCTCGTCTTCGATCAAGGCTTCGGTGTTTAAAAAGACTCCGCTGTTCGTGCCAATCGCGGCTTTGAATTCCAGTTTGAGTTCGTAGTTCTCGTAAGTCTTCGCCGTGGTCAGAAGACCCACCGGCCCCTTGCTTGCGGTGAGGGCTCCGCCTTCGACGTGCCAGTTGGCCTTCCCTTGATTGACCCAGCCATTCATCGACTTCCCGTCGAACAGACTCACCCACTCCCCGGCCGCCAAAACTGCCGGTGCCATTACCAGAACAAATGTCGCAATTAATTTCATCGCGCTGTTTCTCCCATTTTCGACTCCTGAGATCAAGAGGCGAGCTCTCCCGGTCGGGCTTGACCTCACTCAAGCCCGATGGAACGCTCGAAATTAGCTCCTGATTTCTTAAGCTTTTTTCATGAATCCACTCGTTCAAGCCGCCGACGATCTTCGCAAGTCTCTCCGAGGGCTGACCTTTCCCGATCCCGTTCACACCACATACAACCCGCTGGAATACGCTTGGGAGCGCCACTGTGACTACCTGAAGCGCTTTGGCTCCGGAACGAAGCAAGTCCTCTTCCTCGGGATGAACCCCGGTCCCTACGGAATGGCTCAAACGGGAGTGCCTTTTGGAGAAATCCCGCATGTCCGCGACTGGGTCGGGATTTCCGGTCCGGTGGGAAAGCCCGATCCCGAGCATCCCAAGCGGCCGATCGCCGGATTCCACTGCGAGCGCTCGGAGGTCTCCGGTCGCCGACTATGGGGACTCTTCAAGGACCTCTTCGGAACTGCGGAGGCCTTTTTTCAAGATCGCTTCGTGGCCAATTTTTGTCCCCTCGTCTGGATGAAAGACACCGGAGCCAATCTCACCCCGGATAAGCTGACCCGCGAATCAATGGCTCCTGTCGAGGAAGCTTGTTTGGTCCATCTATCACGAATCATCGAAACTCTTCAACCCACTCACTTGATCGGAGTCGGAGCCTTCGCCGAAAAACAACTCGCCACCGCAAGCGACGGCAGCCACCAGCTTGGAAAAATCCTCCATCCCTCCCCCGCCAGCCCGGCAGCGAATCGGGATTTTGCGGGCACGGCAACAAAACAGCTGAAGAACCTCGGGCTTCTTGATTGATCACGCTCCTTCCCGGAGCAGGTTCCAGGCACTCACCAGTGCTTTCAGCCCAGCCATTTCAATCGAGGGATCAACGCCTACTCCCCAGAGGGTGCGGCCATCATCGTGGCGCAGCTGCACATACGCCGCGGCATCAGAACTCGACCCGCCGCGCACCGCGTGGGAGCGATAGTCGGTAAGCGCAAAATCCTTAAGGTCTGAATGTTCCAATGCCTGCACGAAGCCGTTGATCGGACCATTTCCGGTTCCTTCGACATCACGAGCCT
Source organism: Akkermansiaceae bacterium (assembly GCA_049889835.1). Taxonomy (GTDB): domain Bacteria; phylum Verrucomicrobiota; class Verrucomicrobiia; order Verrucomicrobiales; family Akkermansiaceae; genus SW10. The sequence continues at coordinate 158,138 of JBMHCQ010000002.1, forward strand.
CGCAACCCATCTCGATCTTGGCACGACAAACTACTTCCCCACGACCCGCGGACTGGTGGTCGAGTTCGTAGTCGATGATCTTCATCTCAGTTTCCAGATTCGCAAACTCCTCGAGAAACACTTGCCCGACTTCTTCGGCGGAAAGCTCCGAGCCACGCTCATCCGCAAGATCGTAAACCCGCTTGCCCACCTGGGGATGCATCGTCTTAGGAAGATCGAAGCCATGCTCCTGATCCAGGATGTAAGCCACCCCTCCTTTTCCACTCTGGGAATTGATCCGCACGATCGCCTCGTAGGATCGGCCGATGTCATGAGGATCAATCGTTAGATAAGGAACGCCCCAAGCACCCGCCTCTTCTTTACTAAGGCGATCGAGCCCTTTCTTAATCGCATCCTGATGGGATCCGGAAAATGCGGTAAAAACGAGTTCTCCTGCATAAGGTTGACGATCCGGAACGGTCATACGGGTTGTTCGTTCGTATACCTCGCGCAAGCGTGAGAGATCCGAAAAATCCAAGCCGGTATTGATTCCGTGGCTGTTCATGTTCAGCGCGACAATAACGATATCCAGGTTTCCGGTGCGCTCGCCATTTCCGAACAAAGTTCCCTCCACACGATCGGCTCCTGCCATCAAACCCAGCTCCGTGGCAGCTACACCAGTGCCGCGGTCGTTATGGGTGTGCAGGGAAATGATCACCGAGTCACGTTTGGAAATATTCCGGCACATCCACTCGATCTGATCAGCATGAACGTTTGGCGTGGTCCACTCGACCGTTGCCGGGAGGTTGAGGATCATCTTATTCTCTGGAGTTGGCTCCCACACGGCCATCACGGCCTCACAACACTCGAGCGCGAAATCGAGCTCGGTATCCGAGAACGATTCCGGCGAATACTGCAGCACGATTTCGGTTTCCGGAATCGTAGGGGTGAGCTCCTTCACCACCTTGGCACCATCGACTGCGATCTTTTGAATCGCCTCGCAGGAGGCATCTCCGAAGGTGACCCGGCGCTGCAGCGGCGAGGTCGAGTTATAAATATGCACAATCACCCGCTTCGCGCCTTTGATGGCTTCAAAGGTCCGCTCAATCAAGTGACGCCGCGTCTGCACGAGCACCTGCACCGTGACATCATCCGGGATTCGATTCTCATCGATTAACCGGCGCATGAAGGCAAACTCGGTGTCACTCGCGGAGGGAAAACCAATTTCAATTTCCTTGAACCCCACGCCAACCAACATCTCGAACATTTCCAGCTTTTCCTCCACCGTCATTGGAATCGGAAGAGCCTGATTACCATCACGAAGATCCACCGAGCACCAGCTGGGCGCGGTGGAAATGACACGGTCGGGCCAGGTCCGATCACTCAGCGCGACAGCCGGGAAGGGACGATATTTGGAGATGGAATCGTTTTTCATTCGTCTCAGGGATCAAAGAGAAGAAACGAGTGACGCCATTTTAAGTCCTGCTCTTTGGACAGTGAAGACTCCGATCAACGATGGAGATGAATATGACCAAAGAGCGACAACGGATTAGAGTCCGAGTCGCAAACCTAGAAGGAGGGTCCATGTAATCTTCACGAGGGAAATTCTCTTTCGGTAACCCTGATTTGTCACGGCTAAAGGTTGTGAACCTTCATTTTGGGGGAACTGAAGTCGATCTCTCATGGAAGCTCGTTCATAGCGGAGACATCTCCCAACGTCTGTTCTGTTCCGCTTCGGGAGCAAATTGGCTTCACTCTCCCAGCGACTTCGTCCATCTTCCGCGCATGTCCAAACCGACCCTCGACGTGCGCTACGTGGCCAAACTCGCCCGCATCGACCTGAGTGATGAAGAAATCGATCGATTCCAAAACCAGCTCGGTGGAATCATGGAGCACATCGCAAAACTTTCGGAAGTCGACGTCGAAGGAATCGAAGCGACCTCCCACGCAACTGACCTCTCCAACCGCGTCCGTCCAGACACCCCGGTTGAAAGCCTCGGAGCCGAAGCTTTTCTCCAAAATGCACCTGATCAAGCCCAGGGGCTGCTCAAGGTCCCCAAAGTCGTCGATGCCTAAGCTTTGATCAAACCGCAAGCCCATCTCCTCGCAACTGACTCATGAGCCTAGCAGCCCAATCCCTCTCATCCCTCCGGAAACAACTCACCGCAGGTGCCATCACTTCTCGCGACATCGTTCAGGATTCCCTCGATCAAATCGCCGCACGCGATGGTGAAATCGGTGCCTTCATTTCTTATGATGCTGAAGCCGCTCTGGCAGCAGCCGATGCCGCAGACCTTTCTCTTCCCCTCGGCGGTCTTCCGATCGGGATCAAAGACAACATGAATGTCATCGGTCAACCCTGCACCTGTGCGTCCAAGTTCCTCGACGGAGCCTACACCGCTCCCTACGATGCGACTGCGATTAAAAATCTCAAGGCCGCAGGCGCCATTCCTGTGGGCCGGGCGAACCTCGATGAATTCGCCATGGGATCTTCCACGGAAAATTCCGCTCTTCAATCCACCCAAAATCCAGCCGCTCCCGGTCACATTCCGGGAGGTTCTTCCGGAGGCTCGGCTGCGGCTGTCGCCGGGAAGCTCGTCCCAGCCTCGCTTGGCTCTGACACCGGTGGGTCCATCCGACAACCCGCGAGCCATTGCGGCGTGGTCGGCCTCAAGCCTTCTTATGGACGAGTATCCCGATACGGCCTTGTCGCCTTCGGCTCTTCCCTCGATCAGATTGGTCCCCTCACCCATACCGTCGAAGACGCCGCGCTTCTTCTCAATGCCATCGCCGGTTCTGATCCCCGCGATTCCACCTGCCTCGAAGCGGAAGTGCCCGATTACACCGAGGGCCTCGACTCCGGAGTCTCCGGACTCAAGCTCGGCCTCCCGAAGGAATATTTCACCGATGGCATCGATCCCCTCGTGCGCGAGCGCGTTGAAAAAGCGGCCAAGGATCTCGAATCACAAGGTGCAGAGATCGTCGAGATCTCCCTCCCACATACTGAATATGCCATCGCGACGTATTACATCATCGCTCCGGCCGAAGCATCCTCGAACCTCTCCCGGTTCGATGGCATCCGCTACGGGAACCGTACGGAAAACCCCGGGGACATTCTCAGCCTCTATCAGAAAAGCCGCGAGGAAGGTTTTGGAAATGAAGTTAAACGTCGTATCATCCTCGGCACGTATGTGCTCTCCTCCGGTTACTACGATGCTTACTACCGACGCGCTCAGAAGGTCCGCACTCTGATTCGTCAGGATTTTGAAAACGCCTTCAAAAAAGTTGATGCCATCCTCACCCCGGTTGCTCCCGAGCCGGCCCCCAAGATCGGCGAGGCAGCAGGCGACCCCCTCAAGCACTACCTTGCTGACATCTTTACCTTATCCGCAAACCTCGCTGGAAACTGCGGTATCTCAGTGCCACTCGAACCCGTGAACGGACTTCCAGTCGGCCTCCAGATTCTTGGGCCTCACCTCGGTGAGGAGACCATTTTGAAAGTCGCACGGACGGTCGAAGGATAACTCCCTACCTTCCGCGGATCGGCTTTTCATTTTCGAAATCAGTTCGGATTTTACTCAGTTGCTCCGAAGCACTTTTAACCTGATCCCTCTTCGCAATTGCAAGAGCTCGGTCCACCACTTGAATCGCCGATTGAAAATTTCCCACTTCGGCAAAGCTCGCCGCAAGCGTAAGCAACGCGGTGGGATTTTCCGCCCCCTTCTTCTCCATTAGGGATTGAGCCAGGCGCAAGGCCTCCGTGCCATCGCGAACTTCATCATCGGGATGAGTGGCGAGAATCCACGCCAAATTGTTCACCGCCGTTGGCCAACCAGGGCGGAGTCGCAGAGCCTGACGATACGCCGCTAATGCCTGCCTGCTCGACCCACTGGCATTGAGGGCATACGCCATACGGAAAAATGTCTCAGCCCGATCCGGTGCTATTCCACCAGAAACTTTGAAGTGATTCACCGCTTCCTCGAAATTTTTCAACCCGGTCTGAGCGAGGCCAAGGTTGAAATGTAATTGAGCATCGTTGCTTTTATAAGGCAGTGCAGCCCGTAAATGATCACGTGCCCGGGCTGGTTCCTTAAGTCGCAGAAAGTCTCTTCCAAGCTGGCGATTCACCTCAACCATCTGCTTTCCGCTCTCACGAAGTTGCCCCAGATAAGCCTCCTTTTTCTCAGGCATTCCGGCTTTCACAAAGGCCTCCGCGTAACGCAGAAACTGACCTTGAAAAGGCTCCGCCGCCCATCGCCCGGGAAACGGAACAGCCTGACTTCGCTGCCGCCTAGTTTGGTCTGATAGTCCCACAATATCGTCTTGAATCACCTGAAAGGGAACTTCACCCTGGTAGAATGCTGCCACATCTCCCCTCTCATCGATCAGAAGATGTAGAGGGAGAGTCAGAGATCGCTTCGATTCCACAAATGTATCTCGAAAGACCTCGATCGCTTCCAAAAGATCAGAACGCACCTCTCCGCTTTGTTCTAAAAAATCATCCACCTTGATCGAAAGGAGCGAAACTCTCTCGATTTCCAACTGGCGTTGGCGACGCCCCAAATCGAGCCCCTGACGCCCGCACGCCGGACAATTCTTGGACCAAATTCTCAGCAAAGTGGGACGACCTTTGCTAAGCTCGATTCCCGGGGCTTTGAGCAAAGGAATCCGTCCCACCAGCAAGACTCGCTTGAAGTTTTCGGGGTCTGGCTTGGGGAGTTCTGTTTCAGCAAGTAACACGTGCGGAGGTGACCACTTCTCGGCCTTTCCCGCCCCTTCTTTCAATTCAAGAAACTGCCCTGCCTTTACCGACCCAAAAGACTCCTCCTTCCCTCCCGGCCAAATCACCCGGACCTCGGCCTCATTCTTTTCCCCCAGTCCAAAATGCTGCCAGCGACTCGATTGCGCAAGAAAGCCATCGCCCGCTGTCACCGTCTTGGTTTGGATCTGGAACTGGGGTTGATCTTTGACCTGAAGAATTACCCGCGCTCCGATGGCGTCTCGGTTCACCTTGGTTCCTCGTAAACGAAACGCTAAAAATCCTCCGGACGAGGAGGCCGGATTGCTCAAGAGTCGCACCCTCGGAGCGGTCCGGTTACTGGTCCAAAAATCGACATTCCCATCGAAGTTCCAATCACAGGATACCACTGCCCGAGCATCATCCGCAAAGTCCAAGCCCAGCGCCGCCGAGGCATCCGCGAAGCTCTTCCCTCCGAGATTGAGAAAGGCATTATTCCGCTCATTCCCGCTGAAGGAGGCCCCAGCCCGGATCCGCTCACTCAACTCCCGCCACCCCCGGGTGTAGGATTTCGAAAACGCACTCTTCTCCGGTGATTGCGACACAACTTGCCGCCAAAAAAAACTTCAGAGATCGCCCGTGTCCTCGGTGGTGATGAAACCATTCCCGACATAAAGATCCTGCCAACCATCGTTATTGAGATCAGCAAACTTCGCGCCCCAGGCCCAGCGCGCCATCGAAGTTCCCGAAGTCCCAGCAAGATCAACGAATCCCCCAGAGGTATTTTGAAAAAGTGTGTTGCCTCTCGCATGTCGTTGAAAATCAGCCCGGTCGTTCCCTCCTTCGCGAAAACGCCTCTGGTAGGCGATCCGGTTCCCGGCACCTGAAAACATATTACTCACGTATGCATCTGGACGCCCGTTGTTGTCAAAGTCTCCCCAGGTGATGCCCATTCCGGCCGAAAGATCCTCCACACCCAACTTCTCCGCCACATCGGTGAAGCGCCCCTTGTCATTGCGGTAGAGATTGTTCCTTCCGAAGTCATTCGCGACATACAAATCCGGATCACCATCGAGATCAAAATCCTGCCATGAACAGGCGTAGCTGTAGCGGCGATTGTTCTCATCAATCCCACTCGTTTGGGTCACATCCGTGAATTGGAATTGGCCCTCATTGCGAAGCAAAATCCCGGGGCCGCCATTGTTGGCATCATGATAGGGCGTTGGCTGGCCGAGCACTCCTCCGACTCCTTTTTCTGAGGCCGGATTGCGTCCCGCGAAGTAGAGATCGAGATCCCCATCAAGATCATAGTCTGCTGCCGAAAGCGAATGCAGATCGGCTTCAGAGCGCTCCTCAACCCGCTTAGTGAACTTCCCTTCCCCGTCATTCTCCATGAGCACGTAGTACCACCCCTGCGACAGGGCGAGGTCCTGGTCTCCATCATTATCCAAATCAATAAACAAAGCCGCCCTCGTTAATTCCAACCAATCCACCCCAGCTGAATTTGAGACATCCTTGAGAGTGCCGTCTGCATTCCTTAGAAATAAACGATCGGGCAATCCACCCTGCTGGCAGACATAAAGATCCTCCAGCCCATCGCCATTGGCATCACCCAGAGCAATCCCCTGCATTCCGTTGGGGTCAACTCCAAAGTCCAACATCAGGCGACCACGCCAGTGATCCACTCCCCTCATGAATTGATTTTCAAAAAGATCCTCTCCCTTGAAAACTGAAGCGGTTCGATCTTTGAACTTGAGAGCACCAGTTACCTCTTCGAATGAAACGACCTCAAGACCCGCAAATTCTCTTCCCTGCCAGCTTGCAGAAAATTCCGCAGTCTGCTGAATCCCGTTCCCACTCGCCTCATATCTGACCCTTGTTTGATTCTCGGAGATTCCGATCGTTTTGAGTTTAAGCTTCGCTGGTTCTCTCCCCGAAAACGGTTCAAACAGTGAGCTCAAGTCCTCATTTCCGGATCCACGTTTCACCACCATCGTGCCATCCCGAAACACTTCCCTGAGAGCTGGGCGATAGTTTCCCGCCGCCAAGATCTTCTTCAGCTCCTCCTCCAACTCACGCGCTCGTGTTTCACTGGCCCAGTCTGCCACCTCCTCGTCCGAAACAATCAAGGCGGTCGGCAGAACCAATCCGTCATCAGCCAGCGCCATTCGGACACTGCAAACGATCGCAGCTCCCATCAAATGTCTCAACGTCACCATCTTTACCCTCTCCAAGCTCCGCGTCCTTCATACTTTTTTCAATCTCAACTTCGGTTATTTTTTTAATATGTGCCCAGATACGCCTCTTCCCAACACCCGCCTCATCGGGTCCTTGCTAGGCGAGGACCTCCGCCCGGCCAGCTGAAATGTGCCGGAGTTCTGAGGGAAAGAAGCCCAAATTCGGATCCTTGATCATGCCGCAGGCCACTATGGTCACCTCAATGTCGACTGTATCCTCCGAAATGATCAGGCGACGCTTGCACCGGAGCTCGCCCTCCATCTCACCCAAAAAATTTCCGCAGCAAATCCCTCGTCCAATCCTATTCTAGGGAAGGCAGCCAAGGCTCCTCTCGTTTTCAGTGCCTCAAAAAACTCCTGCGCCGTTTTCCAGCTTCACCATTGCACCGTCCGCTACGACCTTTCCCCCAACCTTCTTCAAATCTTGCGAAAAAATGGAAAATGAACCATCACTTTGGAAGGACCTTAAACCACAGGGCAACAAGATCTCTCTGAGTTTGCAAATCGCTCCGGACTTGATCAAAGCGAGCACGGATAGAGAAAAAACCACCAAAACAATCAATAATCAGCTCATCGCCCCCAAGATCCAAAACATCGCCGGAGCAACCCTTCATTCTCTCAAAATCACTTGGGAGTAAATTTCTTCCCCTTCGGAACCAGCCACTCCACGCTCCCTGGCACCACCCGCTGCCATGCCAGCGCCCGGACAAGAACCTCCAGCCTTTCAGCCTCGGAACGTCGGGCCACGATATTCGTCTCTTCCAAAAAGTGACACACTTGCTTGGCCGCTTCCCGCTCGATGGGAAGGGTCAGCCAAAGCGCGATCGATGCGATACCAAGAACCGAAAACAGGATCCCAATCCCAATTCCCAGCGTGAATGACTTACCGAGGGCTCCAAAAATGACAATTGCTACCGTGAAGGCAGGGCCGGCCCAGCCAAACTTCACCGCCCACTTGCGCCAGCCGAAGACCTTTTCCTGCTGCCGGGCCAGTAGAACCAACCCAGCCAGCAAGCCAGCCGACGCCACATCTTGCGCATTTCGAGATTCGGCCACCCGGGGCGAAAGAGCCAGACTTCCGGGCGTAATTGGCAAAAAAGGCCTCCGTTTTTCCTCAATTTTCACCTCAGAGGCCTTGCCTTTCTCCAGGACCAAGCGAGTAAAATCCCTTCCCGAGACCGAGACTTTCACAGCTTCCTCCCTCTTCAAAATACGATCACAGAAAAATTTCCGCAAGAGCACCGAGGCAATTACGGGGAGAATCCCACACATGAGTAGAAGTTTCATGAATCTTTCGTGCCAAGACCTTTGAACGGGGAAAGAGACTTTTGAATTTCATTTTTCGCTTTTTTAAGCAAGCTCTACGCTCACACCTTGATCCTCACTCAAATCCCATGGCCGACGAACCCCAAAATAACCCCTCCTCTGCTGCAGCCCCGCACAGCACTCCCGCTTCAAACCAGAACCTCATCATCGGGATCGTGCTCGGCGCCGCAGCCCTCCTTCTTCTCCTCCTTGTGATCAGCCAACAACTTGACGCGGAACACTCGTCCTCGGAAAAAGACGACAAGCTCGAACAAATGCGCAAAGAATTCGAGGAGGCCAGACAAGCAAACGCGATCGCCAAAGCGGGGTCCAGCCTCGCCAACACTCAGAGTGCTGAAGCGCTCATCCTGAAAATCAAACAGGATATCGATGCCCTCACCAAACTCCTCGCCTCCCAGCAAACCAACCTCTCTCGATTGCAAGGCTCGGAAGCGACCATACAGAACCTTTCTCGCCAGAATGCCGATCTCCAAAAACGGCTCGCTCAAGCCGAAGTCGCTGCACAGCGCGTCCCAGATCTCGAAAGCCAAATCGCCACCCTCCGCGCCGAAACCGCCCGACTTGAGGCCGAACTTAACAAGGCTCCCACCGATCCCCTCAATATGAGGGATCAGAATTAGCTCGCAGTCTCTTCCGTCGTCAAATACCTCAAGTCAGCCGGTCAAGAGGTGCAGGCGTCTACCTTGGAGAAACAACGCGTTTCGAAGCAACCGATGGTGCGAACCAATGCTGCGAAATCTGGGTAGTCCGCCCGTTAATTTCTAGGCTCCTACTGCGTCAGCGGGCGTACTGGCACTCCGCGCCCTTTAAAATAATCCTTAGCTTCTTCCACGGTGTGCTGCCCGAAGTGGAAGATACTCGCCGCGAGAACCGCGTCGGCTTTTCCTTCATCGAGCACATCGACCATGTGTTGCAGAGTCCCTGCGCCGCCACTGGCAATCACTGGAACCCCCACCGCCTCACTCACCGTGCGAGTGAGATCGATGTCATAACCGTCTTTTGTCCCATCAGCATCCATGCTGGTGAGCAAGATTTCACCTGCTCCGCGATGATAAACTTCCTTAGCCCACTCGATGGCATCCAAGCCCTCCACCGGATTGCGCCCTCCGTGAGTGAACACACCCCACTTTCCGGGGCTGATCTGCTTGGCATCGATCGCTACGACAATGCACTGATTGCCAAACGCCTTGGCACCCTCATCAACCACCTCCGGACGCGTGATCGCCGCCGTATTCACGCCGACTTTATCCGCCCCCGCGAGCAGCATGCGCCGCATGTCCTCCACCGTTCGAATTCCCCCGCCCACCGTGAGGGGAACGAAGCACTTCTCGGCAGTCTTCTTCACCACATCGACCATGGTATCACGCCCATCAGACGAAGCCGTGATGTCGAGAAAGACGATCTCATCCGCCTGCTGCTCATTGTAGGCAATCGCACATTCCACTGGATCACCGGCATCACGGAGATCGACAAAGTTCGTTCCTTTAACCACCCGCCCATCGGTGACATCGAGGCAGGGAATGATTCGCTTGGCGAGCATGCCGAAGCTTTAACGGCGGTTCCTCGCTCGAGCAAGAATCAACTAGGCCGTTCCCGAGATGAATCGGGCATAACCTTTCTTACCCATATATTTCTGAAGCAGGCGAGACGGCGCTTTTTTCAGATCAACCAGAACCATGGCATCGAGGCAATCGCTGAAGGTGGGATCAAAGGCAAATTCCAGCAGAGTGGCATTCATTTTGAAATACTGTCGTAGTAAAACGGGAACTCCTTTGCCATCGGGCTCCACTTCCGCAATGCAGGCTGAAACTTCCTCAATACTGGAGAAACTTTTCGTAAGCTCCTCATCTTTCTCCAGAAAAGGAAGCAAGGCCCGGACGCGATCGGTCCAGTCGATATCCGTCTTGGTCCGACGCAGGTAGCGAACGATCAGATTCTGGGAGATAAAGGTATAGTCATCACTGATACTCACCGCGCCGAACAGTTTATGATAGCGCGGGTAGCGGACGACAAAGCTACCGATTCCTTTCCAGAGTCCGAGAAGCGAATGCAGGGAACGTTGATACTCGGGAACAACCCACGAGCGCCCCAGTTCGAGTCCCGGCGTCAGGTAGTCGACAAGCGGCTGATCAAATTCGCAAAGCACCGAGGAATAAAGACCATCAAATCCAAATTCTGCCAGAATGTGATCGGTTCTTCCGAGGCGGTAGGCACCTGCGATCTGTCTTCTCTCCCGATCCCACAAGAAAAGATGGAGGTAATATTCATCAAATCGGTCTAGATCTCGTGCCTTACCGGTTCCCTCACCCACAGCACGGAAGGTGAGTTCACGGAGTCGGCCGATCTCCAACATAATCGTTGGAATGGCATCGGCGTTCGCCAGATAGACATCGAGGCTTCCTTGCTGGGCAATGAGAGCCCGCGGTCCAAGTTGATTGATCTCATCAAGCAGTATCTCCGCTGGCGCGGCCGAGGGGATGGTTTCCTGAATAATCTTGTTCATCTCTCTATCAATTAGATTTCCGCCCAAAGAACTAACGATTTTGAAGTTATGTTATCGAAAAAAGCAGTGACAAGATCGTTTCAGTCAATTGCTGCCGTTTCACGATGACGTAGAGTCGATGGTGCCACTCCAAATCCATGCTCCATTTCAATGCCGAGACAACCGCACATCCCTCCAATCATCGCAAAGTGATGAATGGTATGACTGACTAGAAACTGTAACTCACGGCCCAGGGTTGAAGGCTGCCATTTCTCATTGCATTGGCCATCTCCGCCGCAGTCCATTTTCACAAGAAGGTCGACCGGAGGATCACTGGAAAGAAGTTCTGCGAGCTCTGATCTCACCATCGTGATCTCGAAAATCGCACTGTCGGTGGATCCTTCGATCTCTCTGGCCCGCGCGCGATGATCATAGTCGATCTTTGCCTCTGGAAGACCGGCAAGAAGTGCGCGGTAGTGATCGAGGCAATGGCGTATGTGTTGCCCAAGGGTCGAACCATAGAAATTCTCGACCGTGCAACCGTAGTCCCGGTCATGCACCTCAATGAGGAGGCGCTCAGCTTGCTTTAGGAAGTGGATATTGGCTCGAATCAGTGAATCCATTGTGATAATTTTGTGATGAGAGCGCGTCGGGGTCGATCTAATTCCCCAAATCTCGCAAGCTTTCAAGATGCTTGCGGAGCCAATCAGTTCCATCGCTTTTCAACACATCAGAATGGAACGAATTCCCCACCCGTCCGACGATCTCTCCTCCCGACATCGCCGCAAGGCCCTTCGGGATGAACGCAGTCCGCAGAAAGCCCGAAAGCGCAGAAAGAATCTTCAGGTGAGCCGGTATACCACCGAAAAACCAAATGGGAACCACCGTCGCCTCCATTCGCGAGATCAAAGTGACCACATGCTCATTCCAAGGTGGGTCCTTGAACTCCCCCTTCTGCCAGTAAGCCACTCGTCCTGCGGGAAACACCACCAGGGCGCCACCTGCTCGGACGTGCTTCAGCATCACCCGTAGTGATTTCATGTTCTTGGCTGCCGAGTTCTCACCACCCAGAATATTCACCGGGAGGAGAAATCGATTGATCCCCGGAAGCCGCATCAGTTCCGCATTCGCCAGGATGAGAGTGTCTTTGCGAAGCTCAATACACTTTGCCGCCAGAGCCAGTGCATCGGTTCCCCCATGCGAATGATTCGCGGCAATCACGACCGGACCTTCCGCCGGAATTTCGTGTTCCAATCCTTCAAGCCGAATCGTGAGATCAATCTGCTCCGCTACGGCAACAGCTGGATTCTCATTCGCAGCCGACTTCGCAAAAACCTCGCGCACCCGCTTCAAGCCGAGGAGAGATTCCACCAGCGAAAGCACCTGGGGAAACTGCGCGAGCGCAGGCACGTGTTCGTTCAAGTCAGCAAATGGACGGTCTTCCTTCATGAAGGATCGAGTTCGTAATAAATTTTCTTACGATGCGATGCTAAAAGCTCCCAAAGCTCTGCGAAGGTCGGCGGCTTGATCCCACGATCACGATGCGCAGCCCCGATCTCGGTAGCGCGTGAGAAGTGAAGGCACAAATCCCGCATCCCTTTCCACCAAGGATAACCGGGTTGATAAATGTGAGCAGGCTCTCCGGTGACGCCGTTTAATTCGAGAATGGAAATATTTCTCCCCCCCTTAAAATCTTCGACACTCGGCACCTTGACATCGTAGCGCCCGAAGTGGAACCCTTCGTATCGCGCACCAAGTTCATCGAAAACAGCAAGCAACTCAGGCGTCACCAGCTGGCGTTCATCCGTGAAGACTGCGCCCCGGGCGTGGGTGCCAATCGGAGCCAAAACGAATGGCTCTCCTTCCGGGACAACCGATTGAAGTTGGTTGGCGTATTTAGAAAAATAGTAAGAAGCCATAGTGACCGCACGATCATCGCCCAGGATCAACTCTTCCAGCGTGCTCCTGCCATCACCCTGCACCGCTTGCGTGAGTTTCCCGCAGAGCGACCGGATTTCACCCTTTTCCCCATCAGGGAACCTGGCCCAATGCACCCCGAACTCGATCCCCCCGATCATCTCCTGCGCGAGGATCTCATCCTCGCATCCGGCCATCCAACGAACCGCGGAAGCTTCATCGCGCACGATCTCCACGCCCTGCCCACGAAGACCCAGATCAGGCTTCAAGACAATTGGAAAATCCAGTCCCAAACGCTGCATCCAGTTCTTGAGCTCAGAAAAATCAGCCCCCCTTTCGAGCCGCAGATAACGGGCAATCTTCACCGCCCCATCCGGGCCGACAAAGCGATCCAGCAAATCGCCCTTCGACTCCATCGCCATTCCACTCGCCTTCATCCCCGGGTTGCAATTTGTCCACAAAGTCCACCCTCCGTGGCGAATCGCTTCGATCACCCACCAGAAAAGGACCGGGGGATAAACCGCCCATACCGGCCAAAACTCCCATCGCGCGAGCCGCTGCCAGCGGCCCCAGAAAAGGCGCCTTACACGATGATTCATAGCGGGAGAGTAAGAAGAAATCGCTCCGGGTCACCTGCCAAATCAGCTTGTTCAGCGAGATATTCCCATTCGACCTTTTCTCCCACCACGACCTTGCTGCGGCTCCACGTCTGGGCATCCGGTCGGTTCATCCGCACCGTAAACGCGGTCGCCTCCTCACCTGCCGAAGCGTGATATCCCTCAGGATCCGATCCAGCAAAAGCCGCCTCGCGGAATTTCCGCACCTCCTGAAAGCAATAGCTCGACGAAGTAAAAGGTTGCTTTGTTTCGATCTCGGCCAGCTCTTGTCCATCCCAATCCCAAGCAACTTCTCCTGCGGTACTCAATCCAACCAAAATAAAAGGAGGGTGGTTTTCCAAATCAACTAAAAGCAATGCGATCTCCTCAATCGTCTTCGCCACCGCCATGCGCCAAACCAATTGTCCCCGGCTTTTACGAACCCCGGAGGCGGACTTTCCTCCGAGCTCCCAGCGATTCAAAAGACAAACCACAAGGCCGTACTCATTCGCAAGCATCCAGGTTCCCCCACCCTGAGGATCACGAGGACTGAGAAAACGGGTCTCACTCAACTTGCGCACCGCCGGAGGGTCCGCGATAGGGCGCGCCTTCTTTTCGTCACGATTAAACCATACCTCCAGCGTATCCGGTGACGGCCGACTCCACGAAAGAGTGCACATGACAGAGGATTCAGACTACTCGGACTCCGCTGCTTTATCTTCGTTTCTCTCCTTCACCCCGACCGGAGTGCCCTTGGAAGCGCTCGCTCATCCGCCACCTGCGGACTTTGCACTCTTCGCTCATCCGCCACCTGCGGACACTTTTTTGCTCATTCAGGTATCAATCCCCATCGCCGGTAAAACAACCAACTGAAGGGCAAAATACGCAGCTACAACACTGAATCCAACTAAAAGACCTTTCATCGTTTTTACTATTCTGAAGGGAGGAGTCTCCCACTGAAAGAATAATTCCCCATTTTTCGAATCACGCAACTCTCCAAAAAACCCTTTCCCCCGCGGCCTTTCTCCTGTTTCCTCCCGGCCCCGCAACTTTTCAGACCCATGGCCAATAAAGAGCACACTGATACCGACCGCATGGAGGCCATCGTCTCCCTGTGCAAACGCAAAGGTTTCATCTTCCAGTCCGCCGAACTCTACGGCGGTCTCAACGGTTGCTGGGACTACGGCCCGCTCGGTGCCGAGCTGAAGCGAAACCTCAAGAACTACTGGTGGCGTAAAAACGTCCAGGAACGTGACGATATTCTGGGGATGGACGGCTCCATCCTCAATCATCAGGCCGTCCTCACTGCTTCCGGACACGTGGGCGGGTTTTCCGATCCCATGTGCGACTGCCTGCTCACCAAAGCCCGCCTCCGGGCTGACCAGATCGACCCACAATCCGGAACCGCCTATCATTTCACCGGCGCCTCCCATGAGGAATCCGGCTGGTCAGTGGAGCGCGAATTTTCCGTCCTGCTCAACCAACCGAATCAGGATGAAAACAAAGCCCGCAAAACGGCCAAGGAATTCTACGCCCAGTTTCTGAACGACGACTCCATTTCCTTCAAAAAACTCACCCTTCAGGGAGAGACCACCACCGAGGAACAGGATGTCACAAACTACAACCCCGAGAACGGCTCCCTCCTCACTGAACCCAAGGAATTTAACCTGATGTTCAAGACCCAGATGGGAGCATCCTCGGATGAAACCGATCCGAACGCCGTGGCTTACCTCCGTCCGGAAACCGCACAATCAATTTTCGTGCAGTATAAAAATGTTGTCGATTCCAACCGCGTAAAACTCCCCTTCGGTATCGCCCAGATCGGAAAAGCATTCCGAAATGAGATTAACCCGCGGAACTTCACCTTCCGCTCCCGCGAGTTTGAGCAGATGGAAATCGAATACTTCTGCAAACCCGAGGATGGTCTGACACTCACCGACAGCTGGCTCGAAAACCGTCTCGCTTTTTACGAGGAAATCGGCCTCGACCGCGACAAACTTCACGTCCTCGACATTCCGGATGGCGAGCGCGCCCACTACTCTCAGAAAACTTACGATATCGAATACGACTTCCCCTTCGGCCAACAAGAGCTCGAAGGAGTGGCCTACCGCGGAGCCTACGACCTCGGAAAACATCAGGAAGCTTCCGGCAAACCACTTGAGTTCTTTGATGAGCAGACAAAGGAGAAGTTTATCCCTCACGTGGTCGAACCCTCCGCTGGATGTGACCGCACCATCCTTGCCCTTATTTGCGAAGCCTACGAAGAGGAAGACCTCACCAAGGAAGGCGGAAAAAAAGATATCCGCACCGTGATGCGGTTTAAACCCTGCATTGCTCCCATCAAGGTCGCCATCCTCCCCCTTCTGAAGAACAAGCCGGAACTCGTGGAGAAAGCCAGAGAGGTGAAAGACCTCCTCCAACCCTTCATGAATGTCTTCTATGATGAGACTGCAGCCATCGGCCGCCGCTACCGCCGCCAGGATGAGGTCGGCACTCCTTTCTGCGTCGCGATCGATTTCGACACCATCGGCCAAGGCGGGGAAAATAACGATGACACTTCAAATCAGGACACCGTCACCATCCGCCACCGCGATTCCATGGAACAGGAACGCGTCGCCATCAGCGATCTTCTCCCCTGGCTCCTCGAAAGAATTCGGTAAGACGGACAACTCACATTCAAGCCACAAAAAGCCTGCAGTTTGACGACTGCAGGCTTTTTCGTTTGGAAAAGTTTCCCTCTATCTCCAGCGATCCACTCGTGATTACCAGAAGCACGCTGGCACCGAGATCTGGCACCACTCCGCTAATCGCAACCAAACGTCCCCCTTCTTGCTGGGTTTCACGAATGACCGCCGCTTCAGCCACTCGGTTTCCAAAGTATGCCATTGCAACCAAACCATTACGCCCAACTCGATTGAGATCACAAGATCGACAGAATGACGAGTTCCGCTAGTCTCACGGGGTGGACTTTCTCCCCCTCCTTCCGCCGCTCGTCGCCTTGTTCCTGATTCTTTGGACCCGACAAGCAGCCCTTTCTCTTGCGGCCGCTGTTGTCACCGGAGTTCTTTTGATTCATTCCGGGCACCCGGTCGTCTCTCTTCGGGCCTTGTTCGAAGATCATCTTTTCCCGGTCATTCGGGGCGATTGGAATCTCAGCGCCATTCTTTTCACTCTCACGCTCGGAGCTTTTGCGAGCGTTCTCGAAAAAGGGGGAGGGTTTACTGTTCTTCTTCATCGCCTTCTCGCCAGAGAGTCAGCCCATCCTCAAAAAAAGCTCCTCTTTGGCATCTACGGTTTAGGGCTCCTGTGCTTCTTCGACGGCCTCGCTAACTCCGTGCTGCTCGGCCGAATTTCAAGACCGCTTACCGACGCACTGAAAATTTCGCGCCAGTTCCTCGCCTACCTGATCGATTCGACGGCGGCCTGCGTAGCATGTGTCGCCTTCATTTCCACTTGGATCGCAACCCAGCTGTCCCTCATCGAAGAAGGACTCAAAGGTTCCTCCATTGAAGCTTCACCGGCTACCCTCTTTTTTTCCTCCATTCCCGCCAACCCTTATTGCCTCCTCACCCTCGCACTCCTTCCTCTTGTCATCGCCAAGTCCTGGCACCCGGGCCCCATGGGTAAGGCCAAGCCCAGTCCCTCCGCTGAAGAAATCTCTCCCAAATCTGTCGCAGGTTTCCGAGCGCGAACCGCCTTGATCCCGCTCGCCGCACTGGTGCTGAGCCTTCCCGGCTTTATCTACCTGTGGCAGGATGGCTCTTCATCGTCCTGGAAAAACGCCTTTTCATCCGACGGCGTTCCCTACGCGATGGCAGCCTCTGGTATTTTCGCCCTTATCATCGCCTGCCTCTGTTTTCCAAAGACTCGGCGCGCGGAACTCCCGAAGCACAGCCTTGATGGGGCAGCCAGCCTCATCCCGGCACTCCTTATTTTGGTTTGCGCCTGGTCTCTCGGCAGCGTCATGAAGGAACTCGGAACCGCACAGCTGATCTCTGATGCCCTCAATCGAAACATCTCTCTCGCTTATCTTCCCCTCATCGTCTTTCTCCTCGGTGCCGTCATGAGCTTTCTCACCGGGACTTCCTGGGGGACAATGGGCCTTCTGATGCCACTGGTTCTTCAATCCGCTCTTGGGTTCGAAGTTCCAACTGCGGAGCTCAGCGCAAGCCTCCCCCTTCTGATCGGTGCCGTTTTCGGGGGAGCGGTCTTCGGCGATCACTGCTCGCCATTCTCCGACACCACAATCGTCTCAGCCCTCGCTGCCGGGTGCTCGCCGACTTCTCACGTTATCACGCAACTCCCCTATGCCCTTCTCACTGCTGGAGGAGCTGCCATTGCCTACCTCCTCATGGCGCTCTCACTCCCTGCCGGGGCAGCAACTCTCGTCATGACCGGACTTCTTGCCGCTCTCGTCTTGAGCAAAAAGAACTAACTCACCAAATCACCAATACTCCCGAAGCCTGGTTCGAACAATCGCCGATACATCCGAGTCGCATAACCATCGGTCATGCCTGCGAGAAAATCACACACCAAACGTGCCTTTTCTTCCTCGGTCTCAGCAGCCTCGATCTCAGCTGAATCATCATCACCCAGCAATTGAAAATTCTGCCCGTCAATCCTTTCTCCCTTCACATAACAAGTCTCGAGGAGTTCCCAGAGTCTGCGCAACATCATGCTTCCCTTAAGCTCCAGCTGCTTGAGCTGGGGAGATAGAAACACAACTTCATAAGCCAGCTTTTTAAAAAGCTCACTTTCGGCCCGGGTCTCCTCATCGATCACGACTCTAAAGGCATATCGATGGGACTGCGCACTCAGGAAGTTCGAATCCGTCTCCAACCTCGCTGCCTTGATAAATTTTCCAATCCGGCTGCCCACAAAAGGCTCAATCCGTCCGCCCCGAATTGCCCTCACGAGTTTGCCCATTGGGCTTTCCTCGGCACAATCGACATCATTCTTCTCCGCCCATGCCCGGACCTTTTCCACCGTTAAAAATCCGGCACGCACCGAGTCTGCCAAGTCATTTAAAGAGTAAGCCGTGTCATCGGCCCAATCCATGATCTGACATTCGATCGACTTGCATCCGTCACGCACTTTTCCTGGGACCAGCTCCGCAGGAAAATCCTGTTCACCCAGGGCCCAGCCCAGCTTTTCGACTTGGTCATCATAAAGAAAATGATTCCCGGGAATCCTCCCGGTCACCGACTTCAATTCGGTCCAAAGCGATTTATATTTTAACACCCCATCCGCAAAGGCCCGCGTTGGGTCCATCCCGGTTCGGCTTTGCGAAAAGACCCGGTCCGTCAGCAGACGCAAGGTCTGCGCATTGCCCTCGAACCCCCCATAGGGCGCCATGAAGTGATTGAGCGAACGCTCGCCTGCATGTCCGAAGGGCGGATGCCCGAGATCGTGCGAAAGACAAACAGCCTCGATTAAATCCTCATCAACATAAAAATCATCCTCCAAAAGATCACTTGAATGCTTTAGCCAGCGCGAAATTGATTTCCCCACCTGTGCCACTTCAAGGGAATGGGTCAATCGGGTCCGATAAAAATCATACTCCCCGCTCCAAAAAACCTGCGTCTTACTCTGCAAGCGGCGAAACGCAGGCGTGTGCAAAACCCGATCCCGATCGACCTGAAAAGAGGTCCGAAAATCCCCCTCATCAGACCTTCCCGACTCCCGCTCAATATCAAATGCTCCGTAAAACCGATTCTGCACGCGCCATTTCTAACCATTTTCGCCTAAAAAAAGAAGAAATCGCTTAGGAATATTCGTATCTTCTTCTACTCCTAAGAGAAACCAACTTTATGAAAACCACAACCATCGCCAGTCTCGCCCTACTTCTCGCAGCTCCCCTCTTCGCCGGCGGCGCAGGCTGGATGTCCGATTTCGAAGCCGCCAAGAAGAAAGCTGCGGCGGAAAAGAAAGATCTTCTCGTCGACTTCACTGGCTCCGACTGGTGCGGCTGGTGTATCAAGCTCAACGAAGAAGTCTTCCAACATGATCCATTTAAAAAAGGGATCGCTGACAAGTTCATCCTCGTCGAGCTCGACTACCCCCGTGACAAATCCAAGCTCACTGAAGCGACCATCAAGCAAAACGAAGAGCTTCAAAACACCTACCAAGTCAAAGGCTTCCCCACCATCCTTCTCATGGATGCCAAAGGACTCCCCTACGCCCAGACCGGCTATCAGGCAGGTGGTCCTGAAAAATACGTTGAGCATCTCGATGGACTCCAGACTCGCCGGGTTGAGCGCGACCGCGCTCTCGCTGAAGCCGAAAAGCTCGAAGGAGTCGCGAAGGCCAAAGCCCTCGTCACCGCTCTTGCCGGTGTTCCCAGTAACCATCACGGACAATATTCTGATCTCATCACCCAGATCGAAAAGCTCGATCCCAAGGACGAAACCGGCTTTGTCGCCAAGCAGAAGAGGGAAGCGGCCAAGTCCAAGCTCGAATCCGACCTCAATATTGCTCTCCGGGGCGGAACTCCTGACAAAGGTCTCGAGGCCATCGACACCTTCCTGGCTAAATATGAGCCCGAGGGAGAAGAAAAGCAGGAAGCACTTCTGATGAAGGCCAACGTCTACGCCATGACCCAGAAATTTGATCAGCTTGATCAGCTTATTGAAGAAGTGGTCGCCATCAATCCAAGCTCTCAAACCGGCAAATATGCCGAGAGCCTCAAGCCCCGGATTGAGGCCATGAGAAAGCAGGTCGAAGACGCCAAAAAAGAAGGAGAGTAAAGCTTGGCTGACTACGATCACAGAGCGATCAGGAAACCACCGATCGCTTTTTTTGTGTTAACTCACTCACACTTCGCCGCCACCTGTCGACGATAGGTCCACAATTTTAAGCAAAGCCAGATCGAGAAAATCAACCCAACTCCGACCCAGAAGTAAAACGCCATCGGCATCGCCCGCGAGACGGAGAGAGGCATTTCATGGGTGGGGACAATCACATTTCCCGCATAGAATGGCCAAACAGCCGGGAACGCTCCCATCAACCAAACCGAAATGGCCTCGAACCCCTTGTCACTCGCCGCGAAAACCACTCCGACCATCACCGGAAGAATCCCTCCAAGGAGCACCGAGAGTCCCACAACTTTTTTTCCCTTCCATTCAAGGAGAACTTGAAAGGCCATCCCGGCCGCCAAGAGCACTCCGCCCATCACCCAGATGGTGCCACCCGGAAGGTCATATTCTGGAAACCATCGTGACCCGATCAACTCTCTCGCAAAAACACTCCAGCCGATCGTCCCCATCACCACCATTAAGAGAACCCAGATCGTGCCATTTGCGGGGTCGGAAACTAATCGTAATCTGCTTTCCCCCTTCTTGCGCACTCGACGCCATCCTCTGACCAAACCCTCGTGGTCTGGCGTAATCAAAAAACTCAACAACCAAAGCATGATGAGAGTTACCGTTCCGTAGGCACCGAGCATCACCAGCATCTCTTCTGCTTTTGGCGTCCAGTCAGCAAATCGCTCTCCTCTCAACCTCCCGAATCTCCGTGAGAATTCCATCGAAGGAAACAAGGTCCCAATATTGATCAAAGGTAGCGAGTTCCCAAGCAACACGAGCTGAATCCAACCAAACAGACCTACCGCACCAACTTTTCCAAGGAGATGGGATTCTTGCCTTCGCCAACGACGTCGTAACATCACCAGCATGGCGAGAATCAAAACTCCCTGTGAAATGAGCGTGAAAAGGGACTGCGGAAAATCCAGCCCGAAGAAGCGGGCGGTTGGGAGAAGCTCCTGCGCCATTTCTACGACATCCGCCACATTCCTCGGTGAGAAGTGTGAGACAAACTCCTCTGCAACTGGCAGAATGGTGATGTATTTAAAGTAGACCAGGCCGAACTTTGAAACTTGCGGAAGCACGGTGTAGAGCATGAAAACCAAGCCCATTGACCCGAGAAATGCCCAACGCCGATTCTTCATTACCGTGCCGGCAAGAATCCCCGTCAGGTGATACAGAACTCCAGCCATGATCACGACTGCATAGAGCTGCACCGCCACAAAAAACGGAATCTGACCGTGCCAAAACGCAAAGATCGAAAAGGGCATCAGAATTACAAAGAGAACCCACTCCCGAATAGTCAGCCCGAAAAGAAAACCCGTCACTTTCGCCAAAGGAGTCATCGGAGCCAGCCTTTGATAGTCGATCACCCCTTCGTCGGCTTCCGCCGTCATTCCTCCAGCCGCTTGCCCGGTCCCAAACAAAAACAAGACAGACCCCTGCACGAAAAGTAGCGGAATGACCGCCACTCTCGAAGCATCAACGGCATCCTGACCACCCCGGCCAATCGTCGATTCCCTCACCAGAAAAAACAAAAAGCCAGCCACCATGAGATAAATCAAAGCCCATACTCCAAGAGTCACCGGGCGTAGTCTGCTCCGTGCATAGCGCCGAATAATCGGGTTCACCCAAAGTTTCCATGCCGGAACCAAGGCCGGGATTGTCTTCTTCTTCATAAAGTACGGTTACCTTCTGCGACTTCCACAAGAATATCCTCAAACGACGAGCCCTTCTCAGAAAGCCCTTTGAGCTTGAGATCCGCGACTGCAAGTCGCGAAAGCAATGACACCTGATCTTCCTCATTTCCTTCAAAATAAAAATGGACTTCCCCGCCATCCACCCGGACATCAGAAGCCGCGTTCTCGCTTGCAAACCAAGCCTTCACCGCCCCATTGACCTCGACGAAATGGGCGACCAACAAACGATCTCGTCGCCCCATCTTTTCCCGAACCTCTTCTGCGCTTCCCGAGGCCAAAATTTGGCCCTCGTTCATGATGCAGAGCAAGGAGCACATCTCGGCCAACTCCGTGAGAATATGAGAACTGACAATCACCGTTCCGCCTTCGCTTGCGAAGTTCTGGAGCGCATGCCGCATCTCGCGTCGCGAAAGTGGGTCCAAACCACTCGCCGGCTCATCAAGAATCATCACCTTGGGCTGGTGAAGCAAAGTCTTGGCAAGCACCAGTCGCTGGGTTTGCCCTCGCGAAAGCTTATGACACCACGCGGTTTCCTTCTCTCTCAGATTAACCATCTCAAGACACTCATCCACCCGCTTCCGCCGCTCCTTTGGTGTGCCGAGGCGGTGCACATGCGCATAAAAATCGAGAAACTCCCAAAGTTTGAGATCGGATGGTACCGGTGCCAAATCCGGCATGTAACCGATCACTTCCCGAGCGTTTTCAGTGTCTTCCAGAAGATCCATTCCCGCGAGACTCACCTCGCCATACGTTGGCTCCATGAGCGTCGCCAATACTTTGAAGGTGCTCGTCTTTCCCGCTCCATTGGGACCGACCAAGCCAAAGACTTCTCCATAAGGCACGCTTAGCGAAATATCCTGCACCGCCACGAAGTCTCCATAGTCCACGCGCAAGTCTTTGATTTCAATTGCGCCGGACATTAGAAACGATCGTTTTCAAGAAGCTCCCAATCCTTCGGCAAACTGAGTCCGACTTTGGCCATTTCCCTCTCTGCTTCCGCCTTTTGCTCATCCCGATAAGCCTGCAACTGGTTCCGTTGGCCCGGTCTGAGAATCTGATCAACAGCCGCCCATCGGCCATCCCGGTCAAGCTTCCCTCTCCCCTGCTCCATTCCTTCAAATTCCATTCCTTCCCGATAGTCTTTCGAACTCCGCATCATGATCCCAAAAGCGTGGGCATGCTGCTCGGGATCGAGCTCAACAATTTCATCCAGCCGATTGAGGTTCCGATACGACTCGTCCTGCACACTCTCATAACGCTCGGTGAGGCGCTTCTCCTTAAAATCCTCCAGTTCCTCACCAGCGAGTATTTTCTCCATCAAATCCTCGGCGCCTTCCGCGTCCCGCCAATCGTATTCGGTTGCCTGCACAAAATCCACAAAGCCACTTTCGTTGCTCCGCACCACCTTGCTAAACGCCTCCGCCCGCTCGCGGCTCCGATCCTTGAACCACTCCCGCAGCCGCTCTTTCTCCGCTACCGAAAGATCGTAGTCGCCAGCCCATTCCCCGACCATGCGGTCCGCAAACTCATCCTCATTCAGCTGACGCATCCGCTCAAAAAGCGGCTCCATGTCACGCATCCACGGTCGCATCGTGATCCAGATATCGTCAAAACTCACTTCCTCCCCCCGTCGAATCCTTCCCATGACATCGCGAACCCCATCCTTCACCGTGCGCTTCCGATCCCGGGCACCATCATCGATCAACGCTCGGATCCGGCCTTGAGCTTGCGCCAGCTCCCTCTCCTTGATCTCCAACCTCTCCTCTACCGACCCCTGCTCCGGCGCAAGACTGTTCGAGAACATCAATCCGCCAGCCACTCCGATTCCCACCCCTACGATTAATCCGATTGCCTGTTTCATCTTCTCAAGAGAATCGATACCAGAACTCTTTTTGTCTCTTACAAAATGGCCCCGGTTTTCCCCAAAAACTCCCAATGGGGTCGTCAATCAGCTCGGTCTCCCCTTTATGGATTATGCAAATTTCTGCAATCTTGTGCTTTTGACCTTCCCTAATGGGATCAATCTATCCTACCGTCTTCCATCTCCGGGGAGATTTTTCCGGGGAATCAAGCAACACCCAAATTCTCATGCTCACAGTCGTTTCCTTTATCCTCTTCACCGTCTTTGCAGCCGCATTGACCTGGTGGATCACCCGCCGTGATGAAACAACCAGTTCCGAAGGGTTTTTCCTCGGGGGTCGCAGCCTCACCTTCCCGATTATCGCGGGTTCACTTCTTCTCACCAACCTCTCGACCGAGCAGATGGTCGGCCTCAATGGTTCCGCCTACAAAAACGGATTCAGTGTCATGGCCTGGGAAGTCGTTGCGGTGATCGCACTTGTGCTGATGGCCGTATTTTTCCTTCCAAAATTTCTGCGCACGGGAATCACGACCGTTCCACAGTTTCTTGAGCAACGCTTCGACAAACGCACCCAGACGGTTGCAAACTCCATTTTCCTTGCCGCTTACGCCCTCTTGTTAATCCCCATCATCCTCTACAGTGGAGCAAAGGGCCTGATCAACATCATGGACTTGAAGGATATGACGGGGATCACTAGCGATTACACTCTTCTTCAGATCACTTGCGTTGGAATCGGAATCGCCGGAATGCTCTACGCACGTTTCGGTGGTCTTCGCACTCTTGCGGTGCTTGATACGATCAACGGGATCGGTCTTCTCATCGGTGGTTTCTTGATCGCTTGGTATGCCTTGAGCCACCTCGGTGGCGACGGAGGAGTTTCCGGAGGATGGCAGACTCTCAAGGATGTCCACCCCGAGCGCATGGACTCAACTGGAGAATCTGGCTCCGAAGTTCCCTTCGCAACTCTCTTCACTGGTGTCGCACTCCTCAACCTCTTCTACTGGTGCACCAACCAGCAAATCATTCAGCGCACCTTCGGGGCAAGTTCACTTGCTGAAGGTCAAAAGGGAGTTCTCCTCACCGGAGCCCTCAAATTACTCGGACCAGTTTATCTCGTTCTTCCAGGCCTCATCGCTTACCATATCTTCTTCGGGCAAGAAGTTGGGAATGACGATGCCTATGGAAAACTCGTTTCCCTCGTTCTTCCTGATCATCTCACCGGATTCTTCGCTGCCGTGATGGTAGGCGCGATTCTCAGTTCCTTTAACGCAGCGTTAAACTCAACTTCAGCGCTTTTCTCAATTGGCCTCTACAAGCACAAGATCAATCCATCTGGAAGCGAGAAGCAAACGGTGAGTGCAGCTAAAAAATTCGTGGTCATTATTGCAATTGCCGCAATGATCGGTGCTCCCCTTCTCTCGAAAACCGGAAGCCTCTTCAGCTATCTCCAGACAATGAACGCGATCTATTTTATCCCGATTTTTGCGGTAGTCGTCATGGGCATGCTCAATAAGCATGTTCCTTCAAAAGCCGCTTTCATCAGCATGCTGGTAGGCCTCGTGATTCTGATTGCCACTCTCATTGTTTATCCTGCGTTGAACGGCGGAGACAGTATTGAAGGCTTCACCGGATTCAGCAACTTCCACCTCATGGGAATCACCTTCGCCATACTCATTGCAATCATGTTCGTCGCCTCCAAAGTGGCGCCGCGCGCCGAGGCTTGGGAAATGGAAACAAACACTCCGATCGATATGACTCCGTGGAAAGGCGCCCCGATTGCAAGTGCAGTTTTGATCGCTCTCGTTCTCTTGATTTACGTGACATTCCATCAGTAGAGCCATCGTTACGGTTTCTCAAAAGCCCTGCCGGAAACGGTGGGGCTTTTTCTTTTCCATCCCAACATCTCGCTCTAAGCTCCGCGAACATGCTTCAGGCCAATGAACCACTTACCGATCTTTTCACGGAAGCCAAGGTCCACCTTCGTCGTTTTTTCGATGGCGAAGCCACGGTGGTCGCCGCCGCTCCCGGGCGTGTGAATCTCATCGGAGAGCACATCGATTACTGCGATGGCTTTGTCCTGCCACTCGCGATCGAACGCTACATTATCATCGCCGCAACTCCCAATGGCACCTCCAACGCCCGCATTGGCTCGGTGAACAAGGATGTGGTCGAGATCGACCTGTCCCGGCCTCAGGAAATTTCAAACATTAAGTGGTCGGACTATCTCCGTGGCGTGCTCAAGGGCTTCAATGACCTCGGCCATGAAATCCCCGGCTTCGATGCCTACATCGTTTCCTCCGTTCCCCTTGGGGGAGGACTGTCCTCTTCTGCCGCACTCGAGTGCGCGATGGCCACTCTTCTCGAGGGACTGCTTGGCATCACTCTCGATATGAAAGAAAAAGCCCTTCTCGCGCAAAAAGCCGAGCACGACTTCGCGGGCGTCCCCTGCGGGATTATGGATCAATTTGCCTCCACCTTCGGAGAAGAAGACCAGCTCATCATGATCGACTGCCGCTCGGGCGAACCTGAGATGGTTCCTTTCTCTAATCCTGATCTCTCCATTATCGTGGCCAACACCTGCGTTTCACACGATCTCTCAGATGGCGGTTATGCCGCTCGACGTAAGGCAACTGAAGACGGTATTGCCATCATCGGCAAAGACAGCTGGCGCGAGGCCACCATGGACCACGTGGAGGCTAAGAAAGAAGAAATGGGCGACGTCATTTATCGACGTTCCCGTCACGTCGTTGGAGAAATCGCACGCACCCAGGATGCGGTCGCAGCCTTCAAGTCCGGTGAATTTTCCAACATCGGCCAGCTCATGGCTGACTCACACAACTCCCTTCGTGATGACTTCGAGGTGTCCTGCAAGGAACTCGATCTCATGGTCGAAATTGCCCAGAGCCTTCCCGGAGTCCTTGGGGCACGTATGACCGGAGGCGGGTTCGGCGGATCAACCGTGACTCTTTGCGAATCCAAGCACGCCGAGGAGATCGGCAAGATCCTGCACGAGCGCTACCGAGAAGCGACAGGCATCACGCCCGTCATATTTGCCACCCGCCCCGCCAAGGGCGCCCATCTGGTCAATTCTGAGTTTTAAATCCGGGTCTTCAGATCGAGTTCCTCGACAATCTGAAACACCTGTGAGCGGCCTCTCTTAAGAAAAACGATCATCGATGACTCTCCAACCAAGCCCGGGCTTCATCCCGATACCTGCTCTTCCGATGCATCCATAAATCGGTATGCGGGTGAATCACCTTCCCTTCGGGGATTGTGAAAATTTTTCCGACTAGTGGCTTAATGAAGGTGCACTGTCCCAACTCTGGATGGTCTTTCAGGAAATCATTTCCTCCTCCACAAACCAGCACTGGTCTTCCCTTCAAGCGCGCCAAACGCTTAAGCGCTGATTGACGATCACTCTGGGGATAAGCCCACTTTTTTTGCCCGTCAAAATGGTCATGCGTGATCATTCCTTTCCAAAGTTTCGCAATTTCATCATCCGCCAGTCCGATATAACTCGCCGCGATCGCTCCACGTGAAAACCCACAGAGAAACACCCGCTTGGGATCCCCGCCAAACTCTTCACAAATCCGCGGAACATTCACTTTGCAGTAATTTACCGTTGCCTCCCGGTCTCCCCACCAAGTCACCGCATTCTTTTTCTCTCCTTTCTCAATGTAAGGCATCGATACCCAGATAAAGTCGCGGCCTCCCGTGAGCCCGAACCCTAGGTTGGCATCCTTCACCTCACCGGTCGAACCACACTCCGCAAACTTGTTTCCGGTGTATTCGATCAACACCGGATAGGTCTCACCCCGCTTCCAATTCACCGGAAGGTAAAGCGCATGGTAAACTTCGGTCCCCTGATACTCTGGGGCGACCTGTTTGACACGCTTTCCCGGAGAGGGCTCAGCAGAGATCATCTTGGGAGTGGAAAGATCGCTTTCCGATAAAGCCGGAGCCGCTAAAACCGCCGAAACGAAAAGAGAGGCAGTAAGATTTGGCAGTTTCATGCCAGAAGGAAACGTGGTGCGGGATGACGGACTCGAACCGCCGACATACTCGGTGTAAACGAGTCGCTCTACCAACTGAGCTAATCCCGCTCACAGACGTTGGCTGTCTGGGGATGGATATAGTCAATTTTTCGAACTGATCAAGTGATTTGCGCACTTGTCTCTCTCATCTTTGAGTGTTTTGGTCCGTCCCTCCCGCTGACCATGTCGATGCACCTCCGCTTTTCCGAAGAAGAACTCGCTACTCTTGTTGAGATGGTGAGCCTTGCAACGGACGTTGCGAACATCAATCAAACCGAATCCGGTCAGCTCGGATATACTCGATTTGAGGCGATCGAGCACAAAATTCTCGAGTCCGCCAAACTCTCGGGAATGAGTGAAATCATCGAAATTGATCCCGCTCGGAACAAAAACCGCGTGACCGAAAAATTTCAAAAGGACTCTTACTTCCAGAAATGCCTCGAAGAGCTGCGGAACACCGTCTTCTGGGAAGAACTGATGATCCGTCTCACCGAGCGCGATCTCATCAGAGTGATGGGGGATAAAAACTACCTCGCACTGTCTGAAGTCGAACGGGCCGCGGTCACCAAGCCTCTGGAACAGCGCTACTGGGATAAATTCGTCAAAGACGGCCTCAATCCACTTCACTGGATCGAGGCTCACGAAAAAGGATAAGAGCTTTGTCCGAAACCGTCACCTTTTTGACATTTATTAGGCTGTCACACAGGAAAGCCCGTGAATAAAAGCGAAGCCGGGGCATGGGGTAAGGCCGTCATTGCCACCGAATGGCCCGAGTTCAAGGAACTCGATCTCGCAGAAGTGAAGGCGCGCATGCGCTCTCCCATCATCTTCGACGGCCGGAACTTGCTGGATCCCGAGAAAGTCCGCGCTCATAGAATCGAATACTACGGAATTGGTCGGCCTCAAGTCGAAGCGACTGCGGCCTTCATTCCACAACGGCAATCGCAGTTTAGCCTATCTTCAAATCAGGCCCTGCCAAAATAAGCCTTTTAGAATTTTGCACCTCTCTCGTGGAGGTGCATCCTCTTGCCATGATCCAACGTCGAAAGCAGTTCTATCCCCTTTCAGATTCCTTCCGGTCTTATCTCAAAAGATACAGTCGGAACTCGGACATCCCACTCGTCTACGACGACCTCCTCCGCTTTACCGGATCCATTCCTTATGAGAACCCGGATGGCGAAGAAACTCTGTGGCTGGAAGTGATGTATCCCCCTGAAGTCATGGCGGATCTTCGTCCCAAACTCACCGGGATTTACTGCACCTTGAAAATCGGAGGTGACCTCTCGATGACCGATCACCTCACCGTAGATCGGATCGACTTCGGTGAGTTCGGAAACTCCCGCCCATTTCGCATCCGGATCACAAACCTCTTCAACGGAAATTCCGATTACTACTACGTAAAGAATGCTGATGCCTCCCGGCTCTTCGGACTTGAACTCGAGCACGCCTTGTCACCAAACCGAGTCAACTATCAGGTCAACGGAAACACCCTCATCGAAGAACACATCGCCGGAGTCCCCGGCGACGTCTTTATTCGTGACTACCTGCAAGACCCGCTTTTGAACAAGGTCCGGGTGGCCAAGGAGTTCGTCAAGTTCGGAGAGCGATGCTTTCTCCGTCTCCTGGGAGATATGAGAACGGTGAACTATGTTGTCGACATCACACCTGACTTCGAGGAAGTGCAGTATCGGGTCCGGCCCATCGATTTCGACCAGCAGTCCTACGAAGGAGATTTGAAAGTCTACCGGGCTCACCTCTTTACCGACAACAAACCTGTCGAAAAACTGGTCCGCGAGCACCTAAATGATCAGACCATTCTCCAGTATCGCTCCGAGGAACTCACTCAAATGTCCCGCCGCGCCCGCGCGGAACGTCGGCGTCTCATCAACCTTCTCGGCATCATGGAAAAAGAGGAAATTTCTCCCCGTCAGCACGTCCTCACCTTACGCACAGCTTTTGTCGAACGCTACGGATCGCATGCCTTTGAACATTGTGAAACGATGGGACAGCTCACCCGCACCCATTTGCAAATTGTGCTCGATGGAAAATACTGAATGAATGTTTCCCGCGTCCACTTCGTTCAACCGAGCACACCATGAAATTACTCGCGCCTCTCGCCCTTTCTCTGACAGTCTCCGTCGCTTACTCGGCCATCTCCGGTGCTTGGGAAACCTTTCCCACTGAGGAAAAAGCCAACGCCTGGCTTGTTTACGACTACGCCAACGAAACGTTCACCTCGCCGGATTGGATTAATGGTGAAGACCCGTTCATTAGGACAACCTTCGCTGAAAACCCCTCGAACTCTGGAACTTACAATCAAGGACTCTGGCTCTTTGCTGACAATGTGATTGCAGATGGAGCGTTCACCGGTGATTTCCACAACAAGGGTATTCGTGGGATCGAAGTCGACATTCGTTTCGAAAATCCGAGTCAATTGTCATTCTGTGACATCGTTATCGGTTCCAACGCGACCGGAGAACTCATCCATTACTACACCGACATTTTTGAGGGGAGTAGCTTTGCTGATGATGGTTGGTATTTTTTAAATCCCCTCTTTTCCGATTCCTGGTTTATCTACGACAAATCAACTGATGAGTATGTCGAAACCTCCCTGACCCCTGCAATCCTCGCGAACATCACTGAAATCGGGATTAGAGTCTTTCCAAGCGAAACGAATGACTCTTCATGGAGTCCGGAAATTGACAACATTGCTCTGACTCCGACCGTTGCCACACCGAATCTTCACACGAGATCAAGTGACACAAAATTTGAGCTCAGCTTTGACCAAGACGAAGGCAATTCTTACACCATTCAGAAATACAATTTTGCCTCTAACACTTGGGAAGACCTTGCTGGACAGAATGATCTACGGGGAACTCACAAATATATTTTCGAACGAACCCTCATCCCGGAAGGCGAATTCTTCCGCGTGCTCTCCGCTGCTGCGTATTCGCAGGTTACCGTGCCTAATTAATCGCGAAGCTCACGTAGGCGTCTTTCCCACCAAGCTTTTCCTGATCAGGAATCCATTCAATTTTGAGCCCCTCATAAAAGTTTTGCCGCTGTTCAACTTGAAAGACTCCCACTTTCTCAGAACCTTGCTCGAGGGTGTATGATTTGCCTCCCATTCTCTTGGAGGAAAACTCAAACTCGGAAGCACCTTTAGGAATCATTTTATCAGAAGAAAGATCGATCCCCTTTTCGTAGAGCTTAATCTTCACCTTCTTGCCATTATCCGCCCTCCTCATCGCGATGTAGTCGGACCGCATCAACTTCTTAAACTCTTTTTCAGTTTCTGCCTTCGTATGCCGGAAGAAGTTGGGAACACCGAAGGTCATGGTGAAACGAACCTCATTCTCAGTTTTCTTCTCAAGAATCTTAGGCTTGATGATGATCCGCCCTTTGGAGAGAGTTTGGATCACCTCAACTTTGGTGTCTCCGGTAACCGTCATAGTATGAGTGACTGGCTTCTTTGGGTCGAGGCTCGCCAAGTCGTTCGTCGCGAGGCCATCTTCGACCAATTTTCTGGTCACCCATCTGTTCTTGATCTTCTCTTGGAGGTTCAACTTAACGGTAAAGTCAGTGTGACTGGCTGGCTCCCCTTTGTTGACATAATGCATGATGGCTTTGCCATCAGCTCCAAATCCATAATCGAAATCTTTTTCTTCCCAGCCGACAAAATAACCCAGCCACCGGGTCTTATCGCTCATTTGGGGAAGATCGGCGGCGGCAGTAAGTGTCAGGAGAGCGAGGAGTGCCAAATGGAATTTCATCGGGAAATGCTTACCACCCGATCCTCACCCCTGCCAGAGGAAATATAGCCCAAGGAATATCTTGCGTCCCTCGCTCTCTCACCGAAGTGAAGGTCCTTCTCCTTGTCTGTCTTGCGATCCTGCCCTCCTGCCAAAGCCCTGCCGAATCTGCTCATCCGATCGAAACCGGCACGGTCAAATGGAGTCGTGACCTCGATACTTCCCTCAAAGCCTCAAAAAAAACCTCCAGGCCCGTCTTCCTTCTCTTCCAAGAAGTTCCGGGGTGAAAGGGCTGTCGCGACTTTGGGTCCGAAGTCCTTTCTCACGAACCGTTGGTAAAGCTCATCGAAGACCACTTCGAGCCCGTCGCCATTTATAACAATGTCAGGGGAAAGAACGCCGAGATTCTGGAGGAGTTCAGAGAGCCTTCATGGAACTACCAAGTCATTCGATTCATCACCCACGAGAAAAAGGACCTCATTCCACGCAAAGATCGTATCAACACCATTGCAGGAGTTTCCCGACGCATGATCGTCGCCCTCGAAGCCGCGAAGCGCCCAGTCCCCGATTCGTTACGGACTCTCGCTCCAAAGACAAAATAGAAACAAAACTTCTTTCTCTCTTCGTTTTCTCGGGACCTGCCATTCCATGAAACACATCCTTCCGTCTCTCGCCGTCTTGTTTCTGGCTGCCCTCTCCAGCTGTCAGAATTCATCAGAATCCGTAAAGCTGGCTGATTCAGTTCCCGCCCCCGACCCTCTTCCCTTCTGGACGCAGCTCGCTGACAAATCGATATCTTCAAGAAGTGCCAATCAGGTCAAAATTCTGACAAAACTTGTCGAAGTCACCACTCCTGCTGACGATCCAGAAGCTCCCAAGCTGTCAAAAAAGACATCCCGAAATGTGTTCTCAAAGGTTCAGACTCAAGTCTACCTCCGAAAGCTCGCGCAAAAAAAAGGAGCCGACATCATGACCTCTCCTTCCGTAGTCACCGCAGAGGGACACGTGGCCAAGGTAGAGATCGGACGAGAACATTACTTCCCAACCGAATCCGATCCTGAAACATTCAAGAAGGAGGTGACCGGCACGGTTCAATATGTCCGTGCGCGCCCGGGTAATCGAAAGGGCACCTTCAAGCTTGATGCCGTTGCTGAAGTTAGCGAATTTTTGGGCTTTCATCCCAAGGGAGAAGACCACCTTGAGCCCATCATTCAAACCCGACGCCTTACCGGCAGCTCAACTCTAAAGAGTGGAGAGTCTCTTGTGCTCAGCGGGCTTGTCACAGAACGACCCCAAGACATTGAGGATCGCGGACTTCTCTTTTCAAAAAAGCGGACTGAAAAATTTCGCACCGAACTGATCGCGATCATCACCGTTCAGAGCATCGGCCGCTCGGGCAAGACCAACTGAATCCGCGCATAAAAAAACGGAACGACTCTGAAATCAGAGCGCCCCGTTATTGAAAACCCGGAGGCTTTTACTCGGCTACTCTGACACGGTAGAAAAACTTCGCTCCAGTGCTCGGAGCTCCGGTATCAGTAAAGCTCTCGGTGTCTGCGTCTGCGAGTTCCGAGTCGCTCAATTCAATCCAGCCATCCGGCTGCCCGATTTCGTTTAGACCCGTGCTCCGATCAATCGCGTATGTCGTTCCCGGACGCGCGGTGTAGTCGAAGGTCACAACATCGCTTTCGGTATCATGGACAAGATTGGTGATCTTCAAATCAAAGGGAGGGAGATCGAATGGCACATCAACCTTGAAGCTGATATCGTCGATATACATCAGCTCACCGCCAGCGGCATCTGAATCGACATCCCGAAAACTCCAAATCACCGTGACGCCGGTCGTAGGAGAGCCATCCCCCCCCTGAGCAGGAATTTGCCCGGTGCCACGTACCCTAAACCAGGTGTCTCTCGGAAGCCCCCCAATTTGATTAAAGCGGCCCAGAGTGGTATTTCCTGTATTGATGGCATTCCATCGGAAGATAGTCATAATGGAGTCATTAGGAGCCATTCCATTTTCAGAGGGCCAGTAATACCAAGCGGTATACTCGAAGTCCTTGCCAATCATCTCTTCGGTGATGGGAATGTGGTCGGGGATCTCGTTGTCTAGCTGCTCCACGCGGGCCTCACCCCACTCCGCCCCACCAGCCAGGTTGAAGACAGCGGAATTACCGCCGCTCCGAAACTGCTCGGTCGTCGGGTTAAAACGGTCATTCTGCCGCCATCCGGCAAATCCATTTTCAAAATCTCCATTGATTATGAGCTCTTTCCCGATGAAGGGTTCTATCGACTCCGCCTGAATGTTGGTGGTGAGATTTGGAGTGGAAAGATCATTTGTGACAAAGTCGACTTTGGCATTGAAGAACCCGAGATTCGCATCTGGATCAATGGTCACCGTCAGATCAACACTCTCACCCGGAGCTACATCGAGTGGTAAAGTGACCTCCGAAAGGGTGAAGAGATCAGCATTTGTTCCTCCCAAGGTGATCTCGGTAAATGTAAGCGTTTCGTTTTCTCCTGCGTTGGCGAGAGGAATCACGCGAGTAATGGGGCCACCATTTTGATCAATCTGACCAAAGTTTAAATCGTTAAGGTGGGAAAAATTCGGATCGTCCTCGGAAACGCCCACTTCGATACTGAAGTCATCGATATAAATGGCAGGACCCGATACCGCATTATCGTCTCGGTCATGAAAGGATAAAATGGGCCGTAATCGCGTGATCCCATTTCCATCTGAATCCACACTTGGAACAAAATCCGTGAGCACAATCTCTTCCCAAGAGTCCTGCGCTACCGAATCCCAATCGATGAATTGGCTCACATTGGTGGCCTGCAGATTGTTCCAACGGATAATGAGACCAACCCGGTCAGGCCCCGCCTCGGTGGTGGCAAAGGTCGTAACACTTGGGATGTAGATTTTCATCTTCATCGTGACCTCAGAGGTTCCCGGCTCGGTCGCAGCCGGGAGATCGAGAACCGTCGCAGGAGCGGCGTTGATTTCCCCCCACTGATTCCCTCCGGCGAGATCAACGGCAGCCACCATCCCCTGCGCTCCTCCGGCCGCAGGATCAGCCACTATGGTGCGAGCCGCTCCATTGTTCCCTGCAGTGAGATTCGCTCCGCCTGCTTCAAAATCTTCCTCGTAGAGAGTAAGGGTAACCTGACCAAGAGCAGGCAGCGTGGGGATCAGGCCAATCAAAAGAAAGGAGAGTAGTTTCATCGTCTGTTTGTTGCTGGAGTAACTGAAATTCCTCGCAGAGGCCCTAGATACCTCTCAAAGAATCTTTGGATCCTATCAGCTCCTTCCATTTTCCGTCGAGTCAAAAAGACCGAGTCAAAAAATGCGATCCTCCAAAATGTCCCGCCAAAACGCCCAAACCTCGGTGATAGAGACATCATGACACACTCACTCTCTCACCGCGCTCAAAGTCCCAACCCCCACTGATAAATTATAAATTACTGATTTAAAGATCTTTAAGATTAAAAATCTCCATGCTTGAGACCATGCCATATCCAATCCCCCACTTCCATTTTCTTCGGCACGCTTAGTGCAACTCCGGTTTCAATCAAGCAGGAGAAAATACATTGTATTCACTTTTTCTGAATAAATTCCTTCTGGTGACGCTCTTACAGGGAGGGAAGAGAAATTATGAAGACATTGAACAAGCCCAATAAGACCATGTCTCAACACGACACCGACAGCAGCCTCCGCGTTTACATGAGAGAGATTTCTAAAACTGAACTTCTCACTCCTAAGGAAGAGGTGGAGCTGGCCGCCCAAATCAAGAAAGGGGACAAAAAAGCTCGTGAGCAAATGATCAAGGCAAATCTCCGCCTCGTGGTGAAGATTGCCCAGGATTACGCCAACTACGGCCTTCCTCTGCAGGATCTCATTTCCGAAGGAAACATAGGCCTCATGAAGGCCGTGGAGCGATTCGACCCCAATAAAGGAGGGAAGCTCTCCACCTACGCCGCTTGGTGGATCAAGCAAGGTATCAAACGCGCTCTTGCGAACCAGAGTAAGACCATTCGTCTTCCGGTCCATATGGTTGATAAGATCGCCAAGCTTCGCCGGATCACCACCGTCCTCACCGAAGTTTACGGTCGGGAACCGACCGACGAGGAACTCCATGAGGAAACCGGCATTCCCCAGAAAAAGCTCACGCTTCTTAAGCGAGCAGCCATGCGGCCGACCTCACTAGACGCCCCGGTAGGCGATGGTGAAGCCTCAAGTTACGCAGAAATCATCGGAGACGAGCACGCAGAGGACCCTTTTGAGGTACTTTCGGAAAAAAATCTCCATCATCAACTCGATGATCTCATGGGAGTTCTCGACGAACGGGAGACCAAAATCATCGATGCACGCTTTGGAATGAATGGAAAAACGCCCATGACACTCGAAGAAGTGGGCCGGGAATTCGGAGTCACCCGGGAAAGAATTCGCCAACTTCAGAATATTGCGCTTGATAAGATGCGAAAAAGTTTGCGAAAAAGGGAGGAGCCAAATCCGGTGATCTTTTCGAGGAAAGTCGGATGAGGTTAGATAACACAATCCATTGCGATTGGGATCGTAGGTGTGAAGAGCGGTAGGCGTGAGTCTGCCGCTCTTTTTCTTTCCCAAAATCGACCCTGCTTCACGATTCAGCAAAGGCAATCTCAACCTCCTCTGCGATCACTTTGATTGCCACCTTCACCTCTTCGGAAGGCATCGTGTAAGTCATCCGGATACATTCCTGCGTATGCGCCCAGTCTGTTCCTTGGGGAAGACCGAAGAAAAAGTATTCACCCGGAACCACGAGAACATTTCGCTTTTTCAAGCGTTGGTAAAGGTCCTTCGTTGGAATGGGCAGGCCCTCAAACCAGAGCCATAAGAAAAGGGCTCCTTCGCTTCGGTGCACAAAATATGGAAAACGTTCGCCGAAGTATTCGGTAATCCAGCCCTGAGCCTCCTGCGATTTTCCCTCGTAAAATGGCTTTACCACTTTCTTGCTCAAGCGGAGCACCTCACCGGATTCGATGAGCGGGCGCATGATTTCCTGTCCGATGTTGCTGTTCGCCAGCCCAACGATCGAGGTCATTGAGGAAATAGCACGGCAGACTTCTTCTCTGGCCACCACAATTCCGGTCCGTGTTCCCGGAAGTCCAATTTTGGATAGGCTCAGAGTCAGAATCATCTCATCATCCCATACCGGATTCACCTCTGAGAAAATCACATTGGGAAACGGAGCCCCGTAGGCGTTATCGATAATCAAGGGAATTTTCTTCTCTCTACAGATCGCTCGAAGCTTCTCAAGCTCCCCATCAGTCAGAACATTTCCGGACGGATTGGTTGGGCGGGAAGCACAGATTGCCGCTACCTCATCACCGGGATTCAAGGCATCGAAATCAACGCGATATTTAAATTCATGATCTCCGAGTTTTTCAATTCGCGCCGGAATCGCTTCAAAAAAATCCTCACCTACCGCCTGATTGGCGTAGCCGATATATTCCGGAAGCAAAGGGAGGAGGATTTTTTTACGGCGTCCATCGGGGAACCGCCCTGCCAGCGCGTTGAAGAGAAAAAAGAACGCAGTTTGTCCTCCCATCGTAATCGCGACATTTTCCTCAGTAAGATTCCAGCCAAACTCTCTGAAAAAAAGGTTGGCCACCGCTTTCCGAAAGGTCTCGCTTCCGATCGGGGCATCATAATTTCCGAGTATCTTCTCAAGAAGCTCAGGCTCGGCCATGATCTCCTCCATCCTTTTGCGCCACATCGCATCCATCTCCGGCACATGGGCAGGCTGCCCCCCTCCCAACATCCTGATTTCATCACCTTTCGCGAGGGCCTCCCCGAGATCATCCATCAACTCGCCGATCCCACTGCCTTCACAAAGATTTTTTCCAAAATTCGACAACTCCCACTTCATGGCGCGAGTCCATGCCAGCGACAAAAGCCTGACGAGAGAAAATTACGATTCTGTATGATAAATTTGTCGGTTTATGGCAGTTTTATGGGGCACATGATTCGCTCCCTCCTTTTTTGCACCATCGGATTTTCCCAAGCAGCTGATTCCGTCTTTCTGGAAGCCGAAGCTTTCGAGAACCGCGGCGGTTGGTCCACCGACTCCCAATTCATTCTTACCATGGGTTCGGCCTACCTCATTGCTCACGGACTGGGCACGCCAGTCGATGATGCAACACACAGGGCCACCTTTCCGTCCACTGGAACCTACCATCTCCACGTCCGCACCAAGGACTGGGTCGCCCAATGGGATGCTCCCGGTACTCCCGGCGAATTCAAAATTCTTGTCGACGGAAAGCCTGTGGGCACTTTTGGGAATGAAGGCGCCAAATGGCACTGGCAAAAAGGGGCCGCCGTCGACATCACCGAGCCCAACACCACCATCACCATCAAAGACCTCAAGGGGTTCAACGGACGATGTGACGCACTTTACTTCACCAAGGATGCCGACTTTTCTCCCCCCAACGATGACCAGGCCCTCTTCGACTTCCGCCGCAAAGAGCTTGGGCTCCCTGCCGACCCACCCACCAAGGATGGATACGATCTTGTCGTAGTCGGCGGCGGATACTCTGGTCTCGCAGCCGCCGTGTCCGGCGCGCGCCATGGGCTCAAAGTGGCCCTCATTCATGATCGCCCGGTCCTTGGGGGTAACGGATCATCGGAAGTCCACGTCTGGGCAATGGGCGGAACACAACGCGGAAAGTATCCTCACCTTGGGGAAATTGTCGATGAGTTCACCGACTACGCAAACGATTCACCCGGGCTTAGTGAGGAATATGTCGACGATCTCAAAGAAAAGGTCGCTCGTGCCGAACCGAACCTCGACCTTTACCTCAATCACTTTGCCTTTAAAGTTGATTCAAAGGATAAGCACATCGAAGCCGTAACTGCAGTGGACACAACCACCGGAAGCTTCATCCGTTTCAAAGGTGACCTTTTCTGTGATGGCACCGGCCACGGCACCATCGGAGCCCTTGCGGGGGCCAGTTTTATGATTCAGGAAAAAGGTCACATGGGCATGTCGAACATGTGGTCCTGGAAACCCGCCAAAGAAGATATTCCTTGGCCAAAAACGCCATGGAGTCTCCCTCTTGCCGTCGGCGACTTTCCACCCCTCCACACCTCACGCGGACCATACGATAAATTTTACAAAGCCGAGTGGTTCTGGGAGGGAGGCTTTGACAGGCACCCCATCGAAGACCTTGAAGCGATCAGAGATTGGAACCTCCGGGCAAATTTTGGAGCCTTTACTGCTCTCAAGCACGGAACCGAGGCAGCAAAGCACAAGAAGGCCAAACTCATGTGGATGGCCTTCATCGGAGGAAACCGCGAGTCTCGCCGTCTCATCGGAGACGTCGTTCTTACCGGAGATGACATTTTGGCTCGTAAGAATTTCCCGGATGGGTGCGTTCCCACCACTTGGTCCATCGATCTTCACTATCCTAGAGAGGAATACATGAAAGGGGTAGCGAAGGACAACCCCTTCATTGCCATTGCCGTTCACGACCGCAATGTTGACCGCCAGAATGGATACCCAATTCCCTACCGAATCATGTATTCCAAGGACATCGACAACCTTTTCATGGCTGGTCGCTGTGCCTCGGTGGATCGTCGGGCTCTCGGCACGACCCGGGTCATGCGGACCTGTGGCATGATGGGGGAGGTCGTCGGAAAAGCAGCGTGGATCGCCAGCTCCAAAGGCACCACACCCCGCGGCGTCTTTCAGAACCATCTTTCTCTCCTGATCGACCTGATTGAAAAACCCGGTCGGGCTTTCCGCGATTCCAAGACCAGTGAGCTCAAGATTCCTCCGATTCCCGAGGGTGGCCTTCGCACTAACCCCAAGGTTACCTGGACCGGGCGCCTCGCGGGCTACGTCGTCGATGACAACAAGGCCAAACTCACCGGAAGCTGGACCCGGGGTGACAACCTCAAGCCGCACCTCGATAAAGGCTACCGCTACGCCTCCGGTGAAGCCACTGCCACCTTTCCTCTTCGCTTGAAAAAATCCGGCGAATACGATGTCCGGTTCTACTGGCAAGCCCACCAAAACCGCGCAAAAACCGCGCAGATCGAGATCACTCACGCCAAAGGCAAGGAAACGATGACTCTTGATCAATCAACCGCCCCCCCCAACAAACGCTTCATCAAGCTTGGAACCTATACCTTCAGTGATGTCCTTCCCGGTGCTGTCAAAGTGACCGGGAATGGAGACGGCCTTGTCACCATCGACGGGGTGCAATTGATTCCGAAAAAATAATCCTCGTTTCAGCCGGCCTCCGTTTTGTGTAAAAGATCTTCATGCCAGCGATTGTTCGATTTTACCGCCTTCTGGTAATTTGCGGCATTGCTTGGCTCTTGAAAGCACCACCTCCTCCCGATCCCTCGGTTCCAATCGGCCAGTTTTTTCCGGATGCCGCGGAGCACAACACCAAGACTCACGAAGTGAGCGATTCCGAAGGACGTCTCCTCGGCTTCCTGCTCACGACTCTTCCTGAAACGGAGCACCTGCGGGGATACTCCGGCCCGGCCAACATTGCCCTTATCCTCGACCCAGCCGGCCGGATCACCAAGCTTCAGCTTCTTCACTCGCCCGATACCGAGGACCACCTTCATTCCGTCATTAAGGATCAAGAATTTTGGCAAGCTCATCTTGGGCTAAAACTGGGATCTCCAGGCAACCCCGAGGTCGACGCAGTCTCCGGCTCTACCCTGACAAGCATCGCGATCTCCCGCAGTATCGTCGAACGGCTCGGAGGACAAACCTCCTCGCGCCTTTTCCCTACCGACATCCTTCTTGCTGAATTCGCGACTCTGCTCCCCGGGGCACACCGTCTGGAAGATCACCCCGACTGGCCAGGGACCAAAATTATCTACAATCAAGATCACAAGATCATCGGCCACGCCCTCCGGACCGCCCCCCTGTTCGAATACCTCAAGGGCTTCCAAGGCCCCACCGATGTCTTGATTCTTCTCGATAAAAAAGCGGAAATCGTCAAAGGTCTCCGCTTTCGTAAAAGCTACGATAACGAAGACTACTACGAACGTATTCTCGACGATGAGGACTACCTTCAGCTCTACAATGGCAAAACAATCGCCGAGATTATTGCTTCTGAAAAAAACAGCGAAGGTGTCTCGGGAGCCACCGACACCTCCTGGGCCATCGCCGAAGGCGTGAGGCGCCGTCTTGCTCGTTTTGAAGACGACCGTCGTCCCAAGCCCTTTTCAATTCCTTGGCGAAATGCTGGGTTGGTTTTACTCACCCTCGGATCCGCGATTTTCACCTTCACTCGCCTCCGGGGGAATCCCAAAGCCCGGGTGATCTGGCAAATCGCCGTCGTTCTCACCCTCGGTCTTTTATGGGGTGATCTCCTCTCACAAGCTCTCTTCCTTGGCTGGGCAAAACATGGACTTCCCTGGCAGGAGTCGTGGGGCTTGATCTGCCTTGCCGCAGCGGCTCTTTTCATTCCTTGGGCCACCGGCAAGCAATTTTACTGCCATCATCTCTGCCCACACGGCTTTCTCCAGCAATGGCTGGGTAAACTTCCGGTCAAACCGATCAAGCCCCCTCGACTCTTGAGCCAACTCCCCTCGATTCTCCTGATCGTCATTGGCATCCTCGCCATCACGGCCACGGGAATCAACTACGCTGATTTCGAGGCCTTCGATGCCTGGCTTTGGCAGGCCGCAGGCTTCGCCACCATCACAATCGCCATCTTAGGCCTTCTGGCTTCGATATTCGTCCCCATGGCTTATTGTAAATACGGCTGCCCCACCGGCGCACTCTTCAAGTTCCTGCGCCACACTTCATCGGGAAATCAATTCGGGCTTCGCGACCTCATCTCGGGCGCGCTCTTGATCGTGGCCTTCTACTTCTCGTAGCGGCCACCCCGATCTCCGGAAAGCCACTTCCACGCACTCTCAACCATCGGACGCGGGTCCTTGTATTGCGCCTCCCAGCCGAGCATTTCCTTGGCACCGCTCGGATCAGCCATGAGATGAGTGGCATCACCTGCTCGACGCTCTCCGTATGATACGGGAACCTTTTTCCCCGTCACATCTTCCGCGACATCAATGATTTCCTTCACCGAAAAACCGACTCCGGTTCCCAGATTACAACAAACCGAATCTTCTCCCGCCATCATTTTACGCAAAGCTGCCAGGTGCGCCGTCGCGAGATCGTCGACATGGATGTAATCGCGAATACACGTCCCATCCGGAGTGTCATAATCCGTTCCGAAGACAGTGATCTTATCGCGCTCACCCTTGATCGCCATCAAAACCAGAGGAATGAGATGAGTTTCGGGATCATGATCTTCTCCAATCACACCATCAAAGGCGGACCCGCTGGCATTAAAATAGCGTAACGCGGCAAACTTAAGCCCCCAGGCCCTATCACAATCCTTGAGAATCCATTCTACCATCAACTTACTCCGACCGTAGGGACTGACCGGATTCTGAGGATGATCTTCGGCCAGCGGCAATTGAACCGGATTCCCATAAGTTGCGCACGTCGATGAAAAGACAAAAGCCTTCACTTCGAACTCCTTCATCACATCCAGAAGCACCACCGGCTCAGCCACATTATTGGCGTAATATTTGAGCGGATCGGTCACCGACTCACCAACAAAGGCGAAGGCCGCAAAATGCACGACCCCAGAAAATTGATACTTCTCAAAAAGAGCTCGCACAAACTCGCGATCTCCCACCGTGCCTTCGACAAATTCAACCTCCTCGTCGACGATGGCATCACGATGGCCATAAACAAGGTTATCAAGCACTACCACGCGGTAGCCTTCGGAATGAAGGAGCCTTACCGTGTGGGAGCCGATGTATCCGGCTCCTCCGGTAACGAGAATCGTTTCTGCTGCCATAATTTTCGGTAGCAAATCAGACCCTCTTGTCCGCGTCAATTACTGCGGAATTTCTCCAGCGACTATACGGAAAAAATTTTTCCCCGCAACAGAGGTCAACTCGAGCTCACGAGTTTCTCCCCCAGCGGTGAAATCACTTCCCGGAATGGTCATAAAAGAACGCTCCTCACCAAGATCATCGCTCGCTTGCACATAATACGCCTCCCCAAAGCTCAAGCCGGCAAGATTCAGGGTTACCCTTTCGCCGTCCACCTCGATTGTTTCGATCGAGATTTCCGAAGGGAACACCGTCGCTTGAAGAATAAAAAATTGCTCTCCATCGATAGCGGAAAAATCGATTCCTGCCCCTCCGCCGAGATTACCGGTTCCTTCTGGAAGGCCGCCCAAGGTTTGGTTCGAAAGGTAATTGTGATCACCGTTATTTTGCAGGACCATCACCTTGAGCGCCCGATTGGGGTTCCCGAGAACTGCAGCGGGGAGAAACAATTCGACGCCGGTTTTTACCGCCAAGGCGGCAGCCTGATCAGCGGCAGCCCCTGCAAACCCTCCGATTCCAGCAACATTGGAATCATCATACGCCACTCCCATTCCCCCAGGAAAAACTACGAAAGTGTTTGCCCCAACACGCTCCAAATCCAAATCAGCAGCCCCCTCCAAATCGCCATCGAAAACATCTTCGAAGAAGACATATTCCTGAGTCGCCAAATCTGCAAAATCGATGTCAACCTTGCGTTCTCCATCGCTCATTCCACGGCGAATGATGATGTGG
This sequence comes from Akkermansiaceae bacterium, assembly GCA_049889835.1. Classification (GTDB taxonomy): domain Bacteria; phylum Verrucomicrobiota; class Verrucomicrobiia; order Verrucomicrobiales; family Akkermansiaceae; genus SW10. The sequence continues at coordinate 201,204 of JBMHCQ010000002.1, forward strand.
TAGTCCGGAGAGAACTCATCATCAAAAATCATTCCATCCATATTTCCGGCTCCATCGTTTCCAGCTGAAGTGAAGGTCGTTGTTGTCACGGCCTCGGTGGAATCGATGAAAACTTCGAGCTTGTTAAAATTTGCCTCAACGTTCCCAGCAAGGAACAATCTGAGGCTTTCTTCCCTCACTGCCGAGTAGCCAGCATTCCACTCACTCAAATTATCTCCAAAACCAGTCTCAATCGTCTGAATAACATCTGCTTCGCCATAAGCGTCCTCCAGAGTGCCATCGAGAAAAATGATCCCGGCATTGGGGTTTCCAGGGTCATCAAGATCGAGCGGATTCGTCCCATTCGTGACTTCATCTCCATCAGAAAAAGTATCGCCATCACTATCAAACACCTTCGGATCAGTTCCAGTATTCCGGGCATCATCAAACACCCCAGTGTTGGTTTCAACCCCATCTGGCAGACCGTCATCATCGGTGTCATTCTTCTGAGGATTGGTTCCCAGTGCCAGTTCCTGAATATTGGTCAGTCCATCCATTCCGCCCTCAGCATCGTCATCGACCACAGAATCGTCGCTTTCGTTATCCAAACCGAACGCGTTTTCAAAATCATCGCGCATCCCATCGCCATCGGAATCAAAACGATCATCCCCGGTCGTGACCTCGGCCCAGGTTTCCCCCAACCGAATTTCATCGAAAAAGATTCCTGAGTCTCCGAATCTTGCAAAGGTCACCCGATCAAAAACGAGATCGAGCCCGGAGGAAACGAAATCCGGCGGATTCAATGCCTCACCACTTAAGTCGGACGGATTTCGCCATACCGAAATAAGGTCCGAATCAGCCAAATCACTCATTTCCAGCTTGAGGACAAAAAGCTGAACGTCGGTATCCGCAACCCCCAAGTCTCCCGCGAAACCAAGCGAGGGGCTATTTAAAATTCTCACCCCAAAGTGATCTCCGCTAGCCAAGACTCCCGCATCAACAAGACTTCCCTCACCCGTCACAATCTGGAAAACTCGGTTTGCGGTATCGTCGAACCCGCCATTGTGAAGCTCAAAACCACGATAAGCACCACTGATGGCATCTACCTGCATTCTCACACTCAAATAAAAGGCTCCCACAGTGTCGTCACCGAGGCCACCCTCTCTCAAAAGCCGACCCATTCGGGCATTTCCAGCTCCCGGAAACTCAACCGATCCGCCATGCGATGTCATCCCCGGGTAATCGAGGCTTCCCGACACAATTCCAGGAGAACCTGCGCCCTGCACCGCACCGAGCCACTCTCCCTCAAAGGACGAATTCAGCGCATCCGTGCCAGCAAGGTTTTGCATTCCGATTTCGTATCCAAAGCCATCAAGTGGAAACGATTCATTCGCATTCACAAAATGAGTCGCTAAGACCAAAGGAAGGAGTGTTTTTTTCATATCAACGCAACTCATTACAGGGGATGAATGTTCTTTGCAATCATGGGGTCTACACCAAAATACGAAAGTTCAATCTCGCCCTCCGATCACTTCTTCTTCTAAGCTAAAGCCCTATGAGAAAGCGCACAAAAATTCCCCACTCGATCATTCTTGTCGTTGCATTCTATCTCGTTGCAGCAATCTCAGCAGCTTTCAGCCAACAGAACTGGGAGTTTCTCGGCTTCTACATTCCCTTTTTCTTTCTCTTTGTCGGTATCGTCATTTTTATTTACAAGCGTGTTGGGTTTCCCAAAGGCCTGCTTTGGGGTTTGGCGCTTTGGGGGGCACTTCATCTGGCAGGCGGGTTAATTCAGATTCCAGAAGATTGGCATTACGATGGTGATCAGGCTGTTCTCTACTCCTGGTGGTTAATTCCGGAATGGCTCAAGTATGACCACGCGGTCCATGGATTTGGGTTCGGAGTGGCGACCTGGCTGTGCTGGGAATCACTCAGAGCGAATATCTATCATCGTTTCGGACGGAAACTCTATCCTTCACTTGGGCCGATCACCCTGGCCATCCTCGCCGGAATGGGCCTGGGAGCCGTGAATGAAATGATCGAATTTCTGGCCGTCCTGAATTTGGAAAACACGAATGTTGGTGGATACTACAACACCGGCTGGGACCTCGTCGCCAATCTTGTGGGCTGCCTTTTCGCAGGAGTGGTCATTTTTTTCCGGGGCTAGGACCACCCACCATTGTCTCCCGCTTCCACAAAGAGTAGCCTGCACCATGCAGTCGCTGATCATTCCTGAGCCCGGCGCAGAGCGCCTTGATGCTTGGCTCGCCAAGGAGTTGCCCGACCTCTCCCGCTCCCGTATTCAAGCGCTGATCAAAGGCGGGAACATTCTCCTCAACGGAAGAAAGGTGAAGGCAAAAACCGCTCTGCAAGCTGGAGACGAGGTATCGTTCAATATCCCGGAACCAGAAGCGCTTGACCTTGTGGCTCAAGACCTCCCTCTCGAGATCATCCGCGAAGATGAGGATCTGATCGTGCTCAACAAGGCTCATGGAATGGTGGTTCATCCCGCTGCCGGCAATCCTGATGGCACTCTTGTCAACGCTCTCCTTCACCATTGTAAAGGCCAGCTTGCCGGAATCGGCGGAGTGGAACGCCCGGGAATCGTCCACCGGCTCGACAAGGACACCTCCGGCTGCATTGTGGTGGCGAAAACCGACCGGGCTCATCAGAGCCTGGTTTCCCAATTTTCCGAACGCGAAACCGCGAAGCTCTACCTTGCCGTCACCCAGTCCCCACCTTCCACCGCCCATCAAACAGTCTTCAATCACATTGCGCGCCATCCCGTCCACCGCCAGCGGATGGACGTTTGTAACCCGGGAGCAGGAAAACCAGCTATAACAGACCTTCACCTGCTCCACACCGCTGATGATGGAACTTCTCTCATCCTTTGCGCCCTTCACACCGGAAGAACCCATCAAATCCGAGTGCACAACCGTTTCCTCGGCCACCCTCTATTGGCGGACCCAATCTACGCAAAGCCCGCCCGACAGCCGTATCAGGCTCCCCGGCTAATGCTTCATGCGTGGCGACTCGGATTCACCCATCCCGCCACTACGGAGTGGATTCAAAACGAAGCCCCCATCCCTGAGGAGTTTTCTCCGTGGAGTTCACAAGTTTTCGATCGCCTGGAGCAAGTTCGGGCCATTCGCGACAGTAAGGAATATGACGCTCTTTGGTGAGACTCCTTGGCGAGAATAAATCTTGCCAATCCCAACCCACCGCCACCCACCAATCCAGCCCACCGCCACCCGCCTATCCCAGCCATGAGTGTTCTTATCAGGAAACGATACCTTCGCCTTGTCCGAAAGGCGTATCGCTTTCTGCGGAGTCCGCGGTTGAAAAAACACACTTGGCTGCAAAAATTGCTCCGACCGGTGTTTGACCGGGAGTTGTGGCACCCCTGTCGGGAAACGGCCTCAATGGGAATTGCAGTTGGCCTTTTCGTCTCCATGCTTCCTATTCCAGGTCAGATGATACTTGCTGGACTGTGGTCGGTCAGACTCCGAGCCAACGTTCCCCTCGCAATCGCTTCCTGCTGGGTCACTAATCCCTTCACTCAAGTGCCCATCATGCTGTTTCAGAAGGGCTTCGGCGACAAACTACGAGGCTGGCTGAACATCCCCATTCATCCGGAGTTAGAAAAACTCAAGTGGGCTCCTGGCGCACTGAGTTTCGTAATCGGAGTAATCGCCCTGGGAATTCTCTTGGCGATTACGGGTTATCTCGTGATTTATCTGCTTTCCGCACTCGTCCCAAAGCTCATTCCAAAAAATCGCTATCGACGGGCCAAAGCCAAGGTCATGGCCCGGATCGAGAACCAAGGCTCATCGCACTGATATTACTGAGCCATGCTGTCTCTCTGAAGCGTTCGCCAACCAAAACATCTGGAAAGCGGGCAGTTGCCTCCGGACGCGCGGAGATACGGCCCAAAAAACTGGAAGCCGGTGCCCTGACTCAACTGCCGCAAAAATCCCGGTCACTATCGTCCATCACCCATCACAAGAGTGTTCGTGATCATCTGAACTGAGAGCGAAACCAAGCTCAGAAATAATACCTCGAGAGCTAGGAAGATTTGTTCACCGCAGAAGACGATCACCCTCCGGGGCCTATTTTCTGCCATTTTTCCACTCTTTCCCGGGCTCCTTCAGACAATGGGAGTCGGATTTTTGGCCCTAAATCCGCTCCTTCTTTTCCCCTTCTTCCTTTCGAAATGCGGAGAAGAAAAGTAGCGCCGCAGCACATGAAATGCAGGAATCCGCAACATTGAAAGTCGGCCAGTGACCACCGCTCCGAGGGGAAATTTTCTCATAGCCCGGGACTTTCACATCAATAAAATCCACAACATATCCCTTGGACAGGCGTTCGATGAGTGATTTGTCTTTGTGTGCTTCCAGAAAAAATCCCTGAAACATTCGGTCGGTAAGATTGCCGAAAACGCCAGCGACGAGGAGCGCAGCCGCAATGCGTAGTGGCTTGGTATCAAAAAAGCCCTTTCGCCACGTCCATGAGATTCCAAAAATCGCGAAGACCAAAACAAAAGTGAAAACAATCGGAGCCCAAGTGGTTCCATTCCCGAACCCGAAGGCCACTCCTTGATTGTGTACCCTCCACCACCAAAGCACGCCGTCAATCACAGGAATTTTCAGCTCCGGAGAGACCGCCGTGTAACCTTCTGGAGGCTCCGGAAATCGCCATACTGCCCACCACTTCGTGATTTGATCAATCACGTAAAGCGGAAGGCTCAGGAAGAGGAATATTTTAGGGAGATTTTTCATCAGCTCAGGCTCTGGACTTTTCTGCGGGCAACAAATCCTCAAGCTCCCCGCATCAGGGAGATCTCCGCCAAGCTGATGAAGGAAGCCACTAATTCCTCACGGGAAGCTTCTTTGAGAACATCAACCGGAACTGCCCGATCCAGTGTAAACCGGCCCGACCTCGTCCTCCGAAGAGCACTGAGATGACCCCCGCAACCAAGATCATTCCCGATATCATGGGCGTAACTCCGGACGTAAAACCCCTTGGAACAGTCGACCGTAAAGTCAATTTCGGGAGACTCAAAACGATCAATTTCATACTTCGTCACAAAAACCGGGCGAGGATCACGCTTCACTTCTTTCCCCTTGCGGGCGAGTTTGTAGAGCGGAACGCCATCTTTTTTGATGGCCGAAACCATGGGCGGAATTTGTTCGAAATCTCCCAGATAGCCATCGAATGCCTTGCGAAGGTCTGCTTCAGCGAGATCGGGAACTTCCTTGTCTTCGACAACCTCTCCCTCTTTGTCTTGAGATGAGGTCTTGACCCCAAGAGTAATTGTCCCGGTGTAAGTCTTGTCCTCGGACATCAGAAGGTCTTGGATTTTTGTAGCCTTATTAATTACGAGCATGAGGAGTCCGGTCGCCATCGGGTCAAGCGTACCGCAATGACCGATCTTTTTCATGTTCAACTGGCGGCGGGCGATGGCGACCACATCGTGAGAGGTCATGCCGGGAGCCTTATCGATGAGAAGGACACCACTGGGAAGGTCTGCTGCAGAATTATTCATCTAGGAAAGTTTGGAAATTTCAGAATCGATCTCGGCGAGAACTTGGGACTTGGCCTCAGCAAGTGGCCCTGGCATCCGAATGCCAGCAGCAAGGGCATGCCCCCCTCCGCCAAAGCGACCACAAATTTCCGAGCATTTGATACGTTTATCTTTTGAGCGCATCGAAACCCGAATCTTGCCTTCGCCGAGCTCCTCGAAAAAGACGGCCACGATCACTCCTTCAATGGCGCGGATTACATCGATCATTCCTTCGCTGTCATCGTCGACCAAGCTCAGGACCTCTTTCGTCTCATTCGTGAGATGCCACCAAGCCACCTTCTCATGATCAGCCATCTCGAGCGTATTTAAAAGAGCGCGCATGAGCTCGACCCGACGGAACGGGTGGTTGTCATAAGTCAGCGAATTGATCTTTCCCACATTCAATCCGCGAGCCACCAAATCGGCCGCCATTTCATAAGTGGCCTGAGTGGTCCCAGGATACTGGAAGGAGCCGGTATCGGTCGAAGTCGCCACATAAATCGAATCCCGGCTGATTTCTGAAATCGGGAAGTCAAGATGGCGCAAAAGATCGTAGATGATCTGACCCGTCGCGGGATAGGAATCATCGACGTAGTTGAAATCACCATATCCGGGATTCGAAACATGATGGTCGATATTCACCACGGTATGGCTTGTCTCGACCACTTTTAAGGAATTCTCTCCCACCCGGCTCCGCGCTGCGGTATCGAGACAAATCGCGACTTCCACCTGCACTTCGCCGACCTCCGCAGAGATCTCGACTTTTTCCGAACCGGGAAGAAACTTCAGCGAGTCCGGGCAACCATCCTCATTCAGGAAGCGAACCGACTTCCCCTGCGATTCCAACGCATGCCCCAACGCCAGGATCGAACCAATGGCATCGCCATCCGGACGCACGTGGCTAATCACCGCAAAGGTGTTTTGCTGGCGAAAAACTTCGCCCAATTGATCAAAAGTTACGTTCTCGCTCATGGGGAGGCGGATTCTGCCCTGCGCCAGCCAAGGCGCAAGGATGAAGTCACTCCCGACCTTTGTTAAACTCCTCGCCGATCGCGCTTGAGAATTTTGCTGCGATACTCCATGAGCTTTCCCGTGAAAACTCCTCCTCACACTCCTGCCGCCGATCCCGACCTCCTCGAGCGTCTTGCTTCCGAGTATGGAACTCCCTTCTGGATTTGGGACGCCAAGGTTCTTCGCGAGCGCATCGGCGCCGTCGTCTCAACGACTGACTCGCCCGGAGTGCAAGCGCGCTACGCCATGAAGGCTTCCCCCTCCACCAAGATTCTGCAGGAGATGAAAAACGCGGACGTCTGGATTGATGCCGTATCTGGAAACGAAGTCCTCCGCGCTCTTCACGCTGGTTTTTCAAAAGGAAGCGAACCGCCTGAGATTTGTTTCACCGCTGATGTCTTTCGCGACAACGCCCTCAATGTCGTCCTTGAAGAAGGTATTCTCCCAAACGTCGGCTCTCCCGGCATGGTCGCCGATCTCCAGGCCAAAGGCTACACCGGCCCGGTTTCTCTGCGGGTCAATCCCGGCTTCGGTCACGGCCACGTCAATGAATGTGATACCGGAGGCCCTAGCTCCAAGCACGGTGTCTGGATCACCGCCGCCAACGAAGTGCGCGAAACCGCGGAAGCTGCTGGCATGAAAATCGTCATGCTTCATGCCCACATCGGGAGTGGACCGCAATTCGAAGAGCTCTACGACAACCTCACCAAACTCGCCGAGGAATTCGCCCAAATCCTGCCCGGCTTCAAAGATGTCGAAGCGGTCTCGCTTGGAGGCGGGATCCCTCACGACTATCGGGATGCCGACGCCGATATCCCGGTCGAAAGACTTCGCGACGTCTTCGCCAACGCTCAACGCATGCTCAGTGAAGTCGCAGGCCGTGAACTCCGTCTCGAAATCGAACCGGGACGCTTCTACGTCGCTCCGGCGGCGGTTCTCGTCACGCGGGTGACAGACGTTAAAAAAACAGAAACAAATGCCAAGGGCGAAGGGGCGACCTTTGCCATGGTCGACGCCGGATTTGTCGATCTCGCCCGCCCCGCAATGTATGGCGCCTACCACCGGATCACCCTTCCAGCCGCCGAAGGTCGTGAAACCGCATCCGTGGTCGTCGCCGGACCACTCTGCGAAAGTGGTGACATTTTCACACGTGATGATTCTGAAATGCTCCAGCCCCGTAAGCTTCCTCTCCCCCAAACCGGAGACCTCATGGTCCTTCACGACGGAGGAGCCTATGGCTACTCCATGTCCTCGAACTACAACTCCCTGGGCCGTGCCCCGCAGCTTTGGTTTGAAGAGGGTGAAGTTTCCCAAATCACCCGCCGAGAGACCCTCGCGGACCTCCTCCGGCTGGAAGGTGCTGATTAAAGGAATCTCAGCTCCTCGGAATCCCGCATCAAAATCCTTGCAACCTGCAGTTTTCCCGCCTAAACCCGCGCCCCGCTCGTGTCCAACTCACTGAAAATCGCCCTTCCAAAGGGAAGCCTGCAAGATCCGACCCTTCGGCTCTTGGAAAAGGCCGGCTATAACATTTACACCTCGGACCGGGGCCTGCGCCCTTCGTCAGACGATGATTCGTTGGATATTTACATGATTCGCGCGCAGGAGATTGCCCGATATATTGATTCGGGCTTTATCGACTGTGGCATCACTGGATATGACTGGGCTTACGAAAATAACGTCGACCTCGTCGACCTCGCCGAGCTTCCCTACTCCCGCGCGACCACCCGCCCAACCCGCTGGGTTCTCGTCGTCCCCGAAGATTCTCTGGTTCAAACCGTGAATGACCTTGAGGGGAAACACATCGCGACTGAAGGCATTGGTATTACCAATCGCTACCTCGAAGAGAAGGGCGTCTCCGCCAAGGTGGAGTTCTCTTGGGGTGCCACCGAGGTCAAAGTTCCCGATCTTGTTGACGCCATCGTCGATGTCACTGAAACTGGCTCTTCCATTCGCGCCAACAAGCTTCGTATCGTCGATGAACTTTTGAGCTCATTCCCTCATTTTTACGCCAGTAAAGAAGCCTTCGCCGATAACTGGAAACGCGAGAAAATGGAGCGCATGGTCATGATGATCAAAGGTGCCCTTGAAGCGCGCGACAAAGTGGGCCTCAAACTCAATCTCCCCGCCGACAAACTCGACACTGTTCTCGAAAAACTCCCCTCTCTTCGCCGCCCCACCATTTCTAGGCTTGCCGACGAAAACTGGGTCGCCATCGAGACAATTATCTGCGAAAATGTAGCTCGGTCTATCATTCCTGACCTCAAGGAACTCGGCGCCGAAGGCATCATCGAATATCCTCTCAACAAAATCGTTCTCTAACTCCTCACTGAACACCAAACCATGGGTAACCTGAAAAAAGTCCGTAAGGCAAAGATCAGCAAGCATAAGCGCCGTAAGCGCATGAAGGCGAATCGCCACAAGAAGCGTCTGCGCTACAAGTCCTAAGGACCACCGCTTACCGGAGCTCCGTGCTCCCTGCCTCCTAAAATTTTGCACCGAGGGTTCACCCTCGGTGGCTTTTGTGCGTCAGTAAAAAGCACCGCTTGACGAGACTCGGAACCAACCTTAACGACTGGGCACCATGTCGAAAGTCACCATCTACCACTTCAATCATTGAGGCTCATCCAAGAACGCCTTGGCGGTCGCCGAGGAACTTGGAATCGATCACGAAGTCATCGTCTACATAAAGACTCCCCTTGGAGAAAAAGAGCTGACCCACATCGTCAAATCTCTCGAGGATCCAGTTGAAGATCTTGTCCGGAAGGATTCAAAATTCAAAAAACTGGAGCTCAATCCCGACGACTTCGTCGACAACCCCAAAGCCGTCGTCGATATCCTCGTCAAGCACAAGCAGCTCCTCCAACGCCCCCTTCTTGTTAAAGGGAACAACGCTATCATCGGTCGACCCAAGGCCCGGATCGTCAACTTCCTCTCCCAGTAACTATCATGTTTGGAAAACTCCTCACCCTCTTTATACTCATCCCGTTGGCAGAGCTCTTTCTCTTTGCTACGCTCGGGAAGCAATTGGGTTGGGACAAAACAGTCGCAATTGTCATTCTCACCGCCATCCTCGGAGCAGCTCTCACCAAATCTCAAGGCCGTGCCGCATTGGAGAAGCTTCACAAAGCGATCGCCGAAGGTCGTATGCCTCACAACGAGGCCACCGACGGAATTCTGATTCTCATCGCAGGAGCCGTTCTCCTGACTCCGGGATTTTTGACTGATCTTTTCGGATTTCTTCTCCTTCTCCCGCCTGTCCGAGCTTTGCTTCGAGGACGACTGGCTTCCAAACTGAAAGAACAGATCAAAGGGGTCACCCCCGACATGGAACCTACCCCCAGGAAGTCCTCGCACGACAATGGAAATGTGATCGACGTCTAGTGCCTTTCCATCTATGATCCCCCCCAACATTCGAAAGGATCTGGCCGCCGCCAAAATATCAAACCCCGCCGCGGAGATCACCCCGCCGTCACAGGGAGTTGGCTTAGTATGACCACCTTAGATTTGAACACCATCTTGGCCATTTTTTACCGGATGTTTCAACCTCATTTGAAACGACTGACCTTCAAGGTCGTTGTCTGAATTGCACATGCCCACTCCCAAGGAAGTCGCTGAACCGCACAAGGAGCTCCGCTTTACACGCGCTGGCCAAGCTCAGGGCTTTTTTGTCGCCGGTGCCATTCTCCTTGCGATCACCGTCTTCCTCGCTCTCACTTGGCTTCTTGGTCACCCCTCTTTGCGCTGGTGGATGGCTAGCCTCCCCCTCATCGGAGGAATCATCCTTATCAGACTGGCCTTACATTGCACCCGCCACGCTTACCTCATTCTAACCCCTCTAGGTATTGAGGTTTTCCCGCTCTGGAAACCTGAGAACAACCTCCTTCTCTTATACTGGACCGAGATCGTCGACGCTGAAGTATCAGAGGAGAAACAGCTTCTCCAACTCCACCGCAATCGTGAAAAAACTTCGGGAGTGGTAGTGACCCTGAAGCCGATCTTAAAAAGACAGCAAATGCTCCTCTCAAAAGCGATCAAAGGACGGATCGCAGAAACGACATGAGGACTGACTCCAGTCTCCTCTTCCTTTGGCAGTGGCCGGATCAAAAGGGTCAGCTCCCAGTTCTCCATTGATGAACCCCTCCGATGTTGTCGCGCATAGACTATTGGCCGGGAGCCTTTTGCAACTTTGCGCTGTCTTCACCCCACTTTCGGCATTCACCCCACTTTCGGCAGCCTCTGATGCGCAGACCCCTTATTGAGCAGTCATCACAAAACTCAGGTCATCAAGCGAAGGATATTTTTTTGAACACCTGACAATGAGGGGACAAAAAAATCGGGCAGCCACTTCCTTGGAATTGTTCCGGATTTCAAGTGAGAAACCAAAAACTTATCTCCCTTCTATTGCCTGTAAAATGTCCTCTCCCTGCGTTTTTGTCGCCCCTTTTTTGTCCTGCCAAACTAATTGACCTCTTTTAAAAAGCACTGCTCTACGGGCTGCAAACTTGCCAAATTTCACCGGAACCCCGAAAGCCTTCGCGACCTTACCCCCGGGGTCGGAAATGAGCTGATATGGAAGAGTCTGTGCCTCGGCAAATTTTTTCTGAGTTTCGAAATCATCAGTCGAAACCCCGAAAACGGTGACCTTCTTCTCTGTCAATTTTTCGAATGCGTCCCGCACCGAACATACCTGAGCGGTTCATCCACCAGTCAGAGCTTTTGGATAGAAAAAGACGAGAAGGAAGTCATCTCCCTTTTTGGGCTCAATCTTTACTATTTTCCCCAAATGACTCTTAGCTTCTACCGCGGGGAGAGTGGCCCCCTCTTTGAGCTGTCCCGAGACAACCCCAACAAGAGCTGGAAGAAGAGCAAATATCGAAGTGAATTTCATGGCATAAAGTTGGCCATATCCTTCATACCGCAAGCAAGATTCCTAATTTTCGAGCTTTGGCATTCCCTTCTCTTCCCTTAGGAAATGCGCGTGTCCGATCTGATTCCCTATCTCAAGGAACAACAAAAAGCCGTCGATGCCGCCCTGAACGCCTTCCTGCCGAAAGCGACTGAGCGCCCCAAGACTGTTCACCAAGCCATGCGTTACTCCATCTTTGCGGGAGGGAAACGCCTCCGCCCGATCCTCACCTTGGCTGCTGCCGAGGCATGCGGAGGACAAAAAGCCTCAGCCCTTCCTTCCGCGTGCGCAGTTGAAGTCATGCATACTTACTCGCTCGTTCACGACGACCTTCCCTGCATGGATGATGATGACCTCCGCCGGGGGCGCCCTACTTCCCATAAAGTATATGGCGAAGGCATGGCCGTCCTCACCGGCGATGCTCTCTTGACCGAAGCCTTTACCATTTTGGCTCAAACTCCGCAGACCAAACGCTATCCCTTTAGGGAAATCATGCTCGAATTTTCCGTCTGTGGCGGGTCAAAGAAGCTCATCGGCGGGCAAGTTCTGGATCTCGAAGGAGAAGGAGAAAACCTCACCAAGGCGCAACTGATTCGTATTCACGAAAACAAAACAGCCGCCCTTCTAACGACTTCTCTTCGACTCGGAGGCATGACCGCAAACGCGACGCCTCGGCAGCTAAGGGCCCTCACAGATTTTGGATATAATCTTGGACTCGCATTTCAAGTCATTGACGACATTCTGGATATCACACAGTCAACCGAAAAGCTCGGCAAGACTGCCGGCAAGGATGCAGCTGTCGACAAAGCAACCTATCCTTCCATCATGGGGCTCGAAAAATCGAAGACTGAAGCTCGCCGGCTTACCAAAAAGTCCCTCGATGCACTTTCGATTTTTGGGAAAAAGGCGCGCCGATTGGAGCAAATCGCACACTATCTTCTCGATCGCGAGTTTTAGCAGCTCAGGCCCTCACAGAGTTTTACCAAAGCAGGGTCCACGCAATGCTTGGTGTCAGCAATGTGCTCAATCGCTTCGGTTCCAAAAGAGCCGTCCTTGAATACAATGACGCGATTCTGCTCTCCATTCTGAAGGGCCTCCACCGCTGAAACGGCGAACTTGAAAGCCATGATGCGGTCATAAACTGTCGGGGATCCCCCTCGCTGAACATGACCCAGAACAGTCAAGCGGGCATCCATACCCAACGCTTCTCCCATCCACCGGGTCAAGGTATCGCCCATACCAGTTCCTTCTGCTACGATCCCCAGCAAATACCTTCGTCCCCGCTCTTTTTCAATTCTCATACGTTCGGCGATGGAATCAAGATCATAAGGAACTTCTGGAACAAGACAGATTTCAGCCCCGGTAGCGAGAGCCGAAGTCATCGCAAGATAGCCGCAATCGCGCCCCATTACCTCAATGACAAAAGCGCGGGAAAATGAGGAGGCCGTATCTCGAATACTATCAACGCTCTGCCGAATCATGTTCAAAGCCGTGTCGACACCAAGGCAGTAGTCAGTTCCTGCAATATCGTTGTCAATCGTGGCAGGAATCCCGGCAAAAGGCACACCAAAGTCAGCATGAAACTGGTTGAGCGCAGAGAAGGAACCGTCCCCTCCAATCACGATCAACTTTTCAATCCCCAAACGCTCCAGGTTTTCAAAGGCTTGCTTCCTGAATTGGGGATCAAAAAATCTTTTCGATCTGGAGGATCCGAGGACTGTTCCTCCTCGATGGAGAATGCCCGATAAGCTCTCCTGAGTTGCCTCATGAATCCAACCTTCGATCAGTCCTCGCAGCCCCCACTCAACCAGATAAGGGGTCATTCCACACTTTCGTGCATGCTCGGCTGCCGATTTTACGGCCGGATTCATCCCGGCGGCATCCCCACCGGAGGTCATAATGGCAACTTTTTCACTCAAAGCGCGCTTTCTGTAGCACAGCTCTAGCCAAGCTCAAGCCCGAGGATACAAACATCGTCCTCAAATTTTCCACCTCCCGAAAAATCCCGCGCATAATCGACTAGAACTTGCAGATTCCCATTACGCTCCAGCTGCCGGGCCATTCCCTCCGGGCCCAGCTCTTCACCAGCTTCATTACGCACCTCGAAAATTCCATCCGTGAAGCACCAGAGTGCTTTTAGCTCATTCAACACCAAAGTCGTCTCCCCAAATTCCACTCCCTCCACCAGTCCAAGCGCCGGCCCCTTTGAGCCCTTCTCAAAGTTCAGTGAATCAACCCCTTTTCCTCGTTGAACCAGTGGGGCAGGATGCCCCGCTGATGCGATTTTCAACGTTCCTTTTTGCAAATCGATCACCCCGTAGACCGCAGTCGAGAAAATGGTAATCCCCGTTCGCTCCAATAAATGACAAAGTCCAGCGTTGAGCCCCTTTAGAAAATCACCTGGTGATTCGCGCTGCTCCTGTCCTTTTTCCAAAAGTCCTCGTAACATCGAAACAATAAGCGCGGCTCGGACGCCGTGCCCCATGACGTCGCACACCAAAAAGCCCACCTTTTCCGGCCCCAACTCCAGCACTTCAAAAAAGTCCCCTGCCAAATCACTTGCGGGCTCGTAACGATGATCGAAACGGACCTGATCGTTCGCCAATTTCGGGAGAAACTGCGGAATTGCTGCTTGCTGAACCTCGCGTGCAAGTTGCAACTCCTCAGCCATCGCCTCATTCTTACGTTTAAGATAGGTGGAAAGCTCCGCAAGTTGGTCCCTCGTTTCGACCAATTTGGTCACATCTCCAGAAACTCCAAATGTTCCTACAAGCGTTCCCTTGCGGTCATACCATGGAAACTTTGAGCTGAGAGACCAAGTGACATGACCGTCCTTCCACTCAAGTCTTTCCAATTTTTTGGGCAAGGGTTTCCCCGTCGCCATAATCTCTTGTTCATCCCTTAATGCCTCATCCGTCAGATCAGCCGAGAAAAAATCCCGATCATGCTTACCCACCAAATCATCTGGAGTTTCCTGCCCGAGCAGATCAGCTAACCCTTGATTCACGAGTTGGAAGCAGGACTCCCGGTCTTTGAAATACACAAACATCGGGATGTTATCGATCACGAGTCGGATGCGGTGGCGCTCCTCCTCAATCGTCAAATTGGCACTGGCAAGCTGGTCCGAAATTTCAGCCAAGTGATTCTGAGTTTCTACCAACTCCGTGACATCAGTGGTGACTCCAAAAGTCCCCCTCACGGAACCATCAAGACCGATCCACGGCATTTTACTCACAATCACCCAAGTCTCATGGCCATCTTCCCAGTCCTCGTGCTCCACCTCATCAATCTGGCCAATTCGGGTTTCCATGATCCGAAGTTCGGTCTCACGAGCCTCATCAGCATGCTCCGAACCAAAAAAATCGTGATCTGTTTTCCCCATTAAATCTTCGACCGAGCTGACCCCCATACGTTCAGCAGTCGCTCGATTGGCTCGCAGAAAACGCGACTCCCTGTCCTTGAGATAAACATTTACCGGAACACTCTCAAGCAGGAGATCAATTCGAGCCCGCTCTTCCTCCAATTCCAGCTCGGCTGTCTTGCGCTTGGAAATATCGATCAAGCTTCCCACCAAGCGCACAACTTCCCCCTTCTCATCACGGCGAGGCACCCCTCTCACTCGGAACCACTTCCACTTTCCGTTCGCATCTCGAATCCGCGGTTCTATTGCAAAAAGATCCTCTTCTCCGCCAAACACCTCAGCCATCTGATTTTCCCATTCGAGAAGATGATCAGGGTGCACATATTCGGCAGGATTCTCAAAAATATTTTTCGCCCCATACCTCCCGAATCCCAGAAAACCCAATACGCGATTCGAATAAAAAATCTCATTGGTCTTCAGATCCCAATCCCACACGCCTTCGTTGGAAGCTTGCAAAGCGAGTTCCAAGCGATCATTCGCATCACTTTCCGAACTCATCGCTGAACCTCCCATCCCAAGAGACAAACATCATCATTAAACTGCCCGGCTCCAGAAAACTCAGCACCCGAACGCTCCAAGCGATCAAGCAGTTTATCCATGCGCCCCCCACGCTCGACCTGCTCAATTAACCGATCGATTCCGAACGCTTCACCTGCCGCATTTTCTGCCTCTACCAAACCGTCAGTGAAGCAAATCATCCGCTTCAAGCCTGTGAGATCAGCAGTCACCGATCCATACCTCGCTTCAGGGATTATTCCCAGCGCCGGACCTCGAGCTTCCTTCGGAGGCATCAGTTGGCGCACCCCATCGTCAAAGACTGCTACCGGACTCGGATGACCGGCAAGTGCCAAATCGACAACATTTTTCTCCAAGTCGACCACCCCATAGACCGCCGTCGCAAACAAAGTGATCCCGCTTTCTTCCAGCAAGTGACATAGACCTTCATTCAGGCCGGAGAGAAACTCGGGAGGCTCCACCGCAGTGGAAACTTGTTTCTCGATTAACCCACGAAGCATCGAAACGATCAGCGCCGAACGCACTCCATGCCCCATGACGTCGCACACCAAGAATCCAATGCGTTCCTCGTCGATTGCCAACACCTCAAAAAAGTCACCCGCCAACTCAGATGCCGGACGATACAGGTGCTGGAAGGAGAGGCTGCGCGTTCCCCTCTTAAGACCAGGGAGATCTTCTGGAATTAATGCCTGCTGAACCTCACGTGCGAGATTCATCTCCTCCTCCATCTCGTGATTCTTCCGAGCAAGCTCACTCGCAAGCCTTTCCAGACTCTGCCGCGCCTCGACAAGTTCAGTGACATCATTCGACACTCCGAAGGTCCCAAAAATCTCCCCCTCTTCATTGCGCCAAGGATACTTTGAAGTCATCACCCAAGTGTCTCCACGCCCACCCCAGGTCTCGCGCTCGACCACGCCAACCAAAGGCTCTCCCGTCTCAACAATCCGCTTCTCATCCGCCTCTGCCTGCCCGGAATGCTCAGAGGAAAAAATATCACGATCCCTCTTGCCATGCACCTCGGCCGGGCTGTCCATGCCAAACCAATTTGCCATTGCCTGATTCACTAGCAAAAACCGAGAATCGATATCTTTGAAGTAAACGTTCATTGGCACGCTATCCATCAGAAGCCTCATCAGATGGCGATCGCTCTCTGCCTTCTCATTCTTTTCCTGCAAGAGCTTTGCTACCTCTTCTTGCTTCATCTGTGTCTGAACCAATTCCGTCACATCATTAGTGACCCCAAAGGTTCCCCTCATTTCGCCATCCTTTCCCTGCCACGGCTGCTTAGACGTAATAGCCCAAGTATCGTCCCGGTTTTCCCAAATTTCATGCTCCGTGACCTCCACTTTCCCCACCCCAGTCTCCATGATTTCGCGTTCAGCCTTACGACTCGCCCTCGCATGATCAGCATGAAAAAAATCAAAATCACTTTTCCCAATCAGCTCTTCCCAGCCAGAAAGACCCATTTTATGAGCCGTCGGAGCGTTCGCCATCACAAAGTTGGAGTCCCGATCCTTGAAATAAATATTCATTGGAATGTTGTCGATCAAGGTCCTGAGAAAGGCTCGTTCCTCAGCCAATTCTTGCTCGGCATTTTTCCGCTTCGAAATATCGATCACGCTCCCCACCAAGCGGAGCAACTCCCCATCCTCGCCCCGCACTGGAGTCCCGCGCACCCTGAGCCACTTCCATTTCCCGGTCTTGGTCCTTACCCTTGGTTCGACAGCAAAAAGATCACTCTCTTCATCGAGAATATCCTGCAGGGCTTCACTCGTTTCCTGAGCCGACTCGGGATCCATAATCTTATCGCGATCATGAATCAAATGAGGCATCTCGTTCCGGCGATACCCCAAAAACCGGAGAATCCACGCAGAATAAACCATGGTGTCTCGCTCCAGACTCCAGTCCCAGATCCCTTCTTTTGACGCTCTCAGAGCGAGCTCCAGCCGGTCATCGTTCCAGATAGCCATCCTCTCTCGAGTCAACACCATCTCTTCGGATCCCTCAATGGCTTTTGTTATGAAAAGACTGAGAATCCTTACTCCCCGAAATCACCCTTTCCCCGCTCGACTCCCTGCGGTAGTCTTAACCCGTGCTTCAGATCGTTTTTAATGAAATCTCCGCTGCCGAAATCTCCCAGCTCGGCACACTCGAACAACTCGAGCTCCTCGATGAATTCAAAGTAACCGAGGAAGATCTTGAGCACCTCGATGACGAACGCTTTGGAAAAATCGAACGCGACGGGAAGATCCTCTACCGCTTTCGCTCGGACGACTGGCGCTTCTATTTCGAGGCGAACAAGGAACAAGTGGTCGTCCACCGCGTCCTTCACAAGGGCACTTTTTCTGACTTTCTTTACCGCTCAAAACTCCCTCTCGCCGAGGACGAGGCCCTCGCGGACTCCAAGCACTTCTGGACCCTCATCGACGAAGGGCGGAATGCCCGCCGGGCTTAAAAGTCCACCTGCAAGTAATCCCCTTTGCACTCCTGATTCGCAAATCGCAGCGCCTTCCCCCCCTCCATCGGGTTGGGTATTCGCAAGCGGATTTGTGTCGGCTTAGTCGGAAGTTTCACCCCCCAGCTCATGGCCTCGCCCGGCAAAATCGTGCTCAACTTTTCCGGCACGAAAATCGATTGCGTGCGCACCTTGGGCGCAGAGAATCCGAGCTCAATCGGCCAATCATAATAAAATGGTGCGACTCCACGATTCTCGATCGTCAAGTGCAGCACCTGCTCATCGAGAGTGATCTCCCTCAAAAAGAACTCATATCCCATGCGTTGCACAGCCTTGAGCGCCCGGGCTTTCCTCTGGTCATCCAAAGGAATTCCATTTTGAAAGAGGCCCGAGTCCATCAGCCAACTCACATGGGTTTCTTCCACACACTGCATGAATTTCTGCCCCTTGGGATGTTTCTGATCAGTAAAAGTGGTCTCCCAAAGCTCGGGCCGGACTTCCCCGCCGATCGGGAAATATTTCCATTTCTCAGTCAACCCGGCCTGCTTCATCGATGGCACAAAAAACCACTCCTCTCCCTTTTTCCCCGTCTCCAAAGTTGCCCAGGCAAAGGAGTCATCGTGATAGCCCACTCTTACTCCCCGATTATCGGCATAGTGATAGTTCCTCTCGCCCGCTGGATATCTCAGTAAAATGTGCGTCTTCGAAAAGGCATTCTCAAAGGCCGCCATGACCTCTTTCTGCACCTCATGGGAAGCCCATAAATCTCCTCGCGGGAAGTTATGCCATTCACCCCACTTTCCGAGCATTCCCATCGTGATAAATCCTACCCTCGGGTCACCATCGTATTTCTTGCCAAGGGCAGCAATGAATTCGCTTATTGCTCTCCTAAGAAGCACGTCCTCGTAATCCGGAGTGAGACAGGCCTGCCCCTCATCATCCTTCCACTCGACAATTTTAACACCCTCCGCCAATAAAAAATCAGGGAGCGCCAGCTTCTTGCCCGGATATTCCAGATAAAACCGAAAGATCGTCTGCCGACCTCCCGCTTTCCCCTTTTCCAGAGTCTTCTCGAGTGCAGACCAGTCGTACTTCCCCCACCCTTTCATCACCTCATTCAGCGCGAGGTAGGAAAACTCCATGGAGTGTGGGAAGCGCTCTTTCTTCCACTCGATGGCATAAGGAACAAATCCCTTCAGCGGATTATCCGCAGGAGCCGGTGAGTAATTGAGGACCTTGCCCCCGCAACATGTCACCATCAGACCCAAACAGAACGCGATTCTCACCAAAAACCTTACCCTCTTTTCAGGAGTGGACTTACACCTTTTTTCTTGCCCTCCAGCCTAATAAAACGAATTTCTTCCCTACCGCTATGAAACTTCTTCTCTTTAGCATTCTGACCGCCGGGTCGCTTCAAGCAGCAGACTGGCCGCAATTTCTTGGCCAGAAACGTAACGGGACATCTGCCGAAACAGGTCTGATCAAATCCTTTCCAGATGACGGCCCCAAAATCCTATGGGAAACGAAGCTGGAAAAAGGCTTCGGTGGAGCGGCCATCGTAGGCGATGAGGTTTTCATCGTCGATCGCGTGGCCCAGGAGAAAGACATTCTCCGCTGTCTCGATTTTGCCACCGGAAAGGAAAAATGGAATTTCGAAAACCCTTCCGAAGGAGAGCCATCCTTTCCCGGTTCCCGTTCTGTTCCGACCGTTGAGGACGATGCGGTCTACTTTCTGGGGCCCTTTGGTCAAGTGTTTCGGATTAACCGGAAAACTCATGAAGCGGACTGGTCTTTCAAGATGGCAGAGCGCTATCCCGATGCCAAAACCCCGCACTGGGGATACGCCCAATGCGCCCTCATCGTCGGTGATCATCTGATCCTCACACCTTTTGGAGAAAAGACTGGCATCATCGCCGTAGATAAAAAAACCGGTAAGGAGGTCTGGAAGAGTGAAGGCATTGGAAACACCCACTCCTCACCCACCGTTATGGAATTTGAAGGACAAACCCACGTCGTTATTCTGACAACCAAAGGCGGAATTCACAGCTACGACCCCGAAACAGGCCATAAACTTTGGCAGACCAAACTCTACGAAAACCGCATTCCCATCCCCGCCCCGATGCAGATCGATGGAAAGCGAATCTTTGCCACCGGCGGTTACGACGGTGGCTCCAAAATGCTCTCACTCAAAAAATCGGGCGATGACTTCCAGATCGAGGTCCTCTGGGAAACCAAAAAAGGAAGCCAAGTTCACCCTGCTCACCTGATCGACGGACACCTCTATTTCCTTGCAAACGAAAACAGCAACCACAAAGCCAAGGCCAAGCGCAAGACCGGTGGACTCACCTCCTTCGACCTCAACGGCAAAGAACTTTGGTCCACTGGAAACGAGCCCTTTATGGGCCGTGGCAGCTCCATCTCCGTTGATGGCATGTTGATCATTCAAGACGGCGAAACTGGAACTCTCCGTCTGATCGATCCTTCCCCCAAAGGTTTCAAACTCCTTGCCGAAGCAAACGTTTTTGAAAGCAACCCCAAGAGTAAAAAAGACCTAAAATATTGGAGCAATCTTTCTCTCTCAGATGGTCGACTCCTCATGCGCGGCCAAGATAGACTTCTCTGCGTTGACTTGCGAAAGTAGCCGCAATGCGGTTGCTGGCTCTCTTCGGTCCTGTTCTTTTGCCCTGCTCCTTCGCGAACTAGAAGTTCCACGATCGTGTCGGTGGAACGGGCGCTTTCATCAGGAAACCAAACCTTCAAAGGCATTCCCCGACAGGCTTCGCCTTCCACCAACCCGATGGTTAAAACGTCACCTTCATGCCCCATGGGTTGCGTCGTATACCGACCCTGAAACATGGCTGGAAGTTCTCTCTCGGTTTTTCACATACCCCGGCTCTTGAAGGTGATACAGTAAGACCCTTCAACGAGACAGCCAACGGAATCAACAGCGCAACATCCCAATCGAAACCTTTAAAATATCCGAGGGCTTTTCTGATTCCCCTTAACTGAGTTACGGTCATTCCCCCAAACCCGCTTGTGCGTTCACTCCCCTGCGTTAGCATTCGCCCGTGCCAGAGCTAGCTGAAGTCGAACTCGCCCGCCGTCAGTGGGCGGCCTATCACGGAGAAAAAATCCTCACCGCCGAGACCCACCCCAAGGCGCGAATCTACCGCGACTGCCCTGCTCCTGCGCTTCGAATCCTCACAGGTCAAAAACTCCTCTCCTCACGCGCCCACGGCAAGCGGATGCTTTTTACTTTTGGAAAAAAACTTCACCTCGAAGTTCACCTCGGGATGTCTGGAAAACTCTCCATCGCACCAGCGGACCACGCCCAAGAGAAGCACGACCATCTCGTCCTGCGAACTCGAAACGCCTCACTTGTCTTCAACGACTACCGCATGTTTGGACGTGTCATGCTCCACGACACCACCGATCCCTGGGCTGAACTTCCTCCGCAGCCCCAAGAGTCCGGATTCTCCCTCGCTTACGTCCATAAAAAGCTCGCACGCCATCACCGGAAACCCCTCAAAGCCTTCCTCCTCGATCAGTCGATTTGCCCGGGGATTGGAAACTGGATGGCTGACGAAATCTGCTGGAAACTCAAACTCCATCCCGGAATCCCATGCGGAACCTTAAATGCAGCGGAAGTGCGGAAGGCCACCCGTTTCGTCACCCTTGGCGCGCTCAAACACGTTGCTGATAAGAATGAAACCGCTTCCGTCGATGGCTTTGCTCCCGGTGGCTATGTCACCAAGGTGCCTCCCAAAAACTGGCTTTTCCAACATCGCTGGAAAAAAGGCGGCCTCTGCCCCAAATGTAAAACAAATCTTGCCCGCGACACCATTGCAACCCGCACCACCGCCTGGTGTCCAAGCTGCCAAGGCTCAAATTCTCACGACCCTCAATTTTAAAAGGTCACTGACTTGCTGATCCCTTGATAAAATCCTGACAGGCTTTGACGGGATTGACCTTCCAGCTTTTTTGATAAAACTCTCCCAGTGAACTCGCCCTGTGGCGTAGCTCTTCGGTCACGATGATCAAACGATTCATCCATCTTCTCCTGATTGGTGGACTCGCCTACGGTGGGTGGCACTACCGTGACCAGCTCGAAGCACTCTACCGGGAATTCAAGGCCCAATGGACGGCCCGAGCAAAAGCAGTGGCAGTCCCTGATCCAGAGCGCTACCAAGAGTTAAAAATCGAGCTCGAGCACAAACGCATCCACCTTTTCAAACGCTACGCCGCCGCACGAACTGCTGCCGAAATTTCCCAGGTCCACAACGAGGCTCGCCAAACCCTCGAGGAGACTCTCCCTCAACTCATGCGTTGTTGGCTCGGGACGCCCTGGGATTTCAGTGGAACCGCGCAAACTCCCGGAAGCGGGAAAATTGCCTGCGGATATTACGTCTCAACGGTCATGCGTGACGCCGGGTTCAAGGTCGAGCGCATCCCTCTTGCTCAGCAGCCCTCGCAGAACATTATCGAAACCTTCCTCCCCCGCCCCCAAATGCACGTGCGGGCTGGCATGAACTACGAGAAATTCCTCAGCGAAGTCGCCAGTCGCGGTCCCGGAGTTCGCATCGTGGGACTCGACAAACACGTCGCCTTTCTCGTGATCACTGTGGAAGGAGACATTCGCTTCATCCACTCGTCCGGGGGAGCAGCCCGCTCCGTGGTCGACCAGAGTCGCGAGGAAGCGACCACGCTTCAGAAATCCCGCTATCGGGTCACTGGAAACATCACCGGCAGTGATGAAGTGATTCACGAGTGGCTCATGGGCTCCAAATGGCCGACAAAAAAGTGACCTTCTCCTAGCGTTTCGCGCGACGAGATTTTTCGTGATTCAGCCAGACGCGATCCGATCTTGAAAGGAGTGACTCCGAGGTCTTGAGCTTATGACCATCCGGCTCAACGAGCAGCAGATTCCCATTGGAATACTTCACCAGCTTAGCAAAAACCTTGATCCCATTGCGCCCAGTCCATTCGCGATAACCCTTCCGCAGCATCTTATGCCGCCAAATATTATAATTGTGCTCATGGGTTAGAATGTTGTCCTTGAGCTTGCCAAAGTAAGCATGGGAGTCGCCGCGATATCCGCGATACTGCGCCATCACCCCCTCTGAAGGACTCTCCACGATCACCGATGGGACGCCGTGCACCCGATATTGCTTCTCGAGAAATTTCGCATACTTCCGCTTGTCATTATCCTTCCCCAAAATCTCGCCATTGTCCCCGCGCCGGCCAATCGGAGGAGCTAGATCCACTTTCAAACGCACGACATGTTTGCGAGCCCAGATTTTGAAATCACTTCGATTATAAACCTCGTCGCGAAGCTTTTTGCACTTGGGGCTTCCTCCTTCATTGGTCCGGGTGAACCAGATCACTAATGGCTTGCCGGAACGAATCGACTCCCGGCGGGCTTGCTTGAAGGACGAAAACCACGCGCTCTTAGGCTTCACTACCTTGACAAAAGCTTCGTCAAAATTGATATCGGCATCGGGGTTAAATTCATCACTCCAGGCAATCGAGTCATCCGAAGGAAGAGTGTAACCTTGAATCTTCACCCCCTCGCCGACCTGATCGGGCAAAACGCCCGAGACCTCTGTCCCGACACTCCCCGCGGCGATTTGGTCCTTATTGGGAGCCTTATAGCCATTGGGAGTCATCGGCGCATAGCCCTCACGAGAGAGCCCTCCCTCGACCTTGGTCTTTGATTTCTTTGTTTTCACCTTCCGGGGACTGATTGTCCGGACTTCCATCAGGTCCCCGCAGGAGGACAGGAGAAAGATTCCAAATAAAAAGGCAGCGCCACGCATGAGTAAAAAGATAAGAAAGAACCAAGGCGATGCAAGTGAGCAGGTGCGATAAGAGAGCGTCCAAGAGGGCTTGCGCTGTCTCATGAGGCGGGTATGGTCCGCCTCGTGAAGCACATCGTAATTCGAACCCTACTTCTCACTCTTCTGCTCCCCTTCCTCACTTCTGCAGCGCAGGGAGCGGGCGGTAGTCTGCCTCACTACGATCAGGAAGAATATGGCCTCGATAAGGATCGCTACGCAAAATTCCCCCTTCCTCTCAGTGTTTACGATGAAAAGGAAACCGAGGATATGGGCATCTGGGACAAGCTGAAAGCGCGCGCCTTGGAACAGGGTGGCTTTAATCTGGTCGCGACCATTATATTTATCTGCGCCATTCTCCATACCTTTCTGGGTGGCTATTTCCTCGAAATGGCCCACCACCACGAGAAAAAACATCGTGAACTCATTGAGAAAGAAGGTCGTACTGGTGAAGCCAAACCGCATCAAGGAGCGAGGGATGATGTCTCTTTCAAAGCGCATCTTTTTCACTTCCTGGGCGAGGTCGAGGCTGTCTTCGGCATCTGGGTGATTGCACTGGCCGGGGCCGTTCTTTGGTTCTTTGGCATTCAGGGAGATGGCCTTGGAGCCGGAGTTGCCGAATTTAAAAAATACATCGCAAAGGACGTCAATTACATCGAACCGGCCTTCGTCGTAATCATCATGGCCACCGCTGCCACCCGCCCGGTGGTGCGATTCGCGGAAAATGTTGTTGATAAGATCGCACAAATATTTGGAGGCACTCCCGCTGCCTGGTGGTTTTCCGCACTCACGATTACGCCGATTCTCGGTTCTTTCATCACCGAGCCCGCCGCAATGACCATCGCCGCCTTTCTGCTTTCCAAAAAGTTCTACGATCTTAACCCTTCGAAGAAATTTGCCTACGCCACCCTGGGGCTCCTCTTCGTCAATATTTCGGTCGGTGGCACCCTTACCCACTTCGCCGCACCACCCGTGTTGATGATTGCGGAAAAGTGGAACTTTGGAACGGCCTTCATGTTTTTCAACTTTGGCTGGAAAGCCGTCGTAGGAATCGGCATCGCCAACGTCATCTACTTCTTTGCCTTCAAAACTGAGTTTTCCAAGCTCAAGCCCTCATCCGAGCGCGACATGCACATGCCGCTCCACTGGGAGGATCGTGAGGATCCCATCCCGCACTGGGTCACCGCAATGCACCTCGTCTTCCTCGCGTGGACGGTCGCTTTCGCACACTACCCCGCGATGTTCATCGGCGGCTTCCTCTTCCTCCTCGCCTTTACCCAAGCGACTGGTCATCACCAGAATGATGTCAATATGAAGTCACCCATTCTCGTGGGCTTCTTCCTGGCCGGTCTTGTCATTCACGGCGGCTGCCAGGGCTGGTGGATTTCCGTGCTCCTCACTTCAATTGATAACAATTGGGTCCTCATGATTGGATCGACGGTCCTGACCGCGTTCAATGATAATGCCGCGATCACTTACCTCGCCTCCCAGGCACCCGGACTTTCGATCGGGGCCAAGTATGCCGTCGTCGCCGGAGCGGTCACCGGAGGTGGCCTCACCGTCATCGCCAACGCTCCCAACCCAGCTGGACAATCCGTTCTCGGTCGCTACTTCAGTGGCGGTGTGGCTCCCATGGGTCTTGCGAAGGCAGCCCTCGTTCCAACCATAATCATGGGGCTCTGCTTCATGATTATTCCCACTTCCGGCATGACAAAGGACCCAAAAACTCATCCTCCCAAAGCGGAAATCGAGCAGTTTGAAGGCACCGGTGTCTTTGAAGGAAATGGAAGCTTTGAAGGCAAGGGTTCATTCCAGGGAAAAGGTGTTTTTGAAGGAACTGGAACTTTCGAAGGTGAAGGCACATTCAACAACGGAACACCAAGCGAGTAGAAAAAATGTTCACGGGACTTGTCGAAGACACCGGCCGCGTTCTTTCCCTCACGGAAAAGGGTGATCAGGCTGAACTAGTTCTGGAAATCCCCTTCGCCGATGAACTCTCGCTTGGCGACTCGGTGGCAGTGAACGGCTGCTGTCTCACCGTGGCAAAGCTCGAGGAAAGTGTCTCCTTCGACCTCCTTGGCCAGACCCTCAAAGTCACCTCACTCAGCGAACTCGCGGAAGGAAAGCGGGTCAATCTCGAACGTGCATTGGCCGTAGGCGACCGCTTGGGCGGACATTTCGTGCAAGGACATGTTGATGATATCGGAAAGATTCTCGATCTCTCCCCACTCGGACAAGATCACCGGTTCGAGGTCAGCCTTCCTAAAAACATCCACGCGCTCTGCCTCGATAAAGGCTCATTGAGTATCGACGGTATTTCCCTGACCATTGCCGAATTGCGGGATCAATCCGCGGTTTTCTGGATTACTCCACACACCTTCCAGGCGACGCACCTTTCGGAGGCAGCAGTCGCACAGACCGTCAATTTGGAGGCCGATCTCCTTGCAAAATACGTGAAAAAACTAATCATTACGTAAATGAAAATGATCACTCGAACGATTCTTTCACTCATTCTCGCGGCGCAGTCCCTTCCGGCTCAAAAGCCAGCCTCGGAGGTCCCTGCCTGAGTGATGTGACCAGGTGAAGCGGGCACCGTGCGTGGCCGATCAGACGGTGGAAACTGCGGAGATGTTTTCAAAGACCTCACCTTCTTGGATGAGAGCGAAAGCCCCCTTCTTAATGGCTTGGGTGATTTCCTTAAGAAGCCGGAGGAGCCGCTTGGTTTCAGTTACTATTTCCGCTGGATCCCCGAGAAGCCACCTCATGGCCAGCTCTACATGAATCTCGGTTATCAAGTCACCGAGTCTCTGCGGCTCGGAGTCGATTGGCGACCTAAGACAGGCGATGTGACCCCGCTGATCAACTGGCGTGTTTTCGCAGAAGACGATGGCTGGCGTCCGGCTCTCATTGTCGGTATGAGCAATGACGACTTTGGAGACATTAACAGCGATAGCTACTACGCGACCTTTTCCAAATATGTCGGCACCTTCAAAGGGGTTGATTTTTCTGCCTACGCCGGAGCAACACACATCAAGGAACTGAGCGAAACCCGCCCCGTCGGAGGCATTCACTGGCGAAAGGATGCGTGGTCTGGACTCTTTATGTATTCCGGCGTTGATGAGCACATTTCTGTTTCGCGCAGCTTCGGCCGACACACCGTGACTTTCCTGATGTTTGACCTGAAGCTTCCTGGCATGGCGTACAGCTTCTCGTTTTAATCATCTATGTTTCGCCGCCCTCTCTTACAATGGATTTGGGGAGCTATTCTTGTTCTGCTCACCGGACTGAATTGGCATTACCGTTTTGAAGCCGCACCCCATCCGGTGAGCGAGCAAACGCTGAGAGCGCTGGTCAAGAATGATCCTCAAAATGCGAAGAACCGAGGGCTGGAAGTTATCGAAACGAATGAAGGAAATCTCATTCGCCTAGAAAAAAAGAAAGGCCAAAAGATACACAGCTCATTGGCATTCCCCTTTCCCGATTCCGCCGACTGCCGTGCGGTCTTAATCAGTTTTGATTACCGTTATAAGGATGTTATTCTGGGAGACCACTCTTATCTATTAGCGCGCGGAGTTTTCTCAGATCGAGGTGAAGAGCGCTGGTATCACCCAGCTGATTCTCTACTTTTCATGGGACATGGTTCCAAAGACTGGACCCATTTAGAAGTCATTCGCGAATTGCCTGAAACCGGGAGGGAATCTCGCCTTCACTTTGAAATGCTTGGCGATGCAGGGCGGCTTGAAATTAGAAATTTTAAAATGCTCAAAGTGAGTGAACGTCGCTGGTTCCTCTCGACAACGATCACGCTCTCTCTCCTTTGGGTTTTGTGGATTTTTTCCATCGTTACCCACCGCTCAAGCCCTTCGATTTTGAGACGATTGGGAGCCACTATCATTTTATTTGTGGCCTCTTGGCTCACCATTTTCCCACAAACCCACACCCTCTTTTTTCCTTTCTGGGGGAGCTTTGACATCGGAGAAAATACCCCACCTTCATCAAGCCAATCGACGATTACAGAGAAAGTGGCTCCCCAAAAAACAGCTCAGAACCCACGAGTTCAAGAGCCTCCCATCATTCAAGAAAAGCCCATCACACAGGCGAAAACAAGACCTCAAACACCCTCACGACAAGAGGTTACGCAAAATAAAATCACAAAGGTTAAAAGTAATTTTAACAACAGTTTTAGAAAGATCTCGCATGATCGCCGATGGCTTCACCTTCCGGCCTACCTTCTTTTCACCTTTCTCTTCTTAACAGTCACCGGAAAGGCTCGCGCAATCGGAATCATCATCACCATTGCAGTCCTCGCCGAAACGATCCCCCCTATAATTCGCTACGGATTCGACCTTTCGGATGTTATCGATCTCACCTTTAACCTCTGTGGAATCGCAATCGGATTCCTCTGCTGGAACCGATTTCCCCGCATTTTAAAACGCTGGAAGCCACGCCAGAAGAACGCTTGCGCCTAAGAATCCGCCTCGACATCTGGAAATCGCCCCCTATCCTCGCGCGCCCGCGGGAAATCTCCTGCAACATTCCGTGTTTCATCATGGCCAAAGGTTTCCAGAGTCTCCCCGGTTTTCGTGACTTCCGTCCCGAGGACTGCGCGGTGCGTAATTATCTCTTCCGCGCCTGTCGGGAGGTCGCGCGTCGCTATGGCTTCGTGGAATATGAAACCCCTATTCTTGAGGGCACCGAACTTTACCAAAAGAAGGCCGGAGGCGAGCTCAACTCACAGCTTTTCCGCTTCAAGGATCAAGGCGGACGTGATGTCACCCTCCGTCCCGAGGTCACCGCTTCGCTCGGACGCCTCGTCGCAACGGTTCAGCGCGACTACCCCAAGCCGCTCCGCTGGTTTGAGATCGGCCAGTGCTTCCGCTACGAGAAGCCGCAAAAAGGCCGCACGCGCGAGTTCTACCAATTCAATGTCGATCTCCTCGGCGAGTCCTCTGCCGGAGCAGATGCCGAACTCATCGCACTGAGCATCGACCTCATGCGCGAACTCGGCTTCCAGCCGGGCGATTTCATGATTCGACTTTCCGACCGCGCTTACTGGCAGACTTTTGGCGAAGCCCAGGGCCTCTCCAAAGAGCAAACCTCCGAACTTCTTCAGATCGTTGATAAGCTCGAGCGCAATAAGCCCGAGATCACCGAAAAGAGCCTTTCCGCCCTCGGTCTCACCACCGAGGAAATCACCAACGCAATCGAAAAACCCGAGTCACTCGGCGAGAATCTTGATTCCGTTCTTTCGAATCTCAAAGCACGTGGCATGGACGAGTTCATCGAGCTTGATCTTTCCATCGTTCGCGGACTCGCCTACTACACTGGGGTTGTCTTCGAGGTCTTTGATGCGAAAAAATCTCTCCGTGCGGTGGCCGGCGGCGGGCGCTACGACACCCTCATTTCTGCTCTGTCTGATCATGCCGTCGACCTTCCTGCTGCCGGATTCGCCATCGGCGATGTCGTGATTCGTCACCTTATCGAGGAGACTCCACATGCTGCTGAGAAGATGACCACTGCCATCTGCGAAGAATCCGGGTGCGATGTCTTTGTCGTCCTCGCCGATGAAAACCAGCAGCTCAATGCCCTCGCTCTCGCGACTGATCTCCGCTCCGCCGGCCTCGCCGTGACCTTCCCGCTCACTGGGGCCAAGGTCGGGAAGCAGTTCAAACAAGCCGAACAAGCAGGCGCGCGGCACGCCGTCGTTATCGGCTCCGAATTTCCCGATCTCTCGCTCAAAAACCTCGCCACGCGCGAAGAAACCACCCTCTCTGTCGATCAAATCGTCTCCCACTTCAAAAAATGAGAACGCACCACTGCAACGAAATCCGCCCCGAGCACATTGGCCAAACCGTCACTCTCATCGGTTGGGTAAACACCGTCCGTGATCAGGGTGGCGTGATCTTCATCGACCTCCGCGACCGCGAGGGCATCACCCAGTGCGTCTTCCGCGCCGAGGTTTCTCCTGAAGCTGCCGAGCTTTCCCACAAGCTCCGCTCCGAGGACGTGGTACAGGTGACCGGAAAAGTCGACGAGCGACTCAAGACCGATGACGTCGACACCAAGAACGAAAACCTCGAGACCGGGGAGGTCGAGGTCGTCGCTTCCGAGCTTAAGATCGTCAACAAGTCCGAAGTCCTTCCCTTCCAGCTCGATAAGGAACTCTCGAACGAAGACCTTCGCCTCAAGCACCGCTACCTCGACCTCCGGCGCCCCCGCCTCGCAAACAATCTCAAACAACGCCACCTCATCACCAAGGCTGCGCGTGACTTCCTTGACGCACAAGGCTTCCTTGAGATCGAGACGCCCATTCTTTCCAAGGCCACTCCCGAAGGCGCTCGCGATTTCCTCGTCCCAAGCCGCATCAACCCGGCGAAATTCTACGCGCTCCCTCAGGCTCCGCAGCAATACAAGCAGATGCTTATGGTCGCCGGAGTGGAGCGTTATTTCCAAATCGCTAAGTGCTTCCGTGACGAGGATCTCCGCGCGGACCGCCAGCCCGAGTTCACCCAGATCGATATCGAAGCCTCCTTCGTCGAGCAGGATGACATCATCGGCATGGTCGAGGGTCTTCTCGCCTCCATGTTTTCCAAATCACGCGGAGTTGAAGTCCCCACTCCTTTCCCGCGCATGAACTGGAAGGAGGCGATGAATACCTTTGGGTCCGATAAACCCGAGCGCCGGATCGGCATGGAACTCACCGACCTCACCGAGGACCTCAAGGATTGCGAATTCCGGGTCTTCTCCGGAGCCGTTTCCAGCGGTGGTGTTGTGAAAGCCATCAATGCCAAGGGCTTTGCGGATATCTCTACCGGACAAATCGATAAACTCACCAAGCTTGCCCAGGAAGCCGGAGCCAAAGGCCTCGCCTACATTCAGGTCCGTGGCGAGGAAGTCTCGAAGTGGCGCTCTCCCTTCGCCAAGCGCCTCACCGAGGTCGAAGTGGAAGCCCTCCGCACCAAGCTCAATATCGAAGAAGGTGATCTCATCCTCTTCGCCGCCGACAAGTGGGAACCTGCCTGTGACGTCCTCGGCCGCATCCGCATGGAAGTTTGCGCCATGCGCAATCTCCTCGAAGGAAACGACGAGCTCGATTTTCTCTGGGTCACGGAATTCCCCCTTCTCGCTTTTGATGAGGAGGAAGGCCGATACGTTGCCGTCCACCACCCCTTCACCCGTCCTCTTCAAGAAGACGAAGAGAAGCTTCGCAATGGCGAACTTGATGGCCTCCGCGCCCAAGCCTACGACGTCGTCCTCAACGGATACGAGCTCGGTGGCGGATCGATCCGAATCCACGAATCCGACCTTCAGGCTGACATGTTCAAAGCGCTTGGTATTTCCGAAGAGGAAGCCAACGAAGAATTTGATCATATTCTCAGCGCCTTCAAATTCGGAGCCCCTCCACACGGAGGACTCGCACTCGGGCTCGATCGAGTGGTCATGCTTGCCTGCCGCGAGGATTCCATCCGTGAAGTCATCGCTTTCCCGAAGAACAACAAGGGAGCCGAACTCATGACCTCCAGCCCTGCCAAGGCGACCCCGATTGCCCTCCGCGATCTCCGCATCAAGTCGACCTACATCGAAAAGGCGAAGACCGAAGAGTAGTTCGCCATTTATTTTTCCAAAGCCCGTCACCTCTCCGTAGGGTTGATGGGCTTTTTTTATTCCAGGAAAGGCACCACTCACAGTTTCCCGGTCTTCTACAAGGTCTCAACTTGGCATCTTGTCCTGAGATCTTAGGCTCACTTTATGAAGCAACTGATTCCCTTCTTTTTTCCCCTCACTTTACTTGCCGGCGAAGACACCGGCAATGACGGCTTTGTCCCCCTATTTAATGGCAAGGATCTTACCGGCTGGACTCCCAAAATTGCAAAGCATCCCTTGGGAAAAAACGCTTTTGAGACTTTTCGAATCGAGGATGGGATTTTGAAATGCGCATACGACAAATACCCCGCATTCGACAAACAATTCGGCCATCTCTACACCGAGCTGTCCTACTCCCACTACATCCTGCGGATGGAGTATAAATTCGTTGGCAAGATGATGACGGACGCACCGCACTACGTAAACCTCAACAGTGGTGTCATGGTCCACGCCCAGCCCCCCCAAAGCATGGCCCTCGACCAGGGATTTCCTGCGAGTATCGAATTTCAATTTCTCGCTGATGAAGGCAAAGGACCTCGTCCTACCGGAAACGTCTGTACGCCGGGTACAAATATTGAGATTGATGGTAAACTCGTCACCCAGCACATTGTCCAGTCCACCTCCCCGAATATCCCTGCCGATCAGTGGGTCAAAATTGAAATGGTCGTTCGAGGGAATGAGGAAATCATTCACCGGGTCAATGGCAAGGAAGTCCTCCGCTATCAGAAACCCCAGCTTGATCCCAAAGGCCGGGTGATTGCCACGAAGTCACTTCTCAAAGCTGGTGCCCCGATCCCCCTGAGCTTTGGTCACATTGCTTTGCAGGCCGAAGGCCAGCCCGTTTGGTTCCGAAACATCGAACTCAAACAGCTTGAGACAAAATGAGCCCCCCTTCTGCGCTCATGGAAATACAGGCACTCCCTTACCCTCACTCAAAAAACCTAAGCCTTAAACCCAATCGCTCTTCCCCCGATTCACGGGACCGCCTGAAGTCCAGTTCCTTCGATTTAGTAGCGTTTCCAGAGGCTCCGACTGAAGAGGATCAGAACGGCGATATACTCCAGGCGCCCCAAAATCATCATCCCGGAACACAGGAGCTTACTGGGAACAGATAGATCAAACCACGCTTCGGTCGGCCCCATCTCCGCAAAAGCCGGACCGGTATTTCCAAGGAGACTAATGATGAGGGAAAGTGTTCCGAGCGCCGAATGATGATGCTCGAAGATCCGAAAAAGGATCGAACCCGTGATTCCAAAAAAGCCGAAGAGGGATATCACCAAGAGAAGCTGAGCCAGCGAAGAGTCTTCAACAGATCGGCCATTCATTTTTACCGGGATAAGAGCCTTGGGCCGGAAGCTTGTTTTTAATCCAGCCCGGACGTAGCGAAACCAGAGAATAATCCGGCTCATCTTGAGACCTCCGGAAGTCGATCCCGAACACCCCCCCACGATCATAAGCATCAACATAATCCCAATTCCAAGATCACCCCAAAGTTCGTAATCCGAGGAAACGTATCCGGTGCTCGTCGAAATCGAGACCAAGTTAAACACCACGTCGATTAGGTTCTCCTCGAAGGCATGAAACTGCCGCAGAGTTCCCATCACGAGACAAACGATAACGAGAATTCCCAGATACCACCAAACCTCCTCGTAGCGGTCACGCAGGAGCTTGGTCTGTCGTTTGATGAGCGCGAGATAAAGAGGAAAACTCAGGGAACCGAGGATCATAAAAAAAATCATCCAACTCTTCACCGGAACCGTAAATTCCCCTCCCGCGATACTGTCATTTTGAGTTCCGAATCCCCCGGTGGAGACGGTGGTAAGGATGTGATTCACCGCTTGAAAGGGGGAGAGGCCCAGAAAATACAAGCCTAGACCTCCCACGATCGTAAACCCCAGATAAAGAAGCCACAACTGGCGCATCGTCTGTCGGAGACTGGAAATATCAGAATTGGACAACGAGGATTCCGCACCTATGAGAGTTTTTCCGCTGATGCCCATTCCCGAGAGAACCACCACGAACATTGCAAGAATCCCCATTCCTCCGACCCATTGGGTCACCGAGCGCCAGAGGAGAATGGTAGCCGGGAGATTCTCCAAATCTGAGAAAATAGTTGCTCCGGTTGTGGTGAGTCCGGAGACCGATTCAAAAAAAGCAGACGCAGGATCAATCTCCAAGTCACAAAAAAGATAAGGAAGAGAACCAATAACGCAGCAGACGATCCAGCCGATTCCCACGAGGGCCATGGCCTCCCGGCGGCGCATCACATACACATTGGCTGATTCCTGTTTGGTAAGACGATGTCCCAGAAAACGGAACAAGATTCCGACCACCGAAGCGATCGCAAGGGAGATTGCCCAACCAATCAGGGCGAGGTCAGAATTGTGCCCCGCGTCAACCTTTACCGCAAACCCAAGGCCGACACAGCCCCCCATCGCAAGGGCGAGGAGGAAGACCATGGTGCCGAGAGAACGGAAGATGATGGCGAAGTTCACTGCAAAAATCTAAAGGGTGAGTGCTCCCAGAGCGACCTTTAAAACAGGGCGATGGTTCGTGAAACCGCACCTTCGTGGCGCTGTAAAACACGGGTGGCCGCCTTCGTTTTGGCCGAGGGGGAAACAATTGCCTCCCTGAGAGCCTGAACCAACTCTTCCTCGGAGGTAACCGACCAGATAGCCTCAGCGTCTTTGAGTTCGCTGACAAGAGGTTCAAAGTTAGCCATGTGCGGACCGCAGATCACTGGGATCCCCGCTTGGATCGCTTCCGTAGGATTCTGTCCTCCCTCGGCAAGGAAGGATTTCCCCACCACCACTGCATCTGCATGCGCCGTCCAATCACGAAGTTCTCCGGTGGAATCGATCACAAAGGTTTCATCCCCTTCCGGCTTCGAGAAAGCGGAACGCAAAACAACATTCCCTTCCAAGGCCGCCGAGACCTCGGCACGACGCTCAGCATGCCGGGGCACGACCACCGGAAGAAGTCCCACTTTACGAAATGCGCTGGAAATGAACTTCTCTTCTCCTGAAAAAGTGGAGACCGCCATCCCGATTTTTTGATCTCCGAAAGCTGACAACATATCACCAAACTCCTCTCTCTTCTGAGGAGGAGATCCCAGCGGGTCAAACTTGACGTTTCCCGTTACCACTGTGGCCTCAGGCCGTGCACCGATCGCGTGCCAGCGCGCCACGTCCGACTCTTCAGGAACACCAATGCGGTGAAGCTTGGAAATCATTGGGCTCACGAGCTTCTTCAACTTCGAAAGCCGCTTGCCGGAGCGAGGCGAAAGCCGGGCATTGGCAATGCCAATTGGAATCTTAAGGCGATGAGCTTGTATAATCAGGTTCGGCCAAAGCTCAGATTCCATCAGAACAATTGCCCGAGGTTGGAAGCGATCGAAAGCTCTTCGAACCAAAAGCGGAAGATCAACAGGCGCGTAAATCACACGCACAAAACCCGGTGCCTTTTCCTTCGCAACCGCCATTCCGGTGGCAGTCGTGGGCACCAAAACAAAGTGATCCCCGGTCTCTTCATGCCAGGCCTTGATCAGCTTCAGCGCGAGCAGCACCTCTCCGACACTCACCGCATGCACGTATACCGCGCCTCCCTTTTCAAACTCGGGGTCACGATCATAAATCGTCAATCGCTCCAGCAGCCCACTCCCCCAGCCGCCCCGGCGAATCATTTTCAATAGCCACGCTGGAGCTGTCAGCAAGCTGATCGCAGGCAAAGCCAGATTGTATAAAAAATGGGCAACATGGAAGGTCATGAGGAGACACGTTGGTAGATCACGATGCGACTGCGGCCGAAGTCTTTTTCTCGAAGAAGTTCGAGCCCACGGCAAGGAGGGGTCTCGCCACGGGCTTCCCGTTCGACAATCAAAAGGCCGTTCTCAGAAAGCCAGTCCTGCCATCCGTCGAGAAGCACGAGGTCGCCAGCAAGATCTGAAATACCATCGGCATAAGGGGGATCGGCAAAGACGAGATCGTAGGACTGTCGCTCATTCTCAAGAAAGTCCTCCACGGTGCGGTTGATCACGGTGCCCCCTTCAAGGCGCGTTTTACGGAGATTATCGGTGATCGTTTTCACCGCATGGCGATTTTGCTCCACAAAGATGCAGGAAGCTGCGCCGCGACTGAGCGCCTCGAGCCCAAGAGCACCGGAACCGGCAAAGAGATCCAGCACCCTGGCATCAGGAAGCCGCTCCATCAGTGCGCCAAAGAGGGATTCGCGCACGCGGTCCGTGCTGGGACGGGAAATTTCACGAGGTACCTTGAGCTGGTTCCCTCTGGCTTTTCCGGCAATAATTCTCATGGGAGTTTAGGAGCGATGGGCACAGAACGGCCGCGCTTGATTTTGGCAAAAGCCTCACGAAAAGACACTGCTTTTCCGTCCACTCCGAGGTCAAAAATGAGTCCACCCTTCGAAAGATCAAACCGGAGATCCCGGTGAACACGGTCCGGCGTGACCAGTGGCTCAAACGCGAGTGTCCAATCAGGAGAAATCGACTGTATTCGCTTTTCATATTCATGAGCTTTTACCGGTGATGCCACGATTCGGACGGTGGCCGCACCCTCCCCACCAATGGAAACGAACCCATTCCCCAGAATGGCATCTTGCTCACCGATAAGATGAAAGTCGGGAGAAAAAAGTCCACCGGGATTCAGCGTGAAATCCGCTCGCCCTTTTTCGAACCGGACCCGACTTCCATCCTGAGTATCGAGAAGCTCGCTCACTCCTATTTCTGTCTGGCTGCTGCCATAGAGAATGGTGGGATGTCGCAAATAGCCCTGCACCGTATTGCGCGATCGGAATGAATGGATGTCGATCGGAAAAGCATGCTCCCCCATCGAGGTGGAGTTAATTCGCTGCGGGGGAAGATCGACCGCCACACCGAAGGGCAATCCCAAGACAAGGCGAACCGAGGCCTTCAGGGAAAACCGGACTCCCAAGAGGTGAATTTCAGATTCATCAACCTCAAGCTTCTGATTACGCCAAACCAGCGGCAGATCAAGTTTTTCGACATTCCCATCGCCTCCTATTCTCACTTTTGAAAACACAAGCTCACCACTCCGTTCCCCACCCCAAAGGGGAATCTCGCCATCGATCTCATAGAGTTCGAGCGCGAGATCCGGGCGCTTGATCGAGGAAACCTTAAGGTCAATATTCTTCAAAAGAATCTCACCTTCAAAATCGTCCGTAGGAACAAGGGTCGGCAAAGGCGTCTTTTTGTCATTGGCTTCGCTCTCCTCTCGAATCGGCACCTCTTTCCGCTCGAGTTCAGGCACTTTGGGTTCCTGATCATCACCCTGCTTTTGAGGGATCTTCTGATCCGCATCGGTCAGCCAGACCTTAGAGCGAGCCTCTCTGGATTCAAAAATCTTGCAGATCTCTTCAACCGTGAGATCGAGCTCACCATCTTCGATCAGGAGGGAATCGAAACGCCTTTGACGCTGGAACATCGATTTCCAGGAAGGGTCGATCACGATTTTGCCGACCCGAACAATCGGTGAGCTGGAGGAATCCGAGGCCAGCTCAAGGCCTCTCACTGCTCCTCCACCCCATGGTGTCCAACTCAACCGCTCGATCCTACATTCAAGACCGATACGATTCTTAATTTCTTTTTCGATCAGGCTGGTTCCAAGCTCCGTCGCCCCGAGAAGGTTAGCCAGAGCCCATAGAACCAGAGGTGCGGCCACGACAATCAAAACACAACGCCAAAAGCGACGAGGGCGGAACTGGCTTTGGGCTTTGCTCACGCAGCAAGCCTACTGCTTGTCACCCTGTTTCGGAAGGGCGAATCGGATGAGCACGCTCTGATCATAAAGCGAGCGCCCGTCAACTCCGATGTCTTGCAGGCGATAGACGAGGAGCCCGAACTTCCCATCTTCGGTTTTCCCAATTGCAAAATTCTCCTTGGTGACACCAAGGGCACCCTTTTTTTCGTATTTCCATTCCTGACCAGTCCAAGCTCTCAGAATACTCGCAGGATCAGCTTTGATGTCTTCAATTCTCTCCATTTTTCCATTCGGAGATTTGAAAGTTTCGGTCGCAGGATCGAAGCGCAGGAGGCTAATTCTAGCTCCGACTCCACCCACACGCACCATCCACTGGTCCCCTAGCTTTTCGAGACGCACCGCCACCTCCTGAATGACCTTAAAATCCCGCTGGTCCCAAAGTTCGATATATTGGGCGTATTCCTCTTTTGTGAGACCTAATTTGTCATGAAACGGCAAGGGAATACCGGGAGTGGCCTTGGCCGAATATTCCGCGAACCACTTCGGGTCGCCTTTGGATGCCTCTTTTACTTTTTCAATGTAAGATTGGATTTCCTCCGGAGGAATCACGGCAACCACTTCACCTTTGGCAATTTCATTGGGAACGAGGTATTCCGTAAGAACTTGCGGCGCCTTATTCTGGGCCGAAGCTGCAGCTCCCATAAAAGAGATGCCGACGGCTAGAATTTGAAGAAGATGGTAGGGGCGAATTTTCATGGCGGTTATAGTTTTATCCGAAAGCGTCAGTCGAAGAGGGTTTCCCCTCAATTTTATAGGATAAATTTGTGATCTCTTGTGGGTCGATCAGATCAGTTCTAAGAAGTAAAGTTGCGCCTGCTCCCACCGTTCCAAGGACAAGCAAGAGAAGTCCCACGCCCACGACAGACGCCTTTTCTCCTCCTTCTGATCCAACGGGTCTCATCGCAATTAAAACTCAATCTTTTTCAGGATTTGTCGAGTAGGCCCAGCGATTGGAAATCACTTCCTCAATCCGAACTGATCTTGAACCCCTTCCCGCCGGAGGAAAAGAAACGCGAAGAAACAGAGGAGCCATATGGGACTTTTTACGAGGATCCCACCCGATGCTCTTTTTGATTTCCTTTTCCAGCAGACTACCCCGTTCAACATATCCAAAGAGAGATTCCTCCGAATCGCGGCCGGTGAGTTTGTAGCATTGCCACTTTTGCTCGTCCCGGAATTCATAGGCATAAAAATGATCGGATGTTACGTAGACACGAAAATCCACCGATCCTTCAGGGCGCTCTTCGATAAATGTTTGAATTGGGATTTCCTGATGGGCCACTTCGGATTCCCAATCGATCTTAAACTCTCCGTCGACCTCTTCCAGCAGAAGGGCGACCGAGTCATCACCCTCAAGATCGACACGGACTGCAATGAAGGGATGGTTATCCAGAGAAACAATATGATATTCGGAAACAGCTTTATAGTCCCTCGTCCTCATCTCTGCCCGGGAATAATAATCCCTCATCAAAGGTTCAACGCGTTTACGATGCCGAACATTGTTCAGCTTCTTTTCCAAAGTGTCGGCACTCAAATATTCATTGATGGTTCTTTCCATGAGAAGAAATCGAATCTCGGCTTTTTCTCGTTGTTGAGCTTCATCCTCCGGGTTGATGAAATCAGCCTGCCCGGTTCTATTCGACGCTAAATCTGTCTGCTCGCCCACCCGACCCGGAACTGGCTTATCTCCAGAGATCCATATCTGAACACCAGCCCAAAGAAGCACTCCGCCAAAAACAACAATCAGAAGAACGAACCAACCCATCGGGACAGCGCGCGCCTTGGACTGCGGCACTTCCCGAATCCACTGCGCAGTCGGATTTTCAGGGTCGATGTAATCCGTAGCCTCCTCGGCAAGCATTGTATTTAAAAAAGCCCGATCTTTCCGGGCCTCGACCTTTTTGGGGGGATGGGTTTCAGCAGTTGCTTTTTGGTCCAGCCGCAAAACCTTCTCCTCGACTTCCTTTTCAGGCGGATCGATCACCTTCTCTGACCGGGGCTTGTCCTCGATGACACGAAGCGTCAATTCCTCCTCTCCTTCCCCTATCTCAAGATCCACGTCCTTCAAGTCAGAGAGCTCGCTACCCTGGTTATCATCCTTTTGACCGTCCTTGTTCATTTGCGCTGACTTTGAGAATCTGGCCGCAAATGAGAATCGACGCAATCCCCGATCCTCTTTACATCTCTTGCCAGTGGCATTTCCTCGAATTTTAATCCTCTCTGCTGGCTTCGGCGACGGGCATAACAGTGCCGCCCGGCACCTCGCCGAGGCTTTGGAGGACAAGGCCGATGTCAAAGTCGCTGATCCCTGCCACCTCGGAAGCCCCAAAATTAATGCCTTCCTCAGCAAGGCCTACCGGGAAATCACCACTTACGTTCCCCCTCTCTGGTCGATGATCTACCATTCCACCGATCGACAGGATTTTTCCAAACCCCTCTTTTTCCTCAAGGACACCGAAGCTGCAGTCGGAGAATTGCTTCGGGAATTTCAGCCCCATCTCGTCATCTGCACCTATCCCGTTTACCCCTATCAGCTGGAGCGCCATTTTAAAACGCTCCCGCGCGTTCCCGTTTTAACCGTTGTCACTGACTCGATGAACGTCAATGCGGCCTGGACCCGATCTCCCTCCGACTTTTTTCTGGTGACCGATCCTGCCACAGCCATTTCAGTCGAACACAGCGGCGTTCCCCAGAACAAAATCATCGTCACAGGTTTTCCTGTCAGCCGGCGATTCGAGACCATCCCTGCGACAAGCTCAGGGGATTCCACGAAACCATTCCGGGTGCTCTATTTCCCCACCTCTCGCTCTCCGCATGTCCGAAGCATTGTTCGCGCGGTGCTGGACGCCCCGGGTGTCGAGACTGAGATCACGGTCGTTCTTGGCAGGAATCTTCGCCGCCTCTACCGCCGAGCCAAGGAGATGAAAGACCGTTATCCAGGGCGAGTTCATCTCAAGGCTTGGACCAAAAAAGTCCCCGAACTTTTATGCGGACATCACCTCGTCATTGGCAAAGCTGGAGGCGCCACCGTTCACGAGGCGATCGCAGCCCGCTGTCCCATGCTCGTGCATCACATTGTGCCCGGTCAGGAGGAGGGAAATATTGACCTCCTTGAGAAGCTCGCCATCGGCTCCCTCGCCATTAAACCGCATCAAATTTCGGAGGCCCTTAAGAAACTCCTCGCTGATGACGCCAAGGAATGGCGGCTTCAAAAGCAGCGCCTCACCACTCACTCCAGGCCTGCTGCGGCAGCAGAAGCAGCCCGGTTCATTCTCTCCAAGATCCCGCCAAAATGACCTTCCTCTTCGACATCGGAAACGTCCTCCTTAATTTGCACTTCGATCGCTTCCACAACGCAATCCTTTCCGCCGGCCAAACCGCCCTCCCTGCCGATATGTTCAAGTTTAAGGATCCCTACGAAAGTGGGAAAATGAGTGACCAGGATTTCATCACCCGATCTCTCGACCTTCTGGAAAAGACCCTGACCGAAGAACAATTCATCCTCGCCTGGCAGAATATTTTTTCCCCCAACAAACCGATGTGGGATGTGGTGACAAAGCTCCATACCGATGACCATCGCCTCATTCTTTTCTCAAACACGAACGCGCTGCATGCCGAATCGTTCCTGCGGGATTTCGAGATATTTTCGCTCTTTCACCATCACCACTTTTCGCACGAGACGGGAGCAAACAAGCCTGATCCTCTTTTCTACGAAAATGCAATCCGCGACTACGATCTCACGCCCTCTGAGACCATCTACTTGGATGACCTTGCCGAGAATATCGCTACCGGAATCGCCCTCGGATTCCAATGCTTCCAGTATGACCTCACCGATCATGAGGCAGCCGAGAAGTGGTTGACTCATCAGCTAACAAATAATCCTAGCCTGCCGTAAAGGAGGTCATCGACTAGCACCCTCGGTTAACCAATCGCCGTTTTCCACGACTTCGTAACCGGCGACCCCCTTCTGCCATTCATAGATTGAAGCCTCCAGAGGCTGCCCGCCTACTTCAACGCGAGCGATCACCCGATCATACTCGTCGAACAGGCCCCCGTTGGTGAGCCCTTCAAAGTCATCCAGCTCGGCCAACAGATTCGCACTCACTTCATAAACTTCCCCAAGCACCTGCGTGACACCATCAAGAACCAGCCCGGGATACCAATCGACCTTGACCAGAGTTCCAGTAACGGTGGCCTCCCCGAGAAACTTTGCGCCCTCCATTCGCCAGTGGTTTGAGGCACCACGACGGAGCGCACCATAGACAAAGATCCGCTCACTCACCGGCTTCTTCATCGGACTTCATAATTCCCTCAAGCGTATTCCTGAGATCATCAAGCCCCTCCTCCATCTCGGCGGAAATGGAAACCGTTTTCACCTTTGGAAAGCGCAGCTTGAAGGCGGTCAGATGATCTTGCGCCTCCGCGAGATCCATTTTATTTGCAATGACGACCCATGGGAATTTTGCGAGGTCTTCATCATACATTTTGATCTCCGTCCGCAGGGTCTGGATATCTTCGATCGGATCACGCCCTTCGCTCCCCGCCATATCGACAACGAAGAGCAAAACCTGGCAGCGGGTAATATGCCTCAAAAATTCATGCCCCAAGCCTCGGTTTTCGTGGGCTCCCTCGATAAGTCCTGGAATATCTGCCACCGTGCAGCGCATGTGCCCACTCAGTGGAACCACCCCCACTTGGGGAGTTAAAGTCGTAAACGGGTAGGAAGCAACCTTAGGCTGCTTGGCCGATAGCTTACCCAAAAGAGTCGACTTCCCCGCATTCGGGAATCCCACCAATCCGGCATCTGCAATGCGACGAAGCTCCATGTAGTAAATGGCTTCCTCACCATCCGTTCCCAACTCACGTTCCTGCGGAGCTTGATTCGTGGATGACCGGAAATGGAAATTTCCGCGTCCACCTTTCCCCCCTTCGCAAAGAACGACCTCCTGCCCGTGCTCGGTGAGATCACAGACCGGCTCGAGATCGATCCCCTCTTCACTACGCTCCATTTGCACCGCTTCGCTGACAGTTGTCGCCGGGCTTTTATAGACGACGGTTCCAGGCGGAACACGACCAATCGCGCTCTTCCCGTTCTTGCCATGCCGCTTCCAGCTCATACCCTGGGCTCCATCTTCGGCGAGGAGTTTTGGATCGTAGTGGAAGGCGCGCAAGTTGTCGGTGTTCTCATCAACTTTCAAGATAACCCTGCCGCCATCACCACCATCACCGCCATCGGGACCACCACGAGGGACAAATTTCTCTTTCCGAAAACTCACCACCCCGTGTCCTCCATTACCTGAACGGCAGTGGATCCGGATGTGATCGACAAATGATTTTTCCCCTTTCATAACTTTGCAGCGAGAGTCGGCCCGAAGGCCTTCATCAGTGAAACTTCCAGGGCGAGTGCCTCGGTGACATTTGTTTCGAGCAAGCCGCGAAGTTCCTCGACCGCGGTAACACGCACTAAAAGAGAGTCGAGACTTTCATCAGCAACTGCGGCCGCCGTAGTCGCTGAAAAATCGGGAAGCGCAAGCCCCGGCCCACTCGTTTTTTGGCGAATCAGATCGCCCATCCAAGTCAGCAGGGTATCGATCACCTCCTTACGCTCAGTGAGATACTCTGCCGAAATGTAAGCCTCATAGGTCTTTTCCCGCTTTTCGAGCCAATCCCCTTCAATGGCGTTTTTGTACTTTGCCTTTTCCTCTTTCAGAGCCGCTTCGTAACGTTTGATAATCGCTTCTTTTCGCTTTTTGAGAAGGGACTCCAGTCCGGCCTTCACTTGTAGACCAGTTTCGAGCAACCCCAGGCCTTCCCTTGTCGCTGAATCGAGAACCACGAGAAACTGCTCCACCACCTCACTGCGCGGGGCATCTTCCAAACGTTGCAAGGGGATGTGCACGCATCGAGACCAAACGGTCGGAAGTAATCGCTCAGGCTCCCCAGAAAGAAGAAGTAAAAGACTCTGAGGTGGAGGCTCTTCCAGGGTCTTCAAAAAGGCATTCTCAGCCGACTCATTCATCCGGTCGGCATCCACGATGACGCCAATCTTCCATTTCCCTCCGGGGGCGGATTGGTTCATCATTTTTTCCACCGATCGCATTTCGTCGACCGTGATCCGGCGCGACTTCGAACGGGGTTGAATGAGGCGAACGAACTCTCCTTCCACTTCCTCAAGAGTGGGGTCTTTTTGAGCAACCGGCTCTCCCCACAAATCATTATCGTCCTCTGCGCCACCATTCAAAAGGACCGCCATTCGCGCCGCGAGAGCACTTTTCCCGCTTCCCTTTGGCCCGGTAATCAAAAAGGCATGTGCCAACCTCTCGCGACCATGTGCGGATTCTACGAGATCGAAGGCTTTGTCCACCGTGAAGGCCATACCGGAGTTCTAATCAGACCACACAAGACCCGCAAGCCTTGTCCTCGCTTGAGAGCCTCAAAGCCTGAGTTCAACACGCTTTTCCTTCACCTTCGGGATGGCGGTGCTATCGATTACCGTAGCATGTCTCAAAATACTGAGAAGGACTCCCACCATCGCGAGAGTGAAGATGAGATTCGATCCACCGTAACTGACAAAGGGCAAGGGAAGACCGGTGTTGGGAATTGATGAAGTTGTTACTCCAA
Source organism: Akkermansiaceae bacterium (assembly GCA_049889835.1). Lineage (GTDB taxonomy): Bacteria > Verrucomicrobiota > Verrucomicrobiia > Verrucomicrobiales > Akkermansiaceae > SW10. The sequence continues at coordinate 244,952 of JBMHCQ010000002.1, forward strand.
TATTCATCATCGCTGGAATGACAATAATGCTACTGACCCCCAACCCGAGAATTTTCCCAAAGAGATCCGAGGCGTGCAGTGAAATTCCCACTCCCACGAGAAAAATAATCACGAAGCAAAAGACAATTCCCAGAGTGCAGGCGAGACCAAGCTCCTCCCCGATAACCGGGAAAATAAAATCCGTATGATGCTCCGGGAAATTCATCTGTTTAACAATTCCATTTCCAAGACCAACCCCAGAAGGACCACCGTTTCCAAAGGCTTCCAGAGCCATTGCCTGCTGCCAACCGACACCTTCCCGGTGCGCTTCGGGATCAAGAAAGGCCATAATCCGCTCTCTCCGGATTTCATCATGACTCACCATGAAAGCGAGCCCTGAGATAGCCAGAATGACACTCGGCACAAGGTAGAGAAAGCGGCTTCCCGCGACAAATAGAACAAGCAAACCGGCAGCTCCCAGTCCGACAGCAGTTCCCATATCAGTCTCAAGCAGGATCAATAGGAGAGGCACCCCAAGGATGCAGCAAGGCACGACGTATCCCTTGAAGAAGGTACGCGCCTCGGCCGGATGCCTTGCAAACCATGCCGCCAAAACGATCATCACAATCAACTTGGCAGGTTCTGAAGGCTGGAATCGACCCAAAACAGGAAGAACGATCCAGCGGCTTTCACCCTTTGCCGCGTCACCAACTCCGGGAATAAAGCAACCAACCAAAGCAAGCAGCGTCACGACCCCCAGCGGGATGACGAACTTACGTAGGACACGATAGTCGATGAACGCCACCGTCACCATCCCCATCAGACCGACCACCAACCATCGGACCTGTTTGGAGAGGTAAACGTATTGCTCATCATTCACATCCCACTTCGCGCTGGCACTCGTCAACATTACCAGCCCGATTGAAATCAGGGCGGCGACGGCGAGGCAAAGAAAAATGGATGCGGCTCTGGCCATCGACTTTACTGTGGAATGGTGAGCTTGGCTCCAAGATGAACCTTATTGGCATCCTTGATGCCATTGGCTTTCATGATGGCATCGGGAGTAGTGCCATACTTTCGCGAAAGAGCCCAAAGAGTATCCCCTCTTTGCACGGTATGAATTTGGGCGTCTTCCGCCACGACAATCGCGCGGGCGGGAGTGCGCTCGCCTGTTTCGGAAGTCGGAGTTTCGTGAATCACTCGAGGCTTGATCAGAAGAGGTTTGTCCTCTGGCTTGGGCTCGACGCGAGCGGCTTCCAAGCGGGATGGTGGAGCGGATTCCACTTCAACCAATCCCCCCGAAGGAACTGCTGGAATTTGCACGACCGTATCAGAGGTCTGGATGCGAGGACGCTCGACCGGAACCACTGGAGGCGCTGGGCGCTCTTTCTCGGCAACCGGGACACCCTGGAGTCCGGCAACAGCCTCCGAAGGCGTGGTCGATTCTTGACGACGTTGCGGAATGTTTATGCGGAGATTCGGAGAAAGCGGAACAAAATTATTTGCCTTTTTCAAATCCTGCATATCGACTCCGTGCTTGCGAGCCACATTGAAATAATTATCTCCAGTTTGAACCGCATAATGCTCTCCACCGGGAACAAGCACAACACTGGTCTTGGGCTCAACTTTCGGAGCGGGAGCTGGTTTTCCCTGAAGATCATTCTCCTTGGTCCAGTCATTGTGCATCCAGATTCCACCGATCGCGACGATGTGAAGGAGAGCAATGACGACCAGAGCTCGGGCAACCCCGACACCCGGAACTTCGCCTCCGAGATCATCTGCGGTAGCCGTGGCAGCGCGTTGTTTTTTCTTTTTCCGATTCCCGGTTACCGCATGAAGCACGCGAAAGCCGGATGGCTTCGGAGTTTTACGTTTCTTTTGCAAGGTGGAGCTTAATTTCATCTGTTTGGTTGGGTTAGGATGATGGGTTTACTGGAGGGAGAGAACAGCAGTTTTAAAGGCATCTCCCCGCGCTTCATAGCCGGGAAATTGATCAAAAGAGGAAGTTCCGGGCGAGAGGAGAACGGTCTCACCGGATTGAGAAATATCAGCAGCGAGCTCGACCGCTTCAGCAAGGGTCTCAACACAATCGCTTGACACCACTTGAGAAAAGGTTTCTGAGAGAGGCTTCCCGATTTCGCCAAAACAAATCGCTCGTTTCACTTGCGACTCGAGTCGTGGAAGGATTGGCTCGAAATTAAGCCCCTTTTCTTTACCTCCTGCGATGAGTGTCGTGGGGCGGGTTTGTGACCGTAAAGCGGACTCAAGCGCGTGTAGATTAGTCGCCTTGGAGTCGTTGAGCCATTCGACTCCATTGCGGACGCAAACAAGTTCGCACCGATGGTTTGGAGGAGCATAGTCCTCCAAGGCCATTGCCGCAAGTTCGGGAGTCACTCCTTCGACAACGGCGCAAGCTGCCATGAGATTCTCGGCGTTGTGAAGTCCGCGTAAACGAGTGGCATTGAGACGGATGAAAGGCTCACCGCGGCGAAGAATCGACTCTCCGTCAAAGCTCCAATCGGCCTCAGCTTCCGAACTAAACGTAGTGACCTTGCCCTTGAGAGAAGGAAGCGAGAGAAAAGTTTCACCGGCTCGCACGATCACCGGAGTCGTAGCGTCGATGTTTTTAAAGATCATTTGCTTTGCCTCAAAATACTCCATGAGATCCTCGTAACGATCCATGTGATCGGCAGAAAAATTCAACCAAATGACAGTGTCGGGCTTAAAGTCGACAATCGTCTCCAGCTGGAATGAGCTCAACTCAAGCGAAACCACCTCAGGCACCTCATCAGCCAAAATGACCTCGGAAAACGGCACGCCGTAATTGCCACAAGGAGCACATGTCTTTCCAGTGGCGCGGACAAGAATATCGACCAATTCGGTAGTGGTGGTCTTGCCATTCGTACCAGTAATCCCGATCATCGTTCCACCGAAGCACCGCGACGCGAGCTCCACTTCTCCCCAAAGCGCTCCACTATTGTTCGCAAAAGCCTGCACAAAATCACCCTGCGTTTCGATCCCGGGACTGGTAACAACGAGATCGCTCCGGGTTGTCTCACCAGTGGCAGGAATCGCTTCTGGGCAAGTCTGAATCCCAGACGGAAAACCGGCAAAGACTTCGCCCCCCCGAGAATCGAATACCGTGACCGAGGCACCGCAACGGGACGCGAGCTTCGCAGCAGCCAGGCCACTCCGTCCCGCGCCCAAAATAGCGACTGTCTGTCCGGTTAAATCAAGCATTGGAGATATTTATTTAGAGAACTTTAAGAAGGGCGATACCACCCATGCTCAGAATGATAGAAAGAACCCAGAATCGGATGATTACCTGATTTTCGTGCCAACCACTCAACTCAAAGTGGTGGTGAATGGGTGACATTTTAAAAATGCGCTTCCCACGGAGTTTAAAAGAACCAACTTGAAGAATGACTGACATTGCCTCGATCACGAAGATGCCGCCGATAATCATCAAAAGAAGCTCCTGCTTCGCGCAGATGGCGGTCATCCCGATCGCTCCCCCAATCGCAAGCGACCCGGTATCCCCCATAAAGACCTTGGCTGGATGGGCATTAAACCAGAGAAAGCCCAGCCCCGCACCTACGAGCGACATCATGAGAACCGAGAGTTCAGCAACGTGTTCGTTATTATGAATGTGGAGGTATTCCGCAGCAGGCTGCGTCCCGGTGAGATAGGTGATAATCGCATAGGCCATCGCCACCGTGATCGTTACTCCGATGGCCAGACCATCAAGCCCATCCGTGAGATTCACCCCATTTGAAGTCCCCATAAGGAGTGCCATGAAGAATGGAATGGCCAAAAACCCGAGAGGAATGACCACCTCAAGAAGAGGAAATCCAACCGAGGTGATTGGTTGGATACTTGGATCCGATCCCGGTGGTTTCCCAGCAGAATAAAAGAAATATTCCTTCGTCAAAGGATGCCACATTAAGAAAAGAATAGCGGCAAGTCCGACTGCTGCCTGCCAGATGAGTTTCATTGTTCCACTCACGCCATCGGAACTTTTCTCAACGATTTTTTTGTAGTCATCAAGGAAGCCCAAAACCCCCAAAGCAAGGGTCACTCCGAGAACCGTCAAAACGAACGGATTGGTGGGTTTCCCGCAAATAAGACAAGACAAGAACATCGCCCCGAGGATAAGAACCCCTCCCATCGTGGGGGTTCCAGCCTTGCCGCCATGAAGCTCCGCAAGCTTGTGAACCTCTTCGGCTGTGCGAATCGGTTGTCCCATTTTGAGAGAGATGAGTTTTCGAATCACGCGATTGCCAAAGATTAGGGTCAAGGCAAGGGCAATGGCACATCCAAGTCCGGCTCGAACCGTGATGTAACCGAAGATATTCAGAAACGAAAAGGTATCGGCCCATGCCGCGCCATCAGCATTGGCTTCTTTCCAGAGCGTATATATCCAGTAGAGCATGAGTTATTGGGGGGGAGGGAATGTTTCTTCCATCACCTTCTCCATGGCAGCGGCACGGGACCCTTTGAAAAGGACGATATCGCCGGGAGCGATGATGGTTTTGAGAAATTCAGCAGCGGTGGCGATGCCCCTAAAAAAGTCAACTTCGCCTCCCGCTTCGCGTGCTGCGGTGGCCATCGTTGCGGCTTCGGATCCCACGACAATCAAGCGGAGCTTCTTTTCCGCCGCAAGTTGTCCGGCATTTCGATATGCGCCTTCGGTGTGGTTCCCTAACTCGGCCATTTTTCCGAGCGCGACGATCTTATTTCCATCCGAGGGAAGAGCCGCAAGAGTGTCGAGAGCCGCTGCAACCGACTCAGGATTTGCATTGTAAGTGTCGTCGATCACCTGCACGCCTTGGTGATCCCATTGACAAAGACGTCCACCCGTCAGCTGGGTTTCAGAGAGTCCGGCTACAATCTCCTCGAGAGAAAGCCCCATGAGGAATCCAGCTCCAGCCGCAAGAAGAGCATTGTTTACCATGTGCACGCCCGTAACAGGAATGTTCGCAGAAATACTTCCAAGCTCCTCGATCACCAAATCAAAGCGTGACCCCTCGATATCCGTTACTAAGTTTTCCGCACGGACCGTTGCACCTTGACCAACTGGCAAAATTCGGCCGGCGCTAGTCTCACGATATTGCCCGATGAAGTCACTATCACTAGGGATCAGAAGAGTCCCTTCTTTGGTAAGTGCCCGGGCAACGGTCCCTTTCTCTTCCGCGATCGCTTCTCGGCTCCCCATGTTTTCAATGTGGGCGCTTCCGACATTGGTGATCATGGAAATATCAGGCCGGGCGATCTCACAGAGAGGTGCAAGTTCGCCAGAATGGTTCATTCCCATTTCGAAAATACCCACTTCGTGATCCTCATCGGTAGCAAGAACAGAGAGAGGAAGTCCGATATGGTTATTCAAATTCCCAAGCGTCGCATTGACGCGGAACTTCTGGGAAAGGACCGAACGGGTGAAATCCTTCGTCGATGTTTTTCCATTTGATCCGGTGATCGCGATGACCGGAATGCCCAACTCCTGGCGATACCACTGGGCCAGTTGCTGGAGCCCGGAAAGGACATCATCGACCACTATTGCCGGGCGCCCAACAGGTACTTTCTCTGCATAATCGACCACAAGCGCAGCGGCGACAGATGCCTGATCAAGAAATTCATGAGCATCGAAATTCTCACCCCGAAGCGCGAAGAACAATGCGCCAGCCTTGATCATGCGGGTGTCGGTAGAAGCCCCGCTCGTGATCACAACCTCCCCATCACCCGGCTGGAGCAGGCTACCATTCATCGCTGAGGCGAGAGTCCGGAGGTTATATGGTTTCATCGAATAATCTCAATTGAACTGTCCTTATTTGGTATCGGAACCGGGGTTGGGGGCTTCAACCTCGTTGGGAATTCCGGCTGGATTGGAAGAGTCTCCGGAGGCGTTCGACTCATCGTCACGGCGACCGTGGCGTCGCTCATGTTCGCGCTGTTTGAACTCTGCTTCTTTCCGTTTAGAATATTCCACAAGAGCCTTTCGTGCGACCACCCGGTCATCAAAATGGTGCCTCACTCCATCGATTTCCTGATAGGTCTCATGCCCTTTTCCAGCGATGAGAATGACATCAAAAGGCAGAGCCATATCAATCGCCCGGGTAATCGCTTCACGACGATCCACTACCAGCTCATGGGGGGTTTCGCCCACCCCTGGAAGAATGTCATTGATAATGGCAAAAGGAACCTCACTGCGGGGGTTATCCGAGGTGATGAACAAGTGATCGCTGTATTTCGCGGCCGCCTCACCCATGAGTGGGCGCTTGGCACGGTCCCGGTCTCCGCCACACCCGAAGACGGTAATCAACCGTGCAGGATTGAGTTCCCGCATCGTCTCGCACACCTTGGCCACCGCATCCGGAGTGTGAGCGTAGTCGACAAAAACTGCGAAGCGTTCGCCTCCGACATATTCGATTCGCCCCGGAGTCTGAGGCGTGTGCTCGACGTGTTTCACAACGTCGCGTACTCGAATCCCGAGCCCGTGAACCGCTGCGATAGCCGCGACACAATTCTGCGCATTGAAATTCCCTACGAAAGGAAAGCGAACGAGATACTGGCGGCCATTGGCACTTAGAGCGAATTCCTGCCCCTTGAAGCTCGGGTGGATATCGCTGATTCTAAAGTCCGCCTTGAGACTGAATCCGTAGGTGATGACCTTGAGTCGGTCGCCAAACTCAGCCGCGAGTTTCTCGCCCCACGAATCGTCGATATTGATGACCGCGATACTCTCTTTCCCCTCCTCGGCCATCTGGCTAAAAAGGAGCTTCTTGGCCTCGTAATAGCCTTCCATCGTCCCATGGAAATCGAGGTGATCCTGCGTCAAGTTCGTGAAAACACCAACTCGAAACGGAATACCTTCCGTGCGGCGCTGCTCCAAGCCGTGTGAGGAAGCTTCCATGACCACCGCTTTACAACCGTTCGCTTCCATCGAACCCAGAATTTCCTGCATCTGGATGGCTCCCGGCGTGGTGTGAGTCGCTTCATGATACGCGTTCCCGTCATGAACCTTAACCGTCCCGATCATGCCGGTTTTGATCATAAGTTCGTTAAGGAGAAAATGGACAAAATGAGTAACACTGGTCTTCCCGTTAGTGCCGGTGATCGCGACGCATCGCAGGGCCGCGCCCGGGTTTCCGGCAAGCTGGGCAGTGAGGCGCCCCAATGCTTTACGAGAATGCTCAACCTGAATCCAAAGCCCGGAATACTCAGCCGGGGCCTTGCGCTCTGCGACAATGGCAACGGGACTTTTCTTCATAACCTCATCCAGAAAATCATGCCCGTCAGCTGCCGTTCCCCGCACCGCGACAAAGACCGCATCCTCGGTCACTCTACCACTGTAATCAGTCACAACATTGGCATCAATATCCTCAATCCGCAGGCGATCAGCCTCCGGCAGGACGGAAAGAAGTTCAGTCAGATTCATTCGTTTGATTCGTTGGTGGCGGCGATGTCGCTCGTCTGAATCTCGATGAGTTCGGTCGGCTGGATATTCAAGAGGTCGACAACCCTTTGCGTCACCCGCCTAAAAACAGGAGCTGCAACCGAGCCACCACCAATGGAAAATTCAGGATCCTCAGAACGTGGATCCTCGATGGCCACTACAGCGACAAACTCGGGTGCTTGCACGGGAACCATTCCCGCAAACGACACGTTGTAACGGGAGGTATCATAAGCTTTTTTAGCACGGTCAAAATACCAGGCCGTTCCGGTCTTTCCTCCCACGCGATGTCCGGGGACTGCGGCACGGCGTCCTGTGGCGCCTTTTCCAGAAACCACTTGCTCAAGCGAGAGTCGCATTTCGCGAGCCGTTTTTTCGGTAACGACTCGTCGAATCGTCACAGGAGCCCTTTCCTCAACGACGAGGCCATTGTTTGCGATCACGGATTGAATCAATCGGGGCTCCATCAGCGTGCCTCCATTGGCAAGAGCGCAGTAGGCCATCGCCACTTGGAGCGGCGTAACACTCACGGAGTATCCGTAAGTCGCACTGGCGAAGTTTCGCGGATTCGAGCGATCGGCAATGGACCCTGAAGCTTCTCGGAAAAGGGGGAATCCAGTCCTCTTACCGAAGCCAAAGGCATCAAGGTAGCGGTAGAAGTTCTGTCGTCCCACTTTTTCAGCAAAGCGGAAAACTCCGGGGTTGGATGATTTCATCAGCACGCCATCGAAGGTTAGATCACCATAGTTGTGATGATCATTGATCGTGAATCCTCCCCACTCGATCTTTCCCCATCCACAGTTGACCACCGTGCTTCGCGAGGCGATTCCCAGATCAAGGGCTGCCGCCATGGGAATGACTTTCATCACCGATCCCACTTCATATTGTTCCTGGGTTGCAAAGTTCTGGCCACCTGCCTTGAAGTTTAGCCGCTTGTTCGGATCGAAGTGCGGGCGAGACGCCATCGCCAACACATCACCGGTCCGGGGATCGACAACGATAATCGATGCTCGGCTTGCGTTGGTTTCAGACATCACTCCATCAAGCTCATCTTCGGCAATCGCCTGAATGCCACTATCGATCGAAAGCTGAACGTGTTTGCCGTGAATCGCAGGTAAGAAAGAAGCGGCTTCGGTCAGAAGCACCATGCCGTTCGCTTCGCGTTTCAGAATGCGTTCACCAGGTCGACCGGTGAGGTAGTTCTGCATCGCCCGCTCGATCCCGGTCTGGCCAACTCCCTCGAAATTCGTAAAACCCAAAATATGGGATGCAAAGGCGCCAAGGGGATAAAACCGAGACTGAGAACGCTCAAATGAGAATCCCTGAATGTAACGCTCGCCAAGTTCCGCCTCGAGCTCGCGGGCTAGATTTTCGCGAATGTCCTTTTTCACGACAATCCGGGTGCGACCGTTTGCGATGATTTCCGCAAGCTCGTTTTTGGGAATCAAAACCTTTCGCGAGATCACCTCGATCGCGTAGTCAAGATGTTCCGCGCGCATCTGCTTAGGTGACATCTGCTTCCGGACGAGTCTCCGTGTTTCATAGAACCGGTTCTTCCGATCTTTTTCAGGGAGGGCTTCCCACTCAGGATTCCCGGAAAGATGCCGATGGGCGATCGCGCTGGTCAGATTGTCCTCATGGCGGAGGTGATTGGCATCAGCCACTAGGGTTGCAAGCGGACGATTCTGCGCAAGAGAGGTTTGATTCCGGTCCAAAATACGCCCTCGCCGCGAAGGGATGACTTGCTTGTTTTGAAAGCGACTAATCTGACCTTTTGACGAATATTTTCGATCCCATGAATGCACCGAAAGCAGCCTTACGGAAAGCGCACTCAGCCCGGCCACAACGGCCAGGCTGGCAACCAACGCGCGATTGCGCATCGGAGATGGAATAGATTCACTCATTCACGTTGAGCGACCGCGGGGTCAGGAGGAAGAGGTGCTTTATAGATTTCGACGTAGCCGGCCGGAATAGTTCGGAGATTGGAGCCCTGAACCTTAAGCGATTCCCGAAGAGCAAAAACGCCCAGCTTCTCGGAAATATCGGATTGATACATTGAGATCGCGACCTCGTGTTCAGCCATCAGCTCTTGGATCTTTGCGATTTCACTGCGGGTCGTGATCTGTTTATTTTTCAACATGACATAGGAAATACCACCACCGGACACGATGATTCCAGCTACCAGCAACACCAGCAGGGTTGAAATACTGAGATTGGAGCCTTGGCGACGTTTGTTCATGGTTGAATTCTTTCCACAACCCGCAGACGGGAGCTGCGGGAACGAGCATTTTTTTCGACTTCGCTTCCGCCGGGAGCGACTCCCTTTCGCGTGAGAAGCCGGAATTGATAATCAGGATTGGGGCGCGGCGCAGGCCACTCGGGACGGTCGATTTCAGCTTGGGAAGCGTTTCGAAAATATTGCTTCACCATGCGATCCTCGAGGCTGTGGAAAGTAATAATTCCCAGTCGGCCACCGGGTTTTAAAAGATCGGCAGAACAGTTGAGAAAGCGCTCCAACTCACCCAACTCATCATTCACCACCATGCGAAGCGCCTGAAAAACCTTGGTCGCCGGGTGAATTTTCCCACGACGGCCGAGAAGCGACTCGATGCCGTTTGCCAGCTGAAGAGTCGTTTCAAATTCCGTAGTCCCCCGCTCGGATACGATCCACTGAGCAATGCGCCATGCGGATTTTTCTTCACCAAGCTCACGAAAGATTTTGGCCAAATTTTCATCAGACCAGGAATTGACGATGTCAGCCGCAGTCTCTCCGGTCTCGCCCATGCGCATGTCAAGCGGACCTTCTTTTTGGAAGGAAAAGCCACGCTCCGGGTCGTCGATTTGCTTAGAAGACACCCCGATGTCGAGAAGAATGCCATCAGCCTTGGGCCAACCATGCCGATCGGCAAGGGATGCTATTTCGCTGTAGCAACCCGCAACCGCTTCGAAACGATCACCGAAACGGGTCAGTCGCTCGGAAGCAAAAGCACGGGCTTGAGGATCACGATCAATCCCCTTGACCACGCCACCTCCGCGAAGAAGGGCTTCGGTGTGACCACCTCCTCCCAGTGTTCCATCGATGAAAAATTTCCCGTCGACTGGAGCGAGAAAGTGAACCACTTCGTCGAGAAGAACAGACTCGTGGTAGAAACCCTGACCAGAATCAGACATGTTCATTGTTGAAAGATCCAGAGTCGGTGTCGCACCGGAAGGCAGGGGCCATAAGTTGAAGCTGCTAGGGCACCGAAAGTCGGGCGACACCGATCTGGGAAAGGAATTCAACATTTGTCCAACATCGTCTGAAAGGGTGAGCTTTAGAATAGATTGAGAAGATTGTTGAGCTCGGCATTCTCCGCGAGTTCGGCTGCCTGCATCGCCTCGGCATTCGCCGGATTGAGCATTTCGAAATGATTCCCCCGCCCTACGAGCGTTACCGGTCCAGGAAGTGAAAATTGACGTTCCTCGGCCCACGCCTTGGGAACAAGCAGCTTGCCCTGCTCGTTGACCTTCGCCTCGATCGAATTGGCATAAAGCATTCCGGCAGCATTGTCCTTCTGACGCGGAGTGAGAGATTCGTGGGTCTCGATTTGAGCGAGTTTCTGGGTAAACGCCTCTTCGCTGAGAACACGAAGGGTTGGCTGACCATACGAGGTCGCTCGCAGGAGAAATACCAACTCCCCGGTCGGCGGACGCCAAGTCACTGGCACCGAGACGCGCCCCTTCGCATCGAGCTTGTGCTCGATGATGCCGCGTTGTGCCTGGATTCGAGTTGCCATAAAAATAGCCACAGAAGATCCCTTCCGAGCGCATAAGTACACTAGAAGTCACTTCACGTCTATTTTTAACACGTAAAGTACACGAAAAATTCTGACGAAAATCCGTAAACATCTTATTTTCTGAAATTTTACTTAATTCATCTTGATTATCAAGCCCCTTGTTAGGTCATACAATTCCGGCATTTTAGGCACCAAAAACGCACGACCTCTGAGCCGTGCGTCCTCGAGTTTAAAAGGAGGGCTTTTTACTCTTCCTCGACTCGGAAAAACAGCTTTTCCGGAATCGCACCAGCGAGCGTGAAGGTGTGCTCGGTCTCCGTTCCTGCGCTCTCGATCGCATCTTCCACCTCCTCCCAAGGATCCTGAAGAGTCGGTGAGCTTTCGATGCGATAAGTAGCACCCGGAAGTGAGTTCCAAATCAAGGTTCCGGAACCACCCTCCTTGTCGAAGGAGAAACTGGTAATCTCAAGACTGCTGGTGACTCCCGCTCCCGTGACGATTCCCGCCCATTCTCTGGCGATCACGACATTCTCCCATTCGGTCTCTCCACTCCCAGTTGAATTCAAGTGAATCGCGGTCGCCCAGTTGGTATTGGTGTATACGCGGGTCAGGATCGGAGTGTTTCCTCCTTCTCCAAGTGTCAGGTCGGGATTGACCCACAGAGTCATCGTATCGCCAGGGTAGTCGGTCTTAAAGACGAGCGTGTAGGTTTCGTCGTCATTGACCGTCGAAGCAACCGTTTCTTCAACTCCTCCATCAATGCTGGTGCCCCAAAGGAATCCTCCCTGAGGCGCAGGGTAAACTCCAAAGGCCTGTCGGAAATTTCCAAAGTCATTGAACCCAATGCGCGAAATTTGTGCTCCAGCCCGACGAGTCATCTGCACCGATCCGTAAACCACTTGTCCTGGATTGTTCTGATTCACCGCTCCATCACGTTCATCCTGACCCACGGCTGCTCCTTCGGTGGGACCGTTGAACTCGCGGGAAGCGAATTGATCATTTGAGGTGGAAAGAACTCCCCCGATCACGGAAGCACCGGAGCTATCCCAGGTGCTCGAGGTTCCCGTGTGGCCAATATATCCATCGTTAATCAGAGAGTTGTCAAAATCCCATCCCTCTCCGCCATTCTCGCCGACAATTCCCAGAGAATAATCGTTGAAGTTGTCTGTGCCGATCAAAGTAAGGTCACCACCGTAAAGACTGTTCTCATCGGTGGGGTCGGAACCATAGAGCACTTCATCGCCATCGTCTTGACCATCGCCGTCGGTATCGGCCTCATTCGGAAATGTCACAAAACCATCGACTCCGGCGACCACTTCTTCGTCATCGGAAATGCGATCACCATCGGTGTCGGCCGAGAGAGGATTGGTCTGCAGCGCGTTGACTTCCTCACCGTCTTTCAAAGTGTCGTCATCGGAATCATTATCCTGAGGATTCGTTCCCAGATGAAATTCTTCCAAGTTCGAGAGCTCATCAGTATCGGCATCCAGCGTGGAATCATTGATCCCCACCGTGAGACCATTGGCGAGTTCCCAGGTGTCGCTCATGCCATCGAGATCGGAATCGTTTGGAATCGTCGCCAGCTTGTCCCACTCCGTCGCGACCACCAAGGCTCCCGATTCCACAGGACCGCTTCCTCCCGAACCAAACCGAATCGTGTTTGCGGTAATCTCGGATGTTCCGAAGATGTTTGCTACGACATCTGCCACCCCTTCGGAAGCCGAGAGATCAGGATTCACAAAAAGACTCAGGCGAATATTTTCTCCATCTGGAGAAGTCACACCTAGTTCCATCTTGGCGACCAATTCATAGGTCTGTCCATCCACCGGAGTGATGAGTGGATCAACGAGGTAGGGAGTTCCCGGAGTGACTTCTTGATCCACAATTCCAAAGCTGTTTCCACCCACTCCATCGTTCGTCGCTCCGTAGAAGAAAAGCTCGTTGGCTTCGTCGAAAAAGCTCAACCCTCCCCAAGTCGCTCCGCTGCTTCGAGTGGTCGTGAATTTTGCATAGAGCACCTGCCCATTTCCGGCCGCCCCATCGGTTGAAAAAGTCCCATCAATCACCGCGCTCCCGCTGATGTTGCGAAAGGCCGTGCTCCCCTGGGTCGCGATCCGATTGTTCTCCACCGAAGCGCTTCCGGTCCACGATGACTGCAGACAGGTGTGCCCCACAAAGGTATTCGCGGTGAGGTCATTGTCATAATCGAATCCTTCACCTCCGACATTTCCGGCGACCGGACCATCATCGTAGACGAAGAAATCCGCTCCCACAAAACCAAGATCGCCGGCTGCCGGAAACTCCGAGGAGTTGGTGGGATCAGTGCCGCAAAGGACTTCCGTTCCATCACCGGCTTGATCGCTGTCGGTATCGACAAGATGTGGATTCGTTCCCGTATCCGCTGCGCTCACGAAGGTCCCCGTGTTCGTCTCCACGCTGTCCAAGAGCGCATCGCCATCGGTATCTTTCAAGAGTGGACTGGTTCCTGTTTGGGTGGCCGAAACCCAGACGCCAGTCCCATCTTCCACATCGTCATTAAGAGAATCACCATCGGTGTCCGGGTCGATGGGTGAAGTTCCCAATTGGTATTCCTCAAGGTTTGTCAGACTGTCGGAATCAGCGCTCAAATTCGCGTCGTCCACATTGGGATCGAGCCCAAAGAGAATTTCGAAGTCGGTGGGCATCCCATCGCCATCGGTATCGCCAAGGTCCTCCCAACTTGTGGTGACCGTCAAATCATCCCAAGTGACATCCGCACCTCCTCCGGAGGCAAGCCGCGCTGCCGTGTTCCAATTGGTTCCCGTGTAAGCGCGGGTGACATCGGCCGTGTTACTGGTTTCAGGCTGGGAGAAGTCGGGATCGATCCACAGGGAAACGAGGTCCCCATCGAAATCAATTTTTGTCACCAGAGTGTAACTTTGACCCGGGGTGAGAACGGTTGTCCCGATGGACTCCCCCACTCCGGATTCGCTGATCCCCACCGTTCCCGTCGTCCCTTCGCTTCCGGTGACTCCGAAAAACATTCGCTCGGCTCCGAAATCATATCCACTGATGCCGCTCCAGGTGGCATTGGCACTGCGGTTGATCTCGACCCGATAATAAATCGCGCCGCTTCCTCGGAACGCGCCATCACGTTCATCCGAAGCAGGGTTCGCGCCCGTGGTCGGCCCGTTGTATTGCCGCAGGGCACCACTCCCATTGGTAATGAGTTTGCCATCCTCAAGCCGCGCCGGAGCAACGATATTATCCCAATCGGATGCTGTTCCATCCGCGCCCGGCTCCACCCCATCATTGTCGAACTCAGTATTCTGATCGTAGTCCCAACCGAGCCCTCCACTTTGCCCCGCGATCGAACCATCGGCGTAGTCAAAGAACTCAATCCCAATCAAATCCGCATGACTAAGACCGGAAAAAGCGAAAAGAGATAAAAATATCTGTTTCATATTTGAGAAATTTTCGAGCACGCCAGTTAAGCTGTTAAAGAACTCTGCGGCAAACACTTTTCCCAAGTCCAACGGACCTGGTCCTCCGGACCGAAGGTCCGTTTTGTATCAGCCTCGGGTCAGCAAGGAACGAGCGCAGCCCTAGGTTCCGGTCGGAGTGTTCAATGGGGTAAGCCCATCATCTTGCCGTCCGATTAATGTCACCAGCAGCCCGTGACTCAGCGAAGGAGTTCTAGACCCAGCGGTCGAGGAACTCCAATGGTTTGGCACAATCAATGGCTCCCGCTTTCCTTTCCTTGCACACAATCCCAGGGCTACGTTCCTCCGGAGCTGACCCTAGGCTGAAAAATGTCGTCCCCTTGGGACTTCTTTGAATCGGTAATCAGACAATGATCTATGTGTCTCCACTTCCTCATTGCTTCAGCGAACGAACATGGAAAACTCCCAAGGTGACCCTCCGCTTCTTCTTTCTCCTCACCCTCATCGCGCAAGCTGATGAAACGGCGGAGTTTCTGAAAAAAGTCGACCAGCTTGAAACCTCTACGTTTTCCGCCGAGAAGGAAGCTCGACGCTATGAAAACGAAGGCATTGTCCCGCTCTGGGATAAGCTTCTGCAAGCTCCACGGGGCAAACGCATCGACGTTCTCGGAGCGGTCCCCTTTACCAAAATCTCCCTTGGAAAAATCAATCGGGAATTTCAGCAAGACCTTGGGATCCAAATCGCGCAGCTTGTCCCGGGAGGGCCCACGCTGACACCAGCCACCTGGAAGGCTTGGCTGCAAAGCTATCAGAAGAACGGACTGGAAATCACCCATACCGATTGGCACCATGATTCCTTCTCTCGCACTCCGGATGGCCGGGCCATTTCGAGAGTGCGATTTACCATCCACCTGATGCGCGGCGAATTCGACCGCACCGAGATCAAAGCCATTGCCAACGTGCTTTGGAAAGAGGGAGAGGAGGTGATCCCCGACGAAATCACGATCAAATCCGCCTGGCTTTCCCGACGCGTAGGGCCGAAGGCTTTTGTCCCCGTTGCGGTCATCGAAGGCGAGAGTCACAAAACCACCGAGCGTAATGACATGGGCGCCATCTCGGTCTTTGATCTCAATGGCGATCAACTTCCGGAAGTGATTCTTGGAAACGCCAATCGCGTTCTCTGGAACAAGGGTGGCATGAAATTTGAAGCTCGCGCACTCATTCCCGAAGGAGGCGAAGTTCACTCTTCGGTCGTCGGACTGATTGGAGACTTCACTGGCGACGGCCATCTCGATTGGCTTTGTGATTCTGAAAAAGCGATACTCTTTCTCTACTCGGGTAAAGGTCAGGGACAGTTTTCACCCGTTCCTCAAAAAATTCCTTTGAAGATTCCCTACTCCGTCCCTGCGGGCATAACCGCGGGTGATATCGACCGTGACGGCGACCTCGACCTCTTCCTCTGTCAATGGCGCTCGCTTTACGAGAAAATGCCCCATCCGTTCTGGAATGCCAACGATGGCTTCGGGAACAGCCTTCTCCTGAATGATGGAAAAGGAAACTTCACCGATGCCACCGAATCCACCGGACTCAAAAAAAAGCGCTACCGACGATCCTACTCCGCGTCCTTTGTCGATCTGAATCACGACCAGCACCTCGACCTCGCGGTGGTCTCCGACTTTTACGGCCTCGATCTTTTCCTGAATGATGGCACCGGGAAATTTCGCGATGCCACCAGCGAACTCGTCAACACTCCTTACGCCTTTGGGATGTCGCATACCATGGCCGACTACAACCGCGACGGAGTCACCGACTTCTTCATGCTCGGCATGGGTTCCACCACCGCCCGGCGTCTTGAGCAGATGAAAGCCCACCCTGCAGAGCACTCCGAAGCTCAGAAGATGCGCGCAATCATGGGCCACGGAAATCGCTTCTACCTCGGCGGTGAAAATGGCCGACTCAGCGAGCCCGCTTTTGCTGCCACCACCTCCCGCACCGGCTGGAGCTGGGGGTCGACTTCTTTTGATTTCGACAACGATGGCGACCAGGACATCTACGTCGGCAACGGTCACATCTCCGGAAAAACCACGCGTGATTACTGCTCGAACTTCTGGTGTCGCGACATCTACCTTCTCCCCGGCAAGCAGCCCCCCCTGATTGCCAGCTACCTTGATACCCTTCCTGAGATGAAGACACAATCCTGGGATGGCTACCAAGTCAATGCCCTCCTTGTGAATCAACAAGGCCGTGGTTTCACCTCCATGTCACCCATGCTTGATCTCGGTTTTGATTTCGACACCCGCCGCATCATTTCGGCTGATCTCGATCTCGACGGTCGTCCCGACCTTCTCGTCGGACGGCTGGAATCCACCTCGGGGTTTCTTCACCAAAGCTCTTCCGGAAACAGTCCTCCTACGCTTTACATTCTCAAAAACACCCTCCCCGAAGCAGCCGAAAGAAACTGGATCGGAGTCACCCTGCAAGGCGACATCAACGGCGCAATCATCGAACTCACCACGCCCTCACAAAGACAGCGCAGCGTCCTCGTCTCCGGCGACTCCTTCATGTGCCAACACCCCGGGCAAACACACTTTGGTCTTGGTAAAGAAAACAAGATCACTTCAATCAAAGTCACCTTTCCGAACGGAAAAACACAACTCTTGGAGAAGCCAAAGATCAATACCTATCACCTCGTCCGATGACCGCCACCATCCGACCTGTCACTCCCGCAGATGCGCCCGTCTTGATGCGCATCTACAACCACTACATCGAGCACACTGTGGTAACCTTTGAGGAGATTCTTATTGATGCGCCGGAAATGGCACACCGGATCGCGGAAATCTCCGCAAACTGCCCCTACTTTGTCATCGAAAACGAAAACGGTGTGCATGGTTACGCTTATCTGAGTCTTTTCCGGACTCGTCGGGCTTACCAACACAGCTACGAGTTCTCAATCTACCTTGATCCGGCCCAAACCGAAAAAGGATACGGCTCACTCCTCCTCGAGAAGCTCATTGCCGTCGCCCGGGAAAAAAATTTCCACGCCCTCATTGGCGGCATTGCCCTTCCCAACAAAGCCAGCGAAGGCCTCCACGAAAAATTCGGCTTCCAAAAGGTTGCTCATTTTCCCGAAACCGGGCGGAAATTCGGAAAGTGGATCGATGTCGGATTCTGGCAGTTGCTGCTGTGAACCGTAGCCGAAAGCTTTGCTTTTGGTATTTAGGTTGCTTGCTTAGGTTCTGGCCCCAAAAGCAGAGCTTTCAGCTTCACTAAACCTCCACTCCTTCACCCGCTTCGGCGATAATCACCCGGTCCAACAGGCCGCGCTTATCTGCCTCCACTTTGAGGCGCTCAATCGGCTCCTCGGGATGTTCATTTCCGAGCGGAAAAGTCCCAAAATGCATCGGCATCATAAGCGGGGCGCGGAGGTCCTCAAAGGCATCAAGCGCCTCCTCGGGATTCATGTGGACCTCCCGACCACTCGGAGCTCCGTACGCCCCGATCGGGAGCAGCGCAAGGCAGATGTTCTCGCGCTTTCCAATCTCCTTGAAGCCTTCGAAATAGGCACTGTCTCCCGCGTGGAAAACCTTTCGATCACCAGAGCCAACCAAGAAGCCACCGTAATCGCGCTTTGTATCCGCTCCATAACGAGCACCCCAGTGATGACTTGGTGTGTGCACGATCCGCATGCCCTCGATTTCCCTCTCTTCCCAGACTGCCATTTCATGAACAGCGGAAAACCTCAGTGACTTTACCAGCGTGGCGCTCCCTTTCGGAACCACCACCCCGTTCTGCGCTTCGAGCACTCGAAGCGATGGTTTATGGAGGTGATCAAAGTGCGCATGCGAAACCAGAACCAAGTCAAGCTCCGGCAATGCACGGAGATCCAATCCGGGCTCGCGCTGCCGCTTTACCGGTCCGTGCCAATTCGCCCAGTTGGGGTCAAAGATCACCGTGTGACCTTCAAACTGCACAAGCACCGTAGCATGCCCGATCCAAGTCGCCCGCACCTTACCATCAGGTGGAGGCGAGAAAATGGCTGGGCGTGTTTCACCCTCGCGTTTCTTGAACATCTGCGGGATCAAGCGATACCGTAAAAAACTATAGTTTCGTTTGGGCCATCCCTTCTTGGGAAAAAGTCCGCTGTATCCCCCGCTGCCCTGACCCTTCGATGGCATTTAGGAAAGTCCGTCTGCGATTTGATCCGCCCAATGCTTCGCAAGCGCTCCGTAGTCCTTGGTCTCGGCATAGGTGATTCCGCGGGAAACATTGACAACATTTGGAGCCTCCCTGCCTGAGTTTTTGAGAGCATCCAGACTTCCACCTTGTGCTCCCAAACCAGGAATCAAAAGCGGCGCATCGGGAAGATTGGTCAGCACATCCTGATCCGCATTGGTCAGTCCGACCACCATGCCAGCGGAAGTTTTTCTTCCTTCGGAAACAGCTCGTTCGCAGAGGTCGCCGACTCGTTCGAAGAGGGCCTTTCCTTCGCAGTCCCGTCGCTGGAAATCAGTGCTTCCGGGATTTGAGGTCACCGCAAGGAGGTAGACTCCTTTTCCTTCCCAATCAAGGAAGGGCTCAAGCGTGTCGTAACCCAAAAAGGGATTCAGCGTCACGGCATCGACACCCCAGTTTTCAAAATAAGAACGCGCGTAATACTTTTGCGTTTCTCCGATGTCGCTGCGTTTGGCATCGAGGATGATGGGCACCTCATCCGGCATGTCCTGAAGGAGGGATTCCAGAATCTCGATTCCGCGCAGTCCCATCGCCTCGAAGTAAGCCATGTTCGGCTTGAATGCCGCGGTAAACTCCGCGGTCTCCCCCACCACTCTACGTAGAAATTCCGGCATCGCGTCAATTCCTCCCTCGGTCTGATCAGGTCGCGGATCGAGACCGACACAAAGACCGGAACCGGTCACCTCCATACGTTGTTTCAATCGGGCAGCGTAGCTCACGCGGCGAGCCTACGCTCGCTTCGGCCTGCGGTCCAGAAAAGCCCTACCGAAACGATGAAAATGAAAACGTTCCGGGTCACCACGAGTGGATAATTTGATGGCTTATCGCTCACGCCGTAACAACCGCAGTTGATATTAAGCCCCTGGTTCCAGACCACGATGACCGCGGTCGTGAAGCCAATCATCATCAAAATGGAAACAAGAAGCCCCCCTCGCAAGAGCACTCCCGTGGCGATCGCCAGCCCGGTAAAGAATTCCACCCAGGGGACAAAATAGGCCACGTATTCATCATGCGGGCGATCCAACATCTGGTAGTTCGCCACCGCTTCCACAAATCCATCCAGTGAAAGCAATTTCTTCACTCCCATAAAGATCAGGAACCCGCCAAGAAGTAGGCGAAGAACGAGCGGGAGTTGTTTCATTAGAGAACCCTACCTCGTCTCCTTCAGGTGTCGAATACTTCATGCCACCGAATCGAGATCGAAGCTTTCGAGAATCCGGGGATTGAGGTATGTCCTTGCGCAATGAGACTTTTACTTTTCTTCCTCCTACTCAATCCGCTTTGCGGTCAACTCCCCTTTAAAATCACCTTCAAAGGGGAGAAAAAATTTCAGGAGCTCACGACACAGGCCGTGAATGAAAACTGGCGGGCTCTTCCAATTGGTGAGCGGACGGCCAAGGTCGGAATGGCTCTGCGTGGTATCCCCTACAAGGGCTTCACTCTGGAAATCGATAATCGCATCGAAGCCCCATCGGTGAATTTTTACGGTCTCGATTGCTGGACCTTCTTTGAAAACTCTTTGTGCTTTGCCCGCATGCTAGAGAACAAGAAACCTCCCTACCGCCCTCAAGATCTGTTAGATGAAATTGAGGAGACACGCTATTTTGGAGGCAAGTGCCGGGGAAATTATCTCGACCGGATTCACTACCTTGTCGACTGGTATTCTGAAAACTCCAAACGGAAGGTCGTGCGCGACATCACCCGAACGTTCCCGGTCGCCCCGATTCCCTCGCAAGCTGGAGAGATGTCGCGGATGTGGAAATACTACCGTTATTTGAAACACAACCCTGAGCTGCGCCCACTGATGGCGAAGCAGGAAGCCCGTCTCAATCGCACCAAACGATGGATGGTCCCGCAGGAGAAGGTTGCAGCCATCGAAAAAGATCTGCGCAATGGCGACATCATCGGAATCGCCCGGAATGATGGCGGCTCGTTCTGCTCCCACGTTGGAATCATCATCAAGGATCAAGCAGGCCGGGCCCGCTTACTTCACGCCTCATCGACGCACCAAAAGGTGATTCTCGATGCACCACTGGAGGACTACCTGAAACGCCATCGTCAGCAAGCTGGAGCCGTCATTGCACGACCCCAATGAAGTTGGAGCACTCAAAGCCCGGAGGAGTGATCGCGCCACCGCCGCCGCGCTTCGATGGTTCGCGAGGGGGATCCCTCCCGGTATTTGCACGGCCTCTTTGCACTGAAGCAAGCTTATGGCACGCGTTGGCGGAAGTGAATCTATCTCGTCTCAGAGGTATCCATGGGCCAGAAAACCCACACTTTTCGAAATGAGATCGACGAGTTTTGTCATTCGTGGAAATCAGGTATTGAAGTCGCCTGAAGCCTTAGCTCGGCGGATCTTCTCCTGATTGAGTTTCTTCTGATATCGACCCTGCACAATATCGGTGAAGAGAAGAACTGTGATCACAAAATAGAAGGTGGTTTTCGTCATCACCTGAATCTTATTTCCAAAGAACTCGAGATGCGCAAGATGCCCGCCCTCGGTGAGGAGCATGATTCCCACAATGAACAGGATGAACAGACCCAGGACCTCATACATTCGGTTTTTCTGAAGAAACTGGGTCACCCTGTCGGCCAGCAGAATCATAAGGGCTCCGCCAGTTAGAATGGCGATAATCATGACCGTGAGCTGGTAACCCCCATGGGAACCGTCAGCATTCGGCGGATTACTCGCGAGAGCCATCGCGGAGAGGATCGAATCGAACGAGAAAATCACGTTCATGAACACGATTAACCCAATCACCTTGCCCGATGAAGAGGGCTTCCTCTCAATCGCATGCCCCTCTTCTTCAAGCGACATCATATGAATGATCTCTTTCACTGCCGTGTAGAGGATGAACACGCCACCGAAAAGCACGATGACCGCATGGAAGTTAAACTCTCCTTTTACCCATTCATGGTCGATGGATAGAAAGGGCTTTTGTAAAATCTGAACCAGATTGACCAAGACGAACAATAAAACGATTCGTAAACCCACCGCGATGCCGATTCCCAACTTGCGGACTCGGCTTTGGTCATTTTCCGGAGCTCGTTGAGACTCGAGTGAAATGTAAAGAAGGTTGTCGAAGCCGAGCACAGCTTGCAACATCACGAGGAGAAGCAGCGTTATGATGGAATCAATGAGCACGAGGAGAGACTAAAACAACTCCCGCTTTCCCAGCAAAAAAAAACGGCCCTGAAAGCATTCCCAAGGCCGTCCTCAAAATCAACAGGGCACAACTTAGTCGGTCACACCTTCCACTTTGGGGGGAGTCGGGGTTTCCGGAACTCCAGGGAGAGTCGACTCCGATGCCGGAGGGATCGGAAGGGTAGCACCTGGGCTCTCAACCGGGGCAATGGGAATAAATCCGTCTTCTTCCGGCACCGGAGGTGCATCTGGAGCGATCGGCGGAGGAATATCAGGAAGAACCGCCAAACTCGCGCGATCAGTGACCATAATTTCAGGCACATATCCGACGTCTCCCGAATCAAGCTCCACTTTCACGTAAGAACCCGTCGTTGAGATATACTTCATCGGTGTTCCTACTTGAAGGACCTTATCAGCCGTCGCTTCACGATTTGGGATGACCTGAAAGAAGGTGGAGTTCGGCATGGATGTCTCAATCCATTGACCGGGAGTAAAACTGACCCCGGAGGTCGCGTTGAACTGACTATCGGAAGATGAGGAGGACTGGTTTCCAGGTCCACTCAGAGGGTCAAACAAGCCTCCGTTACCGAAAGGTTGCTGAACATTTCGAATCGCGCTACAGGACGCGAGCCCGAGCGCGGCGGCGCTCAGGAGCAAGTATTTTGCGGTTTTCATGAACTCTCATAAGGGACCACATCCTCAGCAGAGGGTCAATGCCATTTCAAAATCCCACCATAGGTCTTGTCAAATCTCGTGTTCCCCTATCATCTCCTTTGCGTTAACAGTTCAAAAGTGCGGAGCTTAAAGTCAGTGTTAGTCACCGGAGGAGCGGGATTCATCGGATCTGCCTTGGTCCGCAAGCTTCTCCTGCGAAGCGAAGTCGAACGTCTCATCGTGCTGGATTCACTCACCTACGCCGGGAATCTGCAAAAACTGGTTGGACCTGATCAGGACCCCCGATTCCATTTCACCCAAGGAGATGTCAACGACAGGGAACTCGTGCTCCGTATCCTTTCCGAAGGACAAGTCTCAGGAACATTCCATCTCGCTGCCGAATCGCATGTCGAACGCTCGATATCTTCGCCAGAGGAGTTTATCCGCACCAATATCGCCGGCACTTCGTCACTCCTAGAAGCGACAAGATCCCATTGCTGCCCGATGGTGGTCTGCTCAACTGACGAAGTTTATGGCTCCACCCCAGCTCATACACGGTTCAGTGAATCATCCCCCCTCAATCCATCATCTCCCTATTCCGCAAGCAAGGCGAGCGCCGACCTTCTCGCCTTCGCCGCCGTAAAGACCTACGGTCAGGATGTCGTAGTGTCTCGCTGCACCAACTGCTACGGTCCAAGACAGCATCCTGAGAAACTCATTCCCCGACTCATTTTTCACGCCTTGCGTGATATGCCACTGCCCATTTACGGAAGCGGCCAGCAAATCCGAGATTGGATGCATGTCGATGATTGCGCGCTCGGATTGATTGCGGCTTTTGAACGAGGTGGAACCGGACAAATCTACCACCTCGGAGCAAATACTGAACACACCAATCTAGGCATTGCTCGAAGCATCTTGAAAAAACTCCACAAGCCAGAAAGCCTGATCAGTCATGTCACCGATCGCCTCGGCCACGACTCCCGCTATGCCCTCGATGTCCGCCGCGCCCTCCAAACCTTGGGCTGGAAGGCCCGCATCCCATTCCGCACCGGATTCGAGGAAACGGTACGGGAGCTCTCATCCGAACTCCGGGTTGGCTGATTAACCCACTCCCAACTCTTCACCGAGCTCGTCCTCGATGTAGCTGATCTCGCGAGCTGGCAATCCACCATCGCGAATCCCCTGGAGCGTCCGCTGAGAACCGCGTCGGGTATTCGGACCATTGACCTTCGCCATCATTGTCTCAACGAGCGCGGGAGTCAAAGCCGCTAGCCCAATGCAAGCGAGAGAGAGGCCTATCGGACGTCGTGCATTCTCGCTCAAGGCATCCGCAATCAAGACACCCGCTGCCGCCCCAAGCACTGCCGGTGCAAACGCAGCCGTAGTATCGACCCAGTCTTTTTCATCATAATTTCCGTTCATGGATGAAACATAGCGCAGGCTCTGTCTTTTCGAAATGAAAAATCGGGAGTTTTGACAATTCAGTCCGCTCCCGCTTCACTTCCCAGACATGGAAAACGCCTATGCTCTGATCCTCGCCGGTGGCAGTGGCACCCGCTTTTGGCCCCTCAGCCGAAATGCCAAGCCCAAGCAACTCCTCAATCTATTCGACGACGCCACCTTACTGGAGCAAACCATCTCCCGTCTGGAGGGCCTCATCCCAAAAGAAAACATCCTTATTCTCACCAATACCCTCCAAGAAGAAGGCGTCCGTCAGATCGCCCACATGCTCCCCTCCGGGAATATCTTTGCCGAGCCAGCCAAGCGCGACACGGCCCCCGCAGTTGCTCTCGGTATCGGACTCATCGCCGCGCGTAATCCCAAGGCCGTCATGGCCGTTCTTCCCTCGGATCAACTCATTCAGGATGCCGACGCCTTCCGCTCCGTCTTAAAAGACACCCTTACTGCGGCATCCGGCTCCGATGGGCTCGTCACTATCGGCATCAAGCCCACCTGGGCCTGCCCCTCCTACGGATACATCGAGCGCGGCACCACCGCCGACATGGGAGAGCTTGCTCTCAAACACGAAGTCGTCGAAGTCGCACGCTTCCGTGAAAAGCCCAATCCCGAACTTGCCGAACAATTCCTCCGCGAAGGAAACTTCGCCTGGAACGCCGGCATGTTCGTCTGGTCCATCGACACCGTCTATCACGAGCTGCGCCAGCACACCCCGCAACTCGCCGACTTCATCGACGAGCTCAAAGCCTCGCCTGACATCCTTGCCACCATTGCCGACAAATTCTCAGAACTCACCCCCATCTCCATCGACTACGCCCTTATGGAAAAAGCGAGTCGCGTCCTCAACATCGAAGCCACCTTCGACTGGGATGATGTTGGCTCCTGGATCTCCGTTGCGAAATACCTCAAGCCTGTAAGCGAGGAAAACCGCACCAACGTCGAGCTCACCGAGATTGACTCTCAAAACAACATCGTCTTCAACGCCCGCCCCGAAAGCCGCGTCGCCCTCTTGGGCGTCAACGACCTCATCGTCGTGCAAACCGAAGACGCCCTCCTCGTCGCCAACCGCCATCAGGCGGACGACATTAAAAAACTGAGTGACCAGCTGCCAGACGAACTCCTCTAACCGTAATCTGTTTAGAGTTTCTCCATCTGGGATTTTGAATCTTCATGCCTGATCACCCCATTCTCGCCATCGACTACGGAGATGCCCGTATCGGCCTCGCCGCGACGGATGAGTTTGGGATCGGAGCCCATCCAGTCGAGACGGTCGACAATCGCAAAGAAGGTGCGCTCGCTCGCATCCTCGAGGTCATCGCAGAACGCAACATCCAGCGGATCGTCCTTGGCCTCCCCCTTCGCATGGATGGCTCGGAAAGCAGAAGCTCCGAAAAGGTCCGCACCTTCGCGGAACAGCTTGAACTAAAAATCGCTCCGCTCCCCCTCACTCTTTTCGACGAACGTTTCACCACCGTCACCGCCTCCGAAAAACTCCGCGCCGCCGGTCGCAGCGCTAAAAACCAACGCGAAGTCATCGACCAAGCGGCGGCACTCGAAATCCTCAACGACTACCTCGGCTGGTAACATGAGACTTAAACTCACTATCGCTTACGACGGCGCCCCTTACGCCGGCTGGCAAATCCAACCCAATGGAGACACCATTCAGGAACGAATCGAGACTGCCATCGCCGAAGTGGCCAAAGAAGAAATCCGCCTCCACGGCTCCGGCCGCACCGATGCCGGAGTCCACGCCCTGGGACAAGTTGCGCACTTCGACGCCCCCGACCATCTCACGATGAACCCCTTTAACTGGGTTCCCGCGCTCAACACCAAACTCCCCGCTTCCATCCGCATCATGGAGAGCGAAGAAGTCGCAGCAGACTTCCACGCCCGCTTTTCCGCCACTGGAAAAACCTACTCCTACCACCTCTGCACCCTTCCAATTCTTCCTCCCTCTACTGCCGGTCGGGCCTGGCATCTTCCGCGACTCCTTAACCCCGAAACCCTCCAAGAAGTCCTCGATCTTTTCGTAGGCGAACACGACTTCCGCGCCTTTGCCGCCAATCGCGGAAACGAGACCGAAGACACCGACTACCGCCGCACCATCACCGATGCCAGCTTCATCCACACCGACAACGGCCTCACCCTCAGCTTCACCGGCAACGGCTTCCTCTACAAGATGGTCCGCCTTCTCACTGGCGCCGCCGTCCACGCCTCCCAAGGCTACCTCCGCCTCGATGACCTCAATGAGTTAATCAACAAACCCTCGGGCCAAAAGTCTCCCCTCTGCGCTCCGGCTGATGGCTTGACCCTTCTCAAGGTTGACTATTAACCCTATTCCAAGGAGTTTGCATCAATGAGCAAAAAGCCCAAAAGTATTTGGAAAAGACGGAGTGTCATCGCCTTACTCATCGCAGCGGGGTCGATCCTCATTCTTTTTCCCGCTTGGCTTCCGGATCACCCAACTCTCCCGAACGAGGAAAGTGCCGTCGAAGGGCTGCAAGTATTCCTCTTGCTGGCCGCTGCCGCATTTTGGTTTGGAGCCGCACGCGCTGCCGGTCGGCTTGGGGCTTTTTATAAATTGATGGGGCTCGGAGGGGTCGCCGCGGCCTTGGGAGAAATCGAAGGAATGGCCCAGGAATACCTCCCTGTTCCTTTTCATACCGTATTCATTCCCGTCTCGATTTATGGAGCTCTCCTCTTCCTTAAAAATCGGAAATATCTCCCCCGCTTCATTTCCGATTTCACAGCCCACCCGGCTGCGGGATTCTTCGCCTCCGCGCTCATCATGATCTATGTCCTCGCTCGATTTTTAGGAACGCCGTTCCTTTGGAAAGCCACCTTGGATGGAAATTATCACGACGCCATCCCACGCACCGTCGAAGGCTACCTAGAGCTCCTCGCCTGCTACCTTCTCATGGTCGGGACCATCGGACTCTGCATCCGGGAAAAAGAGGAGGACCCGACTCTTGAGGAATCAGAGTGACCTCCGACTCCTCCTGTGCAAAATTCCTGCCATGCGGATTCTACTTCTTTCCTTCATCGGCCTCCTCGCATCGTGTTCCGATAAGCCTGCGCCATCGTCTCCTGGAATTCCGGTTTACCAGACAATGCATCACCTCACGCTCAACGGAACGATGTTTCACTTCAATCATAACGGGAGGCTCTATCTTGGCTGCTCCATTCACCAAGGCGGGATGGGAAAGAATGCCCAACTCCTGCGTGAAGGTCAGAACGATGCCGTGGTGGTTAAAAAGCGTATCCATGCGCAGAAAGATCTCCACGTCTGGACCTACGATGAGGCGACGATTCTAAACAACGACCCTCTTCCCTATCTAAAAGGTGCAGACATTCGCGTGGGCGATCGCATTTACTTCCTTAGAAAAAAACAACGCCATCCGGCTGTCGTAATCGCCACCCCCTCTCAGTCTGGAAGTTATCACTACATTTATCAGGCGAACAGACCCTTCGCAGCAGCTGGATGGAGCGGCTCTCCGGTTTTTTCAGAACGAACCGGAACGGTGATCGGCGTTTTACAGACAGCAAATAGTAAAACCAAAGCCACCCGGGGTGGTTTCGAAGCTCTTCAAATGCCCTAAAACCCCCGTTATTATTTTTGCAATTTTATGCAATATTATTAAGGTGTTTCTGAAATATTTGCATCCTTCTTCAGTATCTTTCCCAAACGTCATGAACGTCCCGATCTTTCTTGCCCTGACTTCTCTTTCGCTGCCTCTGACCGCCAAGCAAACCATTTTTGAGCCCTTCGAATCCGATGGATTTGGGGAATGGAAGGAGGAAGGGCCAGCCTTTGGAAAGTCCCCCACCGCCTCCAGCCCGGTGGGTATGAATGGCAAGGTTTACAACTACAGCGGCCAATACTACGTCAGTTCCGCTCACGGAGGAGACGCCGCTGTAGGAACCTTGACCTCACCTGAGTTCACCATCTCACAGGACTTTCTTGGATTCCTCATTTCCGGTGGAGCTCACCCCGGTCAAACTGCGGTGCAACTTCTGGTCGATGGTAATCTGGAGATGCAGATTTCCGGTAAGAACGACCTCACCATGCGCCCGGTTGTTTGGGGCCTCAGTCGTTTTAAAGGGAAGAAAGCGCAAATCCGAATCAACGATGACCATCGCGGAGGCTGGGGCATCATCAACGCCGACCACTTTGTCTTGAGCGATTCGAAAGAAATCACTTTTCCCAAAACTCAAAAACCAAATCAGCCAGCCGTCAAAGGTCAGCTTATCAGCACCGAGGCCATTGCGGGCGTCACCGTGGTTCCCGGCACTGAGCTCAAGGTCTTTTCTGAAAATGACACTTCGGGGCTCTACTCTCCCACGGCTCTCACTGTCGCCGAGGATGGAAAGGTTTACGTCGCCGAAACCCACCGTTTCCGGCAAGGAATCGAGGACAATCGCAATCATCTCTATTGGCTCCTCGATGACATGGCTGCCATGACCACCGACGACCGGGTCGCGATGCACAAGAAGTGGTCGGGCAAGAAGATTAGCATCGAACAAATGACCGAAAAGACGGAAAAAATCCGTGTTCTGGTTGACACCGATGGAGATGGCGTGGCCGATAAAACCGAAGTCTTCGCCGACAAGTTCAATGAACTCCTCGATGGCACCGCCGCAGGCGTAATGGCGTTTGAAGGCGAGATTTACTTTGCTTGCATCCCCAAGATTTGGTCGCTCAAAGATAAGGATGGCGATCTCGTAGCGGACCAATACAAGACACTCCAAGACGGCTTCGGCGTTCGGGTTTCCTTCTCAGGCCACGATCTCAATGGCTTCGCACTTGGACCAGACGGGCGCCTCTACACCACCATCGGCGACCGCGGCTTTTCCTTCACGACCAAGGAGGGTCGCGAATATTCCTTCCCGGGCCAAGGAGCCATCCTCCGTTTCGAGCCCGATGGCTCAAACTTTGAGGTCGTTCATACCGGCCTGCGCAACCCGAAGGAAATCGCCTTCGACCAGTGGGGCACCGGAGTTTCAGTCGACAACAACTCCGACCAGGGAGACAAGGCTCGCGTTGTGATCATGATGGAAGGAGCGGACTCCGGTTGGCGTATGGGCCATCAGGTTCTCCACTCCTTTCACCGTACTGCCGGCATCCCCGAGCGCCCGATCAACCGGTGGATGCAGGAGAAAATGTGGGAACCCGACAACGATTCCCAACCGGCCTACCTTCTCCCTCCGATCCTTAATCTCACTTCGGGGCCCTCCGGCCTAGCCTACTATCCGGGCACGGGATACCAGCTTGACTGCAAGGACCAGTTCTTGATCTGCGATTACCGGGGAGGCCCCGCTGCTTCCGGAATCTGGCGTTTTGCAATCTCACCGGAAGGAGCAGGGTTTAAGGTGTCGGACTCCGCCAAATTCAACTGGGGAGCTGCCGTGACCGATGTCGAGTGGGGCTACGACGGTAAAATCTACGTCGCCGATTTCATCACCGGCTGGACCTCGCACGATGAGGGCCGCATCTACACCCTTTCCCAACCGGGACTTTCCGAAGATCCAACGGTCAAAGAAGTTTCCGCTCTTTTCAAAAAAGGGTTCTCCACCATGGAGGAATCCACCCTCGCCAACCTTCTCGGCCACCCCGATCAGCGCGTCCGCTTGCGTGCCCAGTATCATCTTGCCCAAAAGCCCAACGCCCTAGCGCTCTTCACCGCCGCTGCCAACCAACGCCTTAATGAAATGGAGCGTTTGCACGGAGTCTGGGGACTTGGAATTCTCGCCCGTAAAGGGAATGAAAATGCCACTACTTTCCTCGCCCGACTCCTCGACCACAAGGACGCGCATGTCCGGGGACAAAGCGCGAAAGCCCTCGGAGAGTCCACGCTTCAGGACTCGTCCATTCTCATTCCTCTTCTCAAGGACGCTTCCACCCGCGTGCAAGCTCTTACGGCTCTCTCGCTGGGACGCAAACCACACCAGGACGCAGTCACTCCGCTGGTGGAAATCCTCACCCAAAACAAGGATGAGGATCCTTACCTCCGCCACGCTGTCACTATGGGCCTCATCGGATGTTCAGGAGCCGACGGCCTTGCCAAACTTTTAAAGCATGAGGACGCAGCCGTCCGACTTTCCTCCGTCGTAGCCCTACGCCGCCTCCGGGATGATCGCCTTGTTCTTGCTCTCACCGATTCAAATCCCAAGGTTGCCGATGAAGTCATCCGGGCCATTCATGACACCTCTATCGAGTCCGTTCGTCCCGCTCTCGCCGCTCTTCTCGATGACTACCAGCAAAACGCGCCCGGAAGAGCAATCACCCCGATGATGATGCGCCGTCTCATCCACTCCGGTTTTCGCATTGGAGGAGAAAAGAACATGGCTCGTCTCATCAAGCTGGCAGCAAATCCAAGCATCGGGATCAAGGAGCGCATGGAGGTCCTGCGCCTCCTCGCAAGCTGGGTCGAGCCACACGTCGTCGATCACTCGATCGGAAAATACGCTCCCCTTCCCAAGCGCGATCCTGTTGCAGTCAAAGCTCACCTTGAGAAGCATCTTCCCCTTCTGCTTAATTCGGATGCCGTAGTTCTCGGCCAAACGATGAAGATCGCGACCCAATATGGCATCGATCTCAAGTCACTGGATACCGGCACCCTCACCCGGCTCATTCGCGATGAGAAAATCGATCCCGCTACCCGGGTCGAATCACTCCGGCGCCTTCTCAATTCCGCGCCGGACAATTCCGCCGACATTCTGACGGAAGCAGCACAATCGAAGAATGACCTCCTTGCGAGCGCCGCACTGGAAATCGCTGCCAAAAACAACCCCGCTGCCAGCGTCGCCGCAATCAAGGGAGCACTCCAATCCGAGTCGGCGGCCCGGAGACAAAAAGCCTGGGAAACCGCATCCACCCTTCCGGCGGAGTTTTCCGTCCCTCTGATTCGGGACGGCCTCTCCGCTATCACCGAAGGAAACGGAGACCTCTCCTCAGCGCTCGAACTCCTCGATGCCGCACGTCAGCGGGAAGAGCCCGTCATTCAATCTGCTCTTAAAAGCTACCAAAAGACCCTCAAGGAGGACAATCACCTCGACAATTGGGCCCCTACCTTCTCCGGGGGAAATGCCGATCGTGGTTTCAAGATTTTCCAATCTCACGGCGCCGCCCAGTGCATGCGCTGCCACCGTTACGCCGGAGGCCACAGTGAAGGAGGAAACGCTGGCCCGAATCTCGCCGGATCTGCTCTCCGGTTCGATGCCAAAGGCTTCGTGGAATCACTCATCGATCCGGGGGCAAAAATTGCCAACGGCTACGGAATGGCGAATCTAACCCTAAAAAATGGCACAGAAAAGACGGGCATAATTCTCAAAGAGAGCGAGAGTCACCTTGATTTCAAGGAGGGCGAGACCGTTTGGGAAATCGCCCACTCTGATATCACCAAAACCGCGATGCTTCCTTCCGCAATGCCCGCGATGGGAGCCATCCTCAAGCCGAGAGAAATGCGCGACCTCGTCGCGTGGCTCTTGACTCTTACCAAAGAATCCGGTGAAACATCTGCGGCCTACCAGACTCAGGAGCTGATCATTGCAGAAGTTCCAGAACCGGAGACCGAGCCACAACCCACAAAAGACCCAAAACCCGTGAGTGAAGAAAACGCAATCGACCCCGCCGTGATGGCCAAAGGAAAGGAAATTTATAATAGCTGCCTCGCTTGCCACGGCCTCAATGGTGAGGGCGGCGCCATTGGTCCACCACTTGCAAACTCAGAATGGGTCGTCGGCCCCATCGAGAATCTGGTGAAAATCCAGTTCCGCGGTTTGGAAGGCCCCATTACGGTCAATGGCAAGGATTACACCTTCCCACTGGCAATGGAGCCCGTGGCCGTGCAATTCAATCACTCCAATGAAGACACCGCTTCGGTCCTCACCTACATCCGAAATTCTTTCGGGAATTCCGCTTCAGCGGTCACTCCGGAAATGGTCGAGCCCTTCCGCACTGAGATTGGCAAACCCAAACTGACCATGGCCGACCTCAAGGATCCCTTTGGCGAACAGCCAGTCGATCTCAAAGCTCTTGCAGAAATCCCCGGTGGTGGTCTGGGTGCATCCACTTTAGGGATCGCCGCTTTCCTGATCATCTGCGGCCTCACCGCCGCAGGCGTTCTTGGCATGAAGGCGAAGAACTAAAAACTCTCTCTCGTCTGATTTTCAGGCCCTGCTCTCGGTTGGGAGGAGGGCTTTTCCTTTGATCCTCGCCTCTTAAACCGCTTGGTCGGCGGAACGAAGCAAGAGATCATTGATCTCCACCCCGGCGGGCGCCCTTAAGATATGGAGAACACTTGCGGCGATATCTTCAGCAGAGAGCATCTTCATCTCAGCGCGAGTTTCCTCGAGCTGGTCCTCTCGCCCTTCGAAATAGCGATCGAGCAAGGGGGTATCAACAAATCCGGGAGAAATCGCGGACACACGGGTCTGGGAGCCCGCCTTTTTCAATTCCGCACGTAGAGAATCCGTCAAGGCACGGACCGCAAATTTTGTGGCCGCATAAAAGCCCCCGGTCGGTGGCACTCGATGACCAGACATTGAGGAAATATTGATAATGTGGCCGCCAGCCTCAGGGAAAACCTCCAACGCCTTTTGACTACAGAGAGCAACCGCTTTGACATTGATTTTCCACATCTCTTCCCACTGATCAGGGTCACCGGAGCTAATGGGAGAAAGGTAAGCAATCCCGGCATTATTAATCAAAATATCAAGCTCATCAACGAGTGCAAAGGCGGCAGCAATTTGATCCGGCTCCGTCAAATCACAACGGATTGCAGCCACCCCATCGGGAACTTGTTCAATCGAGCGACAAAGCCCGATCACTTCCGTTCCGGCCTCGAGTAATCGAGTCGCAATCGCTTTACCAATTCCGGAGGAAGCGCCTGTCAGAAGAATTTTTTTACCTTGGAGCATCGACGCAGTATTCACCAATTCGTTCCAAAACCTGACCAAAAAAATCCCCAAAGGCGCTAGAAGCTACCTCATCAACCCAAAATGCCTTTGATTGTTTTTGGATCATCAGATGGCATCTGAAACAAAGCTTAACTTTCTTCCTCGTTCAGAGCAGCCCGAAAATCACTGGCTGCAGAAGACGCTTTCTGAGACGATTGTGAATTCTGGGATTTCTCATCCACCGCGAAACCCTGAAATTGATCTTCTCCCTCTTCAGGAGAAACGTCGAGATTACGTGGTTGCTTCGCAAGCGATGCAATATCTGAAGGAGCCTCGAGAGCAGTTTGAGATTCCGAGGCTTCCAGCGTCTCAAATTTTCGCGCAGAGGGGAAAATCCTGGTTTCAAGGGATGAAACAGCGGAATTATAGGACTTCACAGAGCCCTCGAGAGACCGACCAACTTTCGCGAGATGCCCGGCAAAGGTGGCAAGGCGTTTGTGGAGTTCGCGGCCCGCATCTGAGATTAAACGAGCATTCTCCGCGAGTTTCTCCTGCCGCCACCCATAGGCCACGGAACGCAGCAGCGCAATAAGAGTAGTCGGAGTAGCGAGAATGACATTCTGGTCCACCCCTTGCTCCAGAAGAGTGGAATCCTGGGTCAATGCCGCCGAAAAAAACGACTCAGAAGGGAGAAAAAGAACGACAAACTCGGGGGTGGTTGGGAACTGGGCTTGATATTTTTTCGAAGAAAGCTGGCGAATATGAACCGAAACCTGCTGGGCATGCTTCACCAAATGCGCAGCCCGCTCGTCATCAGATTGTGCCTCCAAAGCGTCGAGATATGCAGCCATCGGCGCTTTGGAATCGACGACAATCTGTTGACCTCCCGGAAGATTCACCACGAGATCAGGTCGAAGCCTTTTCCCTTCGTCATCAGTCGTCGTCGTCTGGGTGGTAAAGTCGCAGTGCTGCTGCATCCCGGCCATTTCCACAACGCGCTGGAGCTGCATCTCACCCCACTGACCACGACCAACGGGTTGCCTTAGGGCTTTGACCAGCTGGGAGGTTTCACGCTCCAGACCTTGCTGAGATTGATGAAGTTGCCCCACTTGCTCCCTGAGTGTGGCGTAAGCACCTTCCCTCGCCTTTTCGAGATCTCCAATCCGCCCCTGTATTTTCTCAAGCGACTCGGCGACTGGTTTGACAAGGTGCGCAACCGCAAGCTCGCGCTTTTCGAGCTCCCCCTGAGCTTGCTTTTGCTCGGTCTGGAACGTGCTTTTCGCCAGATTCATAAACTGCTGCTGCGAGAGCTTGAGGGCATCTGTCGACAAGGCCTTGAAGGTGTCCGTAAAGCGTTGCTCAGCAGTGTTGAGAAGGTTTTGAGTCTCAAGATTTCGAGTCTGCTGGGCCTGAAGAGCGGTTTCGAGCTCTCCCTGCCGTTTTAAAAGGATCGACTCGGTGCTGCGAAGCTCAGAAAGGTCTGAGCGTAAGCTTGCTTCGAGCGCCTGAAACTCTGAAACCTCTTTCCTTTGAGAACGTTCACGCTCCTCAAGCTGAGTGAGCAGCGCGACCGCCTTGGGCCGAAAAATGAGGAATGCGAGGAAAAATCCACCAAGGACCGAAGCCCCGATGAGCATCAGATCATTTTGAGAGAGTTGAGAAAGGGCGACAAGCATTGGATTCGACTCTTGCGGTTGTTAGAAGAGGTGCTTTCTTAGCATCAGAAAGTGACAGGGAAAAGCCTGCCATCTGAATAAACTCATTAACCCAAATACGAACTTATGTCCCATACTCTTCCAGATCTCGGATACGCGCACGATGCGCTTGAGCCTCACATCGATGCCCGCACGATGGAAATCCACCACGGCAAGCATCACAACGCATACGTGACCAATCTCAACGGGGCCCTCGAGGGTCACCCCGATCTCGCTGGCCTCTCCATCGAGGACCTCCAGTCGAAGATCGCAGACGTGCCCGCACTTCGGAACAACGGAGGGGGCCACTTCAATCACAGTCTTTTCTGGAAAGTCATCGCCCCCGGCGGTGCTTCCGCTCCTTCCGGCGAGCTTGCCGAAGCCATCGATGCCGCTTTTGGCTCTCTTGAGGCCTTCAAAGAGGAATTTGCCAAAGCCGGCGCGACTCGTTTCGGCTCCGGCTGGGCTTGGCTCGGCGTGAAGACAGATGGATCTCTCGGCGTTTGCTCGACTCCAAACCAAGACAACCCGCTGATGGGAGAAGCTGCCGGAACCTGCAGCTGCACTCCGATCCTTGGACTCGATGTCTGGGAGCACGCCTATTACCTCAACTACCAAAACCGCCGTCCCGACTACATCGGAGCATTCTGGAATGTGGTCAACTGGGACGTCGTAGCCGCAAACTTCGCCGCCGCGAAGTAAGCGATCCCTCTCGATTCCTCATCACGTCCGTTGGAGTGATCCAGCGGACGTTTTTTACTTTCGGAGAGTTCCGTTTCTCAGAATCCGGCATCTCAAACCACCTTTCCCCTTCAGAAATTCTTCCACTCCGGGAGCACAAGCCTGATCCATCCAGTAACACGGCTTTGCTTCTTCGGAACCCGAAAATTCGAGACCCCCAATCTGAAAGGTTTGTCCGATGAGCGAGGGCAGATCAAGCCCCGAGGAGACAACATTTCGCCGAAACACACTCGGGTGAAGGTCAGGCAAATTGAATTTCGCCTTTACCTCCACGTATACCGCGAAGTCGAAGAAGGTGATCTGGCCTTTGTAATCTTCTTTGTAATCAAAAAATCGATCCCCAACGATCCCCCTTCCGGCAACTAGCTCAATCTCATCATGATCGATGATGGGGAATTCCTTTCGTCCCTTGCCGTGCCTTCCGTAGAAATCGTGGCCTTCGGAAATAAACAAATGATGAAGGCGCAGACTCATGAATCGTTTTGGCGGGCTAAGCGAATTCCATCAGACTCGAGCGTAATCTTGCGCTGTCGATACAAGGAGCCCGTTGCTTTCTTAAAGAGTTTTTTGCTGATACTCAACTCTCGATAAATTTCCTCCGCCGGAGATCGGTCATGAAGATCCCAAAACCCGCCCCGTGAACTTAGCTCGGCAAGAATTTTCTCCTCCACTGATTCCACTCCCGCTGCCCCGGGCAAGGTCAAGGAGAGATCAATTTTCCAATCCTCGCGAACATCCTTGATGTAAGCATTGGTTTGATCGCCGATTCTAAATTCTCGAAAGGTCTCGCTGGCAAAAAGAAGACCGTTGTGTGTACCGTTGACGACGGCTTTGAAGCCGAGGTCGGTCTGACCGAAAATGATCAGGTCCACCTCCTGTCCGATGTCATACTGGGGAGCTTCTTGACCGAGAAATTTCTCCACCCGCTGAGTTGCGATGATGCGGTCGGAGCTTAGATCCTTCTTCACCGCAACCACCACCTTACAACCTTCCTGCGGACGCCCTCGCTGCTCGCGAAACGGAAGAAGAAGGTCCTTGGGCAGGCCCCAGTCAAGAAAGCAGCCAATCTTGGTTGCGCTAACCACATTTAATACGCCAACTCCACCAAGCAGGAGGGTTGGCCTGGAAAGGGTCGCAATGGGGCGATCTTCGGAATCACGATAAAGAAAAACCTCGAACTCCTCACCTTCCGTGCCCTGCCTCCGGTCGTAAGGAAGTTCATTCTTCGGAAGAAGAACTTCTCCGAGCTCACCAGCATCAAGGAAAACACCAATGGCCGACTCGCGGCAAACCGGGAGTTTTGTGATTTCACCAACTTCAGCCACCATGCTTCTATGGCTTGGCTTCGGTGACCGGTTTTTGAGGTTTCGGGTCCTTGTAAATGGTCACCAGACATCCACCAATCGCGGCGAGCAAAATCCCAAGGAAAAACTGCCAACGCAGGGCACCAATTCCACCTGAGGGTGGGTGAAGACTCAGAGCTACGATCGCATTCACCACCGGCGCTCCCGCAAAAATGATGGACATCACCGCCGAAGGGGGGCCGCCTTTTCCAAAAGCCAGAAGAACACCCAGAGCTCCCAGCGCGCCAACGGTGCCTGCGATCAAAGCCCACCAAAACCCTTTCGAGGGCATACTCAGACTAGCCCCACTCATTTTTAAAAGCGCAAGCGGTGCAAGAACAGCCACAAGAAAATAAGCTACCCCAACAACAAGAAAGGCCTTGTAGCGGCCAAATTCAGGGTCTGCCATTCCCATCGCTCCCTTGTGAAGGAATACGCCATAAAGGCCCCAAAAGGCCACCGTCATCAGTGCAAATGTAAGCCAGTTCATCTTTGAATTCTTTGCCATCGGTTCTGGTGCGAAGAGAATGCCCCACAAGTGGGAATCACGCGACCGCAATTTTGAGAATCCGATCACTCCATGATTTTTTTGACACATCTTTAGAAAGACTTGATATTTTAGTGTGATTTTGCTTTTTTGATGACCGGCCTAGGTTTCATGAAGTGCGCTTTGATTTTTTATGTTTCAGCGTTCATTGGACTGGTTCTCCCCAGTTGCTCCGTGGACAGCCGCTGGGGCCCACCGAAAACTGGATTGCGAAAGCCGATGGCCTGGCAGTATGAAGGCAAAATTTCTCAAGCTCCGCCATCCGCAGAGCCAGCATCGCAAGTGTTCCTTCTAAACACCCAGTCCCACCCTCAGGGAGGACTCTAGTCAGAGGTCTCTTTGACGCGAAAATAGAGCTCCCGATCACCTGCGGCATCGAAATACTCGTAGTGCTCCATTTCCCCAAAAAGATTGAGCTGAACTGGCTGCGAAGGAAACTGAGTCCAGGTTTCCAAGTCTGAGCTCTGTTCGACGACAACTCGAGTCGAAGGCGGGCCAGTCACCGAAAATCTCAGTTCGCCCCAGTTTTCGATACGGAAGAAAGGCGTTTCCAAAGGAATTCCGGTAACTATCGACGCTGAATCCAGAGGATCACTTCCCCGGGCAATCTCATAGGAATCCCCTTGCAAATCACCGTCGGAATCTTGATCGACTGGATCGGTGCCATAGAAAATTTCATCGATGTTTGGTAACCGGTCACCATCGTAATCCCCCTTCTTCACCATCAAGGATTGAAACGATCTCACCTCAAACCCACCGACGACTGACGACGAAAGCCCGTCGCCACTTGCAAAACCACCGCGCAACTTGACTTCATTCCAAAGATCAACATCAATCACGTTTGTTGAAACTTCCCATCGGCCTCGTCGGTCCCCCTCGAGGTCCGTGAGCTGTTTTCGCACCGTCCACTCCCCCTCGAGCTCGCCTTTTGAAAGAAGCAAATCGAGACGTATCCAATCAGAAGGTCCGGTAACCCGGGACGCCCCCGCAAGCACTTCCTCTGTAGTCGTCGAATCATAGCCGGCGGTCTCGAAAAAATCGCCGATCGACCCGAGTTCAAGCCCACCAAAGCCCAAGGTTCCATTACCGGTCGTCGATGAATCAAGAGAACTGATTAAGCGGAACCCTCCAGCGGAAGGATCGATTCGCTCCGTCACACCAAGTTCGAACAGAGAGGCATTCTCAATCGCCAGATTCACATCGCCAGCCAGACGAAACTCAAGGGACAAGAATAACGAACTCCTAGGGTCAACCTGAGCGCCCACTTCAGAAATCGCCCGTTGCGATGCACCCACCTCAAGAGCAGCACCTCCGGCTGATTCCGTCAGCCAGACCGAATCCGCAAACCAATCCGGACTTTCGTCCAGAGGGAGTCCCCGTGAAGTGCTGAAATCGGTCTGGAGGAACGAGGTCGAAATTGGGGTGCTCTCCGCACTCTGGTAATCCGATCCTGCTTGAAATTCATGACGATTCAGAAAGCCATCGTCATCATTGTCATCATCACCATCCTCCCTAAAAAGAACGATCTTC
Organism: Akkermansiaceae bacterium; assembly: GCA_049889835.1. GTDB lineage: Bacteria > Verrucomicrobiota > Verrucomicrobiia > Verrucomicrobiales > Akkermansiaceae > SW10. The sequence goes on from JBMHCQ010000002.1 coordinate 283,822, forward strand.
TCAATGATTACCCTGCCACCTTCGGCAAAATTTCCTCCACGAATCGCCGGATAGAAACTGGAATGCCCGTGCGCAAAATTGTCGACGAGTTCCTCCGCTGGAGCGGAAAAAGTCATTCCGGTGTCAACATTCCGAACAGTGACTTTTACCTGAAAAGTCTTGCCCGTGGTGGTTTTCAATAAATCGTAAGTCAGCTCCAAGGTATGGGTCAGATGGTCCTGAACGGTCGGCTCGATCACCTCCAGCTGAGGTAAATCCTGATGCAAAAAAGCCCCCAGGAAGGTCACCTCAAACCCACCGGCAAAATCTCCTGTGACACTGACGTTCCCGGACCCGACGGCTGGCAGTGCTTCAAGAGCCGCCTGCACATCTGAGTCGATGGAGGCCATCAAAAGGTTCGAGGTTTCCTCGCCCGCAAAAATGAGGCGATAGGAATCTTCCGCGTCAAAGGCAGGACCATCTGCAAGTGGAATGGGAGCGATAAACTGAATTTCATTTTGTGAGGTATCCTCATCACCATTCGACAAGGTCTGCACCAAAAGGCGCGCGTGCGGATAAATGTCGGCTTCCGCCCCAGTGAGCGACACCACTCCTTCATCAGCTCCAAAAAATGGAGAGAACATCACTGTGCCGGCATGATGAGCGACACCCTCGGATTGTAAAAACGGATATCCTGACCGGAACAGCTCGGCCGCCAGCGCGGTTGAATCAAGACTCGAATTCCCAAAAGGAAGTGGGATCGGTTGTTCCTCCTGATTGGTTGTAGTGGTGAACCCAATTCGAAGCGGGGTCTGGTTGACATCCTTGGAAAAATCCACCTTCGCGGTCACCACCAAGCTTGCACGATCCCAAACTCCGAGCGTCACCGGATCATTCTTAGAAAGATGCCCGAAGGGCTTACTCGTCGAGAGCGAGGCCGCAGCCGTATCGACCACCCAATGATCATCGGCCAACCATCCGTTTTGGCCATTCACAGGCCCGTCAACTAGAGTTCCGCCATTTTCAAATGAAATCTCCCACACCAACTCTCCTCCACAGAAAAGAGGGATGAAACAAAGAAGCTGGGTCAGGCGCATCATGGGAGCTTGGACCGTGTTCAATACCTCAAGCGAGGGATCTAATCGATCACAAAATGATACGTCCCAGCCTGAGCAATGATGCTGACCATTCCTTGGACTGAGTCCTTTTTCATGATCTCCGCGCCGAAGGACTCTTTCACGGTCTTTCCTCCTTCAGAGATTTTCTCACCCTCTTTGAGAGGAAGAGTGATGATGGCAAGTGCCCCATTCGGAACCGTACATTTCACATGGAGTGCTTTCTCTTTCTTTTCCCAGTGCACTTTGATTTCCCCCGAAGGAGCACGATATGAAGATTTCACCCAAGTGAGTGTATCGCCCTCTGGAATATTGGGAGAGACATGGAATTGACGGAACCCAGGGGTTCTGGTGTCGATTCCAGCGAGAGTGCTCATCATCCACTCCACCACACCGCTGGCTTCAAAGTCCTTCCTGGCAGGATCCGCCCATGGGCTTTTGGAATCGGAGACCAGCTCGAAGGCTTTTTGCTGATTTCCGGTCAAAGAGAGTACGGGAAGAAGAGGCTTCGCAGAAAGGTTTCCCACATCCTTGATTCCCCCCAAGTCCTTTAAAAGAGAATCGATCACGGGCTGACGCGTGGCTGCATCCATCACCGACGATCGAAGGGCCAGGACCGCGGCACTCTGGCCCGGGATCTTAAGCTGACCCTCCTCGGCGAGATATTGCTTCTTGAAGCTGCGCCGAATGCGAGCGGAATAATCGCGGTAGCGAATTGAATTGTTCGGCTTACTCGCCGGAGCCGCCAATTCATACATCAGGCGGCTTGTCATTCCGAAGTAGCACAAATCAATAAACTCGGTCGAAGGCGAATTCTTAAACTTTAAGGGAGCCCCCCATGAAATACCCTGAATCGTGGGATCAGATTCCTCGCGGCGAACCATGTGCTTCTCCATCTGATCCCAACGACCGGCTACGAGAGACGGATCACCGCTCATCCACCAAAGCGTGTGTGGGACCGCGATCGCCGCATCCGAATGAACGGGCGCCATCATTTGCTTTGGGCCTCCCGGGAAGTAACCCAGCTTATTCTGCCCTGCATGCACTTTTCCAATCCAGTCATTGAGTGCCGGGATGGATTCAAAAAGGTAAATCAGATCACGAGCGGACCGCTGAACCTGATGGCCCGTTCCCAGCGCGGAGACATCTCCCTGGAGATAGCCATCGAGGCGCTTTTTCAGAGTCGCAACGTTTCGTTTGAAAATCCCATTGAGCACCTCACTACTGCTTTGAAAACTCGCCAGCTGCGCAGCCGGTCCAAGCTTCCGATCCTTCCCGACCGTGAAATAGGCTACTTTGCTCCATTCTCCGATCTGGCCCTTCTGATCAATAACGCGCACTTTCCAGTACACTTTCTGATTCTCCTTGAGCTTGGAGCCCTGCCAGGCGAGCAGACTCCGCTGGCTGCTTTTGTCCATTTTGGATTTCCAGAGATCGGCTGAGTCAGGAGTCAGCTTTTCAAGGCTTGAGGCCGCGAGAAGTTCATAGCCCTTCTGCATTCCACCCCGGCCTTCGCCACTGAGATTCCAGGCAAAGCGTGGAGATGCCGAAACGCCAACGGGATTGGCTTCAGATTCCACCCGAAGATTCACCGGAGTGAGCCCGGCTGCGCCGAGCATACCGATGGTCACAAAAAGGATCATTGGAAGTTTCATCTGGAGGAAAAGAAACGCGAGGGCGGACCAAAGCGCAAGTTTACTTGTGTTTCGTCTCATCTCCCAGTCCACTCCCCTTCATGCAGCCCAGCGCCCTCCTTTTCGATTTCGACGGGGTCATCCTCGATACCGAATGGCCCATCTACCAAACATGGCTCGCTTTTTTCGAGAAACACGGGCAGACCCTTCCCCTCAAAACCTACGTTAAATGCATCGGATCAGACTTCAAAACCTGGTCACCCGAAAAGCACTTCGAGGAACTCACCGGCCTCACGCCCGATTGGGAAAGCTATGATCGCACCAGAAACGTAGAAATCCGTCGCGAAGTCGCCAAGCTCGATCCCATGTCCGGCCTTCGGAAATTGTTGGACTTTCTAAAAGATTCCGCGCTTCCCTGCGCAGTCGTTTCCAGCTCTTCCCATTCGTGGGTCGATCACTGGCTGGAGCAGCACGATCTCACCGGATATTTCCGAGAGGTTGTGTGTCGAGGTGATGCCCCTCGAATCAAGCCTGCTCCCGATCTCTTTCAAGAGGCCTGCCGGCGGCTCGAGCTCCCCGCCCGTGACTGCCTCGTGATCGAGGATTCGCGAAACGGTCTCGCCTCCGCCCATGAAGCCGGATGCCCCGTCGCCGCCATTCCGAATCGTATCACCCAATGCATCGACTTTTCAAAAGCGGAATATCAGTTCACTGGTCTCCCGGAACTCCATCATGTTCTCAAGAATACCCTTTCGGCAAAACCCTCCCTTTAATCAACTCGGGGATGCCAACATCCGGCTGCTCCTGTGCGCTAACCTCGCACCAACCGAGGTGCCTGAGAGGAATGAGTTCCTGATTCCGCACCACCTCGGCATGGTGACGCACCGTATCGCGATCTGATTCAAACTCGAGACACCGTTCCGCACGGGCGATAATCGCGTTTCCATACTCCTCATCCTGAAGAGGCCCAAAGGCCAACTCCACGAGGCACAGATGGATCTCTTTCATTTCGGGGTGCTCTAAAAGGAATTCCTCATAAAGGTGCGTTGCCTCCCTCACCTTTCCTGCAAGTGCAAGCGTGGTAGCCCGTCCCATTTCCGGCAGAGGCTTCTTGAACTTCTCCGTCGGAGTGAACATCAGGAAATTCGTCATCTTCTGACTCACCCAGAGAGCGGACGGGAGCCCCGCGATGATACCAATAATCAGGGCTCCACCCAACATTCCAAAGGCCATTGCAACGCCTTTAGCGAATGCGCTGATCACCGCAGTCATTTGGGAGTTCTATCAGGCACGATCTCTGAAAACAAGCTAGCATGAGCGGTGCCTCACTTCAGCTTGGAATAATCAGTCGGAGTCAGAAACTGGCTTTCAATCTTTTTTACAAGCTTCCCGTTCACCCGTGATGCCTTGAAGGCCTCTTTCCAGGCAGGGTCTTTTCGAAAAGCATCCCAACTCACCCTTGCGGCATCGCCATCCTTGTGAGCGAGGAGGTAAACAAGCTTCGGCTGCTCACCTTCCTTCTTCTCAGTCCGCCAGTAGCCCACGTTTTTCATCCCGTGGGATTCAAAGATTTTCAAAGTGTGATCACGAAAACGCTCCTCAAGAGCCGCCAACTTCCCCTCGTGGGCAGTGTAAGTGCGGAGCTCGTAGAGATCGGCAAAGGTGGAAAGGACAAGACACAAGGAAAGGAGTAGGATTTTCATCGCTCTCAAAGATGGCAATTATCTCAAAAAATCCAAGAATCGACTTGGGAAAGAAATAGCCCTGATGGCCAACCCAGTGGAATACATGTTTCTTCGGTGAGGTTTTCTTCGGCTCGAAATTGATGCCTCAAGACATGCCAATGATTCTCAAGCCCAGCCGCAGAAGCCATAAGCCCCGGCCAGCGGGCGGTGCTGATCGGGGCTTATGGCGGACAGAGTGGGATTCGAACCCACGGATACATTGCTGCATCACACGCTTTCCAAGCGTGCGCATTCGACCACTCTGCCATCTGTCCGTTTAAGAAGGTTTTTTGGGTCGGGGCGCGCACGCTAGCGACCAACTTCACCACTGGCAACAGAAATTTTTTCTGCTCGCATTTTCAAAAGCTTTCCTTTTTTCCAAAAGCCTTTACGACCCTCTGCGCTCTTGAATCCTTTGATTTTCAACCCATCCGATGGACTTCGAACAACGCTACGAAATTGAACGTAAACTCGGCCAAGGGGGGGTGGGCGCGGTGTATGAGGGCTACGATCATCAACTTCAGCGGAAAGTCGCCATTAAGCGCCTCCTTGCTGAAAAAGGCAACGAGGAATCTCTCCACGAAGATCTCATGCGTGAGTGCCACTCGCTCTCCGCACTGAATTCACCCAATATCGTCAGCCTCTTCGACATTGGACAGGACGAAGACGGATCCTTCGTTGTCATGGAGCTTCTCAAAGGCCAGACCCTTGAAGAGCTCGTCACGCGGGCACCTCTGACCGAAGAGGATTTTGTCAGCATCGCCGAGCAATGCCTCGAAGGCCTCCTAGCTGCCCACGATGCCCACCTTCTGCACCGCGATCTCAAACCATGTAATCTCATGGTGACCTGGCTTGCGAGTGGCCGCCTTCAAATCAAACTGCTCGATTTCGGCCTCGCCAAGTTCACCCTCGAACCCTCCATTCAGACCATCGCGCACGGGAACTCGCTCTTCGGTTCGATTTACTTCATGGCTCCCGAGCAATTTGAGCAAAAACCGCTCGATGCCCGCACTGACCTTTACTCACTTGGCTCCGTTTTTTACTACGCCTTGACTCAGGAATATCCCTTCAATGGAGATTCTATCACTCAAGTCATGGCAGCCCATCTTCAGGGCCACTACAAGGATCTCCGCGAATATCGTCCCGACCTCAACCCCGATCTCTGCAACTGGGTCATGTCGTTGATGGCACTCTCGCCGGATGATCGACCGGAGTCTTGTGAAGCAGCCCTCACCCAATTGGTTGGAGTTCGTAAGGGCACCTTCCAACCTCCGCAGCCCGAAGGCGTGGAAATGATCACCCACCCCATCGAAGTCCATGCCGCGGCCATGAAACCCGTGCTTCCGACCATCACAACGGTTCAGCTTCAGATCCCCCAGACTTCTGACACCACTCCGGTTCGCAAACAGATTCAACCCGTCCTTGCATCCGCCACAAAACAGCCAATCCCTATATGGCTTTGGCCAGCGGCAGGTGGTGGCATGGCCCTCCTCGCCCTCATTGGCTGGATGCTTTCTGGCCCGGATAAAAACCCCAATCCAGTCTTCCAAATAACCAAGGATCCGGTGGGAAATAAGGCCAGCACTACCAAGCTTCAGGCCAAAAAAAATGAGAGTATCGTCCAAAGCCTTCGCCTTCCTGAATCTCTCGAAAAGCTGATGAAAGAGCGCGACCTAAACCTCGACCAAGTAATCACCCGCCAAGAGTTCACCAGGGACAAACGCCAGCACACTTCCAAGTCTCTCGACAATGCGTTTGTCGATCTCGATCTCGATAAGAATGGGCGACTCAATCTGGAAGAACTTGAAAAAATTTACAAATAGAGCGCTTCCAATCGGACTCCGGGAGCAGCTCACGGTCCTGACATTTTTCCCAGAAAGCCCATCTCTTTCATCCACCCTCCAGCCTGGGCAGTCCATTCACCAACCCGCTCGGGAATAGGCTTCATGCCATATCCATGGCCACCCTTCCCGTAGATATGGAGCTCACACTCCCGCTTGGCTCGTTGCATCGCGAGATAAAAAAGAGCCGCTCCCTCCGTGAAACGGGTATCCCCATGCGCGATTGCGACGAACGATGGCGGCGTCTTTTCATCCACCGCCACTTCCGGGCGGAGTTGATTCGGGTCCTCCTCGCTCTTCAGATAAGCAGGATAAATGAGAAGCCCAAAATCAGGCACAGGAGAAAAACGATCCACCTTCTCTTTTGAAAAAGACACCCCTCCATCCGAAGTCACCACCACCGCGGTCAAATGCCCACCAGCGGAAAAGCCCAGAAACCCGATCCTCTTCGGATCAATCTCCCACTCCTTGGCCTGCGATCGCACCAGACTAACCGCTCGCTGCGCATCTTGCATCGGCGCGTGATGGCTTGCCAAATTCTTCCGGCGCGGTACTCGATATTTGAGAAGAACAGCCGTCACTCCCAGCTCATTCAACCATTGACAAACATCGGTTCCTTCATGCTTCGACGCCAAGATGTTGTATCCCCCTCCCGGCGCTACGATCACGGCCGCCCCATTCGCTTTCTCAGCCGGAGCCTGATACACCGTGATGGTCGGAACGCTCACATTGGAAATACGAATAATCCCATCATGATTCTTATCTTCCGCTTTTTCTTCCCCGACCTGCTGATCGTTTTCACCCGGCACGTCACCCTGCCAAAGTGGAAGAGTGAAGGGTTCGGCAAAAGACATCAAGAAGGTCAGTAAAAAAGAGAACAGGGATAATTTCATCACTCAACTCCATTCCATCGGGCAATCTCCCACCTTGCGAGCACAATGTGTTTTCTCTCTGTTTAAAATCCTTGATAAGAGCCGCTCAAGCTTGATTGGCGTCCTGACATGGGCACCCAAGTCCCTTGGGCAAATTCCCATACGAGTCCCGAAGGAGCCGCTGGAATATCTGGCGGACTCAACGCTCTGAGTCCCGAAATCAGTCGATCAGTTCCTCAGGCTAACTCTTTCCTGATCTCTGCACTTGGCGCACGCGCTCTCGGTAAACATCATCGCTTGTAAACCGCGAGAATCTTGTCTTAGGGAGATTTTATCCGTCTTCGCCACAGCACAAACGGCACGCAGATCAGATACATCGTGATGCTGTAAACCGCAGCCGGAAGAGTCACCGGAGGGAGAACCTCCCCTGCACTTCCTGCCACGATGCTCCCTACCGCAATTGCGAGCGTTCCGTTCTGAACCCCAGATTCGACCGAGATCGTGGAGGCGTCCCGCTGATCGAGCTTGGTCATTCCGGCACTCATCAAGCCCACCGCCAAAAGAACAAGATTCAACAAAACCGCCACTGGACCAAGCATTCCAACATTCCCCGCGAATACCGCCCAATTTTTGGCGAGAGCAGCCACAATGATCAGCACAAACAAAATCAAAGCGACTTTCGAAACCCCGGTTGCAATTTGATCGACCAATTCCGGAGCCTTTGCGGTCAGCCAAATCCCCAGAGAGACCGGTAAGGCAGTGATCAGGAACATCGTGAGGCCCAACTTCGTTACTCGAACTTCCGGAGCTTCCGCTCCCATGAAATGCCCGACTGAAAACGCCACCAAAAATGGCACAGTGAACATCGAGAGCAAGCTCGTGAGCGCAGTTAAAGATATTGAGAGCGGAGCGTTCCCGTTCGCGAGCTTTGCCAAGACATTGCTGGTCACTCCACCGGGACAAAGCGCAAGAATCATCAGACCCACCGCAAATTCGGGGCTGAGCCCGAAGGCATGCGCTAACCCGAAAGCGACCAGCGGAAGCACAATGACTTGATTAAAGAGCCCCACCCCGAAGGCCTTTGGAAATTTAACAACCCTCACAAAATCCTCTTTCCTCAATCCCAGCCCGAGGGAAAACATAATGAAGGCCAAAATCAGTGGCAAAAGAACCGAAATAATCACGAACAACGATAGACAAAATCCACCTCCCCAAGCAAGGCGCGACCACCAGAGCCAGCAGCACGGCGAGCAACTCCTAACTCATGCCAACGAACTCTTCCATAAAATCGGCTCCCTCGACGATGAGAGCCATTCCCTCTGTAAGCGGGCGGAACACGACGATGAAACTCGCCGAAATTCCTTCACCTCCTCCGACGTAGTTGTCACACCAATTCCGACAATGATCCGCCCCCTTTTCATCGCCCTTGCTCTTATTTCATCTCTCAGCGCCAAGCTTTCGCCCGAAGGAAACCTTCAAAAAGCCGCGCATGATTTCCTCTTCGGCCCCTTCCTCAAAAACAAGGAGATCACCTGGGCCAACCCTAAAGTTCCCGCCGGAAAGCGGAATCTTAAGCGCCTTGTCATTGCCCGTCCCGAGCTCGTGATCTCGGGCGAAGCCATCGAGATCACCCTCCCTCCCGGCACCGAAAAAGTCTCCCAATTCTTCCGCTACTTCGAGCTGCACGGTAACGGCATTGATCAACTCGCCCCGCTTCGACTCATCCCCGTCGCACCGGAAAGCGCACTCAACCGCAGCGCCCAAACCCCCGTCCTTTTTCGGGTCAAAGTTCCGGCCCTTCCTACCCCCGATTCCTCCACTCCTCTCTTCAAACTCACCACCGCCTCTCCGGGTAAAGCCACCATCAAGGAAATCCATCTCGTCCCCTTCGGAAAGGGACTCCAAGAAGAATTCGATGACCTTCCCTTCCGTAACCTGGGGCACGACCAACCTACCCTCCAGCTCAGTCTCCGGCTCGATCCCAACCAGCCCCTTTCCCTTGCCGGTCACACCCATCTCGATCGCACCCGCTTTTTCCGCTACTACGGCCGCCCGATGTCCCTGCCCGCTTCCCTAGAAAAGTGGGCTATCGATCGCAACTTCACCGCCGGGCGACAGATGTATAAAATCGCTCCCGGCCTCGAACACGGCTACGGGAATCCCAAGCTCGCGATCCTGAAGGAAGATCCCAATAAGCCCGGACACCCCGCTCCTGATTTCAGCGACAAGCTCAAGCCTCGCTTGTTCAAGGGCGTGAACAAACGCTACGGCCCGAACTACCAGTTCGCGATGTGCTTGAACGACTATCCCACCTTCCAGTCCCGTCACCCGGGCGGTCGCGGCACTCCAAAGGTGGAACACTTTGAAAAAGCGGCTGATCTCGCTGCTCTCTACCTCGAAAAAGAAATCGCGTACTCGGGCCGCACCGCCACCTGGTGGGAAGTGAAAAACGAAGCCACCATCAAGGCCGAGTGGGACTACCACTTTACCCGCGAAGGCGGTCAGCCAGTTGACTCGTGGAAACTCATGGCTGATTTCCACAATGCCGTCGCTCAGGCCGTTCACAAGCGCACTCCCGGCGTCAAAATCGGCGGCCCCGCCTCCGCCTGGATGCAACTTCAGGTGAACGACTTCGGACTTTGGAAAAACCAGACCAAGTTCATGGACCTCACTCAGGAGCACCTCGACTTCTACTCCCACCATTTTTACGAAGACGCACAATCCCTCGGTGCCGCCGCTCGACTTCCGAAAGGCTACAACAACTACCTCCTTGGCCGCCTCGAAGCGCTCCTCGACATGTTCGCCGCCTACGGTCACGCCACTGACAATGTGAAGCCCTTCCTCATCACCGAATACGGCGCCCTCAACATCGGCAATTCCGAAACCGACTACTGGCTCCGCCTTCGCAGCTACTCCGCTTACCTCACCCGCTTCTTGAAAAGACCTCACGAGATCGATCTCTCGGTCCCCTTCATTTTTCTCGCTTCTCCCTGGGACCCCACCAACGGTCACGCTGTTTTCGTCCCGAATTCCAAAGGTTACCCCGATCACCTCGACCACTACGAACTGACCCCCTGCCAACATTTTTTCAACCTCTGGCGCGACTTCCGTGGCCAGTATCTCCAGCTCGACTCCCCCCACCCTCACCTCGAAACCGTCGCCGTCCGCGATGGTCGGACACTCTACCTCGCTCTTTCCAATATGTCCTGCAAGCGTCTCTCGCTCGCGCTTCCTGGAGTGGAAGGAGTCTCAACCCAGCGCCGCCTCTACCGCCTCAATGGAAAAATCCGCTACCGCGATGCCGACTCCGTCGAGCTCTCCGCCATCCCGCTCGAAGCCGAGGAAACTTCCATCCTCATCATCCAGTTGGCCGAGAACACTCCGCTCAAACCCTCTCTCAAGCGAAGTTTCCACCACTCCCCCCAACTCCTCGTCAAAAAAACGGGTATCCTTAAAATCGAAGCTCCTACCGAGGCTCCCACCCTTCTCAAACTCGGCATCCACTCCAAATCCCCGTTAAACGACCAGCTCCCGCTTACCTTCAACGGCCAGCCCCTCACCGTCCGACATTCCGAAGCCCCCCGCTATCAGGAATTCTTCGCTCACTTTTCCGCCAAGGTCCCCGCCGAGCTCCTACAGCGCGAAAACACCTTGGAAGTTCCCCAACTCCCCGAAGGAGTATCCATCACCTCAGCACATCTGGTTTCAACAAAACGGTGAGGGGATGCCACCTCCCAAATCCCACTATAAATTCTGACGAAGATGGGACCATCATACTTACCCCTAACCATCCGATTGGAAACAACTCCCGCAAGTAAAGCGGAATCAACACAAGATGTGACCAACTTCAAAAAGGATTCGCCCCGAGAAAGCGGGCGAACAGCAATAGGAATTTAGAAGAACTTAATAATTTAGCAACCTTCACCAAATATTCCAAAATTTGTTCTTGCAATAGTTCTCTTTCAATCGCACGCTCCTCCGGATGAATAGCACATACATCCTCCTTTTGTCTGCCACTACAGGCGCCGCAACAGCCGCCACGGTAGTCACAAATGACATGACCGATCTTGCCGACTTTTCAGGCAACACCAACTGGTCGACTGCTTCAGGCGTAGCTCAAACTGCTGCTACAAACGACTATCTTACGATGGCCCAAGGTGTGCCAGCTCCTGTAGAAATTGGCGACTCAGTCACCGCTTCCGTGGTCAAACGTATTACCGTCGGCAGTACCATCCCGGTGGCAGCAAATCGATATGCACTCCGACTTGCTATCACCGCAAATAATGATGGCACTGGTGGACTGGCCAAATCGATGTGGACACGGCGTCAGCCCAACACCGGGACCATTTGGGGCCATGCCCTTACTTCTCCAGGTAATAGTTGGGATTTTGCCGGATGGAAAAATACAAGCACAATTGGACTTGCTTCTCCAACGGATTCAACCTCTGACTGGTTCACTTCGGAATTAACCATCACCAAGCAGGCATCGGGTTATGATTTGAGCATCAGCTACTACGATAGCAGCAACACTTTATTGAGTTCAGCTACGAGTACTGGCGTAGCACTTGCCGCCGGTCTTGCTTCTTCTTCAACGTGGTATGCAAACTTCGGGACGGAGTATCAATCCATCGAGGCAGACATTGCAAGTGTCGAGGTCGATTCAGTGACTTTGACAAGCAGTGTCGATGCGATCCCAGAGCCAAGTTCAGCTCTTCTCGTTGGACTTGCATCTCTCGGCCTCATCCGCCGCCGCCGCTAGAGTCTCAGGGAAAAATTGACTCTCCAACCACAGGCCGGTTTCCGGTCTGTGGTTTTTTATTTGCCAAATTTAGCTCCTTCAAGGCCTCCAAGGGCTGATCTTCTGCCCCTTCTTCTTCCGTAAAAACTGAGCATCCACTTCACCATACCACTGGTGTAGCTTGGCTCGCATCTCACTCACCCGCGAGGGATGATGAGCGCTCAGATCGTACTTTTCCCCGATGTCATTCTGCAAGTTATAGAGGTGCACTCTCCCGTCCTCATAGCGTTCCACCAGTTTCCAGTCACCCATCCGAATCGCTCCGCTCGGGAATCCGCCTTGATTCGAATAGTGCGGATAATGCCAGTAAAGAGCTTCACGCTTTAACGTGCCTCCCTGCAAAAGGGGCATCAAATCCACGCCATCGACAGAGTCTCTGACCGTTCCCCCGGCCGCTTTTACGAAAGTTGGAAAGAAATCCATGCTCATCACGGGAACTCCGCTCGTCTGTCCCGCTTGGGTCACTCCGGGCCATTTGACGATAAAGGGCTCGCGAATCCCGCCTTCGTAAATCCAGCCCTTTCCTCCGCGCAGGGGAAGGTTGGAAGTGGGAAGACCCTCGGACGTCGAAAGACCGCCATTGTCCGAGGTGAAGCAAATCACCACTTCATCTTCGAGCCCCAGGTCCTCGATTTTCTTCATCACCTTGCCCACCGCCTGATCCATCGCTTCGACCATTGCCGCATAGACCGCATGGTTTTGAAGAATGCGGACCTTACGCTCCCGCTTTCCCAGCACTTGCTCCTCGGTCCCGAATTCCGGCCCTTGAATTTTTGCAGCCTTCTTTTTGTATTTCTCGACCAAGTCCGGACGCCCGATCAGCGGGGTGTGCACCGAGTAGAACGAGAGCATCGCAAAGAAGGGCTTCTTTTGGTTTTTCTCCATGAATTGACAGGTGTCCGATGCCAAACGATCTGGCAAATGCTCGCCATCCGGCCCGTCAGTCAGGCGGGGATTTCCGTAAGGTGAGAAATATTTCTTCCCACCGTATGGCCCTCCAGATTTAAAGCCGCCCGCATTCACATCGTAACCCTGTTTGGTTGGCCAGAACTCTTCGGTCGGACCCAGGTGCCATTTCCCGGCAAAGAAGGTCGCGTATCCTTGCTCCTTCAGCGCTTCGGCGATTGTGACCTCTTCCAAATCCATGCGCGCGTGCAATTTCGCCGGAGCAAACTTACCACTTCGATTTCCCGCAAAAAAATTCGTGGCATCCTTACGGGTCGGATAGCGGCCCGTCTGAATTCCAAAGCGCGTGGGAGAGCACACTGGGTTTGCGGCATACCCGTCTGTGAACTTGAGCCCCTGCTTCGCAAGTCGATCAATGTTTGGAGTCTCGTAAAACGTCTTTGGGTTATACGCCCCGATGTCCATGTAACCCAGATCGTCCACAACAATCAGCAGATAAGACTTACCCGATAAGAATGCGCTAGCTGCCAGCGAAAGGAACAGAGCAAATTTCATGCAAGAACTACCTCACGAACCCCCCCTCCCTATCAAGCGATCAATTGAATCCTTCTTCGCGAAAAATCCGGCTTTCTGCTCTGGTCACTTTCCTGACAAGACGAAAGAATGACGCCTCATCTTCAACTTTCCAGTTGATGCCCTCATGAAAACTCTCCTCTTTTTCCTCACCTCCCTCTCTCTCTGGGCCGAAAAGCCCAACATCGTCCTCATTATGGCCGATGACATTGGCCTTGGTGATCTCTCCTTCCACGTCCGCACCCAGCAGAAAAAGGACCCCGTCATCGAAACCCCTCATCTCGATGCCCTCGCCCGCGAGAGCCTTTGGTTCACTGATGGTCACTCCGCCACCGCCCTTTGCTCCCCGACGCGCTACTGCGTGATGAGCGGAAATAACAATTACCGCTCCTACGCTCCGTGGGGAGTCTGGAGCACTTTCCGCGAATCAGCCTTTAAGAAAGGCGAAGCCACCATCGGCACCGTCGCCCGGGACGCCGGTTACCACACCGGCTTCATCGGAAAATGGCACCTCGGAGGAGACTTCAAGGCGGCTGACTCAGATCAAATCTATCGCGGAGCCAAAGGCGGCGATATCGGCTCGAAAGTCGACCTCACCAAGATGCTCGGCGGCGGCCCTCGCGACTGCGGGTTCACTTACGACTTCACCCTCCCTTGCGGTGTGCAAGGTCCCATCTACACCGCTTACGAAAACCAAGAGTGGTATCCCCTTCATCAGGACTCCAAAATCATCTTTCTCAGCAAAAAGACCGCCCGCTTTCCCAAAGATGTCTCCGACAAGGGACCCGGCCCCGGCGACTCACATTGGAATGCCAGCGAGCTTGGCAAACTCGTGTCTCAAAAGGCGAGCGACTTCATCCAGTCCGCCCCCGAAGATAAGCCCTTTTTCCTCTACTACTGCACCCACGCCGTCCATATCCCGCATTGCCCGCCGGAAAAATTCGATGATCAAAAGATCAAAGGAGCAACCCCATCTCACCACCTCGATATGGTCATCGAACTCGACCTGCAGGTGAAACGCATTGTCGAGGCCCTCAAAGCCAAAGGCATCTTCGACAACACCTTGATCGTCTTCACCTCCGACAACGGAGGCCTCCTCGTCGACAGGAACACCAAGAAAGCCGGGCACGATGTCGCGGGTGGGTTCAACGGATCCAAAAACTCCCCCCTCGAAGGTGGTCACCGCGTTCCCTTCTTTTTCCACTGGAAAGGTCACATTAAACCCGGCATCACCGACGAGCCCGCCATCAATCAAGACATGCTCGCCACTCTCGCGACCCTCGTCGGCACCAAGGTCCCCGCCGATCAAGCTCGAGACTCGCTCAACCTTCTCCCCCTCCTCACTGGAAAAGGTGAATTCAAACAACGTCCCTGGATCGTGCAACAGGCAGGTTCCAGAAAAGAAATCCTCTACCGTAAGGCCCCCTGGAAGCTCATCATCCAATCAAACCACAAACTTGACTCCTTTGAACCAAAAGCCCTCTACAACCTTGAGAACGACCCTGAGGAAAAGAAAAACCTTATCGCCGTATGGGCCCAAAAAGAGCGCGTGGCTGAGATGCTCGCCGCATACCTCAAGATCCTGAATACAAAAGAACGGACCGCCCCATTGAGCGATTAATCGGCTGAAATCGAAGCGACCTCGACCTGAAACGTTCCCGGATTTTTATCCGCGAGGATGATTCCAATTTCCCGGACCTTCGCAGGGTCAAATTGATTCTTGAGATCCCGCCCCCGCCAACTCGCCTTGAGTTCAGAAAAAGGAACCATCACCTCGGTCCATTCCCCTTTTTTAGTCGGGAGATCCGCCTGAAAAGAAACCCGACCAAAGCGATACCGCTCATTGGTCGCAAGACGCAGCTTATAAGTCCGGCCGTCTCCCTTCACCTTCAGCGTGACGCCCTTTGAATCGGATAAATCCCACTTCCCCTCCGCCACTCTCCAGAGGGAAAACCCTCCATTGTTTTCCAGAGAAAGCGTTCCGGAAAAAGTCATTGAGCCACGCTCATTGCGCTTCAGCTTTCCCTTCGAAAGCCCTCCCATCACTCCATCATTGGTGATTTTTCCAATCGTCGCCGAATCTCCGGCTTTGAACTCAACCAAGTCGGCTTGGAGCAAGCTACAACTGAACACGATTAAAAGGACTGTTTTTTTCATACTCCCACCCATGCCACGATTTCCAGTTTTCGCTGCCACTTTCTTCCCTGGGTGCCGGAAGGAAAATTCCAAGACAGACTTTGCCGTTGCATTTGCTAGACTCAATGAATGTCTCACTCACGGCTCATCTCCTTTTTCTTCGCTCTCATGCTTGGCAATGCGCTGGGCGAAAAACGCCCCAACATCCTCTTTCTCTTCGCCGATGACTGGGGACGCTACGCCTCCATCTACGGGGAAGGAAAACCCGGCGGGATCAATGATGTGGTCAAAACGCCGACCTTTGATCGCATCGCTCGTGAGGGCGTCCTGTTTAAAAACGCGCACGTCAGCGCTCCCTCCTGCACTCCCTGCCGAAGCGCCCTTCTCACCGGGCAGCATTTCTGGCGCACGGGACGCGGTTCCATCCTTCGCGGCGCCGTTTTCCCCGACCATCTCCCTACCTTCCCCGGCCTCCTTCGTGAGGCTGGCTATCACATTGGTTACACCTACAAAGTCTGGGGACCAGGCACTCCCGGCAATTCCCCCTTCACCCAAAAGGAACGCTACCAATCCGCTGGAGTACGCTTCAATGGCTTTTCTCAGGGAGTTACCAAAGATGTTGATAAGGGTTCTTCCATCGAGAACGCCAAGGAAAAGCTTTTTGACGAAGTCCGCAAAAACTTCCGTTCCTTCCTCGCCGATCAAAAAGACGGTCAACCTTTCTGCTACTGGTTCGGCCCCACCAATGTCCATCGCAAGTGGATCAAAGGCAGCGGTAAAAAACTTTGGAACATCGACCCCGACACCCTCAAAGGGAAGATGCCTCCTTACCTGCCCGATGTGCCTGAGGTCCGACAGGATCTCGCCGATTATTTTGGTGAAGTCGCAGCCTGGGACGCCGGGATGGCCGTCATCCTCGATGAACTCAGAAAATCCGGCCAGGCCGACCACACCCTCATCGCGATCAGTGGCGACCACGGCGCCCCCGGTTTCCCCTACGGAAAATGCAATCTCTACGACTTCGGCACCGGTGTCCCCCTCGCCATCTCCGGCCCCGGGGTGAACAAAGGGCGCATCGTCGACGACCTCACCTCCCTCACCGACCTCGCCCCTACCTTCCTCGAAAGCGCAAGTCTTAAGGTTCCCGAAATCATGACCGGTCAAACCCTCTGGCCGATTCTCAAATCCGACAAACAAGGCCAGGTCGACCCCGAGCGCACCCGCGTCTTTACAGGACGCGAACGCCACGTCGAAAACGCCCGCGCCGGCTACAAACCCTACCCCCAACGCTGCCTCCGAACGCATGACTACGCCCTCATCATCAACTTTCGACCCGATCGCTGGCCCATGGGCGACCCCTACAAACTCGAAAATGGAAACTCACCCACCATGCAAGAGTTGGAAAATAACACCCGCGTTACCCTCCCCGATGAGGACGCTGGCCCTACCAAAGCTTGGCTGGTCAAAGCCCGGACCGAAGACAGGTGGAGGAGTCATTTCGTCTGGGTCTACGGCAAACGCCCCCGCCTTGAACTCTACGATCTCAAGAAAGACCCTCACGAAACCAAAAACCTTGCCGATGATCCCGCTTATGCCGGCACCCTGGCCCAACTGCAAGCCGAACTCATGGCTGAGCTTCAAGCCTCCGACGACCCTCGCCTCATCGAGGGCGGAAAATTTTACGAGACCGCTCCCATGTCAGGTCCCTTGCCTAAGAAGGCAGCTAGGAAATAACTTTATTGCTCGGGAACTCCGAACTTCAAAAGTGGACGGGCCTTGGTCCCTCCTATCTCGATAGTATCATCGCACATCCCGAGACCCCACCTTTTGCAGAATCAGAAAAAAAGCCGTTCCTCGCAAGGAACGGCTTTTTGAAAGTTTATTTCTCAATTCGAGGATTACCACTTCTGAGAGCGGGAGTGTTGGAAGTACCCCTCAGCACCAAGCTCTGCCGGGAATTCGGAAAGACCATCTCGAGGATTCATCTCGATACGATCATCATTTCCACAAGAAGCGTAGGGTGGCTTGAAGGTGCCGTGATGAGTCGGGCAGTGGAAAGTGATGAGCTCGTAGAAGCCATATCCGACACGACGGAACATGCGGCTGCTCCCGTCAACAAGCCCAAAAGACCAACCGGCCTTTCCGCCATCAGTGGCAGACTTGCGGACGATTTGCTCAGGCACTTCCATGACACCGTAAACGAGATTACTCAGTGCGCGGCCGAGCTTGCGGGTGGAATTAAACTTGGATCCCGGAGGAGCCTGAATGTCTGCCATCACAGGAGCAGCCATTCCTAGAGCGAGTGTGATCAGTAGGAGCTTTCTCATTACGCCCGCGATATGACTCAAATTCCGGAGCCATGGCAATGGAAAATTGACCCTAGTGGGCAAAATTTTGCCTTGGGAGCTCTGCGATCACCATAGATTCGGGATTGTCATCACCATTCAACTTACTAGAGTCCCCCGCGTCGCGATGAACCGTTTTCTCCGAGTTTTTCCCAAGTCCCTGCTCGCCGGCGTTATTCTGGCTGGTAAGCTTTGGGCCCAAGAAAGCTATGTGGCAGTCGAGGCACATTCCGGAAAAGTTCTCCTCGAGCTCAATGCCGACACCAAACGCCCGGTGGCCAGTCTCACCAAAATCGCCACCGGAATGGTCCTCCTTGACTGGGCCAAGGCCAGTGGCACGAGCATGGGAACTTACGCCCTTGTCCCCCAGGAGGCCGCTTACCTGGGTGGCTCCAACCCCATGGGACTGGCTCCCGGCGACCGCATTACCCTTCGCGAAGCGATGTATTCCATGCTGCTCGGCTCCGATAATGTGGCAGCGCTGACCTTAGCCGATCACGCTGGCCGCTCCATCATGACTCGTGGCTCGCGAGAGCGCACACCCGTCGCGGCATTTGTGGTGGAGATGAACAACCTCGCTCGCGCCATCGGGATGAATCGCACCCGCTTCGCCAATCCTCACGGCATGGATACCGCGAGACAAAGAGGCACGTCCACTGCCCGCGACATGGCAGCTCTTTCAATCTACGCCATGAGAAACACGGGCTTCCAATATTACGTGAAGCAAAAAGAGCGCATCGTAGCGTCCTCCCGCCTCGGCCAAAAGCGAGCCTTCAGGGTGAAAAATACTCACAATCTCATCGGCCAAAAGGGAATCAACGGAATCAAGACCGGGACTACCGTCCTCGCGGGACCCTGTCTCGCTACCAGCGCGCAGAAGCCCAACATCGTCCGTAAAATGCCAAGGGGCCGAACGCTCTTGACTCCGCGACGCCTGATTGTCATCTGCCTTGGCAGCCCGGATCGCGAGGGCCGCACGAATCAGCTCATCGAACAAGCTTGGCCGCTCTATGACAACTGGATGGCTCAAGGCCGTCCCACCCAAAACGCCCAACGGGAGATCATTTCCGTCCCCAAGCTCTAAATCAATCAACAAACACACACATCTAGCAAGCACACACTATGCGTATCGGAGTTTTAAATAGCGGGGGCGACTGCCCGGGTCTCAACGCGGTGATTCACGGAGTAGTCGGCGCAGCCGAAGCCAACGAATGGGAAGCCATCGGATTTCACGACGGATTCGAAGGTCTTCTGATGGGAGACGAGGGCTATCGGGTTCTCACCCCTAAGGATACCCAGGGGATTCTTAAACTCGGAGGAACAATCCTCGGAACCACCAACAAGGGAAACTTTGCCGCTAAGCTCGGTGAGGGCGATGTCGCCCGGGTCCCGGCTGAAATCGTTGCGCGCGCCAAAGCACGACTCGATGAACTCGGGATTGACGGTCTCGTGGTTGTCGGTGGCGACGGCTCCCTCACCACGGCCCAGCAGCTCTATGAAGAGGGATGGCCCATCATCGGGGTTCCCAAAACCATTGATAACGATCTCACCGCTACGGCCATGACCTTTGGTTTCGATAGTGCCGTGCAGTGCGTTGTTGATAATCTCGACCGCCTTCAAACCACCGGAGCCAGCCACAAGCGGGTGATGGTGCTCGAAGTCATGGGCCGCCACGCGGGCTGGATTGGCCTTTACGGGGGAATGGCTGGCGGCGCCAACATCATCCTGCTTCCTGAGATTCCATTCTCTTACGAAAAAATCGCTGAAACCATCAAAGAGCGTGAAGCCGAAGGCTACACCAGCTCACTCGTGGTTGTCGCAGAGGGAGCCAAGAGCCCGGATGGAAACCTTGCCACCATCGATGAAAACTGTGGCGGCGAAGTCCGCCTCGGTGGCATCGGCCAGCAGGTTGCCAACGGAATCGCTCACCTGACCGATAAAGAAACCCGGTGCACGACTTTGGGTCATGTGCAGCGGGGAGGGTCCCCCACTGCTCTCGATCGTATTCTCGGAGTCCGCTTTGGAGCGATGGCTGCCCAGCTTGCCGCTGATGGAAAATTCGGTGAAATGGTAAGCTACCAGAGTTATCACGTAGACTCCGTCCCCATCAAGGAAGCGGTGAAGCATCTCCGCCTCGTCAAGCCTGACTCCGAAGTCGTCGCAGCGGCTCGTGCCATTGGCACCTGCTTTGGCGACCAGTAAATCAATTCCCAATGAGCGCTCTTCTCAATCTCCTTCATCGCAACGCACGACTCTCTCTGGAAGAGTTGGCAGAGAAGCTCGGCGCCTCCATCGAGGAAGTTGCCGCAGAACTTTCTGCCCTTGAAAAAGACGGTACCATTCAAGGTTACCAGACCATGGTCGACCCCGCCCACCTTGATGCCGACCGCGTGAATGCCTTTATCGAGGTGAAGCTCACCCCCGAGCGTGGCGGCGGCTTTGACCGGCTCGCCCGCCGGGTCGCGCGTTTCGAGCAAGTGACCAGCTGCTACCTTATCAGTGGCGGATACGATCTACTCGTGCTCGTGGAGGGTGAAAACCTTCTCGACGTCGCAAATTTCGTCGCCCAGCAGCTGAGCACCCTCGATGGTGTTGTTTCCTGTGCCACGCACTTCCGCCTGAAGTCTTACAAAGAGAACGGCTTTTTCTACGATGTGTCCGGCGATGTAGAGCGCCTTCCGGTTTCCCCGTAATGAACTTCGAAGACAAGCTGGCCGATCACCTGAAGACGATTCCACGCTCAGGGATTCGGGATTTTTTTGAACTCGTGATCGGGCGGGACGATGTCATTTCGCTCGGTGTCGGGGAGCCCGATTTTGTCACTCCCTGGCCGGTCCGCGAGGCTGCCATTCTTTCCCTCGAACGGGGAGAAACGAGTTACACCTCGAATCTCGGACTCCTCAGCCTCCGAAACGAGATCGGCACTTACGTGGAGAACTTCTTCGGCATGAAATACGACGGAGACTCGGAAGTTCTCATCACCGTCGGGGTTTCTGAAGCTCTCGATCTCGCCCTTCGCGCCCTCATTAATCCGGGTGACGAAGTCATTTATCATGAGCCCTGCTACGTCTCCTACTCCCCGAGCATCGTCATGGCTCACGGCGTCGCCGTCCCGGTCTCGACCACCAAGGCAGATGGCTTTTCCCTGAAACCTGAAGCAGTCGCCGCAGCCATCACCGATAAGACGAAGATCGTGATGCTTAACTTTCCCACCAACCCCACCGGCGCAGTTGCCTCCCGAGAGGACTTGGAGGGAATCGCCAAGCTCTGTATCGAGCATAACCTCATCGTGATCACCGATGAAATTTACAGCGAGCTCTTCTATGATGATCAGGAACACCTCAGCATCGCTACCCTCCCCGGAATGCGGGAGCGGACCATTCTGATGCACGGATTTTCCAAAGCCTTCGCCATGACCGGTTTCCGACTCGGTTACGCTTGTGCTCCTGAAGCGCTTATCGAGGCGATGATGAAGATCCATCAATATGGTATTCTCTGCGCCCCCATCACGAGTCAGGTCGCCGCTTTGGAAGCTCTGAAAGGTGGTGAAAGTCTCTATGCCCCGATGAAGGAAGAATATCGTGCTCGTCGTGATTTCTTGGTGGATCGACTCAAGGGCATGGGAATTGACTGCCACCTTCCCGGCGGAGCGTTTTACGTCTTTCCGGACATCCGCAAGTTCGGCCTCAGTAGCCAGGACTTCGCAATTCAGCTTCTCGAGGCCGAACAAGTCGCGGCCGTTCCCGGCAATGCCTTTGGTGCATGCGGGGAAGGATTTCTCCGCTGCTGCTACGCCACTGGAATGGATGACCTCAAGGAAGCGATGAACCGCCTCGAACGCTTTATTGCCACTTTGTCATGAAGGACCAGCTCGCCCTCTGGAGAAAAGACCGCACCCTCGCCCACGTGGTCCCATTTGGCATTTTCATGATTTTTAACCTCCTCGGCCAGTTCATTGGCGAGAAGATCCTCTGGGAACACGACCTCGCTCCTTGGTATCGCCATTATCCGGATCAGCTGTTCTACCCGCTTCAGGTCATCTTCACCGGAGCAGCCCTCATTTTCTTCTGGCACCACTATGAACTTAAGTGGAACACCAAAAAGATCGGGATCGGTGCCATCGCTGGCGTGATTGGAATCGGATTCTGGCTTCTCCCCACCACGCTCTACGATCACCTCGGGATGACTGGAAAGCCTGACCACTTTTTTGCCAAACTCACCGGCCTCGCCCCGCGCAAAGAAGGATTCGACCCCTTTGTCTTTGAGAGCGCCTTGGCCAGCTACTTTTCCCTCTTCATGCGCCTCATGCGTGCAGTCATCATCGTCGCTCTCATCGAGGAGATCTTTTGGCGAGGCTTCCTCATGCGCTTTCTTCTTGATCGGGATGGCGACTACTGGAGACAACCTTTTGGCAAGGCCAGCGGTCTCTCGTTCTTCGTGGTGACCTTTGCCTTCATGCTCGCTCACGCCCCTCTCGACTGGGCCGGGGCACTCGTTTACGGCTCAATCACCTACGGAGTTACGATCTGGACAAAAAACCTCCTTTCCGTCGTCATTATGCATGGGGTGGCGAACGCCACAATGGCCTGGTATGCCCTCCACTACGGAAAACTTGGCCTCTGGTAAATTTTCGATACTGGCGAGCGATCTTCGGTGGTAAATTTCCTCCAATCCTGATGAGTAAACACACGGAAGAAACGATGACTTCGAAAGAAGCACGCCAGCGCCTCGGACTCGGAAAGCGGGACCGTGTCTCGGACTATCTCCCGCAGTGGCTTGGTGCCGAGGAACGTCTCGCGACGCTTGTGGTCGAGACCGAAGACCTCATCGTCCGCGCGAAATACGAGGAAGACCTGAGGTCGCTTCGAGAAGTGATTTCCGTCCTTCGGGAAACACCCAGCCGTAAGCGGCGCTTCTCCGGAATGTGGGTTTGGGCTGCCGTGGTTACCGCGCTCCTTGGTGCGGGATTTGTCGGCTATCAAAAGTGGGTCGTCAATGGCTCCAGAGAAACTCCCGCCCCTAAAGCCTCCTTTGATGACAGAAAACCTCTCCGTTCCCCCGCCAGCTCCACCTTTGAAGGAATAAGAAGTGGCAAAATGAACCGACCCGTCCAAAACTACCGGCATGCGCCAGTCGGTCAAACATCTCCTCAACAGCGAAGCAGCCCAAGCTTCTGTTGAACTCGGTGGATGGGTTCGCACCCGCCGCGACTCCAAGGAATTCTCTTTCCTCGAGCTCAATGATGGCTCCAGCCTTCAGGGTATTCAGGTAATCATCGACACCGGCATTCCAGGATCGGAGGACGTTTCCAAAATGACCACTGGCGCTTCCGTCAGCGTTCAGGGAGAATTGCTTGAAAGCCCCGGAAAGGGACAAAACTGGGAAATCCGCGCCACCGCGGTAAAACTCGTCGGCGAATCCCCCGAGGACTTTCCACTTCAGAAAAAAGGTCACTCCCAGGAATTTCTCCGCTCCATTGCCCATCTGCGACCCCGCACCAATCTCTACGGCGCGGTCTTTCGTATGCGCAGCCGCCTCTCCTACGCTGTGCACCGTTTTTTCAACGAGCGCGATTTCACCTACGTCCATACCCCGGTCATCACTGCGAGCGATTGCGAGGGCGCGGGCGAGATTTTCCAAGTCACCACCAATGGCGCCGGGAAGCCCGAGGAAGATTTTTTCCACAAACAAGCCTTCCTCACCGTGAGCGGACAGCTGGAAGGAGAAGCCTTCGCGACTGCGCTCTCCAACATCTACACCTTCGGCCCGACTTTCCGGGCGGAAAACTCCCACACCTCCCGCCACGCCGCGGAATTCTGGATGATCGAACCTGAGATGGCCTTCTGCGACATCGAGGGCGATATGGACCTCGCACAAGACTTCATCAAGTTCCTTGTGAAGGACGTGCTCGAAAACAATGAGGGCGATCTTTCGATCTTTGAAAAATTCGTCGATAAGGGACTCCGACCACGTCTCGAAAAACTCGCCGACAGCGCCTTCGCCCGCATGACCTACACCGAAGCGGTCGACCGACTTCTGGCTTCCGGAAAGACCTTCGACTACCCCGTCGAGTGGGGCGTCAATCTCCAGTCCGAGCACGAGCGCTACCTCTGCGAGGAAGTGGTCGATGGCCCCCTCACTGTTTACAACTACCCGAAGGACATTAAACCCTTCTACATGCGGGCCAATGACGATGGCAAAACCGTCACCGCGATGGACGTCCTCGTCCCCGGCGTGGGAGAAATCATCGGGGGCAGCCAACGCGAGGAACGCTATGACATTCTGAAGGCCAACATGGACGAAGAGAATCTCTCCCTTGCCGACTACGGCTGGTATCTCGACCTCCGGAAATACGGCACCGTCCCCCACGCCGGCTTCGGCGCCGGCTTCGAACGCCTCCTGATGTATGTCACCGGCATGCAAAACATCCGCGATGTCATCCCCTTCGCCCGGACCCCGGGAACTTGTGAATTTTAGAGCTTCGAAAAACAGAGGCACCATGCTCCGGAGCTGACCCTCCCGAGGGAGGTGCGGGGTCCAAAGGCGGCTTCAATGCCCTCGCGCCAAAAGCAAATTCCTAGCAGCAAAAATTTCAGCTTCCCACACACCCTTGCCCACAGGAAACTCCTCGCATGGCAACTTTCTTTGGTCACCCAGACCGCGTTAAGGCAGGAGATCTTTTCAAAGACCGTAAAACTGCTGCCGATTCGGGAGTTCACCGGCCACTACAGGCCGGCATCTGCGGGACTGCGGCATCTGGCTGTGAATCGATCGTTCTCTCGGGCGGTTATGAGGATGATTCAGATGACGGACTCGAAATCCTTTACACTGGCGCAGGTGGGAATAATCCAAACAATCGCCAACAG
>JBMHCQ010000003.1:0-38319 GCA_049889835.1 Akkermansiaceae bacterium
ATCGCGGTCGATTTCCTGCTCGATTTTTTGGGCCGACATCGAGAGGAGAAAAATTTTATCTACTACCCGATGGCGCTCCCGCATTGGCCGGTCAATCCCACGCCGCATTCTGAGGATTGGGCTGATCCTGCGAAACGACTGCACGAAGACCCGAAGTATTTCCCGGATATGGTCGCTTACATGGACACCCTTGTGGGACGTATCGTCTCCGGGGTGAAAAAACTCGGTCTGCAAGATGACACGATGGTCATTTTTTACTCCGATAATGGCACCAACCAGACCGTGACTTCGATTCTGAAGGGGAAAAAAATTCAAGGCGGAAAAGCGACGCCGATGCAAACCGGAATCCGCGTTCCGCTCATTGTGAATTGGCCGGGCCAGATCAAGCCGACGGTGCATGGAGATCTTGTGGAGGCTTCCGATTTTCTCGCCACTTTTTCTGATCTTACCGGGAAGAATATTCCTGCCGACTGGCAGCACGATGGGGTGTCCTTCGCACCGCAGCTTTTCGGGGAAAAAGGCACGCCGCGTGACTTCGCCTTTTTCTGGTATGACCCGCGCCCCGGCTGGGATAAGGAAAAATTCTCGCGTTCCATTTTCGCGCTCGACCACCGCTACAAACTCTTTTCCGATGGCCGCCTCTACGCGATCGATGGCCTCGGCTACAAAGAAGAACTCCTTCCGGCCGACTCCCTGAGTGCCGAAGCCCGGTCGGCTCGTGCCAAACTCCAAAAAGCGATCGACTCCATGATGCAGCCGCCCATTTCCGAGGGTGCGCGCATTGAAGTCGACACCTACGGAAACCCGCTTCCCAAGAAATGAAAACGCTCCTCACCACTCTTCTCCTTTCCGCCACTACGCTCCTTGCGAAAGAGCGTCCGAACATCGTCCTTATCATTGCCGATGACATGAATTGGGACGACTGCGGTGCTTATGGTCATCCCGCAATCCACACGCCTCATATTGATGCCTTGGCTAAGGACGGAATCACCTTTCAGCATGCCTACCTCACTGCCAATTCCTGCAGCCCGAGTCGCGCCAGTATCATCACCGGACGCTATCCCCATAATACCGGAGCAGAGCAGCTCCATTGGCCGCTTCCGGAAACTTCGATCACCTTTGTCGAGAAGCTGAAGGCTGCAGGATACTACACCGCAGCGGCGGGGAAATGGCATCTTGGAGAGGCGGTCAAAGATCGTTTTGATGTCGTGATCGAAGCTTCGACCAAGGGCTTCATCCTTCCCACCTCTGCCGATAACCCCACCGGCAAAATGATCGCGAAATCCCCGAGTGGGTGTGAGGATTGGATTTCCACTTTGGAAAAGCGTCCGAAAGACAAACCCTTCTTCATGTGGTTTGCGGCGCTCGATCCGCACCGGGCTTATGAAAAAGATGCCTTCGATCCGCCGCACGAGGATCAGCACCTCCGCATTCCTCCCTACATGCCAGACACGCCGGAGGTGCGGGAGGATTACAAACTCTACTACGATGAGATTGCCCGCCTCGATGCCTATGTCGGGAAAGTGGTTGCCCAACTCGAGAAGCAGGGCGTGAGTGAGAACACCCTCGTCCTCTTCATGACCGACAACGGCCGGCCCTTTCCAGGCGATAAAACCACACTCTACGATGGAGGCATCCGCACTCCCTGGATCGTCAAATGGCCGGCGGAAATTAAAGGCGGCATCCGCACCACCAGCCTCGTCAGCTCGGTTGACCTCGCGCCCACTTTCGCCGCGCTCGCGGGACTCAAAAAGGAGGCCATTTTTGAGGGAGTCGACTTTTCACCCGTCCTTCGGAATTCTGGAGCTGAAGTACGCTCTCACATTTTTGCCGAGGATCATTGGCATGATTACGAGGACCACGGGCGCGCCGTCGCCACCCAGCAATGGAAGCTCATCCACAACACCTATCCCGATCTTCCCAACACGCCATCCGCCGATGCTGGGCGCAGCCTCACTTGGCAGGCCATGTTGAAACTCAATAAAGAGAACAAACTCACCACTGCGCAAAAGCGTTGTCTCATCATTCCGCGAGCCGAGTATGAACTCTACGATCTTAAAAAAGATCCCTACGAACTCAAGAACCTTGCGAATGATCCCGCACACCAAAAAGTTCTCACCGAACTCAAGGCTGCGCTCGTCACTCAATTCAAGCGCACCGGAGACTATATTCCCTCAAAGCGGACGCCCGATGAGTTTGACCGCGTCACCGGGGAGCCGGACCACTCCGTCCGGAGACGTCCGCGTCTTTCGAAGAAGGACATGTTCAAGACGGATGGAGCTTATTGATATGAAGCTCCCAAAAATTGCGAAACGAACAGATGTCGAAAAAATCAGCGATGGCGGATCAATGATGGTGAGAACCCTGAATGAAAAGGGTTCTAAGTTTCATCTTTACTTAAAAATCGTTCTGCAAGACACAGATCATGAGTGGAAGCGAGTGAGCTACCTTGATCCGATACTTGTTAATCTGACCGATGATTCGACTTTTGAACTAGGCTGGGAGAGCTGTGCAAACATAGTGGAATTGCCTCCCAATCTGGAAAATAGAATTCGGTTAGAATAGCTAGAAGAGCTGAAGGACATAATTAGAAATCGAGGACGAGCTCCAAAAGGCAACGAGTTGAGTGGGCCTTGGTGAAAACTTTGAAAAACCTTATCCTGAAATCAGCGTTCGCTTTCTCTCATCAATGTCTTAGCAAGACTTCAAAGATTCCCCTTCTTCATTTCACTCACCGCATAATCAGCAGCTCGCGCGGTGAGGGCCATGTAGGTGAGGGAAGGGTTGGTGCAACCAGCGGAGGTCATGGCGGAGCCATCGGTGCAGAAGACGTTCTTGGCGCCCCAGACTTGGTTGTGTTTGTTGAGGACGGATTCCTTGGGGGAGCTCCCCATGCGGGCGGTTCCCATTTCGTGAATGCCGAGGCCGATGGCGCATTCGTCATCGCGCTTGCGGACTTTCTTGGCTCCCATGGCTTCGAGCATTTCCATGGCATCGTTGATCATGTCTTTGCGCATGTTTTGCTCGTTCTCCTTGTAAGAGGCATCGGCGACGACAAGGGGGAGGCCCCATTTGTCGGTCTTGTCCGGGCTGAGGGAGATGCGGTTGTTTTCGTAAGGGAGGCATTCGCCAAAGCCAGTCATGCTGATGCCCCAAGGTCCGAAGGAGAGCATTTCTTTTTTGAAGTCCGCGCCGAAGCCATCGACGTAGCGGTTCCATCCGGAGCGCATGCCGCCGCCCTGATAACCAAAGCCACGGATGTAGTCGGAAGAGGCTTTTTCGTGAAGATTGCGATAACGTGGGATGTAGAAACCATTGGGTCGACGACCGTATTGGACCTTGTCCTGGTGGGTGTCGAGAACGCCTCGGGCTCCGACTTTTAAATGGTGATCCATGAGGTAGCCGCCGAGGGAGCCGCTCTCGTCCATGCCATTGGGGAAGCGGTCGGACTTCGAGTGCATGAGGATGGCGGTGGAGGCGACAGTGGAAGCATTCAGGAAAATGACGCGGGCGTAGTATTCGATGGTTTCGAAGGTGATCTCATCGATGAGCCGGACGCCGACAGCTTTTTCTTTTTTGTCATCGTAAATGATCGAGTGAACGATGGAGTGCGGACGCAGGGTCATATTCCCAGTCCGTTGCGCGGCGGGAAGGGTGGCGGATTGACTGGAAAAGTAAGCACCGAAGGGACACCCGCGGCGGCACATGTTTCGATAAAGGCAGGACCCGCGACCGAGCGACATTTGTTCAGGAGTGGGTTCCGTGAGGTGGGCAACCCGACCCGGAATGAGGGTACGGCCTTTCCACTTTCCTTCGATGGCGGCCTTGAGATCAAGTTCGGGTGGGGTGAGGTCCATCGGAGGTTGGAATTCGCCATCGGGAAGCTGCGGGAGACCTTCCTTGGAGCCGGAGATGCCGGCGAACTTTTCGACGTAGGAATACCACGGGGCGAGTTCGTCGTAAGAGATGGGCCAGGGAATCGAGATGCCATCCTTGGCATTGGCTTCCATGTCCATGGCAGAGAGACGGTAGCTTTGCTTGCCCCACATCAGGGAGCGACCGCCGGTATGGTAGCCGCGCATCCAGTCGAAACGTTGTTTTTCCTCGTAAGGATGATCCTCGTCATCGACGAAGAGATAACCTGCGTCAGGGCGCACGGTGTAGCCGGTGCGGGCTTGCTTGGGCTGCTGCTTCAGCATCTCGCGGGAGGGCTTGTTGAGATGGTTGAGCTGCCAGGGGGCGGAGGTGGCCGTTCTGTAGTCTGCAATGTGCTTAATGTCGTGACCGCGCTCGAGCACGAGAGTTTTGAGGCCTTTTTCTGCCAGTTCCTTGGCGGCCCAACCGCCTGAGATTCCGGAACCGACCACGATGGCATCGAAGGTGTGAGCGGCTTTTCCTTTGATGGAGAGATTCATAAAAAACGAGGGTAGAAGTGTTATGTGGCCCAGACTTTTTGATCGGGCTTCAGAGGCATGTCGGCGATCCATTTTCCGGGAACCGGGAGATACTCAAGAGCCTGGGTGGCCCCGACTTCCGATCCGCAGTAGCACAGCTTCACAAGGTCTTTGAACTGATCAATAAAGGCGGGGGGCTGCCAGCCATGTTTTTTTACGCGCTTCGAACGTTCGGCCCGGGTGGCGGCTTGATACTTGGTGAGAAATGCGACCTGATCATTTGCTGAGAGAGCGCTGATGTCCGTGCCATACTGCTCCTGGCAGCGGCGCATGAGATCGGAAAGGCCGTCAGTGATCACTTTCTGTTGATCGGCTTCGTAGCAGTCCTTGACAATGACCTCGATCCATCCCGGGACTCCGGCTTCGATTGCTCCCGGGGTGTCGGTCTTCGGAATGATGGCCTCAGCGATCATCGCGACCTGCTTGCGCTGTGCGGGTCGGAAGAAGGTCTGCTCCCTCGGGTCAAAAGGTTCACCGAGCTTGGCAAAGGCACTCTCGGGAAGGGCCATCGAACCACCCACTGTGGTGGCGATGAGTTTCATCATGTCACGTCGATCCATTGCAGGGGCAGCCTAGGGAAATGGAGTCAGGGGGCGAGGAAAAAGGGAGCTTCGTGCGGGTGAAAAAAAGGAAAGGATTGAGGGAAAGGTGGGTTTTTGAGTCGCAATGATCCGGCGGGATTGAAAGGATGGGGAGAGCTAGAGGATAAATCATGAATCGAAGCGCGCAAATGGGTCTCTTGGCAGTGGTGTCGTTTGGTTTGGGTATGGCGGTGGATCGAATGATGTTCGTTTCTGAGTCAACTCCGGAAGTCGAGCAGACAACGGTCGAGGCGCGGGTGCGTGACCGATCCTTCCAGAATTCGACGGCAGGAAAAGTGGGGGCGAGATCCGTGGAGCGGATCCGATCCGAAGAGGCGGTAGGAATTGATCAGGTTGCGGGACTGTTGGCGAAGTTGCCTCCGGGAGACGAGCGGATGGAAGCGATCGAGCAATTCGCCCGGGAGCTGGCTATTTCCAATCCGCAAGAGGCTCTAAAGTGGGCCGCTACCTTAGAAGGGCGCGAGCGATGGGCCGCCTTTGAATCGATTTTTCGTCGCTTGGCCGGGGAGGATCCGGTGACTGCAGCAGAACTGGCAGCCGGTCTTCCGAAGTCGGAGCGCATGCTTGATCTGGTCCATTGGATGGTTTCCGAGTGGGCGGAGCAGGATCGTGACGCCGCGATGACTTGGGCAATAGCGCAGGAGAATCCCGCGGTGCGACGGCGCGCGATCGAAGGGGGGATGCAGCGCTGGGC
Organism: Akkermansiaceae bacterium; assembly: GCA_049889835.1. Classification (GTDB taxonomy): domain Bacteria; phylum Verrucomicrobiota; class Verrucomicrobiia; order Verrucomicrobiales; family Akkermansiaceae; genus SW10. Next base: position 5,751 of record JBMHCQ010000003.1, read on the forward strand.
TGATTTTGACCCGGAGTCTGCGGCTGCCTTTGCGATGAGTCTGGAGGATCGGGAACTGCGGATGGAGGCTTTGGAAATTTCGGCGCATCACTGGGTCAATCACGATCAGGACCGTGCGGTTGCCTGGGCGCAATCTTTACAAGGTGCCGACGGAGCGCGGGCCAAAATGGCGGTGTTGCATGAAATTTCCGAACATGACCCGCATGAGGGTGCTGATCTATTTGATGAGCTGAGAAAGGGATTGCACGAACGGGCTCAACGGAGGATGGCGCAGGAGCTGGCGGAGCGTTGGGCGCATTCGGATCCAGAAGCAGCGGCATTTTGGGCAGTCGATGCGGCTGCCGATCTTGAGGATGGTCATGAGGTGATTCATGGGGCTGTGGGACCTTGGCTGCATGCCGATGAGGATGCTGCGACCACATGGGTCTCCAGCTTGCCCGTGGGAACGGTCAGAGATGCGGCTACCGAGCGGGTGGTTCATTTTAAGATGGATCAGAGCATCGGAAATGCCTTTAGCTGGGCAGCTCAGTTAAACGAGCGTGAGCGGCGAATCAGACTGACTCATCATGTTTTGGAAGAATGGCGTGAAGTCGATCCGGAAGCAGCGCGGGCGGCTTATGATCAAGCCGGGTTCCAGGGCGAAGCGCGGCGACACTTGGGCGGGATTTTTGGGATTGAGTTTGGAGAAAGCGGTGGCGAGTGAGGAGAGGAATTTGTTGATCAAAGATAGGACCACCCCTTCGTATGAATAGGCCGATGAGGGTGTTTTTTGGCTGGATGTTTTTGGTCTTAGGATCGGCTTTGGGGCAGAAGGTGACTTTGGAAGAAGCCTACTCGATCCTCGGGCCGATCAAGGGGGTAGCTTCCAAGGGCGAAAATTCGTCGGGAATCGAGGGGAAGGTTCTTACGGGTTATCAAGGTTGGTTTCGGGCGCCGGGCGATGGCTCTGGGATGGGGTTTCATCACTTTGAAAAGGGAGGCAAATTTGAGCCCGGTCATTGCACGATCGATCTTTGGCCCGATCTCAGTGACTTCGATGAGGACGAGAAGTTTGATACGCCGTTTCGCCATGCCGATGGCTCGACGGCACAGGTATTTAGTTCGGTGAAGGCGAAGACGGTGAATCGTCATTTTCAATGGATGCAGGACTACGGAATCGATGGCGCTTTTGTGCAGCGCTTTGCGCTTCATGGGGCGAAAAATCATCGTTCTTTCCGCAATTTAAAATTTGACAACCTGAAGTTAATGCACTGCCGCGAAGCGGCTCATAAGAACGGTCGCTGCTACGCTGTCATGTATGATTTGAGTGGGCTGAAGTCGGGGGATTTCGAGCGCTTGAATCGCGATTGGAAAATGCTCAAGCGTAAGATGAAATTGGGCTTTGATCCAAATGATCGCGCTTATCTCCGATACAAGGGGAAGCCTCTGGTGGCGATCTGGGGAGTCGGATTTTCGGACAAGCGGGACTACCAACTCGAGGATGCGGAAAAGTTCATTCGGTTTCTCAAACACAATCCGGAATGGGGCGGCGTGAGTGTGATGTTAGGCGTGCCGTTTTATTGGCGAGAAGGGAAGCGCGATGCGGTGGAAGCAGTGCCGCTGCATCGGGTGCTCAAGATGGCCGACATCATCAGCCCATGGGCGGTGGGGCGTTATCATGAGGTGAATTATTCAGAGGGAAAGCATGTGACGAATCTGGTGGAAGATCGGAAATGGTGTGAGCGACAGAAGATCTGTTACCTGCCTGTGGTTTATCCCGGCTTCAGTTGGCACAATCTGAAGGGCGATAAGATCAATTCGATTCCACGTCGGAAAGGGAAGTTCCTTTGGGATCAATTCGTGGCCGTTCGGTCAGCGGGAATTGAGACCGCCTACGTGGCGATGTTCGATGAGATCGATGAAGCGACGGCGATTTTCAAAGTGAGTGATCATCCTCCGGTGGGCGACGGTGTTCGATTCCTCGATAACGATGGTCTTCCCAGTGACCACTATCTCAAAGTGACCCAACAAGGCGGAAAGCTTTTGCGGGGAGAGGTTTTCGTGGACTAAGGCATTCGCCCGACGAATTGCTTTGATTCCTGACATAGAATCAGGGAAGAGTTCGTAAACTAGAGATTGATGATGAGAAGTTCCCAACGTCTTCGCTTTTTGTCCTTTTTACTTTTGAGTAACCTCCCTCTGCCCGCTTTGCAGGCAGAGGACAATTGGGCGCAGTTTCGTGGTCCCACCGGGCGTGGTCATTCCAGCGCGAAGGAGGTGCCTTTGAAATGGGACGCTGACACGGTGGTTTGGAAAACAAAGCTCAAAGGTCAGGGGCAATCATCCCCTGTGAACTGGGGTGACCAACTCTTCCTCACCAGCGCTTCGGAAGATGGCAAGGAGCGCTACGTGCACTGCCTTGATCGAGAAAACGGGAAGGTGCTCTGGGAAAAAACAATCGCCTGTGCCTCACCCGAGAACCCCCACAAGATGAACAGCTTCGCCACTCCGACCTGTGCCACCAATGGAGAAGTGGTAGTGGCTTTTTTTGGGCCGGGTGGGATACACTGTTTTGACCTTGAGGGAGAAAAGAAATGGTCGCGAGACCTTGGGGCCTTTCCGGGTCGATGGGGCATCGCTGCTTCGCCGATTATTTTTGGAGATGTCGTGATTCAGAATTGTGATGCCGAAGGGGCGTCGTCACTGGTTGCCCTCGACCTCAAAACAGGGGAATCCGTGTGGAAAACGGAGCGCGAGTCGAAACCACGTGGTGGATGGAGCACGCCGATCTTAATTGAAAATGAAGGAAAGCGGGAGCTCGTTTTGAATGGCGAATTGGGAGTGCGGGGCTACGACCCCAAGACCGGAAAAGAGCTTTGGTTCTGCAAGGCCTTCAATGGCCGGGGTTCACCCGTGCCCGACTTTGCCAATGGCCTTCTTCATGTCGTGAGCGGCAAACCGGGTGACACTTACGCGGTGAAACCGGGCGGAAAAGGTGACGTTACAAAATCTCATATGGCTTGGCACACCAAACGCCGGGCCGGGCGCGATCTTCCATCGCCCGCGGTGGTCAATGGTTATGTCTTCGTGGTCTCCATGTCTGGTAAGGCGAGCTGCTACGACGCCAAGACGGGGAAGATTCATTGGGAGGAAAAGCTGGGTGTGAAAGGCGAGTTCGCCTCCGCTCCACTGGTCATGCAGGGTCACGTTCTTCTCCAGAATGTCTATGGCGGGGGAGTTCTGGTGATCAAACCGGGAAAGAAAAAAGAGATCGTTTCCATCAATATGCTTGGTGCCAAAGTCTCGGAGCTTTTCCGCTCCACCCTGGCTCCGATTCAGGGCCAGATGTTTGCGCGGTCAGCCACGACGGTTTACTGCATCGGAAATTGAAAATCCCTCCTTTTAAAAAGAGAGCTTGGGTCGAGATAGTTCGTATGATTTTATAAAAATAATTTATGCGAATTTTCTATAAGGTTTTATTTTTTGGATCACTCCTCGGAATTATCCTCACGATCCAAGGAGTCTCTGGAACTCCGCTTCCAGTTGCGCCTTTAGCTGTGAAGCAACCTTGGTCGCTGCCCGGAAATGAGCAGGGGGCGGTCGTGAAAACCGGCGAAGAAATTATGCTCTCTCTCGAAGTTCCCGAGCTTTCGGTGAAGGAAGAGAAATTGAAGACGTCTTGGCGCGGAATCATTTCGTTGGGGCTTCACGGGACGGCCGATGGCGGGCAAGGATCAGTCGTTCTTGAGGTAGTGGATCCTGCGAGCGGGGAAGTTTTTGCGAGTGCCATTCAGTCGGTAGCGGGCAAGGCACCCCGAGATCCATGGTCGGTGATTGCCTCATCGGAACAGGTGGGAGCTGGTGCGTTGAATGCCTTTGATGGTGATCCTGAGACCTCATGGCATTCAAAATATAGCGGGGAAAAAGCTCCTGCTCCTCATTGGATTGGCCTCCGTTTTTCAAAGCTACAAAGACTTGAAGGTCTCAGCTATCTTCCTCGGCAAAGCGGCTTCACCAATGGCGTGGCAAAAGGGTATCGCATCGAGGTCCAGAAAGAGGGAGAGGATTGGGAAGTTGTGCATGAAGGCACCAGCGATAAAAATGCCGTGGCCGATGAGCGTAAGCATTTGGAGGTGAAATTTAAAAAGCCCCTTACCTTGGAGGCGTTTCGCTTCGTCGTTCTGACCGATTGGAGCGGAGGAGGATTTGGCACCTGCGGCGAAATTGTGCCTTTGGGAGTAAAGCTCCCAAAGAAGGACCCCAAAACCTCGCCTGCCCGGGAACGTATTTGGCTTGAGCTTGCTCCTCCGATGCTCGAGGTCCTGACGGAGAAGCGTTTCGGGCTCCGGATCAAAGGATTGTCGGGTTCACCGATCGTGGTGGGGAAGCCCGCTTTTTGCCGGATTAATGACGCTCCTTCGAAGATCCTTTTTGGCCGCTCCAATGGAGGGCAGGGGCCTGATAAATTGGGTGCGGGGCTTCTCGGCTTCGATGCCCTCACCGAGCACCAACAGACAGTTCTCACCGTGATGGAGGTGCACAAAAAATCTCCTGCGGCAAAGGCCGGTTTGAAAGTGGGAGACGCCATCGTGGCGGTGCAGGGGCAACCTCTCCCCGTGAATAATCTTGATCCCGGCTGGGAGTGGCTTGCGAACAGTCACGAGGCGGTTTTTGGAAACGCGAGCGAGGAGGTACTGAAAAGCGGTGCTAAAAACCTCACCCTCACCGTCCTGCGGGAAGGAAAGACTGAGACTTTGGAGCTGGCCTTCGAGCGCGGGAAAGCCTTTACCACCATGGATCCCGCCACTGATCCGGAAGCGGCAGCCTTGTTGGTGGATATGCTTTCCTGGCTGGAAGATAATCAGCGAACCGATGGCTCGTGGTCTGGCGATATCAAGCGAACCATGTTTGCCTCCCTCGCTCTCCTTGCTACTGGTGAGTTAAAGCACAAGAGGCGTGTCAAAAAGGCCATCGATTGGGCCTTGGGAAAATTTCCCGAACCCGAGAGTCATGGCAACCTTGGTTTTTGGTCGGCTGGCTACACCCTCACGCTTTTTGGTGAGTGGTATCTTCAAACGGGAGACAAGCGCGTCTTGAAGCCCATTCGGGAGGTGCGCGATTGGGCCATGGCCGGGCAGCATGTTTCCAAGTGGGGAATGCCGGCCTTGGGTCATGGGCCATCGGGGCTTCCTTATGGTGAGAAGTCGCTCGTTGCCCCCGCTCTTCATCTGCTGGTGGGGGAAGCGTTGACGAAGAATTGTGGGATTGAATCGCAAATGTGGGAGCTGCTCGATCCTTACATGATGCACTCGTGGTCGAATCCCGAGGAAGGCGGAAACGGATCTTTGGGTTATAATGGGTCCTATAAGGATCTCGCCGAGTTTTGGTCGCGCACGGGGCTTTATTTGATCGCCTCGCATCTCCGGGGCGATCGAAAAGAAGTCCAACCAGGGATGCTCAAGATCATGCAGGAGCGCCATCCTTGGTTCCGCAACAGCCACGCCTACGGGGAGCCCGGCGGAGCCTGGGGCCTGATGGCGCTGAGTCTGGTGGACCCGAAAATTTACCAAGAAGTGATCGAGAACTATCGCTGGTGGTTTTCTCTCGCGTGGGAGCCTGGGTATGGACTGCATTTTACCACCCCTCACATGGGCGCGCCCTACATGGGGGAGGATGACCTTATGAACTGCATCTACCCGCTCGTTCTTCAGGCGTCCAAGCGGAATCTTTTCCTGACGGGGAAGAGCCTGTTACGCAGTCAGTAATCTATTTGGGAAGTGAAAAGGAGAGGGGCGATTCTTAGAAACTCCACTGGAGTCCGAACCCGAGATGGGAGAAGTCGATCAGTGAGTTGTCGCCGGCAAGAACAGCATCGCGGTCGAGCGCCCAGCTTTGAGCGGCATGGGCCGCGAGGGAAAAGGTGTGGCTGACGGCATATTCGAGACCGAGGCGCAGGGCAAGGTGGTTTGCCCCATCATGCCCATCCGGGACATATCCTTGATTGATTCCAAAGGGGAGGGACAGGTTGAGCGAAAGCTGATCATTGAGCTCGAAGGTCCGGCTCGCCGCGATCTCTGCGAAGGCGCCTTCGGCATCGAAGGAATAATAAACGTCCGCTGAAAGTTCGACCTCGTTTGGGAGCCCTGTCCAAGTGACCCCGGCGCCCACTTCGTTGTCGTGGGAGCCATCGAAAGGAAAGCGAAGGTGGGTGTAGGCTCCGTAGACTTTGAAGTCTCCGAAGTTCCGGCTGACTGCGATGCTCAGCTGAAGCTCGTCATAGCTCTGGTCCGGAGAATTCCCATACCACACCCCCAGCGCAAGGTGCTGCCACGCTATCTCGAAGCTGCTGACACAGAGGGAGTCTCCGCTGAGGTTGTCACGGCCTTCCGAAAAATAGCGGCTTTCCCATCCGAGGTGGGTGTGTGTCTCAAGAGTTTCATGATCATGGGCTCGGTCGAAGGGGAGCTGCGCTTCGGGATCGTGAGCAGATACGGTGGAAACACTGGTGAGACAGAGGGCCAGCAGGAGGCCTAGTTTTCTCAAAGAAGTGGTCATGAGAGCGGGTCAAAATTCTTGTTAGAACTGCGGGAGACTGAAGGGTATGAGAGGTCTTGTCGACCCTGCTTTCACTTACGACAGCTGGATGATGTTTCTGGGCAGCGGTAGGCTGCTTGGTCTCCGGCGAAATGAGGCGATGACGATCAAGATCTTCATCGTCCAGGTTGCCGTCGGCCGGAGTGGAGTTGCAGAGGTGTTTGTCGTGCTTGTCTCGGACACAATGGATGCCATTCATCATCGCCCTCTGCGAGTGCAAGAGCTTATTCGGGGCTCTGCTCAGGGTTCAGAGATTCTTCAGGATTACAAAGGAATGCGGCAACAACAGACATCCCCACTGCAAACAGGATGGCAGTGACTGGAACCGAGATATCAGGCTTGGTAAGAGTGACGGTTGAAGCAAAGAAGAGGAGAACAATCTCGCGGATCACGATGATCTTGAGCCCCGCTTAAAAGAATTCCGCAAGCTTTTGGAGCAGAAGCGCAAAGAGGCGGGGAGTCGACGGTTGAGCTCGAGAAATGTTACTCGGGAGTGACCGGCTTGACTTCTTGACCATCCTTGACCGGAAAGAGCGCTCCTTGAGCATTGAGGGAGAGCATCATTTCCGAGAAAAGGCGTTGGAGTTCGGCGGGATTTCTCTGGGAGAGGTTTGTTTTTTCGAAGGGGTCTTTGCGCAGGTTGAAGAGTTCGTAGTATGGTTCTTCGCGTTTTCCGAGGGGGTAGTGGTAGATGAGTTTCCAGTCACCGTTACGAAAGCCGGTGTAGTAGTTGCTGCGATGTTCGTGGGGGAAGTGGCTGAGGACGATTTCGGGTCGGTCAGGATTTGGGGAGCCGTTGAGTTGAGCGCCGAGATCGTGGGCATCGATGGGATGGTTTTCGGGAACTTCCTTCCCAGCGAGATTCAGAATGGTCGCGAAGAGATCCATGACGGTGGCGAGTTGGGTTTGGACCGCGCCTTGGGCGATGGGAAATTCCTTCTGATGGGGATTGGCGGGGTTGGGTTTGGCCCAGGCGGCGATGAAGGGAGCGCGGGAGCCGCCTTCGTAGTGCGCTCCTTTTTTGCCACGCAGCGGGGCGCAGCTGCCATAATCGTGGGCCCCTCCCAGGGGGGCATCTCCTCCATTGTCACCCAGAAAAAAGATGAGGGTGTCTTCGGCGACGCCGAGTTGGTTGAGGTGATCAAGGAGGTCACCGAGTGATTTGTCCATGCCTTCGACCAAGGTGGCATAGGCTTGGGCTTTTTTAGATTTACCGGAGTCCGTGTAGTTTTCCGCGAAGCGGGGGTCGGAGTGGAAGGGGGCGTGGAGGGCGTAGTGCGCGAGGTAGAGGTAGAAGGGCTTCTTCTCTTGAACGGCTTTACTGACTGCTTTGTTGCTTTCGATGGTCAGGGCCTCGGTGAGGTAGGTGTCGCTTCCGTGATAAGCGGTGAGGTGGCGAACGCCGTAGGAGTTTTGGGGGTCGTCTTTTCCTTGGACTTTGTTGCCGTAGTTTTTTCCGCCGTAGTAGCTTCCGGGTTGGCCGATGGAGTCGCCACCAATGTTGACGTGGAAACCGAGATTAATCGGGTCCTGTCCTTCGTGCTCGTAGGGTCCAAAGTGGGCCTTACCGACGTGGATGTTGTGGTAGCCGACCTCACCAAGGAGCCGGGTGAGAGTGACGCTTTTTTTGGTGAGGCCGACCCAGTTCCAGTTGCTCGGAGTGAACTTTGAAGCGTTGTTGGACTTGGGTCGGATCCAGTTGGTGGTGTGATGACGGGTGGCGTTTTGTCCCGTCATGATGGAAATGCGGGTGGGGGAGCAAACCGACTGGGCGTAAAACTGGCTGAGTCTTGTCCCCTGAGCGGCGAGACGCTCCATGTTGGGGGTGCGGTAGAAGTGGTTGAGGGGATGCTTGACCGGGGTTCCTTGTTCGTCGGTTAGAAAAGGAAGGGAGCTGTCCATGGGGCCCATGTCATCGACCAGAAAAAGGACGACGTTGGGCTTCTCTGCCCCGAATAAGGAGGACCAAGAGAGAAAGACGAAGAAGGAAAAGATGGGCAAGTTCATGATGAGGTGCTCCGTGATTGTAGCAAAAAAAAGATGGTGCCGAAATCGGATTTCGGCAGGTCATCCTGATCGGTGAACCCAGAGAGGGGACTGAGGATGAGGTTGTTTTCAGCAGAAAGAGTTCATCGTCTCGAAATCTCAGATGTTTTGACTGGCAAGGGCAAAAAAGCCTTGTTGGAGTGGTAAAATAACTGCAATTTAATGCAATGAAATGCCTTCAATTTCTATTGATTCTCGTTTTCCTCTGGTGTCCGAAGATGGCTTCTGCCGATGAAATCGGGAGGCGGGTCAACGTGCGGATGGAAAATGGCGTGGCGGTGACTGAGGGGGTGATTCGGGTGCGGCGGCGGCACGAAAATGACATGGATTTTTCAAAGTATAATCCGTTTTATTGGGAGGGCCGGAGAGCTTGGTTCAAGGTGGAGGACTATACGCCACGGGGGGAGAAGAAGATGATTTTCACCCTCCAAACGGAGTGGCCTCAGGATTACATCCCGACACGGGGTTCGGATTTTTCAGCGATTTATGCGGGGGATCCTTTGGGGGATGAGACAGGGCGAAGCAAATTCAGGATCAATGCGCGAATGAAGCATGTCGGGGGCTTCACTCATTTCGAGCATGAGCTGGGAGAGCTGGCGTTCCACCAGCATGGCGATGATTTAAAAGTGGGGGAGCAACTAACCTTTGAATTCCGTTTCTTCAACAGCGAAAGCCATCCGGGCTGGGCAAAGCAGAAGAAACACAATCCGCACAATTTATTTGCTTACTACTCGGAATTTCTTCGAATTAAAATCGGCGAACCTGGGCTGGTGATCGATAACTTTGAGTCGCCGGATGAGGTGGCTTCACCGAAGCGTTACTCCGGCGGGCGCACGACGGTGCCAACCGTGCGGGTGGAACCGTGGTCGGCGCTGCAGCAGCATGCCTTGAATTTAAAACCGGAGAACGCGCAGGCTTTTTTGGATGGCCGGACTTGGTTTCATACCGACATGGTGAGTGGCGAGCACCTGAGTGATCCCTCGGATGATAAGCCTTCCATCTTCTTCGACGAGATGCGGTTCGGGCGAAAAGGCCTTGCCGGAAAGGCCTACAACGCGGTTTCTTGCAACAGCTGCCATGTTCACAATGGCAGCGCCCTTCTTCCGGATGTGGGTCAGCCGATTCATACGACTTTGCTGCGCCTGACGGATCCGAAATCGCCTCACGGAATTCAATTGCAGACAGATGGCGATGGAAGCGAAGGGACGGTGACTATTGCGCGCTATGAGACCCGAAAGGTTTCACTGGACGATGGAACGGTGGTGGAACTCTCGAAGCCGGTTTTTCATATTGATGGGGAACCTGCGAAATCGTTCTCCCCGCGCACTCCTCCTGCGATCATTGGTGCTGGTCTGCTGGAAGCGGTATCTGAAAATACGATTCTCGCACTGGCAAGGAAATCGGGTGGCGAGGTGCGACGAGTGGAAGGAAAGATCGGGCGCTTTGGTTGGAAGGCGGGACAGCCGACGGTACGAACGCAGAATCTGAGCGCGCTCCGGGAAGACATGGGGGTCGAGACACTTGAGCCCAAAGCACTTGCGGAACTGGAAGCCTACGTGGCCTTGCTTGGCGTGCCTCCACGCACGAATCCAGAGGATCCCGAGGTTGTCCGAGGTGAGGCGGTTTTTCGCGGTCTCAACTGTCAACAATGCCACACCCCGACCTTGCGAACGGCGAAGGCTAACTTTCCGGAATTGGGAAATCAAACCATCCAGCCATTCACGGATCTTTTACTCCATGACATGGGTGAAGGCCTGAGCGATGACGGCCCCTCGCCGCTGGCACGCAAATGGCGGACAGCTCCACTTTGGGGTCTCAAAAATAAGCGCCATGCGATTGACGATCATAAGGAAAAAATCCGGTCAGGGGATATTCAGGTGACCTATCGGGAGACCCAAAGTGCTGCCAATCAAAATCCGATTCAGCTTCTTCACGATGGAAGGGCCCGCACTCTGGCAGAGGCGATTCTCTGGCACGGAGGCGAAGCGGAGGCTTCCGTGACAGCTTACAAAACCTTGTCGAAAGAAGATCGCGCTGCTCTTGAGGCCTACCTGTGGGACCTTTAGTCGGCTTTGCCGGAGTTTTGAGGAAGCTCAACGTGACTTACAGAAAACGCGCGCGGCTAGAATTCCGGCAAGGAATCCGAAGAGGTGACTCTGCCAGGAGATACCGGGTTCTCTGGGGAAGATGCCGCGAAGCATTTCCCAGTAGAGATAAAGAACGAGGATCGAGACGCCTACCCAGAAGAGGGATGTTCCGAAAATCCCTCGGGCAAAAAGAAAGCCGAGGTAGCCAAAGATCAGGCCGCTGGCTCCGATGTGGTTGGTGGCACTTGGGCCGAGTGCCCAAAGGGTGATTCCACCCACAAGAATGATGAACATCGAACTCCTCAAGAAGACCTTGCGTCCTCCGATCAAGATGATGCCGCCGAGGATTAAGAATGAGACCGTGTTGGAAGCAAGATGGTCGAAACTCAAGTGCAGGAAAGGCGCAGTCAGCACTCCCGGAAGGCCGGCCAACGAGCGAGGCTGAATCCCAAAGCGATCAAAGAATCCCAAAAAGAGCGTATCGAGAATCTCGAGTCCCCAAGCTATGGACACCGCGATGAGAAGGATGGACAGGTGATCCTTGAGTGCCTTGAAGAATTTTCTCAAGCGATGGGTTACCGGTGAACGGGGCATTGTCTTATGAAGGAAAAATGTTCGTCCCTAGCGAACTCTCTTAATTTTACTAAAATAAGAGCGGGTGTTCTTGGTGTAAATACCGATGTAGCTCACCTGCTCCAGACTGGCGGGGAGTTTCTCTTCGATGGTGATTTCGCCAATTTTTAAACGCGCCTTTCCATGTTCGAGATCAATCGTAATGGTGGCTTCGAAGGTGTCGCTATTCTTGAAGGGGGCGTTTTTCAAGGTGCCATTTTTGAGGTTGCTCCAGGAGCCATCGAAGATGCCGTACTTGCCCATCCCCATCATGGTGCCGGCTTTGTAGAGGGAATCGTTGCTTGGTTCCGGACCAAAGCAGAAGCAGGCATTATGTGTGCTCCCTTTTCCGGCAGAGCGGTAGCGCACTTTAAAAGTAGCGGGTTCTTGCAGCGGAATGGTGAGCTTTTGGAGAGCGAAGCCTTCGGTGTTTTCCGAGTCGAGGACGTAGCCAAATTCGTGGGGGGAAACGATCGCTCCTTGCACGATTTGAAAATCCCCGGTGGTGTCTTTACCCTTCGAGAGTTTAGCCGAAGCTTTTTTTCGACTCTGTCGTTGGCGGTCTTCCTTGGCTTCGTTTTTCCACCACTCGTTGGGGCCTTCGTTTTCGATGTCTTGCCAGACTTCGAGAAACTTGGCTTTCATTGCGGCAAGTTTTTCAGGCTCTTGCGTGGCGCGGTTGTGTTCTTCCTTCCAGTCTGCGACGATATCGTAGAGTTGGAACTCGGTGAGTTGTTCGTTTGCGACAATTTTCCAATTGTTGATTCGCATCGCAGCGTGGCTTTTAGCGGGAGCAATATGGGTGCGCCAGAAAAGGGGGACGGGGCGTTCGACGGCTTTTCCCTCGCAGGCAGGGAGAATGTTGACGCCATCGATGGTGCGATCGGCGGGAAGAGGAAGATCGGCGATCGCTAGTGCGGTGGAGAAGAGGTCGGACCCGATGATCGGAATGTCGCTGGTGGTTCCGGGTTTGATCTTTCCGGGCCAGCGGATGATGGCGGGGACACGGATACCACCTTCGTGACTGTCGCGCTTGCGTCCGCGGAGACCGCCAGTGGAACCCCAGGTGCGGTTTTGCTGGGAATCGGGTGCGGACAGTTTGCCTTTGCCGGATCCTTCAGGGCCGTTATCGGAGGTGAAGACGACGAAGGTGTTTTCACGTAAGTTGAGATCGTCGAGCGTTTTCATGAGCTTGCCGAAGGCGTGGTCGAGCTGAGTGACATTTCCGTGGTGTTGTCGTATGCCGGGATTCTCGATGTCGGAGTAGTGCTTCTGAAATTCAGGATCACTCTCGATGGGAAGGTGGGGTTCGTGGGTCCAGACGGTGAGAAAGAAGGGCTTTTCGGGATCGCGTTCCTTCTTGAGCCACTGATTGGCTTCTTGTGCGACGAGTGGGGCGGAAAAGCCTTTGAGTAGACCTACTTCTTGTCCATTTCGGACGAAATTGTTCGGGTTCTTGTGACTGGGAGAAGCGTTGTTTTGAGTGGCGAACCACCAGTCGTATCCGTGGTCGTTTGGTTGTGGTTGTCTGTCGCTGTTGAAGTGGCCGTTGAGATGCCATTTCCCGGAATGCATCGTTTGATAGCCGAGCGGCTTAAGGAGCTCGGGGATTGTGATTTCGGACTTGCGCAAATGGGCGGGATTGCCAGAGGGAAGCCAACGCCAAACCCCATTTCGGTAGGGGGTGCGTCCGGTCAAGATGGAAGAGCGGGAGGGCGAGCAAACGCCGCAGGCGGAGTAGGCCTGGGTGAAGCGGACGCCATCGGTGGCGAACTTATCAAGATGCGGCGTCTTGATGCGCGGGTGTCCGTAGCAGGCGAGATCACCCCAGCCAAGATCGTCGGTCAGGAAGATAATGATGTTGGGCGGGGAGCTTTGGGACGCGAGCAGGGAGCATGAAGTTTGAATGTGAAAAAGAAAAGCGAGAAGACGGCGCATGAGTTTAGACGAAGAGATAAAAAAGGGAAACACATGAAGGTGGATTCTCTGAGACTCTTTTTAGGAATTTGGCGTGCTTGAGTTGGGCAAGAGAATTGCTACCATTGAAAATGATGAAAGTCCCTCAATTTGTAGCGTTCTCCCTTTGTTCCGTTTCTTTGACTTGGGGGCAGGCTGTCGTGGAGAAGCTTCCGAATGAGATGGCCAAGAAGACGATTTCATTGAACCCCGAATTTTTGGTGTATGGAAAGGACAAGGTGAAGAAGGGGAAGAAGCTTCCCTTACTGATCTTCCTGCACGGAGGGGGGGCGACGGGAAATGATATTCGCAGGATCGAGCGAGGTCCTCTGCACTTTCTGAAAACGATCGAAAAGGCTCAGGAGCGATGCCTGTGCGTGGCCCCGCAAGCGGCGAAGAGCCCGCGTGAATATGGTGCAAAGGGAGGATGGGTTCCGTCTGATCTGGACCTGCTACTAGAGCACCTTAAAAAGTCGCTCCTTGTGGATGAAAAGCGCATCTATCTCACCGGCAGCAGCATGGGGGGATATGGCACGTTTGTTTGGGCGGCGCATTCGCCCGGTCATTTTGCGGCGCTCGCTCCCATGGTGGGCGGACTTGGAGCGAAAGGCCCTAAGGACATCACCCCCGATCTTAATACGTGGGGGAAGAAGCTCGCAAAGATTCCGATGAAGGCCTACTACGGAGCGAAAGATCGCGTGGTTCCGGCTGATCGCGGAGAGATGATTTTCAATGTCATCAAGAAGGCCGGAGGCAAAAGAGCGGAGCTGATCATTCTCCCCGAGGAAGGACACGGAGCGGGCCGAGTCCCGTATGGTGATGTCGACTTTGCGAAGTGGATGTTTGCGCAGAAGAGGGACTAGAAGCCACCGCATCAACCCAGAATGCCTCCGTTTGTTTTTAGATCATAAGAATTTAAAGCTTGGTGGACTCATTGCAGCCATCTCAGGCGTTGAGGGGTCCCCAAAGAAAATAGCCTTCCACAGCAATCTGGCCAAAAGCGGAGGCATCGATATCGGAATTACGCCTCATTGAGCAAGTGCCTCGAGCGTCAGGCAGATGCGTCAGGCAGATCGCTCTCTAAAGTGAACGAGTTTGGTGGTTTCGGACCCGAGCTGATTAGTCCTTCAAAGGGCGGACCCAGATGTTGCGAAAGCGAACTGGGTTTCCGTGGTCTTGCATCTTGAGGGGAAGTCGATCGGGGTGGGCCTTGTATTCGGTAGCGGCGTGCGGGCCGTTCCAACCCGTGCCACCGCTGAGAATGGTGTGGTCCTGAATGAGGACGCCATTGTGGAGGACGGTGAAAGTGGCGCGACGGGTGACTTTTCCTTCCTGATCGAAGAGGGGGCGATGGAAAATGATGTCGTAAGTCTGCCACTCACCAGGTTTGCGGGAGGCGTTGACGAGAGGCTTCTTCCGGCCGTAGAGTGCTCCGGCTTGTCCGTCGGCATAGGTTTGGTTCTCAAAGCTATCAAGGACTTGAATTTCGTAGTTCCCCATGAGAAAGACTCCGCTGTTTCCCCGGCCTTGCCCCTTGCCCTTGACGGTGGAGGGAGAGGCCCACTCGATGTGAAGCTGGCAGGAACCGAACTTCTCTTTGGTCTGCACGTATCCGGCTCCGCGAACAGATTCCATCGCGCCATTGACGACCTTCCATTTGCTGGCGCCGCCCTTAGTATTGGTCCAGTTTTTCTGGAAGCTCTCGACGGTGCCATCGAAGAGAACAATGGCATCCGATGGTGCGTCCGCTGCGGTCTTCCCGGGGGTGACGACCGGGGGGAGGGGTTGTTTGGTGGTATCGGTCTCGTGGACCTTGATACCATCGATATACATGTAGGTGGATTTGCGACCCTTGGCGTCCTCTTTGACCTCGACGGTGATTTCAGGCTTGGACATGTCTTCCTGGGCAAGCACGGGAAGAGTGAGGACAAAAGCGAGGAATGCTGTTTTAAACATGAAACGAGACTAGGAATTGAGGATCAAAAGGGGAGAACTAAGTGAGGGTATTTTCGAAAGCTGGAAGCGCGGAGAAACGTATTGAAACATCTCTCCCTAATCTCTGATCATCAATGAAATTCCGTCCTGTTTCCCTGTTGTTTTTATCCATCTGTTTTTCTCCTTCTTTTCTTGCTGCGGAAGAATGGATCGTTGACTCCAAGGAAGAGTGGGCTGCGGCGACTGCTTCCCAGAAGGGCTTGAAGATCGCCGAAGGGGAGGTTTCACCCAAGGATAAGTCGGGGGAGTTTCAGAGCGTGATCAAACGGTTCGGCAAGAAGCGTCAATTAAGCAAGTTTACCTTGAAACAGTCGGCTGTTTGGCAGAACTGGAATCCTATTGAAAATCTTGGCCCGTCCAATCTCAGGGATGCTCCGGTGCTTCTGACAATGGGGCCGGACAACTATTGGATGTTTGGGCGCTATGGAAGCTCCCAGCCTCGGAAGAAGAGCGAGAAGATTAAGCCGCTTCCGAAATTCGTGGCCCAGGATGCGACCTTGGAGGGTTTTGACATTCCTCTGAAGACGACACCTTTTGCGAACCAATTTGACGCCCCGGGTGGGCTAAAACCTTCGCTGGGCGGATATCATGCCTGGCAGAGTAAGGATATGATGAACTGGGTGCATCACGGTCCCGTCACGGAGGGATTCTCACGATGGGTCACAAGTGCGGAGTATGCCGATGGCAAAACTTACATCTACTACGATTTCCCGAACGATCAGGATCCCCATGCTTATGTTGATACTGATCTGAGCGACGGCCTTCCCGGTGAGAACATGGGGAAGGTTCTTAGTGATCCGTCCCACGGGTCCGATGCTGGATTTATCCGTGATCTTGAGGGGAAGTTTCATGTCATTTTCGAAAACTGGGATCCGATTAATGCGAGTAAGCGGGCCTGGGACTCGCCGCTGGCGGGGCACGCGATCAGCCCGGACGGGGTATCGCCGTTTGAAATTCAAAAAATGCCAGCGGTGGACGAGCGGACGAGGCCGACCGGGGAAACCAAAACCTACCGACATCCTCATTGGGTGAAAGAGGATCCCAAAAACTATTCAACGAACGTCGCTGAGTATGAAGTCCATCAACCAAACCAAGAGGCCTTTGGAGATTGGGCCGCCATTTCGGTAGGGGGACAGTATTACCTCTTTGCCGACTATGACTCGGAGCATGGCAAACCCATGCAGGTGGCGTGGTTTACCTCTTCGGATATCGGGAAACAGTTCGCCTTTTGTGGGAGCATTGGGAAAGGGCATCCTGATCCGGATGTTTGTTTTGCCGAGGGGCAGTTCTTTTTGGCGACCCAACAGAAGATCGATTATACCAGCCCCGGTCCTTGGGTGGAGAAAGCGGTGGCACGAGTGGGGGTCGACACCGATAATGATGGCAGGATTGACACATGGTCGGAGTGGAAAGAAGTAAAGGAAACTTACGACTACATCGAAGGATTCTCAAAGCAGGTGAGAACGATCCCGGCGTCCCTGGACCTCTCGGGTTTGCCGGAGGGCTATGGGTTTCAGTTTGAAATCAAACTAACGGATGAGACCGAGAACAAATCGAAGCCGATTCTTGAGGCGGTGAAGCTCACGTTTACAAAGTCGGTTTCGGGCGACTAATCAGAGCGCATTTTGACGTTCCTATCTTTGCTTCGTTGTCGGAGGAACCGTTGGTGAAGCCTCTTGAGAATGTCGGGGTGCTTCGAGGCGAGATTATTCTTCTCTTCGGGATCATTCTCTAAATTAAAGAGCTGCCATTGAGTGAGAGTGGGCTCGCCTTTGCCGTATTTGACGATTTTCCAATCTCTGTGACGGAGGGCCCAACGGTTGATATTACTGGCCCAGATCCAGTAGAGATCGCGGTCGGGGAGTGGTTTCGCCTCGAAAAAGAGGGGCGAGAGGTCGAGTCCGTCAAAGGGAATATCGAGTGTTTGATTGAGAATGGCGGCGAGGGTGGGAAACCAATCAATGATGTGCACTGGAGTGGCGATGCGGGAGGGTTTGATTTTGGTCGGCCAATTGATGAATCCCGGAACATGGATACCTCCTTCCCAGACATCGAGTTTCTTGCCGCGAAGGGCGTCGGGTTGGTTATAGTTTTTGAGAGGGTAGTTGTCAGGGTAGCCGCCGCCTCTGTTGTTTACCCATGGGCCGTTATCTGAGGAAAAGAGAATAAGGGTGTTGTCGCGCTGCTTTGTTTCTTCGAGTGCTTTGAGGATGTCTCCGATGGCTGAATCGAGATGATGAACGGTGGCAAGGAGGAGTCGCTTGTCGCGTGAGGGTTCGGACTGAATAATTCCTTTGGGATCATTGAACCATTTGATCTTATCCTCGTTGAGCCAGCGATTGGGGTTGCTGGGATCGGGTTGGGTCGGGGTTTCTATGAAGTGGCCTCGTTCGTCGAGAGGGGTGTGAGGAGCGTGGAAGGGGAGGTAGATAAAAAACGGATTCGAGCGTTCTTTTCGAATGAAATTGACCGCTTCATCGCGCGTGAGATCGGTGACGTGGTGGCCGTTTTGAAAGCCGGGAATAATCTCGTGATTACGATGCCAGGTGGGGTCGTAAGGAGTGTCTGATATATCGTGATAACGATGCTGATACATGCCGACAGCTCCGGTGAGAGAGCCATGGCTGTGATCAAAGCCAAAGTGATTGGGCCCATGTTCCGGAGTGGAGCCGAGGTGCCATTTTCCGGAGAGAAAGGTGTGGTAATTTTGATCCTGAAACATTTCGGCAAGGGTCGGGGTGCCACGGGGGAATGCGGGTTTGTTGTTGGCTTGATGGGCGGGGGGACCGAAGCGGGAGGGGTAGCGGCCCGTCATGAGAGCGACACGGGTGGGCGTGCATTGCGGCATGACGTAGTGCCGGGTGAAGATCGCTCCGGTGCGGGCGAGTTGGTCGAGATTCGGAGTGTAAACCTTGGGGTTGTTGTAGCCGATGTCGGCCCAGCCTTGGTCATCGGTAATGATTACGATGACGTTGGGTTTTTGGTGAGGAGTTGTTGTGCGGGCGCTTGGTTTCTCTTCCTTTGGAATTTTGCTTGGGGTGGAAAATTGAAGAGTGTTCTTTCCGAACTTTCTTTTTGAAATCTCGAAAGGTGATTCACCCAGCAGCTTGCCTTTCGAGCCGTAGTGGCGGATGGCGCATTTGTGGATTTCACCGTGGGCATCGGAATCCTTGGCACAGGAGATATTGAGAAAGATTCTGGCGTTTTCCGAATCCGGGATTTTTGCGAAAAGTGGAGTGAGATCGATTCCGACTTCGAGAGGGGTGTCGTCATCGGGGCCAGCGAGGGGAACGTTCCCGGCGTTGGCTTTGCCAAAAAGAGGCCAGCCGTTGAAAGCTTCGGGTGCAATTTGGTGTTCCGGTTCCTTGGTGTTTTGATTGGATGCGATTCCGATGGTCAGGCGAAGGTTGCTGCGATCGGTGCAGGTGAATTTGAGTTGTAGGGTTTGGCGAGGTTGGTAACGAGCGACTTCGACCCGGCCGAGGTAGTTCCCCCGCTTCCAGGTGGGGTCGACCATCGCGCTGTAGAGGAGATAGATCCGTCCATCTCCGGACCACTTTTCACCCCAGGAATTAACGACGATGTAGGCGCCGCGTTCCCAGTCGGCGAGGGTCACTTTGCCATCGTTATTGAGGTCGAGATCATTGGTGATCTTACCATCCCCATTGAGATCGACTCCAACCTGATCATCGTATCCCACGCAGGTGATGCCATGGCCGTATCCGCTGGGTCCCCATTTGGTCCAGATGTCTTTGCCGGCTTCGTGATGCCCTTCGGGAATGGTGACGGTAACTTTTTTGAGTTCTCCCATGCGGCCATCAAGAGCCATGATTCCGCCGGGCGATTTCTGGTCGGGTTGATTTCGGTCGAACAGCCAGCCGCGAGCTTCGTTGAGTTGGACCACTGTGTTGGCCGGAGTGTAACGGTAGCCGGAGACACGAAATTCCATTGCTTCACGCCAGATGGAGTAGCCATTGGGCCAGATGCCGATTTTATTAAGCCGGACTCCGCCGTAGGATTTTGCGGTGGGGATGCCAATACGTTTGGCGACCTCCCAACCGTGGTAGGCTTCCGATCCGACGTTTTTGGCGCGGTTCATCATGTTCCAGGAAAAGTGCGCCGGAAAGCGGGTGGCATCGGTATCTGCGGCCGTGGCATTGAGCACGTTCATTTCGTAGGTGAAGATGGACGCCACCGAAGCGAACTGCCCGCAGCTGCCCCATTTCTGTTTGTAAACGGCGGGATACTCCGGGCGGATAGAGTTATCGACCCGGGAGGGGAGTCGGCTGGGATTGACTTTGTTTTCTCCAATATCTGCTCCTTTAGCATCGGCCCAGGTGTCGTAGTTTTTCCCCTGCGAAGGAGGTCGGGTGAACTGACCGGGGTAGGCGCCTTGAGCCTTTGTATTCTCGTCAGCACCGGTGACAGGAGTGAGACAGGAGGCAACGAGTAGGTAGATCGAGAAGTTGGGCATAAAAGCGATTGGTCCGAGTGGACACAAAAAACCGGCTGGTTGCGAGTCGCAAGCCAGCCGGTGAAAGGGGTTCCAGCTAAATTAGCGGCGGCGGCGGAGAAGTGCCATCATGCCAATGATGCTCAAAAGGGCGGATGAGGGCTCCGGTGTGGCAACGAAAATAGTGCCATCGGTCAGCAAGTTACTCGTATCGAAAAACAAGCCACCCCCAAGATTTGTTCCGCTGATCGTGTTAAAATCTCCGGAGTAAGTGTCCCAATTTTCGAGAATTAGGAAGCTATCACCTGCAACTGGAGTGTAGCCATCAAGAACAAGGTCAAGAGTGCCGCTGGCGGTGAGCGTATTCCCTCCGTCATTGAGCAGGACATCGTAGAGAGAGTCACTTTGGATTTCCATGATGAGATTGGCAGTGGATGCCAATGTCAGATTCTCGTTGAAGGTGATGGTTCCCGGGCTGTTACCGGGGCTCAAGGTGCCCGCAACATTGGCATCAGCACTGATCAGTCCAATGCCACTGAGAGTGCCATTCGGGCCGACGTTGACTTCACCGGTGTGGGCGGCAGCTGTGACACTCCATACCAAAGTGCCGCCAGTAACATCGATACTCCCTAGACTTGTTGTAAAACCGCCTGTGCGGCTGATCGTCTGTGTCCCGTCACCAGTCTTGACGATGTTGATGGTGTTGGTGCCGACAACGTTTGCGCCGTAGCTATAGCTTTCACCACTCGCAACATTGAAAGTTAGTGTAGAGGCGGAAGCTCCATCGTTACGAATCTGACGTGTATTGTTTGCGGTAATTGTGAGGCCGCCGATTACTGCGTCAAATCCGTTCATCTGAAGTTGTGAGGTGCTATTCCCTCCAATGGTCACTACGGTGTTACTTGGGAGTGCGTTATTTGTTCCAAGTTGGAGTGTGCCTCTCACGATATTGGTTCCACCGCTATAGTTACTTGCATTAGAGGCGAGGATGGTCGTGTTCCCAGACCCGTCGCTCACCCGACCTATCGACAGTGCACCAGTTCCAGAAATGGCTCCGTTGATCGTATTGGGGTTGTTTTGATTCACAATCACTCCACCGGTGCCCTCAAGCGTGATACCGCGATTGGCATTCATATTGAGATTGTTCATTTTTAGGACCCCGCCATCTCTCAGGATAATGTTATCTGCATCAAATGAAGCTGGAACTGCTCCGAGTCTGTTATCGGCTCCCGCGATTTGCACCACCGTAGGATTGATACCTCCGTTAACGGTGAGGCCTCCACTCCAGGAATTCGAGGCATTATTTAACCTTAGGAATCCAGCACCGCTGTTGGCACTTGTATTAAGGCCCTGTACCGTGAGTCGGCCCGTTCCGCTGATTTCGCCATTGGCCCAGATGGTGCGGCCATTCCAGCGGTTATCAAAGGTAACGTCACCGTTGAGAACCCAGTCGTTGTTGATATCCTGATTGTTGTTTCGCTCCATGCGAAAAGAGCCACCCGCCATGGTAACACTGTTGAGCAGTCCAACGTTGAAGGCAGCCCCGAATAGGTTTGTGGGTTCAGTGAAGACGAGATCACCCGATCCCCAAGGGGCATTGTTGCCTTTTTCTCCGGCATCAAAGACGCCCCCTCCGCTCACGGTAAGGGTGTTGCCAGCGAGGTCGAGCGCAGTGTCATTGACGGTATTGTTAAGAAATCGGATATTACCACCACCAGTATCCCATGTCGCATCACCCGCGAGGGTAAGAGCGGTGTTATCGACCAGTGATCTGAGCCATAGCGTATTGCTTCCTTCGTAGGTGAGATCAGTAACGGTCACGCCAGTATCAAGATCGACAGTATAATTTGCCCCGGCATCGCCAAAAACCGCATTGGAACCATTGGTCCAAGAGACGTTAGCACTTCCTGATTCCCAATTGCTTGTGGTGGTATCCCAAGTCCCTGCTCCCCCGTTGTTGGTCTGATCAAGATCGGGATCCCAGGTGAGTTGGGCGAAAGCAGCCGTCGACCCAATGGAGATAATGGAAAGAGAGTAAAGAGAGTGTCGGATGATCATTGTGGCGGAATTGAAGTTTACCGCTGAAGGCGGCAGCTTTTTGTGAGCGAATCGAAGGCGAGTATTGAATATTTTGAGCTGCAGCAAGGGCTAAATGACGAGAATGCCCTCGAGGAGGTCTTGGATTTCATGGTAATCCAATGACTTTGAGACGAAAACCACCTTCTCAAGCGCGCCTGCCTAGGGTGACATTAGTGGCCCTTCAATCCTTTCCAAAGGTTGTGAAACACCTACTGCCGGAGATCATTCAGATTCTCTCTCTTGAACCCCATGCTACCCGAGACCTATGGGACAAATGGTTCATCGTAGCTCAGAAGCTCTTCCCGGGCGAAGTGAGTCGACTGAGGAAAACGTCTGTTGGGAGCTGGTGGTCACTTTTCTGCTGGGAGTCGCTCATCCGTCTCGGCCGCCGCTCAGAGTCATTTTTTGAGAGGCGTCGGAGAGCTTTTTAGGTCGAGATCAGGATGAGTTTTTTTCAGCTGCTCGACGATTCCGGGCCGCTGCTTGAGCACACCTGCGATGCGGGTCTGTCTGCGCTTGTTGAGCTTATCCAATCCGCCGAGTCTTGAATCGAGAGGCATGACCGAGCTCTCGAATCCGGCAAGATCGGAAGGCTTCACTTTTTCACGGAAGAAGGCTCCGGTGGTGTAGGGTGAGGGATTGAAGCCGCCGACGAAATCGACCTTGGAGTCGACTTTAATGTGGTCTTCGAGGCCAAGGGCCCAGTAGACGGAGTTGACGAGAAAACGTCGAGAGCTCTCATCTTTGAGGTCTTCTGAAGCTCCGAACGAGGTGTAAACAACCCGGGCTTCTTTCTTTGTTCCCGAAGGGGCGATGTAGTGATTACGGGCCCAGCCGGCGTTCACCGTTTCTTTTTCGGGATCGAGCTCGGTGCTGTGGTGGAAGGTTTTGAGAACCTGAACGTTGAGAAGAGGGCTGGCGTCTTTCGGTGGACGTGAGGAATAAGCTCCGGAGTAGGCGTGGAAAGGACTGACGCCTGTGAGAATGGGGTGATCAGAGCCCTGGGCTGCGGTGAGGTGGGACCCTTGCTTGTGATTGTAGCCGTAGTGCTGCTGGCCCCGGGTTTTGTGCCAGGAGTTTCCATAAATCTGCTCGCCGAGGCCCCCGAGGTAGTCTTCGCCAGTGTAGTTGAAGTTGAGCTTGGCCCATTTGCCTTTTTGCCCGTTAAAGCAGTGGGTCGAGGTACGGAGGCCGACGGTGGGACCGCCACGCTCGAAGTAGTCGACGAGGGCATCGGCCTGCTCATCGGGAAGGGCCATGAAGCGGGTGTAGAAGAAGAGAAGGTCGGCTTCCTTAAGAACCTCGAGGTGGGGGATGGGGGCACTACCAGCCTGAATGTGGCCGTTTTCATCGACTCCGAAGAGGACGGTACACTTGAAGCCGTGGTGCTTGGCGAGGATTTTGGCGACCAGCGGGCAGGTTTCCTCGGAGCGGTATTCGTGATCGTTGGCAATGAAAACGATATGCTTGCCCTTACCGGGCCCCTCGGTGCCTTCGAAGGTGAGGGGAGTGGCCATCGCCAGTGTGGATGCGGTGATCAGAGGAAGAACGAATCTTTTCAGCATGGACAAGAGAATGCAGAATGCGCGGCGCGGTGGGAAGAGCAATTTCCGCGAACTCAACGGGAGGTCTCCCAAATTGGTGAAGCTTGAGAAAACCGAAAGGAGGAAGATCCAGAATGTTTCCTTTTCAAAATCTGCCATACAACTAGGTTTATGACATGGCGACAATGCTTGAAAAGGTGGTGGGGAGAAGCCGTTCTCAATCCGATGTTTCAGCAAAACTGAGAGTGTGGCTGATCGTGCTTGGTGGGCTGATTTGTCCCGGGATGGTTCAGGGACAGATGGTTGTGATCAGTGAGGCAATGGCGAGCAATGGAACGGTCATCGCGGATGAAGACGGGGAATTCTCCGACTGGCTTGAGTTGCACAATCCCACCGAAAATGCGGTCAGCTTGAACGGTTGGCATCTCACCGATCGCGAGGATGATCTGATACAATGGGCGCTGCCTGAGGTCACCATCGAATCCAAGGGCTTCCTTCTTGTGTTCGCCTCGAACAAGGATCGCGCACTGCCTGGCTCCGAGTTACACACCAATTTCAAGCTCAGTTCCTCAGGGGAATATCTCGCGCTGGTTCGTCCGGATGGAAGGACCATTGAACATGAGGTCGTGCTTCCGGCTCTTGAAGAGGATTGTTCATTTGGCTTTGAGTTTCCTTCGGTTTCCAACGAGCTGATTTTCGATGAAGTGGTGCCCTGCAAGGCCTTGATTCCGACTTCCGAGGTCGAGGCTTGGCAGACTCTGGAATTTGACGATTCAGACTGGCTGGAAGGAATGACCGGGGTTGGATATGAACAGGCTGCGGGAGGGACAATTCTGTATCACGACCTGATCGGGCTTGAGGTCGGGGCGATGCGCAGGGTGAATGCTTCGGTCTTTATTCGCGTTCCCTTTTCGGTGAGCGACGGTTCCCGGATCAATGGGTTGACTCTCAAAATGAAATACGAGGATGCTTTTGTTGCATCGCTCAATGGAGCTGAGGGAGCGAGAAGTGCGCGCGTGCCTGATGTTTTGAACTACAACAGCGACGCCGAAGGAAGCAATCGGGATGACTTTGCCATTGAGTTCGAGGAGTTTGATTTCACTCCAGCGCTTGGTCAGTTGAAGGAAGGAGCAAACGTGCTGGCAATCCATGGTCTCAATGCTTCTGCAACATCCAACGATCTCATTTTCATGCCGAGACTGGAGGCCAAGATTGCGGGTGAAATGAATCAATCCGTTCAAGGGCAACTTCTGGCGCCGACCCCAGCGAGAGCCAACACCGGGGTTGCCTTCACTGATTTTGTGGAGACTCCGGTGACTGTTCCCGAGCGTGGATTTTATCATGAGCCGATTGAAGTGGTTTCCACGACCTCGACTCCAGGAGCGACACTGCGCTATACCACAGATGGTTCTGAGCCGACCGAGAGCAGCCCGGTTTTTCCGGCTCAGCTTACGGTTTCCACGACCACGAATCTCCGGGTGAAAGGATTCCTCGAGGGAGCCCGGCCGTCATCGATCCGAACCGACACGTATTTGTTTCTCGATGATGTGATTACGGAGCCACGCGATTCATTTTTTATCGGGACTCAACAGATCCGCACCGGATTGCATGCAGGCGTTTTGGCTGAGACTTATCAAGATGCTACCGGGGAAGTGGTGAGTGTGCAGGATTCGCTCAAAGCTATCCCGTCGCTTTCGATCACCACGAATGAAGCGAACCTCTTCGACCCGGACATCGGGATTTATGTCAATGCGACTGAAAAATGGGAGCGTCCTGTTTCGGCGGAATGGATCAATCCGGATGGTCGCAAGGGCTTTCAAATTGACGCGGGCCTGCGCATTCGCGGTGGCTTTAGCCGGAACCCACAATTCGCAAAGCATGGCCTGAGACTCTTCTTCCGGGACGAGTATGGGAAGGGGCGTCTGGAGTATGATTTTTTTGAAGATGGAGGACTCACCTCATTCAAGCGAATGGACCTTCGGACGACGCAGTCGGGAAATTGGGCCGGAAACAGTGACCCAACGGCGACTTTCCTACGGGATGTGGTTTTCCGTGATTCACAGCGGGCGATGGGAGATCTGGCATCGCGAAGCTCCTGGTTTCATCTTTATCTCAATGGCCGTTATTGGGGGATGTATCAGACCGAGGAGCGCAAGGAAGCAAACTTCGGCGCGGATCATCTCGGCGGAGATAAGGATGATTATGACTTGGTGAAAATCTGGAGGCCCTACAACAATCAGCCGCGTGGGACGGGATTTTGGATTGAAGAGCCGGCTCCGGATGGAAATCTGGATGCCTACCGTCGTTTGCACACTCTGGCGCAAGCCGGTTTCGCCTCAAACGAAGCCTACTTCGCAGTGCAGGGGATGAATGTGAGCGGCGAGCGTGATTCCAGCCATGAGCGCCTTCTTGATGTGGAGAACATGATCAACTACCTCCTGCTGATCTATCAAGCAGCAGCGGTGGACAACTGCATCACGTGGTGGACGGGCGACGACAATATTTTAAACAACATGTATGGGCTCTACAACCGGAAGAATCCGGACGGGTTCAAGTGGTTTCAGCATGACGGAGAGATCGCCTATGACCGGGTGGTGCGTCGTTATCCCATCGAGCTGGATCGAACGGGCCCCTACCCCGATCCTCAGTTGCAAGAGTTTCGCTATTTCAACCCGCAGACGCTGCATGAGAAGTTGCTCGTGAATCCGGAGTATCGCATCAAGTTGATCGATCAGGTCTACAAGTATCTCGATGGGAATGGAGCTTTAACCGCCGGGCCGTCGCAGGCGCGTCTGGATGAACGGGCCGCTGAAATTGACCGCGCGATCGTGGCGCACTCCGCCCGATGGGGGAGCACCAATCTCGATCGCGATTCCTGGGTGAATGCGGTTTCGGAGATGAGGGGATTTTTTGACCGGGGTGGCGATCGTGCGAATGAAGTGATCGGGTATCTCGACCGAGATGGCTTGATTCCGGCGACGTCGCGCCCGGTGTTCAGTCTCGCGCCCGGCGAGGTGGCAGCAGGTGCTGCACTTTCGCTGTCCGGTGATTCCGGAACCATTTACTACACCCTCGATGGAAGCGATCCTCGTGCGATTGGAGGAGCTGCGGTTGGGACTGCCTACACTGAAGCACTGTCCATCGATGAGCCCATTCATGTCAAAGCGCGGGTGCTGAATGGAGGCGAGTGGAGTGCCTTGTCGGAAGCAACCTTCTGGAATGCCGAGGTGCCACTCGTGATTACGGAGGTGATGTATCATGCACCGGGCGGAAATCAGTATGAGTTCATCGAAATTCACAATTCCTCTGATCAAGAGGTGGAATTGAAAGGCTACCACTTGAGTGGTGCGGTTGAGCTCGAGCTGGGGGAGGGAGTGACTTCGATTGCTCCCGGCTCCTACGTGGTCGTGGTCGATGACATCTCGGCCTTCTCGACGCTTTATCCCGGGGTCACGATCGCCGGGCAATATTCAGGGAGTCTCAGCAACGGAGGGGAGCGAATCACTTTTGGATTTTATGACACGGATCTCGTGTCCTTCCGATACAGCGATGCCCGGAACTGGCCGCAAGCGGCTGACGGAGCGGGGCATTCTTTGGTTCCGCTACCGGATGCTGAGAGCCATCAAGAAAGGGGTTCGCTGGACTATGGCGGAAACTGGCGCGCAAGTTCAAGCGCAGGTGGGTCACCGGGCGCAATCGATCCGCTCTTGGCTTCTTTCATTCACCTCAACGAGATCATCGCCAACAGCAACACGGGCTTTCCGGCGCCTTTTGATTCGAATGACCAGATCGAAGTCTACAATTCCTCAGATGCCCCGATGACCCTCAATGGCTGGTTCCTCAGTGACGATCTCGATGAGCCTCAAAAGTGGCCCATCCCGTCGGGCACCGTGGTTCCCGGAATGGGACATGTCGTTTTTGATGAAGATGATTTTCATCCCAATCGCACGAGTGGATTCGGAATCGATCGGGCCGGTGAGCAAATCGTTCTCTCTAGTGCCAATGGCGTGGTCGATGTCATTCGTTTCAAGGCGCAGGACCTTGGAGTTTCCCTCGGACGTTATCCTGATGGATCGGAAAACTGGGTCATCACCAGCCCGAGTCCCATGGGAGTCAATGAACCTGCTCCGGTGAGTCTTCAGATCAGTCAGGTGATGTATCATCCGCTGGAGGGGGAAAGGGAGTTTATCCAAATTCGAAACGCGAGTAACGCCGAGGTCCCACTCGCGAATTCCGCCGGTGCTTATCGGATCGATGGCGGAGTGTCCTACCTCTTTTCAGAGGGGGAGACCTTGCAGGCGAGACAGCGGGTGTGGGTGGTTCCTTTTGACCCAACGAACCTTTCCGAACTCAATGCCTTTTGCGCGGCTCATGAGTTGGACCCGGATTTTGAAGTTTTTTACGGTCCGTTTTCGGGTTCGCTCTCGAATGGGGGAGAGCGCGTCGCGATTGAAGCTCCCCAGGCCTCCGCGGTGCCGGATGAAGTCTCTTGGATCGTGATTGATGAATTATTCTACTTTGATCAAGCCCCTTGGCCGGTTTCAGCGGATGGAACGGGTTATCCTCTCGTGCGCGCGGGCTTGACGACCTGGGACGCGGCCTCGGCGGACGATCTTGATGAGGATCAAATGAACGATACCTGGGAACTCGTTCATTTTGGCTCGCTGACGCAGGCGAGACCGGATTGGGATGGCGATGGTTTGGACAATTTGACGGAGTTTCTCGCAAACACCGATCCAACCGATCCGAAGTCGAAGATTGATCTCCAAATCTCAGGTCAGGCCTTGAGCTGGACAGTGCGTCCAAATCGGACCTACGTCGTTCTCTGGTCGGATGATCTTGAAACGCCTTTCGTGCCCATTGGGGTGGGGATCAATGGAACCTTCACCGACACTTTGCATGGCACGGTGGGGCCGAACTTTTACCGGCTGAGGGTGATCAAGCCAGTGAATTGAAGGTTTTGTAGGGTTTGCCCAGATTCAAGAGCTCTTGAAGAGAGTTTTTGAGAAGACCCATCAAAGTCCCTTAAAGAAACTTACCATTAGGAAATCTTAATCAACTACGGTGCAATCGTTTATTTTACCTGATCACAAAGGCCTGTAGAAATCTGTCTAACAAATTGATTGACAGATTTCAGGTAAATGGGAAGCTCTCCGAGGGCTCCTGATAAGGGCGAGGTCGTTCTTTCTGAATAGGTCGCACTTTTCCCCCAGCTCAGAATTCAAAAACTACAAAATCATGAAGATAAAACACATACCGACCATCCTTTGTGCGTCGCTCGCAGGTTCTTTGATGTCGAGTGCCGCGGTGTATTCAGTGAGCAACTTGCAGCCTCGGACAGCTGGACCAGTTGGGACTGACGCAGCTCTCACTGCTGGTGGCACCATTGGTAATAATCACGGAGGAGTTCCACTCACCATCAACTTTACCGTAACCAACCAAGATTTGGATGGTGATGGGAGCCTCGACGATAGCTTCACATTTGATCTTATCGGATCCACTACCAATGCCGGAGCGACTGGCGTTTCTACTTGGGGTCAAGGATTGAGTAACTCAAACGGAGCAGGAACTGGAAACGCTTTCAGCTCTATTGATGGTGTTTCGGTCACTGTTGGAAACATCGTTGGGACCACCTCGGCGGGGGATAACATTGTCTTTGATGGCTTCACAGCTGCGACTGTCGCTTCAGGTTCTGGTGCAGGATTTATCGTGGACCGTTCCGTTGATGTAGGTGGACTGACCTTTACCATGTCAGCGGCAGACAACGGTGGCTTCCGATTCATTCAGACGAATCAGAGCTTCGGAACACCTCAAGCTTCTTTGGATTTCACGAATCAGGGTGGCACTTCTGGTTCTCTTGTTCTTCGGACAGTAGACCTGCAGTTCAGCACTACTCCTGCGATCCCCGAGCCTTCCTCTACTCTCCTTCTCGGACTTGCGGGCGGAATGCTTGCGATCCGTCGCCGGAAGTAATCAGGATTTCAAAAAAACTCTTCTTCAAAACGCAAGGCTTCGGCCTTGCGTTTTTTTGTGCCCAAGCTGCGCTTACGCGAGCTTGTAATGGCCTTCCCATTCCTTCCTCGCCGGAGGGTTGAGAAGGGCATTGGCCGTCTCATTTCCGATGAACTTCTTGATCTTGGGATCGAAGGTGAGGTCGGAGTTCAGATATTGGGCGATCGTTCCGAGTGCGAATACTTGGGTCAATTCCGCACCGATGCTGAAGGGGGAGTTGGTGGTCCCTTCACCCTGACAAGCAGCGATGAAGGACGCAAAGTGATCGAGCTTCGAATCAGGCACGGCTTTGAGTTCCTGACCGTATTTCTGGCGATCTTCGTTCGAGACAAGATTCGGAGAGTTCCCATGATGACCGCGCAGGATGGCCGTGGAACTGTTTTTCCCGGATAAAAGCGTACCGGCACCGGCGAGTTTGGGAGCCTTTTGGTCTTTGCTGAGAAGGCGGGCGGGAATCTCAGGCGTGCAGCCATCGCCATCCTTCCAGGTCATATCGATGGCTGGCCGGTTTTTCCCGCGTGAGGGGAAGTGCATCGAAAGCTGGGTAGCGAGAGGGAAGAGGGTTTGGTTGTAGTCTTCGAGCTGCTGAACTTTGATCTCGGTGGGGAGGCCGAGTTCGAGCTTGTCGTGGATGTAGTCGATGACATGCGCGCCCCAGTCGCCGAGCATGCCCATTCCGTATTCGTGGAAGCCCCGCCAGTTGAAAGGGTGGTAGAGTGAGTTGAAGGGGAGTTGCTTTCGCGGTCCGCACCAGAGGTCCCAGTTCTTGAGCGAAGCGGGAACGGGATCCTGGGAAAGGGGAAGTTTGTTCACACGGTCGCCTCTTTTCATGAACCATAGGCTGGGGGTCTTCCAGGCGGCGAGTTCGGTAAGATCATCGCAGAGACCAAGCTCGACCATTTTTGAGAACTCATTGATTCCTCGACCGGTGTGTCCTTGGTTGCCCATTTGAGTGACCACCCCGAACTTCTTTTCGGCGCGCATCAGGATCTCCGATTCTTCAAAAGTGCGGGTGAGCGGTTTCTCGACGTAGACGTGCTTCCCCAGCGACATCGCCTGAATGGTGGCGGTGAAATGAGTGTGATCAGGCGAGCAAACCGAGACCGCATCGATATCCTTCTCCATTTTGTCGAACATCTCGCGGAAATCATGAAAGCGCTTGGCATCCGGGTAGCGCTCGAGATTTTTGACGACGTTTTTTGGGAGCTGGAAATCAACATCGCAAAGCGCCACCGGAGCGGCCTTCCCTCCCCGACAGAGGGACGGGATTACTCCTCCCGCGCGACCGCCCACTCCGATACAAGCAAGATTGATTCGCTGACTGGGAGGGAGTTTTGGATTGTCCTGAGCACGGGCCGAAGTGAGGTAGGCCGGAATGAAGGTGAAGCCGAGAGCGGAAGACTTTTTGAGAAAGTCACGACGGGAGGAATTGCTGGAGCCGGAAGAAGAATTCATGTGTGAGGAGTTAATACGTCACCAAGGGGCGATCTCATTCAGTGGGTGTGGACCGCATTTATTGATTTGCTGGTAGTTCTTGTTAAGCGCCCTAGTATCTGTCCGACAGATTCAATATTCATGTTCCTCCATCGATTATTTGCCCAAACGACCTCCGCTCTCTTGCTATCCAGCGTCGGTCTTGCTGCAGAAAAGCCCAATATTCTTTGGATTGTTACCGATGACCAAAGGGCCGATTCCCTTGCCTGCTTCAATCAAGCGGTCGATGGCCGCCCGGAAAGCGCCCTCGGCCATGTCAGCTCTCCCGCGCTTGATCAACTCGCCTCCGAAGGCGTCCTCTTCACTCACGCCTACTGCAATTCGCCCGCTTGCGCGCCTTCCCGGGTCTCAATGATCACCGGCCGCTATCCGCATCGCAACGGTACCTACGGATTCAGACAGTCGCACGAAAAAGCCGACTTCTGTCGTCCGACTTTTCCCGTTCTCTTGCGCGACGAAGGCTATGCCACCGCTCGCTTCGGAAAATCCGGCGTCTACATCTTCGACTGGGGTCCCGGGCTTACTTGGAACAAACCCGGCCACTACGATGTGGAAATCGACCGCAAAAACGACCTCGAACGCAAGGGGCTCACTGACTTTTACAAAACCAAAACCTGGGGCAAAGGAAAGCCCGCCGGCAGCGTCGAACAATGGCACTTCCCCGACGGAACAATGGAAGAATTTCTTGTGGATGTGCCCAAGGGCGAAATCCCCGATGCAGACCTCGCCAAGAGAAAAGCCATTGATGAAAAACACGACGTCCTTCGTGCCTACACTCGCGCGAATTCTGTGATCATTGTCGGAGGTGTCAGCTCCCAACCAGCCGGCAAAACCCTCGACGGCCACATTGCTTCCGCCGCGAAGGATTACATCGCCAAGGCCTCTTCGGACAAACCTCTCTTCGTAAACGTCGGCTTCCATTTCCCGCATACTCCGGTGCTTCCTCCCAAGAAATTCCGCGATCATTTCGCCGGAAAAACCTACAAGATTCCCGACTTCTCCCGCGACGAACTCAAATCGCTTCCACGCCAACTCGTCACCCTGCACGACAAGATGCAGATCGACCAACTCAATCCCGAGGAGAAACAACAAGCGATCCGCGACTACTACGCCTTCTGCGCTTATGGCGACTCCCTCATCGGCGAGACCGCAAAAGCCTTTCGCGAAAAGAGCGAAGCCCAGGGCCGCGAGTGGGTCATCTACATCACCTGCGGCGACCACGGCTGGCACCTCGGCGAACAAGGATACGAAGCCAAGTTCGGACCCTACGACAAATCCAACCGCTGCGCCGTCATCGCTCTTTCCTCGAACAAAAAACACTTTCCCGCCGGAACAGTCTGTGACCGCTTTGTCGAGTTCGTCGACTTCGCCCCCAGCTTCCTCGCCGCCGCCGGAGCCGACCTTTCCGCTGAAAAGTTTGCCCACTTCGATGGCTACGATCTCGAAGCCATTTCCAAAAAATCATCGCCACAGCGCGACTACGTCATCGGCGAGCTCAACCACGTCTGTGGCCCCCGCGCCTACCTCCGCACCAAGGACTTCGCCTTCTCCATGCGCGTCCGCCCCGCCAAAGGCTACAAGCTCGGCAAAGACATGAAATGGGGCCTCACCGCCCCTCGCAACGAGGTCGAAATGTCCCTCTTCGACCTCCGCTCTGACGCTGGAGAACAATGCAATGTCGCCAACGAATCCGCGTACCTCAAGCTCGCCGACTTTCT
>JBMHCQ010000004.1:0-27384 GCA_049889835.1 Akkermansiaceae bacterium
CCCCCCCCCCCCCCCCCCAAGGCCGTTTCCAGATCAGGAGAGCTAGTCACCTTGTAGGACTCACCAGCGGTGGAGCCGAAGGTGATGGTCATGTTTCCTGCATCGAGTGTGATGGTCAGGATTTGGAATTCATCAGCTGGAACAAGTGCCGGAGCAAAGACTCCCAACTCATCAAGACCGGTCCAACCTGCTGCCCAGTTCGTAGTGCCATCGAAGGCTCCCTGGTAGGTGGTGTTGGTGAACCAGGCATCCTTGGCTTCCATGTCCGTGACAGTTGCTCCCAGAAGGGGGGAGCCGGCTGCTGGACGTGGGTCGTAGGATGCATTGGCAATGTCAACGCGGGTCAGCATGATGTCTGCAACCTTGTTGAAGTCTCCATCGATGAGAGTCTCAACGGCACCATCGTCCACCGAGTTTGGCACGTCAGTGGTGACGTTCTCGAAGATCGGAGCAGTTGCCAGAGTGTTGTCACCACTCACGGTCAGCAAGTCGGCAAAGCCAGTCGCGGCGGAGTTGTAAATTTCACCACTGAAGAAGTCGTCGATCTTAAAGGCATGGTCACCCTCGTTGTCACCGATGAAGGTGAGGTTAGCAATGATGGGGGCGGACTTAAAGTCATTGGCATCGCCCTTGGCATTGCCATCCCACTCACCACCGTGATCAGAATCCTGGACGGAAGTTCCCGCAGAGTTGTCACCCGTTGGGTTCTGGATCACTACGAGATACTGCATGCGTCCGGTGTAACCTTCGTCGAGGTCGAAGCCGTCATCCTTACAGAAGGCCACGATGGCATTCTTAATGTCAGCGGTGCCGCCAAAGAACTCGATGCCATCATCAGAGTTGGACATCACCTCGATGAACTCGAGAGTGGTTCCGTTTCCGACCCCACCAAGGGTGAGACCATTGATCTCGTCACCTGCGGCGAACTCATATCCACCGTGGCGGATCGAAACATAGCGGAGAGTTCCACTGTTGTCGGTATCGTCGTTGCCACCGTATTCGATGACATCGATGCGACCATCAGCATCAGCATCTGGCGCGAACGCAGGAGCAAAACCTTCGATCTGGTTTTCACCGATGAGGTTGGCTGCTCCAGCAGCAGAGTAGTTGTAAACCTTGGCGTTACCAAGGATGACAAGGCCACCCCAGAGTCCGCGATCAAATCGGGTTGGAGCAAGGGAAACCGTTCCATCAGCATCAATGTCCTGTCCTCGTTCTGCCTCGAGAGCAGCGATGGCGGTCATTACGATTGGTTCGGCAGCCGTTCCATTTGCTTCGATTTTTGATCCGCGAGCCACGACGATCGAGCCGAACTCGTCATCTGCACGAGCAGCGGTTCCAAGATCGTTGAAGGTGTTGTAGATTTTCGTTCCAGCCGGAATGGTGAGCGTGTTTCCTTCAGTAACGAAGAGCTTGTCCGTGAGGATGTAAGTCTTCGAGGCATCAAGGGTCTGATCTCCGTTGAGGACATTCACACCAAGCACAGGGTCGAAGGTGACCGCTGCCGAAGCGAGGAGGTCCACATCGTCTGTGTCGAGGTTGACCAGTCCGCCGAAGTCGAAGTGACCGAGAGCGGAGAAGCGGGTCCAACCAGCTGCCCAGTTGCTCTCACCGTCGAAGGCACCTTGGTAAGTGGTATTGGTGAACCAGGCGTCCATGGCTGCCATGTCCGTGACGGTCGCTCCAAGAAGTGGAGAACCAGAAGCCGGACGTGGATCGTAAGACGCGTTGGCGATATCCACCTTGCCAAGCATGATGTCAGCAACTTTGTTGAAGTCTCCGTCGATCAGCGTCTCAACCGCACCATCATCAACCGAGTTTGGAACGTCTGTCGTGACGTTGTCAAAGATCGGAGCTGTTGCGAGGGTGTTGTCACCAGAAACGGTGAGGAGATCAGCAAAGCCAGTCGCGGCGGAGTTGTAAACTTCACCACTGAAGAAGTCATCGATCTTGAAGGCGTGATCTCCCTCGTTGTCTCCAATGAAGGTCAGGTTCGCAATCTTGGGAGCGGACTTGAAGTCGTTCGCATCTCCCTTGTTGTTTCCATCCCACTCACCACCGTGATCAGAATCTTGAACGGAAGTTCCGGCGCTGTTGTCGCCAGTTGGGTTTTGGACAACAGTCAGGAACTGCATGCGTCCGGTGTAACCTTCGTCGAGGTCTAAGCCGTCATCCTTACAGAAGGCCACGAGAGCATTCTTGATGTCAGCGGTGCCACCGAAGAACTCGATGCCATCGTCAGAGTTGGAGAACACCTCGATGAACTCAAGAGTGGTTCCACTTCCGACCCCACCAAGAGTGAGACCGTTGATCTCATCACCAGCAGCGAACTCGTATCCACCGTGGCGGATCGAAACATAGTGGAGAGTTCCGCTGTTGTCGGCATCATCATTGCCACCGTATTCGATGACATCGATACGTCCGTCAGCATCAGCATCTGGTGCGAACGCAGGAGCAAATCCTTCAATCTGGTTTTCACCGATGAGGTTAGCGGCTCCAGCAGCAGAGTAGTTGTAGACCTTGGCATTTCCGAGGATCACGAGGCCACCCCAGAGTCCACGGTCGAAGCGGGTCGGTGCGGCAGCGACTGATCCGTCACCATCGATGTCCTGGCTGCGGGCTGCTTCCAGCTCGGCAATTGCGGTCATGATGATCGGGTCTGCAGCGGTTCCGGTGGCTTCGATCTTCGAGCCACGAGATACCACGATCGACCCGAACTGGTCATCTGCACGGGCAGCAGTTCCGAGGTCGTTGAAGGTGTTGTAAATCTTCGTTCCAGCCGGAATAGTGAGCGTGTTTCCTTCGGTGACAAAGAGCTTGTCGGTGAGGATATAGTTCTTGGAAGCGTCCAGAGTTTGGTCGCCATTGAGAACGTTTACACCAAGAACCGGATCGAAGGTGACCGCTGCCGAAGCAAGAAGGTCCACGTCGTCTGCACCGAGGTTACTGAGTCCGCCAAAGTCGAAGTGACCAAGAGCGGAGAAGCGGGTCCAACCGGCAGCCCAGTTGCTCTCACCGCCGAAGGCTCCTTGGTAAGTGGTGTTTTCGAAGAAAGCGTCCTTTGCTGCCATGTCGGTAACGGTGGCACCCAGAAGAGGAGAACCAGAAGCCGGACGTGGGTCGTAAGAACCATTTGCGATATCGACTTTACCAAGCATCACGTCAGCGACTTTATTGAAATCGCTATCAATCAGCGTTTCAACTGCGCCATCGTCTACCGAGTTGGCAACATCAGTGGTCACGTTTTCAAAGACTGGAGCAGTCGCGAGAGTATTGTCTCCACTGACAGTCAAAAGATCAGCGAAACCGGTGGCTGCAGAGTTGTAAACTTCACCACTAAAGAAGTCGTCGATCTTGAAGGCGTGGTCGCCCTCGTTATCTCCGATGAAGGTCAGGTTTGCAATGATGGGAGCAGACTTAAAGTCGTTTGCATCGCCCTTATTATTGCCATCCCACTCACCGCCATGATCGGAATCCTGGACGCTGGTGGACATGCTATTGTCACCAGTCGGGTTCTGGAAGACTGCGAGATATTGCATTTTGCCGGTGTAGCCTTCATCGAGATCGAAGCCGTCGTCCTTACAAAAAGAAACAAGGGCATTCTTGATGTTGGCAGTCCCGCCGAAGAACTCGATGCCGTCATCGGAGTTTGCGAAGACTTCGATAAACTCAAGAGTCGTTCCACTTCCGACACCACCGAGGGTGAGGCCGTTGATCTCATCGCCAGCGGCGAACTCATACCCACCATGGCGGATGGAGACGTAGCGGAGAGTTCCGCTATCATCTGCGTCATTGCTCCCACCATACTCGATGAGGTCGACCCGGCCATCAGCATCACCATCTGGTGAGAATGCCGGAGCGAATCCTTCGATCTGGTTCTCCCCGATGAGGTTGGCGGCTCCGGCAGCAGAGTAGTTGTAAACTTTCGCGTTACCAAGAATCACAAGTCCGCCCCAGAGTCCGCGATCAAAGCGAGTGGGGGCAGTAGCAACACCGTTTTGGGTATCAATGTCAACGCCGCGGGCTGCTTCCAGCTCTTCGATAGAAGACATGATGATCGGCTCATCAGCGGTTCCGTTGGCATTAATTTTCCCACCCCGGGTCACCACGATGGAGCCAAACTCATCATCTGCACGGGCGGCTGTGCCGACATCACTGGAAGTGCTGTAAATCTTTGTTCCTGCCTCGATAGTGAGGGTGACTCCGGCATCGACGAAGATTTTGCGAGTCAAAATGTAGGTCTTATCTGCAGTCCAAGTGGTATCTGCAGTGATCTTATAAACTCCGTCATCAGTGGTTCCGGCACCATCAGTATCAACAAAGGTGACACCATTGGCTCCGGCAGTCGCATCAGTCTGGGCAATGACATCGACATCGTCAGCGGTGAGACCGGTGAGGGTCAGGAATGACCCCTGTGCCGCACCAGCGATCTGTGCCAAGCCAGCGGTAGCGAGCGTGGCGGTGAGAGTAAATAACCCTCGTGGTTTTTTTAATTTCATAAACGAATTGCTATTGTGAGATAGAGTCACGAGCACGTGACGCTCTCTATTTGAGGCAATGTGATGCAATTCGCAGGAAAGATTCGTGACAATAGTGTCATGTGACAAATTGGTCACTCGAAGACTGAATTTCGATCAATTCAGAAAAGTGATCGAAGAGCGTAAATTGCCAATCTGGCTTCCGCTAAAACTCAATCTTGCCTTCGAGCGAGATTGATCTCCCAGATTGCAAGACGTCATAAGTTTCGCCTTCGAAAGACGAACCGCCCCCCTCAAAGAAGACGCGTTCCTTGGTGTCGAAAATGTTCTTGATCGAGAGGCCAAGAGTGAGATCGGCGTGATCCAGCTCGAATTTTTTCTGTAGATTAAAGTCCACCGTGTGCAGGGCGGGGGAGATGACGTTGGCGTCACCTTCTTTGATGCGAAGAAAAAGAGCGTTCGATCCGACAAAGTTGTAAACGAGATTACAACTCAGGTCGTATTCCTCAAAGTCATACCCGAGGGCGACATTGAGAATGTGTTCCGGCTGGTTGGGGTATTGCAGATTGACTGGTGCGAAGCCATTTACACCGGTGTTGATCTCAGCGATGAGCTCCGCATCGATGAAGGTGTAGTTTCCGCGAATGGAGAAGGGGGCGAACTCTCCGATGTCCCATTCGAGTTCGATTCCTCTCAGGGTTCCTTGTTCGGCATTTTGAAAGCCGATGAACTGTTGGGAACGGCGAATGACGGAGATAATGGGATCATCGAGCTTTTTTAAGAACGGAGAAATGGTGATGCTGGAATCATCCGTGATTTGCCAAAAGAAGCTCAGGTCGAAGTTGGTGATCGAGGTGTCTTGGAGGTTGAACTCACCGCGTCGCTCAAAGCCAGTATCTTGCTCGACCGTGATGGCCGGGAGGAATTCGTAAAAGGTGGGGCGGGCGACGGTGCGCGAAAAGTAGGCCCCTACTTTGAAGCGCTCATCATCAAAAGTCTTAGTGAGGTAGAGACTGGGGATGTTGAGCGTATTCGAGATCTCGCCACTTTTATCGGCAACGGTAGAGAGGTTGAGTGGCGCTGGTAAGGTGCGATAGCCGCGAGTTTCCGTTTCTCTCCGAAGTCCTCCTCCAAGGAGGTAAGTTTGCCATTCAAATTCAGCTCCCAAGTAGAGAGCTTCAAGAGATGAGGTGCCATCGAAGTTTCGAACTTCAAGCGCATTGCCATCTTCAACGGTGACTCCATTGACACTGCCGTCTGTGCCTGAGGAAAGAAGGGTGGAGTCAGTGGCTGCATCGGTTCCGAAAGAGTCAGGGCCGTAGAGTTCGGAGTCGGGAACATTGTTGGCATCGATGCGGTAGGCCTGCCCTCGCGATCCCCGGGTTTTGTTTGCCTTTCGAAAGCCTGATCTTACTCGAAGTTCCGCATCTTCACCAAGGTAGAAGGGCATTTCGAGATCGATGAATTTCTCAATCGTGTCCTCTTGAATCTTCTGGTTCAGGATCTCCGAAACCAACTGGCCGGGACTATCGCCTGTGTATTCCACGTTCCCGAGAGTGGGGACTTGTCCTAGCGAAGGATCAAAAACGGTTTGGTTATTTTGAGCAGCTGAGAGCTCGGCATCGGCAAAGAGCGCTCCACGACGTGGATTGATCGCAATGAGTGCATTGCGAGCCTCATCAAATGTCGGGTTATTGAGCCCTAACATAAAGTCTGCGTTGAGCTTATTCGCTGCGATTTGGAACGGGTCGCCAGCAACAGCGAGACGACTATCAGTGAAGTCGAGCACGCCGTATCGGAAGGATGTTGAATGTGGGCGGGACTCGGTCGATTCATTCTTGGTGTAGCCCCACTTAATATTGAGGCCATCTTCCCAAAGAGTGTGATCACCGGTAAGTTGGAAAAGCTGGAGGTCACGAATGGTGGTGTCTGTTTGCCATGCCTCTCCTTTGTAGTAAGCATCTGCGCCGAAGCCCGCGAACTGTGAGTTTCCGGTTCTCACCAAGCTGGTGGCGGGGACTCCAAAGTTAATTCCGTTTGTCTGATCAATGATGTCTCTCTGGAGGGAATAATTGTCTTCCGCGACATGCTTCCGGAAGTAAATGGCGCGGATGGAATTGTTTTCATCCACTTCAAGCTGAGTGGAAAGAAACATCCCCCAATCGACGGTGCTGGTGTAGTCATCCTGCACCCATGAGCGCTGAATGCCCGGGCGAGAACGCACGCGGTTGAGCTGCATGCTATCTTCACTTTTTCGGCTGAACGAAGCAATGACACCGAGCCGTGCATCGCCTTGGAGCTCGAAGACATCCCCGTAAGTCAGGCCAAATTTTTTGCTCGGGCGTGGCTTGCTTTTACGAGGGACAAAATCAGTGCCGTCGAGGAGACGA
Organism: Akkermansiaceae bacterium; assembly: GCA_049889835.1. GTDB lineage: Bacteria > Verrucomicrobiota > Verrucomicrobiia > Verrucomicrobiales > Akkermansiaceae > SW10. Next base: position 6,869 of record JBMHCQ010000004.1, read on the forward strand.
TCCCAGGCGGCCTCTGCTGTAGGGTCAGGAACGGCGGTGCCAGAACCACCGGGGAAACTTCCATTTGGAAGGAAGATATCACTGCGTGGGATAGGATTGTCGACATCACCACGAAAGCCCAAGCTACGGCTCGGGTTCCGATAAAAATCGCCTCCGAGCAAACTGTTCCAGCCCACTTCGTAACCGAATTTGATGAAGCGCTCATCGGGCATGGCAAGCGTCTGAATGTTAATCGCACCCCCACCGAAGTCGCCTGGCATCGTGACGTTGTAAAGCTTCTCGGCGCCGATTGCCTCAATCACGGAGGTGGGAAAAAGATCGAGCTGGACTGTTTTCCGAGAGGGGTCAGCTGAAGTGATCGCCCCGTTGTTGAATGTGGTGGTGATATACCGATCAGCGAGACCTCGAAGAACAGCGTATTTTCCTCCTACGATGTTTGCGCCAGAGATACGACCCACAGCATCGGCCGCGTTCGAGAGATTTTGTTTCTCAAAGGTCTCTCGCCCGATCGCGCTCATCAGGCTGGCCCCATCATTGCCACCGAGATCAATTCCGCCGAAGGATTCTTCCTGAACGTCCGCCACGATTTCGCGGTCTTCGAGGAGGTATTCTCTTTCTGCGAGCTCGACGGGTTTAATCTCCATCCCAATGCGTGACTCGGTGACCCCTTCTTCGAGAATCGTAATGGTGGTCTTTTTGGTCTGAAAGGCGGGCTTCAAGACTTCGACTTCGAGTGGACCAATCGGAAGTCCTTTCACGATGAAGCGTCCATCGGGTCCGGAGCGAACTTGGAAGCCGCCGACTTTTGGGAATACGATAATTGCTCCGTTCAAGCCATTGCCATCGGAATCAAAAATCACCCCCGAGAGCTCACCTGGGCCGGAGCCAGCATCGGGGAGTTTCGGGAGCAGAGGAGCGGTTGGCGATTCAGATTCTGATGGGAGATCAACATTGAGGTCCTCGGGAAGCGGTAATTCGTTCTCTTTAGAGACGGGAGGAGTTGCTTGTTCTTCTGAATCGAGAAGCTCGCTACGACCTAGGATTTCTTCAATTTTTTGCTCTGCCGAACCGGAAACCACTTCCGATTCCTGCAGGTTTTCAGCCGAAGCGAGACCAAAAAAGAGAGCAAAGGTGAGCGAGAACCGGTGAATCCGCAGAGTGACCATGAAGACTGATTAGCCAATCTGATCCCTTTGAAATCAAAAGTGGAAGCAAGTGACGGCTTTGTCACAGTAATAGTCATCAGCTCACAAATCCATCCAGAACAGTAAATCGGCCCAGCTCAACTCTGATTCCATCACGACTTGGTCTTACTGAGAAAACTGACCCAACAATATCATTCAATTTGTAATCGAGTGGTTGTCGGTTCGAGTCCGACAGCTGGCTCCATTTTTTCTCTCCTGATGCCCAATAGTAATCTATTGATGGGTAACGAGTTAGGATTTTTTAGGGGTGTTTTTGACGGGTTTGATGACCACTGTGGTGCCGTAAAAGTGCCGCTTTTTTTGGCTCTGTCTTCTTTACCCTCTTCCAGCCTCTGATAGGTTTTTTTTGAATTAGGGAATGGCAGAGGATAAACGGCGCTTGGATACACTTCAGACGGTGGAGCTGGCCGAGGGAGTGGAAGTTCATCTCCGGACGGCGGGACCATTTCTGAGGTTGATGGCCTTGTTACTGGATTCCCTGATCAAGACGGCAATCAGTGTCCTGTTCTATTTCCTGATCATGATGGCTTCATCGGCATTGGGAGACAATGTGGCCCAAGGAATTTGGATGCTCTTTTCGTTTGTTCTGAGCTGGTTCTACGATGTTCTTTTTGAAATTGGCTCCAAGGGTGCCACTTGGGGGAAACGAGCTGCGGGAATTCGAGTGGTGACCCAGGGAGGGGCTACGGTCAGTGTCGGCCAATCCATGGTTCGTAACATTATCCGCATCGTCGAAGTGTCCCTTCCCCTAATTCCCTTGGCGGTGTTTTTCAATGCCCGGTTTCAAAGATTGGGTGATTTGGCGGCGGGAACTTTGGTGGTTTACGCGAAGGAAGCTGTCGATCCGGTTTTTTCGGGCCCGCCGGCGCTGGCGGTAGTCCCGGTGAGTTTGCCACTGACACGTGAGGAACGGGCGGCGGTGATTTCATTTCGGCATCGAGCCGGAGGCTGGTCTGAAGCGCGACGGGCGGAGTTGGCGAATCATTTGTCTCCCTTGACCCGGGAGGTGGGCCCGAAAGGAGTTGAGAAGGTCATCGGAATGGCCCAGTGGTTGGAGGAGGGGTCATGAATCGGCAGGAATTTGAGCGTAAAAAAGTGGGGGAATGGAGTGACTTCGATCTCCGCTTGACCAGTCTTGAATCGAATTCGGAGGGGCTCGAGCCGGAAAAGATTCCAGGTTTATTTCGTCGCATTACCCATGATCTCTCAATCGCGCAGTATCGGATGTATGGGAGCCGGATTTGTGAGCGGCTTAATGATCTTTCGATACGGGGATATCGCCTGATTCACCGAAGCAAGGGCGGCTTCGGAGAGGGAGTGATTCGGTTTGCAGCGCGCACTTTTCCTCAAGCGGTGCGAGCGGAATGGCGGCTTTTTATTTTGGCTTCATTGGTCTTTTGGGTGCCGCTTTTTTTGGTTTGGTGGTCTGCTTCGCAGGAAATTGCGTGGGTTCAGTCCATCTTAAAGCCCGAGGGAATGGCGGACATCGAGGGGATGTATGGAAAAGAGGCGGATACCGTGGAGCAATTGCGACAGGAGCACGGGTCCAATTTTATGATGTTCGCTTTCTACATTCAGAATAATGTCGGGATTGATTTTATGATGTTTGCCAGTGGGGTGTTGTGGGGAATTGGGACGCTGTTTTATTTGGTTTTCAACGGGATTTACTTCGGAGCAGTGGTTGGGTATGTCGATTACGCGGGAGATCCGGAGAAGCTGTGGACTTTTGTCGCGAGTCATTCCTCGTTTGAGTTGCTTGGAATGATCGTGGTGGGGATGGCTGGCATGAAAATGGGATTTGCGCTTTTGGCGCCGGGTCAATTCTCGCGAGGCCATGCTTTGGCTCGGGCTGGAAGAGCCGGATTGCCGCTTTTGATCGGTGGGGCTTTCATGACTTTTCTGGCTGCGATTGTGGAGGGCTTCTGGTCGGCACAACCTGTCGCCAAGGAAATCAAGTATGCCGTCGGAATCTTCTTTTGGGTGATGCATGCGGTTTACTTCATCTTTGCGGGAAGGAGGGTCCGTGGAGCTTGAAAAGGTGACAGCAGAAATCCGTCCCCGCAGTAAGTGGGAGGCGGTGGATTTAGGACTGAGCCTTGCCCGGGTTCATCTCTGGACCTTGTGGAAAGCTTGGTTGGTCACTGTCCTTCCGATATGTGCTGTTATTTTGGGAGCGTTTTTCCAGAGTCCGGGATGGGGTGCTTTCCTGATTTGGTGGTTGAAGCCAATTTGGGATCGCGTGGCGCTTTTTCCTTTGAGCCGGAATCTCTTCGGAGAGGAGCCCGATACAAAGGCGACCATACTTGTGGTGCCGCAGCAAATCCGGCAAAACGGCTTGTTGATTGTAATGGGTATCGCTTTTGCCGTCCTTGGACTGCTTCTTCATCCTGATGGGAATGGTGGGTTGGTGACCTTCTATTGGTTGAGTTTGATTGGGTGCTTGTTCTATCGCTCTTCGATCTATCGATCGCTGGTTCTCCCGGTGCACTTTCTGGAGGGGCTCAGGGCTGCCAAGTATCGCGTTCGGGTGGACTTGCTCACGCGACGGAGTTCCGGGACCGGGCTTGCTCTCACGCTTATCTGCCTGATGATAGAGGCTGGAATTTTCATGAGCTTGTTTTACTTCGCCGAGCTCATGGTCCCGCCTGGAGCTGCGTGGAGTTTTGAAGTCATATTGATCGAGTTCTTTGAGGTGGGTTCGGAAGCCCTTCCGCAATGGTTGGTCCTGACCGTTACCGGAGCCTACGTGGTGGCAATGTCGGTGACGTCCTGGTTCTACGCCGGAGGTGGTTTCGGACTTTACGTCAACAGCCGCACTTGGACCGAAGGGTGGGATATCGAACTCGCCTTCAAGAGGTTGGGCCAGCGTCTTTCCTTGCTTGTTCTTGGGGTGGGCTTGTTTGTGATGACTCCCGATCTTGAGGCTCAGACTGCGAAGGAGCAGATGGAGGAAATTCTCAGCGATGAAGCCTTTGATGAAAAATCATACGTGCAACGCACGGAGGTTTTCGACGATGATAAGCGCACTGATGATTCATCAAGAGGACCTTCGTCTTCAGCGGGCCTCTTTGCCGGGGTGGGTCAGCTTTTGTTTTGGATCATCGCGTTTATCGTCGTCGGAGGGCTGATTTGGATGATTGGGCAGAACCTGCAGGCATTTTCCGGCGGGGAGGCGCCTGAGGAAGGGGAGCGCAAAAAAGTGCGAACTTTTTCGGGGATGAAGATCGCTCCGGAAACATTACCGGATGATGTTTTGGCGGTGGCTCAGAAACTTTGGTATGAAGGGCGCACGCGGGAAGCCCTCGCTTTGCTGTATCGTGGAGCAATCAGTGCGCTGGTATCACGAGATCTTGTTGAGCTTGAGGAATCGGATACGGAAATGGATTGCTTGCGTCGTTTGCAAGCGAGTGGCGTGGCTGAGTCCGCTTACTTCGAGCGATTGACGCGGAGCTGGATGGGCATCGCCTACGCGCGCAAATCTCCCGAGGAATCGGAGATGGGTGAGCTATGGAATGGTTGGCCGTTTTCCGGAAGAAATGAGAGGAGGGGCGCGTGAGGATTTGGAGTTGCCTGATCGCTCTCCTGCTCTCTTCTTGCGGAGGGGGCTCGGATCGAAAATATGAAGAGGAGACCATTCCGAGCGGATACGTCGGCCAAGCTCGGGTGAATCCTTATCTCGCTGCTGAGCGCTTTTTGAAAGCTGATGGCTGGAATGCCGCGAGCAAAAGGGTTTGGACTGATTTTGGTCCGGAAACTTCAACGATCATCCTTCCTGCTGGATTTCTGAGCTCGAAGGGTATCGCGATGCGGGCGCTTGACTGGGTGGATGAAGGAGGTCTTCTCGTGATCACGATGGAAGGAGGAGAGGCCGAAATTAATGACTTTGTCTCTCGTTCCCTGAGTTTCTCAAGCGATGAGACTGAAAAGGCCGGGCTGGATTATCTCATGGAAGAACTTGAGGTAACCCAGCTCGAGGGAGGGTTCGAGAAGGTGGAGTCCGATGAAGATCTCGGGAAGCTGACGAACGATTGGAATGTGGCGGACATTTCCCTGACTCAGGGAGAAATGGGATATGACCTGAAGGTTGAGTTTCAAGGTGATGTCGCCTTGCGTTCGCAATACGGCGAGGCCTGGGAAGAGGAAGAGGAGTCAGGAACGCGGATGCTCACAACTTTTCACGGAGATGGATCGGTGATGTTTCTTGCGCATGCGCGGCCTTTTCGGAATGCCTATGTCGATCGTGCGAGCCACCCTCAATTTATTCAGGTGATTGCCGGATGGAACACGGATCGGGGAGGGCAGCAAATCGTTTTTCTCTATGGTTCGGGCACCTCATTGTTTGATCTCCTTTGGCAACATGCCTGGCCTGCCTTGGCAGCGGGAATTCTTCTCCTCTTGGTTTGGCTGTGGATGCGCATTCCGCGCTTTGGGCCGGTCAGGGAAGATGATTTTACCTATCGACGTCCTTACGGTGAAGGCTTGAGGGCCGCCGCGACCTTCCTCTGGCGCAAACGGGCGCTGGAATACTATCTCAAGCCCTTGCGCTCTTCTCTGCAAGGTGAGCTCGATTCTGATCAAGCCGTTGAGAAACTGGTTCACGAGACCGCTCTTACCGCTGATGACGTGAAACAAGCCCTCTCCTCCCAAACCTTTAGAGACCCAGGTGCGGTGACCCGCATGGTCCGGTCTCTTCAACTCCTCCTTAAGCGATGAATCCAGAACAACCCGCTCCCCAGATGCCCAGTGACCAGCCGCTCGATGCGCCTGATTTTTCAAAAATTACGACTTTGGCTGCCCGCGTGCATACCGAAGTTTCGAAGGTCGTTTTCGGCCAAGAGCAGACTGTCACTCAGGTTGTGGCCGCGCTCCTGGCCGGTGGTCATGTCCTTTTGGAAGGGAAGCCGGGACTTGGAAAAACCCACATGGTGTTGGCGCTTGCGAGCACTTTTGGGGGTGCCTTTGGGCGGATTCAATTCACGCCAGACATGATGCCTTCGGACATCACGGGATTCACCCTCTTTGATATGAAGAGCCAGACCTTTCAGACGAGGAGAGGGCCGGTTTTTACCAATCTCCTTTTGGCGGATGAAATCAACCGGGCACCTGCAAAGACGCAAGCCGCACTGCTCGAGGTGATGCAGGAAGTTCAGGTTACGATTGATGGCGAGTCTCTCCCGGTGGAGCCACCGTTCATGTGTTTTGCGACTCAGAACCCCATTGAGCAGGAGGGGACTTATCCGCTCCCGGAAGCCCAGTTGGACCGGTTTCTTATTAAGGCCGTGATCGACTACCCGAATCTCGAAGACGAGCGCGAAGTGGTTTCGCAAGTGACCTCTGAAGCCCACGGGGCCGGAGTTGATCCTCGCTCGGTCGAACACGTTTGCGATAGAATCTCCATCATCGAGGCCCAGAAAATGACCGCGCAAGTGAAAGTCGTTCCAGAGGTTGTGGATTACGCCGTCCGCCTCACTCGCTTCACCCGTGAAGCTCCTGGGTTGAGTCTGGGAGTTGGAACGAGGGGAGCGATTAGTCTGGTTCAGTTGGCAAAAGCTTATGCGGTGATTGCTGGCCGGGGTTACGTTATCCCAGATGATATTAAGTCGGCAGCACTACCGGTGTTCCGGCACCGGGTCCAAGTCGCTCCGGAAGTGGCAATCAGCGGACAGAAAGTCGATGATCTCCTCGTGAAAATCCTCGAAAGCGTCGAGGCTCCCCGCAGCTAGTCGATGGCTCTCCGACCAACCAGATGGCTTGTGCGCCTGCTCACCCTTTGGGCCCTTCTGGGCTTGGCGGCGAGCTTTTGGGCGCCCGCGCTTCCGGTGTGGACGATTGCGGGAGCGGTGCTGGCCGGCGTGGCCTTCTTCGATGTCTTGTGTGCCTTTGCTTTTGAAAAGTTGGAAGTGGAGCGGCATCTCCCCGGGCGTTTTGCTTTGGGCGTGGAAGGTGAGGTGAGAGTGCGCGTGCTTAACCCCTCTCCACTGGCGCGAACTTTTGAAATATTCGATGGTGTGCCTTCCCGGTGCGAATGCCGTGAACTTCCCTTCCGCGGGAAGGTGAAAAAAGGGGGGTATCTAGATGTGGTTTATCCCGTGAAGTTACAGGAACGGGGGGAGAAGGTTTTTGGTCAGACGCATCTTTTACAAACCTCATTGCTACAGCTTTGGAATCGCCATCTCTTGGCAGGAAAAGATGAGGTAACCAAGGTCTATCCCAACTATCAGCCTGTTCTTCGTTATGCGCTTCTTGCGATGGAGCACCGTCAGGAGCAAAGCGGGATCGTGCGGAAAAATCGTGCCGGCTTAAGTCGGGATTTTCACCAGTTGCGAGACTATCAAATGGGCGATTCAATGGCGCAGATTGACTGGAAGGCTTCATCGAAGCGTCAATCGCTTATCAGTCGGGATTTTCAGGAGCAGCGGGATCAGTCCGTGATTCTCATGGTGGATAGCGGGCGAAGGATGCGAACACTGGAAGGGGAGCTATCGCAATTCGACCACTGTTTGAATTCCATGCTCCTTCTTAGCTACATCGCTCTGAGGCAGGGAGATCATGTTGGCATTCTCAGTTTTGGAGGAACGGATCGCTGGCTGCCTCCGGTCAAGGGAGCTCATGCCATGACGACCGTTCTCAATCATCTCTACGATTACAAAACGGCACCCTTTCCCAGTGACTTCAGCGAAGCGGCACAGCGACTTCTGAGTCACCAACGGAAACGCGCTCTCGTTATTATTTTGACAAACCTCCGAGGCGAAGACAGCGATGAACTTCACGAACCACTTCGGAAGCTCCGCCAGAAACACCCCGTGGTTATAGCGAACCTTCGGGAATCTGGGATCGATGACATGCTGGATGACGAGGTAAAGACCTTTGATCAGGCACTGGGATATCTTGCCGCGACCGAGTACGCTCGTGAGAGAGAGCAGACGCTTTCAACGCTTCGGGCAGACGGGATTATCACGATTGATGAGACTGCGCAAACTTTCCCGGTGGCACTTGCCAACTGCTATCTCGATACCCGGGAGATCATTTGAAGTTGCTCAATGGAGTCTGCCGTCGAAATAAAAATTCCGGCTGTCTTCGATCTTTAAAGTTCCGGCTGCTTTATGCAGAGGGTTCACGATCAAATTCGCTTCCTCTTGGATCACAGCGGAAGGGACAAGGAGAGCCAACGAGTGTTTTCGCCGCACCCAATCATCGCCAAGCTTCTGCGTATGACGCATTCCTTGTGGGCCTTCGTTCCAGTGATCAGGAACTGAGTTTCTGAAATCGTGAATGCTTTCCGTAGGGATCCTGATCGTCAGAAGGATAAAGCGGAGTTTGCGAGCGCCCGGAGTGCTGAGATGAACGAGGGTCTCCAGCGCAGAAAGAGAGCGATGCAGACTCATGTAAACCAGGCGGGTCCCTTCCGAGTTCCATCGACCACCAAAGAGCGCCGCACCCTTACCATTCAGCGCCTCGGATTCGCGCTTCGGCGAGACTAGCCGATACGCTCGTTGATAAGACTTCTTAGTAGACTCCATGTTCAATGCGGGTCACGAGGGCCTCTACTTCCTTGGCTCCATATTCTGTATCCGCATAACGAAGCGGTGACTCACCCGCAGTTCCTGGATTCTCGGTCTTCAGCCAGTCCCGGGTGGTGGACTCTTCTTCGAAAAGCTCCATGGCCTTGCCGAAGACTCGGTAAAGGCAGACCAATTTATCGCTCTCGGGCCGCTCGAAATTTCCTGCTTTTTTCCGACGTTGGAGAGTAGCGGGAGAGATCCCGATGAGAAGACCAAGCTCGTCCTCGGGAATATCAAGGAGCTTCTGTAGTGTGGTGAACTCTTGGACCGGGAAACCCTCCCGGATCCGGGTCACCATTGGAGTCTCGTCATAAGGCGCCTTAGGCTCTTCTAAAACACCTGGCTGCTCAGAAGCAGGCAAATAAATTTCAGCCAGACTGAGATTCTCTCCTCTCATACGAAGAGTCTAAGGCGGTTCTTGGTTGGTTCAATCAAAAAATGGAATTCATTCAATCATTTGAGTGAGTTCATCTTCATCGAGTATGGCGACATTTAAGCTCTCGGCTTTCGTTCGCTTTGATCCGGCGGATTCCCCAGCGAGCAGGAAGTCTGTCTTTGCGGAGACCGAGCCGGAGACCTTTCCGCCTTTGTCTTCGATCAATTTTTTGAAGTGTGAGCGTGATTGGGAAAGGGTTCCGGTGATGACGAAAGTCTTCCCGACAAAAGGGAGTTTGGCTGAGGCTTCGCTGGGAGGAATGGGGGCGAAGTTCTCGGATTTAGGATCAATCGTAAGTTCACGGAACCGGGCCATGACCGTGATCCCGGCTTCTGAGTTGAAGAAATTTTTGAGGCTCCTTGCCGCTACGGGGCCGAGGCTGTCGTCGATGTTGAAATCCTTGAGACGAGGGTGGTTTTCTTTCTTCCGTTTGGATTTCTGCAGCACCTCGAAGTCAGGGAGGCCGGCAAGATCAGAAATGATTTGAGAAGCTGGTAGATCGCTGAGTTTTTCATGGAGGCGCGCCAATTCCTTGGCCGAGGACTCGCCGATATGAGAGATCCCCATGGCGAAGATCCAGCGATGGAGGGGCAATTCGGAGACTGCTCTTTGAATGGAATTGAGAAGAGTGGCGGCGCGTTTTTCACCGAATCTGCGCTCTTTAGAAATGGCGTCTCCCGCGGAAGATTTCGCAGGGTCGAGCATGAGATTCGCAAGTTGATCCTCAGTGAGGGTGAAAAGGTCGAGTGGTGAGGAAACCATTTTGCTTTCAATGAGTTTGATGGCAACGGATTCGCCGAGGCCATCGAGATCGAGTGCTTTCCGGGCGGAAAAATGCTTAATGCGGGTGATTGCCTGAGCAGGACATGCGAAGCTGGTGCAGCGCCAGGCGACAAACCCTTCCTCTTGTTCAATCGGCCCCTGACAGGAGGGGCATTGATAATTGAGGATCAAAGGGAGGTCGTAGGGGGAGGCTGAGGGCGGACGCTTCGCGGTGACCACTTTGACGACTGAGGGAATGATCTCCCCGGCTTTTTCGATAACCACGGTGTCGCCGATTCGAATGTCCTTGCGTTCGATTTCTTCCTGATTGTGAAGGGTGGCACGAGACACCGTGGTTCCGGAGACCAAGACCGGCTCCAACTCTGCGACCGGGGTCAGGACTCCCGTCCGCCCGACCTGAATTGTGACGGCTTTGAGGAGGGTTTCTTTCTGTTCCGGGGGATACTTAAAAGCGGCTGCCCAACGGGGCGCGCGGGAAGTGAAGCCCATGGTCTTGCGCTGGGCAAAGTCAACCACCTTGATCACGGCCCCATCCGTTCCGTAACTCAAGTGGTGGCGTTTTTCATCAAGCTCCCGGATAGCGCTAAGAACTCCCTCCAATGAGTCCACCTCCCAGATGGGGGCATTCCGAAGAATACCAAATTGATCCAAAAGGGCATGGTAATCGCTCTCGGACTCTAATCCTGCCCCTTCGTGAGCGCCCAGTCCGTGAGCCAGAAACTCGAGAGGGCGTTTGGACACTTCCTTGGAGTCGAGAAGCTTCAGGGTTCCGGCGGTGGCGTTGCGAGGATTGGCAAAATTCGGGAGTCCGTCTTCTTCCCGCTGTTTATTGAGTCTGGCGAACCCATTCGAGGGCATAAAGACCTCCCCCCGCACTTCGAGAAGCTCTGGGATGTGGGTTCCACTGAGTGTGAGTGGAATGGATCGAATAGTGCGGATATTTGTGGTGATGTCATCGCCTGAGACTCCATCGCCACGTGTCAGGGCGTAGTCGAGAATGCCTTTTCGGTAAACCATTGAGCAGGCCACTCCGTCGATTTTCGGTTCCACAGTGAGCGGGATGTTTTCAGCGCCGAGCGTTCGAACGAGACGCTTGTAAAAGTCCTCCACTTCAGCTTCCGCAAAGACGTCATCGATGGAAAGCATGGGCAGAAGATGGGGCCTGGTTTCAAAAGACTCGAGCGGAGCCCCGCCGACCCGTTGGGTGGGGGAATTGGGGTCAAAGAACTCGGGATTCGCTTTTTCGAGATCTTCGAGCTCGCGATAAAGCTGGTCGTATTCCGCATCACTGATCTCAGGTGCGGCATCCTGATAGTAGAGTTTATTGTGGCGCTCCAGTGCGGCCCGGAGTTCCTTGATACGGGATTCAAAAATCACCCTCAAGAACTAGCTCCCAGAAAAAAAACTTCAAAGCAGAAGACGATGAAGTCGCTGAAAAACGAGCGCCCCGAACAGACCTCCCAAGCTATCAGCAGCCCAGTCGCCAAGGTCATTGCCGGTCCGGTTGGCGAAAAAGGACTGGTGGAATTCATCCCAGACTCCCACGACCGAGAGGATGAGGGTGACTATCAGGATGAGCTTGGTCCATGACGGACGGTTTTTTTGGAAAAACAAAGTGGCAGCGAAGAGCCCTCCTCCGCCAAAGAAGTAACCGAAGTGCACAATCTTATCGAAGTGGGGAATATTCAGCCCCCACAAGAAATCAGTTGGAGGATGAAAGCGGTCCCCGTGGGAAAGCAGGTTTAGCACGATAAACCAGACCACGAGACAGGTGAACCAAAAGCGCGTATTGCGGGCGCGTGAGGGAATTTTGAGCATATCCGCGTGAGGGAGCGTCGGAGATCTTAGTCTGCGTCTCCGCTGCGGCGCATTTCTTCCTCCATACGCTCGGAAAGCCACTGCTTCATCATCGACTGGTAGTTCAAGAAGCGTGAGCGGGCGATCCGCTTAATCCGCGAAAGCATCCGGGGGTCGAAGCGCAGCGTGATGGTGGTGGATTCTCGCGAGTCCGGAGCATGGATCGAAGCATTGATGAGACGGGGATTAAGCGCGTGCTCGTTCCAGAAGCTGGCTTCCGCTTCATCGGAGTCGAATTCGGGAACTTCGTCCCAGGAGGAGATCGTTTTCATGGGAGAGGTTTACTTAATTTCAGCGAGTTTGCGGTCGTAGTAAGCGGATTCGTCCGGCTCCATTTCACGAGCGGCACAGACGCGGGCTTTTTTACCATCACCCCAGAAGCTGAGAAAGAGTGAGCGGTTTCCAATCGTTCGTCCGAGCAGATAGTAGCGGACCTCGCCATCCTCGCGATCTACATCGGGAAGGAGGCGGATGGAAAAGGGGTCCTCAAAGATTTCCTCAATCTCGTGAGGCTTGATCGCTTTCGTATCAAACGGAACGTCCGTAAAATCCAACTCCATAATGTTTCAGTGCATTGAAATAAAAACACACCCCCCTGCAAGTGGAAAGGCGATTCTTAGATCTCGATTTCGCCCTCGAAGACAAAGTCCGCCGGGCCGGTCATGGTGACATTCGAAAAACCTTGGTTGTCCTGCGGCTCAAAGCCAATCATCAGGTCGTCTCCTCCGCGCACGGTGATCTTGATCGGAGAGGGGGCACCGGTCAAGAGGTGGTGAAGGAGCGCACAGGCGGTGATTCCCGTTCCGCAGGCGAGGGTTTCGCCTTCCACGCCTCGCTCGTAAGTCCGCACCAAAAGGTGATCCGAGGTGGAGACCTGAGCAAAATTCGCATTTGTGCCCGCTGGCTGGAAATGGTCGTGATACCGAATTGCCGCTCCATTTTTGAGAATGTCGGTCGTTTCCACATCCTCAACAAAGGCGACCGCGTGGGGAACGCCGGTGTTAAGATTGTGAACGGGAGCACCCAGCGATTCGATCTCGACCGGAGAATTCAGCTCCAGCCCGAAGGGCTCGGACATCTCAATGCAGACCTCGTCCCCCACCATCTCGGCTCTCAAGGTTCCGGCGATTGTTTCAAAGGTCAGCTCGTTTTTATCGCTCCCAAGGAGTCGCGAAACGTAGCGGCCGAAGCATCGCGCACCGTTGCCACACATTTCCGCTTCCCCCCCGTCGGCATTATAGTAGCGGAATTTCACATCGGCTCCGGCTTCCGCTGGCTCCACTGCGAGGAGGCCATCCGCGCCCACGCCCCGGTGCCGATCGCACAGTTGCGCGATCTGCTCGGTCGACAGATGGGTTGTGAGATCGAGGTTGTCGATCACCACGAAGTCGTTTCCGGCTCCGTTCATTTTGCTGAAGGTCACTTTCATAGGAGATTAATCGTTGAGATCAGGGGAATTCGCAAGACCTAATGAGACCGGGGACCGCGATTGCACGAAGGGAGGAATGTCGTTCCCATAGGGGGGAGCACCGCCGTCCCTATGGTTTTGCATTCTGAGAGGCAGACAGGCCGGACTATGCGAGGTGAGTTGCTTCGATGAGAGGAGTTACGAAGTCCTTGAGTTTTGCCGCAACCTCGGGGTCATCCGCATTGAGCTCCACTGTTTTTACAATGGCAGAACCCACAATCACGCCATCCGCTTTCTCGGCGACCATCTTGGCGTGCTCGGGATTGCTAATGCCAAAGCCGACGCAAATCGGTGTTTCGGTATGCGCTGCAATACTGGCTACCAAATCACCGATGGCCTCGGAAGGTGCCGCGTGTCCGCCGGTCACTCCGGTCCGGGAAAGTGCGTAGATGAATCCCTGGGAAGATTTTGCCAGAGCTTTCTGTCGGTCTTCCGGTGTGGTGGGAGCGATCAAGTGAATGTGATGCAGCTCGTTGCCCTCGGTGAAATCCTCATTCGTTTCCGCTTCCGCCGGGGGAAGATCGAGGAGCAAGATTCCATCTGCTCCTGCCGCTGCGGCATCAGAGTGAAACTCTTCGTATCCGTAGGCGTAGATTGGATTGAGGTAGGTGAAGAGCACGAGGGGAGTTTCACGGGTCTTCCGGAACTCCCGGATGAGGTCGAGAATCCGGGGCGTGCTCATGCCTGCTTTAAGGGCGCGGTCGGCAGCCATTTGGTTCACGATACCATCCGCCATCGGATCGGAAAAAGGAACGCCCAGCTCGATGATATCCGCTCCGGCATCGGCGAGAGCGTGTAGGATTTCCAGCGATTTTTCAAAATTGGGATCTCCGCCACAGACGTAGGCCACGAAGGCTTTCTGATTGGCTTCCTTGAGGCGGGCAAACGTTTGATCGATGCGATTGGACATGAACAGGAGGAACTTGGGCATGGACTGGCGGCGAGACAAGTCTATCCTTGCGCCAGAAACCACTGATCATGCGCGCCCGACTCATCAAAGATTTTCGCTTCGAAGCCGCCCACACGCTGCCGAGCCTCCCTGAGGACCACAAATGCCGTCAAATGCACGGACACAGCTTCAAAGTGGAGATCCATGTCGAGGGCGAGGTCGATGAAAAAGTTGGCTGGGTTTACGACCATAAACGCATATCCGAGGCGATGGCCCCCTTGCTCGGAATGATGGATCACAGCTACCTCAATGATATCGAGGGACTCGAAAGTCCTACCATCGAGATTATGGCAGCCTGGTTTTGGAGAAAACTTGAGTCCGACCTCCCCGGGCTGGCGGAAATCGTGATCTACGAGACCCCGACCGCGCGCTGCTCTTTTAAAGGCGAATTTTAGAGTTCTCATTTCCGTTTCCGTCCCTTAAGCAAAAGCCGCGATGAAACACTTTGCCATCCTGACCGCCAGCGCTGCCTTTTTCCTCGGATCGTGTGACCAGCACCAGTGGGAATCCGAGCCTGGGAAGCCCGGGACCGAAGAACTCTTCAAGCACGAGCCTCAGAAGAAGGACGGCGAGGAGAAGAAAGAAGCCCACTGATCGAGGTCTCCCGATTGGTTTCGGGTTCCCTTTCCTCAGCGCTATCCAGCCGAGAATTCCGCACGTAGGATCTTTTCGTAAGCCTTTGTGAGTCGCGTTTTGACTTCTGAGATCGCAACAGGGGTATTCAGCTCGCTCTCAATGCTCGTCATAGAAACTCCAGCGAGGCCGCAGGGCGTGATCGCTCGAAAAGGGGGCAGGCTCTTGTGTTCCACATTGAGAGCGAGCCCGTGAAGCGTGACCCAGGAGCGAACCCCGACCCCGAGTGAGGCGATTTTCCGCTCCTCCACCCAGACACCGGTGAGGCCTTCGCGGCGTTGGGCTTGAATTCCAAATTCACTCAAGGTGCGGATGAGCGCTTCCTCCAGATTTCGCAGGTGAAGATGGAGATCTTTGCGATAATTGACGAGATCAAGAATCACGTAGCCGACGAGCTGACCCGGACCATGAAAAGTGCCCTCCCCACCGCGGTTGATCTCGACAAGCGGGTGGGGGAGTTGGCTTTGATCACCAAGGCTGCTCTGGTCTTTGGTGCGTCCAATGGTGTAAACGGGCGCATGTTCCAGAAGGAGAAGGGTATCGCCAATCTCCCCCTTGCGGCGCTGGGCGACAAGTGCCTCCTGGTGCTGCCACGTTTCCTGGAAATCGAGGCCGTTTCCTAAATCCCGGACGTCGAGCTTCATCGTTTCGATTTGGGAAGGGCGAGCCAGGCTTGAACCTCCTCCAGCGTGAGGCAATTCACGACGTCCTCCCGTCTCAGCCAGCCTTTTCGCGCGAGCCGGGCTCCGTAGGCGAGGAACTGGAGTTGATCGGTGGCATGCGCATCGGGATTGAGAGAGGTAAGGACATTGAGGTCGCGCGCCCTCTTCCACCAGCGCCAGTCCATGTCGAGACGCCAGGGATTGCAGTTGAGCTCGATCACGGTGCGGGTTTCAGCAGCACAATCGATGATTTTTTCCACGTTCACCGCGTAGGGGTCACGCTTGAGAAGGAGTCTGCCGGTCAGGTGCCCGAGCATCGTGACGTGCTCGTTTTCCAGTGCGCGAATGATGCGTTTCGTCATGTCCTCCTCGGAGAGTGTGAAGGCATTGTGCACGGAAGCCACGGTATAGTCGAGTTGCGCCAGAATTTCGTCATTAAAGTCGAGTGAGCCGTCTTTCAAAATGTCGACTTCACTTCCGGAAAGGAGCGCGAAATCTTCGAAATTTTCGTTCAGCTTTCGGATTTCCTCAATCTGCTTGAGGAGGCGTTCTTCATTCAGGCCGTTTGCCTGAAATGAGGCCTGCGAGTGATCGGCGATCCCCAAATATTGCAGTCCGTGGTCGCGAGCCGCTTCGGCCATTTCCGCGAGGGTATTTTTTCCGTCGGAGGCGGTGGTGTGATTATGAAAGGTGCCCCGGAGGTTCTCCAGCTCAACGAGTTTGGGTAAAGCACCCTGATCGGCGGCCTCGATCTCCCCACGATTTTCGCGGAGTTCAGGTGGGACAAATTCCATTCCCAGTGCGCGGTAGATGTCGGCTTCTTCGTGAACCTCGGGAATGTCACCCTCGCCGGTGAAGTCGTATTCGTTGAGGGAAAGACCCTGCTTCAGGGCCAGAGATCGCATGGCGACGTTGTGCTCCTTGCTTCCGGTGAAATATTGGAGGGCGAAGGGGAAGTGCTGATTTGAGACCGCGCGAAGGTCACATTGAAGACCGTTTTCGAGACGAATCGAGGTCTTGGTCTCTCCTTGCACCATCACTTCATGAACCTCGGGCAGGGAGGCGAAAAACTGGGTGAGTTCCGCAGGCTCGGTGGTCGCGACAAGGAAGTCGAGATCGTGCAGCGTCTCCTTGGAACGGCGATACGATCCCGCGATCTCTGCCCGGCTGACCTTCGGGTGATCCTTGAGTTGGGCGAGCATCGTCTCAGCGAGGGGGGCAACATCTCCAAGGCGGAATCGGTCCGCGAATTTTTCCCGGTTGGCGATGGCACCAAGAACCTTTTCGGCAGTTTTGGCACCAAATCCTTTGAGACCCGCCACTTTGCCATTCTCGCACGCTTCCTTGAGCGAGGCCACGGAGGTGACCCCGAGTTGATCGTAAACCGCTTTAATCTTCTTTGGTCCAAGGCCTTGAACTTCAAAGAGTTCGAAGAGAGATTCGGGGAATTCCGCGCGGAGGTTTTCGGCGTATTCAAGCCGACCGGTCGCGGCGAGTTCGTTGAGCTTTTGCTGAAGGGCCTCACCGATCCCCTTGATGCCCTTGAGGTTGTCTTCGGCTGCCCGCGCCACGATGTCACCATCAAAGTTCTGCACGATTTCCGCTCCGTTTCGGTAAGCGCGGGTTTTAAACGGATTCTCTCCCTTGAGTTCCAGAAGAAGGGCGATCTCTTCCAGCGTTTTGACCAATATCTCGCGCGTCACCTCAGGCATGGCCGGAGCCTAAATCACCCTTCGGTTTTGTAAAGGGCACCCGCTCGGAAGAACGGGTGCCTTGAAGGGGGTTACCAGGAATAAGTCAACCCGAGCTGGACGGTGTAGTCGTTGCCCAGCTGAGGTCCATCAAGTTCCTGCCAGACAGTCTTGCCTCCCTCGAGACCTAGGCGAGCGTGAGTCTGCGGAAAGGCGTAGCTCAAGCCGGCGTAGATATCGATCCGCTCTCCACTTCGAAGGTTTTCCCGTGCGGTGGGCACCGGAAGCATCGCGATCTGGGAATCACGGCCACTGATATCTCCCCAGTTTGAGTAGGTGAGGCGAAGCGAGGCCGCGATGTTTGGACTCAGGGGGGCTGCGATCCACGCCGAGGTTTCCGAGCGATTCCCGAGTCGATAGCCCGCACTGTTCTCATCGAGAAGAATGTGTGCTTTTGCCTGCAAGCCGTAGGACCAGCTTGGGAGGTGTTTGGTCAAGGTCAGGGACGGGGAAATCCCCCAGCTTCCGTGTCCCAGCTGCATCGGGTAGGGAAGGCGCCGCACGCCGCCAGCCGGCGGAATGAGATCGCGCTCGTCAATGCCGGCGGTAGGTAAAAGAATGTTCATCCCAACGGTGAGGAGCGAGCTTTGGTTGCTCCAAATATTTCCGATCATTCCGAGGGAAGCATCTCCCCATCCACTCGAGGTGGTGTGGAAGCTTCCCATGCCGAGCCCGGGACCGAAGTCGTGATCCATGCTCATTTCAACGTAGTGAATCATGGCCATGAGGGTGATGTTTTCGGTGAGGCCATACATCGCACCGAACATGTGCATTTGCATGTCCATCTTCGTGGGAATCACACCAAAAGGACCTGCTTGCTGAGCCTGCAGGTCAGTGACGATGGAGTTGCCGATGTAATTTTGCTCCATGCGCATGAACATGGTGCGGGCCGAGACCATGAACTCGCCCTTGCCATGAGTGTGGTCACCCATGATGCCGATGGGTGCCAGAGCATCGGGACGGCCACAAAAGCAAGACGATTGGGCGATTGAAGCTGAGGAAATCTCACCGGCAGTAGCCGTGAGTGCGGACAGGGAAAAAAGGAGGGATTGAGAAAGTTTCATTGCATTAAGAATTGGGTTAGGAATGACCCTGCGAAGGAGCCGCGGGTCGGGTTTGGAAAAGGCGACCATCGAAACATGGCCGGGGTCGGGATCAGTGAGACCCGATCAAGTGAATGGGTGGAGGGGGTCAACCCAACTGCGGCGGTGGAGTCGCAATTTCCAAGACGAGAGATTTTCCATAACGGGCCCTCGTTATGACTCCGATCCAACAGGAAGCCGGAGGATTGAGGGTCGGGTTTGCGCGCTTGCTAGCCGGTGAATGAAGCTTGGGGATTTCCTCGATCGCAGGAGCAAGTGGCTCCTCGTTCTCAGAATTTGCCATTGCCTGGCAGATGGCGCAGGGCTCATCTCCGGAAAAGGTGGAGTCAAGGGCTTCGACCAATCCGCGCTCGCGAGCGCGTTCAGCCAGCATGGTGGACCAGGCGAAACTCTGAACGACGCAGCGATCCATCCCACTGAGAGAAAACAGTGCGAGGAGGCAGAGTAAACGACCGAGCCACATGGCGTGCTCCCCTTGGCCGAGGGCCGCGTAAAAGTCAATGATTTCGCTACTTCGCTCGCGGGTGGGCGGCATCGTAAGCTTCCTTGAGACGTTCCTTGGTGACGTGGGTGTAGATTTGTGTCGTGGACAGCGAGGCGTGACCGAGAAGTGCCTGCACCGAGCGGAGATCAGCCCCGTGATCGAGAAGGTGAGTGGCGAAGGAATGGCGCAGCTTGTGCGGAGTCACGTTGAACGCGATGGAAGACTGCGCGAGATACTTTTTGAGAATTGTGTTGATCGAGCGTGTCGAAAGTCGCTTGCGGAGCTTGGAAAGAAAAAGAGCCCCGTCATGAATGCTGGCGGAACTGCGATAATTTTGCAGCGCTTTCATCGCATAGGACCCAATGGGGACGAGGCGCTCCTTGGCACCTTTTCCCATCACGCGAACCGTCTCGCTGAGGGGGTCGATATCAGCGATATCCAGCGCGGCCAGTTCTGCAAGGCGTAGTCCCGTGGAGTAAAAAAGCTCCAGAATCGCCGCATCGCGAACTGGCATCCAATCGGGAGCTTGCTTTTCCGGTTCACTCTGGAGAGGAAGTGCAAGAAGCTCTTCGATCTGAGTTAGATTTAGGACGACAGGGAGCGCCTTCTCCGCCTTCGGAAGCTCCACCTCCGCGACTGGGCTTTTGGGAAAGCCATGCCGGTGAACGAGGAACTTGTAAAAGGAGCGATACGCCGCAAAACGCAGCCGAATCGTGGCCCGGGAAAGCTCCTGTTTCAGAAGTTCGAAAAGATAAGCGCGAAAATGATCCGGGCTGACTTCCCGCCAGGACGTGAACTGCCCATCCATCCATTCGCGGAACTTGCGGAGCGCGAGGGTGTAGTTCTCAAGCGTCCGCTTCGAAGCGTTTTTCTCGGTGAGAAGAAACTCGATGAATTGCTCCACGTGCAGATCCTGACCCTCCATGGACCACTCATTTAGCAGTTCGAATGTCTCATGAACATGAATTAAATTGAAGGGCCGGTGGCCGCATCAAGCGGAGAGATTTGGATTCAATCACATCGTGTTTGGTGGCACCCCTCGTCGATGAACGATCGTCCCGCAGGGCCTGCATTTCGGTATGATTTCGAGGAGAGCGGACTGGGTGGCTTGGGTGGCTTGGGTGGAGTAACCCATTTTGGCGGTTTTGGGGGAGCCTGGAGTTCAGGAAGGGAGCCCTTCTCCGAGCGGGGTCGGACCCTTCGGAAACACAGGCTATCCAGCCGGGGAGATTGTTAGCTCTCGTGAATAGTCAAGGGGGGAGAGGAAAAAAATCAAAATATTTTGTCTGATATTCCAATCGGGTGGAGTGAGAGGGAAAAGACCTACTGCATGATGAAAAGGAATTTCGTAATTACGGTTACCAATGGCTTCTTCATTGGAATGATCATGACCACCTGTAAGCTTCCCCGTTGTCAGGACAGTTTAAAACTGAAAACCTGAACTGAAAGAAGCAATGAAGAAGTCCCGATTTAGTGAGACCGAGATCGTCTCGATCCTCAACGAAGTAGAAAGCGGCCTAAAGGTTGATGAAGTGTGTCGAAAGCACGGCATCAGCACTGGAACCTATTACAACTGGAAGTCCAAATACGGCGGTATGGGAGCCTCTGAACTTAAGCGAGTCA
>JBMHCQ010000005.1:0-92390 GCA_049889835.1 Akkermansiaceae bacterium
GGTTCCGCCCCCCGCGCCCGAGCCACCGACCCCGCAACCTCTTCCCGAGCCTGCTCCTCCGCTTGTCGAAACTCCCCCTCCAACTCCACCATCTGCACCGACTCCACCACCTCCTCCCAAGCCTGATCCCGAGATCATCAAAAAGCAGGCCTCCGAAAAAACCGCCGCCGAACGCCACAAAAAAGAGCAGCGCGAGCTCGCCCGCAAGCGTCTCGAAGAGAAACGCCGGAAGGAAAAGGCCACCCGTATCGCGCAGGCAGCGGCCGCTCAGAAAAAAGCTGCCGCACGAAAGCGCGCCGCACTCGCAAAACAGATCAAGTCCCGGGCTGTTCCCATTGCACGCAAACTCCCCACCTATCCCCGCTCCGCGCGGAAGGCAAGTCACCAGGGAACCACGGTTCTTCGCATCACCATTGGCATTAATGGCCGAGTCACATCCGCGCGGATCAAGACATCCAGCGGCCATACCTCGCTCGACCGCGCCGCGCTTTCAGTCGTCCGCTACTGGCAATTCACCCCGGCTCTCAATGGCCTCGGACAAAAAATCCCCTACACCACCGACGCCCCTATTCCTTTTAAACTTCGCTAACAAAAGATCACTCTCTATTTTCAAACCATGAGCACACTGAAAGTTCACAACGCAATGTGGCCCGGCCTCGTCGGGAAAGAAGAAGGCACCGACCACCCTCCCATCTCCCTCGAACGCATGCTTGAGCTCACCGCCAATTCGGAGGCCCAAGGGCAAAAATATGACGGAGTCGATTACTTCCTCTTCCACCCCCACACGGACCCCGACGCCTCCGAAGACGAGCTGCGTAAAATCGCCGATCTTATCGCGGCGCACGATCTCAAGGTCGGCACCCTCGTTGCTCCCGTCTGGGAAGGCACCGTTGGGGGACCAGCCTTCGGCTCGCAGGATGACCGCGACAACTTCGTCCTCGCCGTCGAGAAGGCCTGCCGCGTCGCCAACATTTTCAAAGACCACGGTGTTCGCGAATACGGTGCCATCCGCATCGACACCGCTGGCTCGGTCGAAGACTGGGCCAAGGACCCTGCCGCCAACACCGCACTCGCCGCCGACACGATCAAGCGTGCCGCGAAGATTGCCGCCGACCACGGCGAACGCCTCGCCATGGAAGGCGAGATCTGCTGGGGCGGAATCCATTCCTGGAAAGACACCCTCGATCTCCTCGAAGCGATCGGCATGCCCGACACCGTCGGCTTCCAGTCCGACCTCGCCCACACCTACCTCTACCTTCTCGGCTACAACGCGCCCGAGCACGCGCTCGTTTCCGAAGGCCACAGTGACGACGAATTCTGGGCCGCCTACCGCCCCATGGTCGACAAGCTCCGCCCCTGGACCATCGACTTCCACGTCGCCCAAAACGATGGCTCCGTTCACGGCACCGGCGCTCACGACAAGACCGGCCGCCACTGCCCCGCCGATGACCCCAAGGGAAAACTCGACATCGTCGCCTGCTCCTCCGAATGGCTCAAGGATCACCCCGACCGCAAGATCGAGCATATCTGCTGGGACGGCTGCATGTTCTCCAACGAACTCCTCGAAGGGCAACAAACCTGGAACACCATTCTCGATACCATGCTCAAGGTTCGGGACGCGGTTTAAGACCACTCTGAGTCTCACTAAAAAGCGCCTGCTCCCTTAGGGTGCAGGCGCTTGCTTTTGAGGGGACTCGCGGATTACTCGCATGCGCAGCCTTCACCGCAATCGGGACAATCGACGCAGACCTCACAAGCACACTGGGTGCAGGCACAGGCCGCGGCACTCGCCACAAGCTGGGAAGAAAAAGCGATGCCAGAAAGCGCGATCACAGCGGTAGCGATCAAGAGTTTCATGGTTCTATCGTATTCTTGGGGTTGAAAAATCAGGACTTTGAACCGGCAATCTTCCACCGGTTCCCATCATCGTATTTTTCAACCCGCCTGCGGCGGCGGCAAAGGAGGAGATTCCAAAACACGCTCATCGCCCAATCCCGGATCAGGCACGTGCAAATTCATACCGGAAGGCACCACGGCCTTGGGAGCGGAAAACATCAAGGCTGCCAGAGGGGAAAGCTTCGGAGCACAAAAAGGACAATCAGGACATTCGCAATCATCGGAGTTGCACGGCCCCGGTGCTTCGCTTCCTTCTTCGAGCGGACAACATCCGGTCTCCTCTTCCCACTCCACTATGCAATTCTTACAGTGGCTCATCGGGTCCTCCGAAGCGACCAGATTCACCGGAAGCAGCAAGGCCAGCGAAAGCACGAAAGCCATCGCGAGCTGAAGCAATCTGGAGAAGGTTTCGCTCATGTTCTGATGATAGGATACATCAACTAGGACTTTATTCCCTGATTAAACCCTCTGCGCCTGCGCAATCAGCGATGGTCATCAAAATGACGCCGGTTTTTCCAAATCAACGCCATCGAGATCCCCAAGAAGCACTACCCAAAAAATAATCAGGTTCCCTTTCTTTCCCACCTTCGCCATCCGTGAACAGGAAGAATAACCAAGAAGCTCAAACGGGTGGAGTATAAGGCCCGTCGGAATTTGGAATGAGAGGAAGGACGTATTCAGCAAGGAGAAGCGGTCTCAAGACAACTGCTCGCGGTGCCATTGCAGACTCTGAACACAAGGAAGATTCTTCTCTGGCAAAGTCAGCCTAGCTCCCTCCAAGGAAAGAAACTGTCTATCAATCGCATCTTCCTTTTGAGCTTTGAGATGACCTCCAATCACCAACCGAAAATCTTCGTCAAAAGTGATCAAGAATTGATCAAAGGCGAGATCGTAGGTGCCGCTCAGGCAGATGCCGTTACCCGGGTTGAGTCGATTTTCGGTAGATTGAGACCACGGAATGATGTGACTTGCTCGCAGTAATTTGGGCTCAGCCAAACCCGTGATTGCGCAACGATTACCGTAACTCCCTAAAACAGCCTTTCGGAAAAAACTCTGATAGCGGCGTGTTTTCACCAAAGCCAACTTCTCTGTTGAGCCTTCGGGTATTCTCACTTCATCTCCAAACAAAGCTTCACTCTCTTCTGCTAGAGCTGGAAAATTGCTGGCGAACTCCTCCCATATCTCGCGATCCTTCTTGCTCGCACCAGACAGCCCCTTCACCCCGCGCTCTTGTTCCGTTGGATCCAAAGAGGTGAAGTTATTGAGCTTCATCGCTACTGAACTCGGAGTCCGATCAAGCTTATCAGCCAGCGCTACGATGGGAGGGTGGAATTTATGCTGCTTTCCGAATGGCGTTTGATGGTAAAGGTTGAGCGCCAGCAAAAGTTCTTCACGTGTCCATAAAGCCATGACTCTTTAAACCTAATTTCCACGCCCAATAATACGAGGGGAAAGAGACTCATAGTCGGTTGAAATTAGGGTTTCGAATCTAGGATCCTTTCGTAATAAATCAGTTTACAGCCGAGAAATTGGAGATGATCTACTACAGCGTTGAGGACCAATTTCAGATATGGATTCGGACTCGAGAATACCTTCTGACTCAGAAGACTAATGCACACGTCGAGGAGTGCCACAAGCCAGAGGAGGCTGAGTGGATGTGCAATCGCTATAAAAAACTGCTAAAGAAGATTCAAGGAACGCAGATAGATTTCTAGGGAGCGTAATGCCTTTCACGGCGGTCTTGTATTCTTCCATCGTTGGAGTCCGGCCGGGGATGGCGAGCTTTCGGCGATAACCGGCCTTACTCTCCGTGATTCTTTGGAGCGTCTCGGTCACGGATCGATACTAAGGACCTGTTGGTCTTCCCAAACGATAATTTTTTGACCGAAGGCGCGTTTGCGTTTGCGGAGTTTTTCTGCCACCCGGTTTGCCGCTGCGAGTGCTTTTAGGGCCTCTGGGGAGGGAGTCGGAGATTCAGTTTTGGACTCTTTGGCATTCATAAAATCTTTGGCAATGTATCATTTCCTCCGGTTTCAGCAATCAAAGAGAAAGGGAGAGAAGAGGCATTCCAGAGGAACCAGCGATCGGCGAGGGGGAGGTAGTGTGTCTGAAAATTCTCCCAGCAGCGGGGAAAGCGGCGATAGACGGCATCTTTTGGAACGGCATGTCCGCCTTCGGCTACGCGAGATTCGACTCGGGCCCATGATTCATCGGCGGACGAAAGGTGTAGGAAATGAAGGTGGATTACAAAGCCGAGTGTTTTCGCCTCGGCAAGGTAGCGAAGGTAAGTTTTGCCACTGAGGGTTGATTCGAGGGCGAAGGTTTCTTTGTGCGCAATGGATCCCTTCAGGTTCTTAAGGAGAATGCGGGCTGCTTGGGTCTGGGCGGCGGCAGGGTCGAAGGGTGAAATACCGGTGGCGATTTCATCTGAGTTATGGAAACGGAGACAGTTCGCTTCGTTTGGGAGATACTCCTTGGCAAAGGTGGTTTTACCGGCACCGTTCGGTCCTCCAATGAGGTGGAAGACTGGAGGTGTTGACATTCTCTTATTTGGTTGAAATTCAGGAGCATGGGATACCCTGAAACTGCGATACGTTTTTCCTATGCCACAATCGCGTCCGCGACGGGGGCGAAGGGGGTGAGAGGGATGCCTTTCACGGCAGTCTTGTATTCTTCCATCGTTGGAGTCCGGCCGAGGATGGCGGAGAGGACGACGACGG
Source organism: Akkermansiaceae bacterium (assembly GCA_049889835.1). Lineage (GTDB taxonomy): Bacteria > Verrucomicrobiota > Verrucomicrobiia > Verrucomicrobiales > Akkermansiaceae > SW10. Next base: position 4,617 of record JBMHCQ010000005.1, read on the forward strand.
GAGTTGAAGAGAGGAGCGACTCCCCTTTTTTGCGGTCGGAATCTTCCACGACGCGGCCCTGGAAGAGGCGGGTGGAGGTGGCCATGACGGTGTCGCCTTTTTCAGCTTTTTCCTGATTACCCATGCAGAGGTTACAACCCGGGCGTTCGAGATACATCATGTTCTCATACTCAGTGCGGGCGGCTTGCTTGGGGGCGTTGTCATCGAACTCGAAGCCGGAGTATTTCTGAAGCATGTCCCAGTCCCCTTCTTCCTTGAGTTCATCGATGATGTTGTAAGTCGGAGCGGTCACAACGAGCGGAGCATTGAACTTCACTTCGCCTTGAGCCTCTTCGAGGTTCTTGAGCATCTTGGAAACGATCTTGAGGTCGCCTTTGTGAACCATGCAGGAACCGACGAAGCCGAGGTCGATCACTTTTTCCCCACCGTAGTAGGAAAGCTCGCGGATGACATCGTGGGTGTAACGCTTGGAGACATCGTCGTTGTGGACGTCGGGGTCGGCGATCATGGGCTCGTCGATGATGTCGAGATCGACCACCACTTCGGCGTGGTATTTCGCATTCGCATCGGGCGCAAGCGGCGGGGTTTCGCCGGAACGAATCTCAGCGATGCGCTTGTTCGCGATGTCGATGAGGCCTTGAAGGACGCCTTTGGCATTGTCCATCCCCTTGTCGATCATGATCTGGATGCGTGATTTCGCGATCTCGAGGGACTCGATGAGGGTATCGGGCTGGGAAATACAAATGGAAGCCTTTGCTTTCATCTCGGCAGTCCAATCGGTGAAGGTGAAGGCCTGATCCGCGAGAAGCGAACCGAGGTGCACCTCGATGATGCGGCCCTGGAAGACGTTGTCGCCGCCGAATTGATCGAGCATTTGCGCCTGGGTCGCGTGCACGACATCGCGGAAGTCCATGTGCTCTTTCAGTTCGCCCTTGAAGGTCACTTTGACCGACTCGGGGATGGGCATGGAGGCCTCACCAGTGGCCAAAGCGAGCGCCACGGTGCCGGAGTCGGCTCCGAAAGCCACACCCTTGGACATGCGGGTGTGGGAGTCGCCGCCGATGATGATGGCGCGGTCGTCCACCGTGAGATCATTGAGCACCTTGTGGATGACGTCGGTCATCGGATGATATTGGTCCTCGGGGTCGCGTCCAGTGATGAGGCCAAAGTCGTTCATGAACTTCATGAGCTTCGGAATATTGCGCTGGGCCTTGACGTCCCAAACAGAAGCGGTGTGACAACCGGACTGATAACCGGCGTCAACGATGGGAGAAATGGTGGTGGCAGCCATGGCTTCCAACTCCTGCATCGTCATCAGACCTGTGGTATCCTGAGAACCGACCACGTTGACTTCGACCCGGAGGTCGGAGCCTGCGTAAAGGGTCTTACCCGGCGTGGTCCCGACGGCGTTCTTGTTAAAGATTTTCTCAACGGCAGTGAGGCCTTGTCCCTCGTGGGATATCTCCTTGGAAGGCGCATAGACCACGGGAGCTTCGATGCCGAGAGTCTTGGCAGCGAAGGTCTGGAGCTTCTTTCCAAAGACGATGGCGTAAGAACCGCCGGCTTTCATGAACTCGAGTTTCTGCGGAGTGAAGGCCTTGGCGATGTCTTGCATTTCCCGATCGTCAATGAGGAGCTTTTTGGTCTTCGTATTGATGGTGAGGACGGTGCCGGTGTCGACCGAGTAAGTTTGCTCAAGCACGGGCTCGCCCTCGTCATCGAGTACCGTGTTGCCTTCGGCATCCTTCTTTTTGACCCAATTTTGGAGATCCAGACCAATTCCGCCCGTGACATCGACGGTGGTCAGGAAAATGGGAGAAATGCCATTGGTTCCTGCGACCGTGGGGGCGATATTCACGAAAGGAACATAAGGGCTGGCCTGACGTCCGGTCCAGAGAGCGACGTTATTAACGCCGGACATCCGTGAGGAACCGACTCCCATGGTGCCTTTTTCCGCGACAAGCATCACGCTCTTGTCGGGGTGAAGTTTTTGCAGAGTCTTGATTTCTTGTTGGGCCTCCGGGGAGATGAGGCACTTGCCATGAAGCTCGCGGTCGGAGCGGGAGTGCGCCTGATTTCCGGGGGAAAGAAGGTCGGTCGAGATGTCTCCGGTTCCGGCGACGTAGGACACGACTTTGATCTCCTCGGCAACCTCTGGAAGCTGGGTGAAGAACTCGGCTTGGGCGTAACTTTCGAGGAGGTCTTTGCAAACGGGGCAGCCGGCTGCGTGCGCTTCGGCAAGCCGCTCCATGTCAGCATCGTAAAGAAAGACCTGCGTCTTCAGGACTTCAGCGGCCTTCTTGGCGATCTCGATGTCGTCCCCTTTGATCACGAGATCAAGGAGGACCTCGATGGACTTGCCGCCCTTCATGTGGGAGAGGAGCTCGAAGGCAAAGTCGGGCGTGATTTCGGCGACGGTGTCCTCGCCACGGATAATCTGGCCAAGAAACTGGGCTTTTTCGACGGCGGCGGCAGTGGTTCCAGGAAGCGTGTTGTAGATGAAAAACTTCAGAGAGTCCTCGCGATGCTCGTTTCCAGCGTCCTTGATCTGCTCGATGATCTCCGCGATGAGATCGCCGGAATCAATGGGCTGCGGGTGCAGCCCTTGTGTTTTACGTTCTGCAATGTCGGCGAGATAATCGGAATAAAGGCTCATGACTCGGTGATAGCTGAAGATTTCTGGCGAGAGAGTAAAACCTGAGGGCGGGATGGCAAGCCACCGGATTGACTTTCCCAAGCCCGACGATAACAACGGGCATGCAATTAAAATTGGCGTGTGGAGCTCTTGCGGCTGCTGCTCTCTATCCTGGGTGTGCCGAGAAAAACGAGATTCCAGAAATCACTCCCCAGATGGCCTTGGACCACGGGTTACGACCCACTGACCTCGCACGGGGTCGCGGTATCTACATGGCCCACTGTGCCTCTTGCCACCCACGGGTGAAACCGGGCGAGATTGATCCTGAATTCTAGAGAAGCGTGACTCCTCACATGGCCGTAAAAGCGAAGCTCGCCCCCAAGGAAGAAAAGCAACTCCTCGGCTACCTCATGGTGGCGCACGCGGACGTTCATGGGCTCAATCCGGAGCACTAAACCCAAGCACTAAAAAACCCAGCTTTCTTGAATTCGAAAAACCGGGTTTGAAGAGATTCAAAAGATCACTCCTACTTGAAGCGATAATATCCGTCCGGATTATACATGAAGTAGACGTCCTTGGGATTGCGGCGTGGAAGAAACATGACTGGCTTACCCTTTTCGTCCACTCCTTGAGTGAGGTCATCGGCCAATCCGGTTCGCTTCACGGCGACTGGCTTCTTGGCGGTCGGATCTTTGAGGAGCGAAGTCTCGTGAATGCGTTCGACGATGTTATCGACCCACTTGAGCTTCTTGGCGTCGTCGGCAAATTCAGTCCAGTCACCGGACTTGGTATTCTCATACATCTGCTCGATGAATTCGTCCGAAGTGATTCCCATTTTCTGGGAAATCGGGTCGGCAAGGCGATGCCACCAACGCTTCATATCATCATAAGCCTCCTTCTGATCGGTGAGGTTCATCGAGGTGAATAAATAGGTCGCCGAGATCTGATGATGAAGAATGATGGCATTGGGGTAAGCGTATGATTTTTCAGCCAGGGTCGTGATGCACGCTGCCATGGATGCCGCGAAGGATTTCACCACGACGTAAACCGGAGCTTCCGATCCTTCCATCGCCTTCAGAATGCGATATCCGGCCATCACCGAACCACCTGGCGAATCATCGATCACGATAAAGATCGGCTTTTGGGGGTCCTTGTTGTTAAAGTAGTTGATCTGGGTTGTGACTTTTGTTGCGAGCGAAGAAGTCACCGGCCCGTTGAAAGGAATGCGCCGATCGGAAATTACGAGCGTTCCGTCCTTCTTGAGAGGATTATCAAGATACTGCGGCTCGGCATCGGCGTAGAGTTCGCGCTTCTTTCGGGCTTCGATCGCAGCCACTTCGGTTTCGAGACTCGTGGTCTCGAGTGCCGCCTCGGTCTGGAGGGCCTTGAGCTCGCTGGTGAGATGTTCGAGATGAAGTTTGGACATCGCAGCATCGCGCTTGAGTTCCGCCAGTTCAGCCTCGTGCTTCACAAGCTCATCCGTGTTCTCAACACTCTCCTTGAGCGATTTCGTCGCGAGACGCTCATTAAAGAGCTCTTGCTCGAGCTTGAGCTTCGCAATTTCCATTCGAAGATCCGAGGTCTCTTTCTTATGACGCTCGGCCATGAGGTTGTTCTCGAGAGTCAACGCTTCCAGTTCGGCACTTTCATTCTGAGTCGACTTATCAGCTTGATCAGCAACAACGTCAGCAGGTTTTTCAGCTGTGTTGTCGACCTCAGCCACAGCTTCTTTGATGGGAGCTGGCTTTTCTTCTTTCTTGGCCTCCTGCGAAAACGCAGGGGCCGCGAGGAGGTAACCAGCTACCAGAGAAAGGGTAATTTTCAGCATAGGAGAAGAAGACTACCTTTTCGTTTCACAGAACTCAATCTTTTCTCAATGCCTTACAACCGTCCAAGTCCTCATCGAAAGAATCACCAGGACTCCTCTGTTTTTCGACCTAACTTGGAGCGACCCCACAAAAATTGGTTCCACTCCTTCTAAATACAAGGAACCAGAATCCCGTCGCGCATGCCATGGATTTTCTTTTTATCCGCAGGAACAATCGTTGCGAGGCAACCTCCGAGATTGGTGCGTCCCTCCCCGTTGATGAAGTAGTAGGGGCAAAGGCGAACTCGTCCATTCATGACCTGTTCCACACCGGTCTCGGAATCAAAGTAAGGGTGCTCGACGAGCCGAGCTTCTGCGAAGTCCTGCATAACCCATGGCTGGGATCCAAATTCCGCCTGCGCTTTTCCGACCGCTTCTTTCCATTCAGCTGAGGGCATGTCGTGTCCCATAAATACTCCCCGGGATCCCCAAGCAAGTTCACTGAAGCCACTGACCTTGAGAACGAGGCGGCGAAGCTTTTGACTCAACTCCCCTACTTCATCCCATGAGTTGACTCCCAAACGGGGAAGAGCCGCATGAGGCGGAAGAACGGCGGGATCGACGACCCATCCAAAGGGAATGAGTTTGCGCAGCTGTTCGAGGTGGCTTCCACGAAGTTGTTTTTCCCAAATCGTCTTCAATGCAGGCGCCCAAAAGAGAGCCAACCACATCTTCTCTTCAAAATGTGGTTTAAAAGGCGGGGTGACGTTCCCCCGCTCGGCAAGCTCTCGGGCAGGGGGAATGTTCGGCAGGTCGAAGAGTTCAAAAAAGCGATAAACATCGGCCTCTCCCCCACTCCATTCCTCAGCCGCAATCGCCTTAAATGAATCTCCAAGCTGGGAAGCCAGCCAATCCAATTCCGGGCGATAGTCGGAGGATTCCTCGGAGACCAAGATCTCTCCCCCTTCGGGCATGAGAGAGCGAAAGCCATCCAGCATGCCATCACGCCCTCCAAAAAGCTCAAAGCCAGCGTCGGCATAGGTCTGACTCAGACAGGCCAGAGTTCCAATCCCCCCCGGAACACCATCGAGTTCGGAAATGGCAAAGCCATCTTCGGTGAGTAACAAATCAGGACGGATCACTCGCGGGGTGACTCCATGTTGGTGATCCGCCATCTGATGATCGATCAACCATTGAGGCTTCCCGGCATTGAGCACTTTGGAGAGCCACGGAGTGAGCTTCCCCTTCATGCTCTGCCGATACACTTCGTCACTCGCCTGCTGAAAGCGGTGCAAGGGTTGACCCAGTCGCTGAAGTGTTTTTTTCTCTCGCTTGCTGAGCTCGAATGGGCGGGACGACCACAGCCACTCGCGATCAGCAAAGAGCCCCCCTTCAGGCACCTTGGACTTCAGTTTCTCGAGAGTGAGGCCGAACATTGTCAATTTTTAATCTGAGAGACTACCCGAGCCCCCTTCTTCCCTCAAACGCGCGGGAAAGAGTTAATTCATCGGCGAACTCCAACCCTCCACCTGCAGGCAGCCCCTGCGCAAGGCGGGTCACCGAGCACTCGAGTTTCGACAGGGCTTCGGCAAGGTAGTTGGCCGTCGCTTCACCTTCGACATCCGAACTCGTTGCAATAATCACCTCGATCCCTTCCGTCTCACGGATACGCCGAATAAGCCCGCCAATACGGAGGTCTTCAGGTCGAACGTCATCCAAGGGCGAAAGTCTGCCTCCGAGACAATGATACAAACCACGGAACACTCCGGAACGTTCGATGGGGAGAACATCAGTGGGCTGCTCGACGACACAAAGCAGGTTGGTCTCGCGCCCTTTTTCATCGCAAACCGGACACTCGGATTGCCCCACAAAAAATCCGCAGGTGCCACAAGCCGTCACTCCATGTTCACAATCGGTGAGAGCTTTCGCCAGCTCCAGTGGAGTTGCTTTTTGATTCTGTAGCAAATGCACCGCAATCCGCTCGGCACTGCGTGGCCCAACTCCGGGAAGGCGCTTCAGCTCGGTCACCAGCGAGCGGACTTCGTCTGGATATTCGACACTAGCCATCTGTGTGCAAAGAACGATCTTCGAGGGCACGCTCGCCGCTCAGGGGAATGACATTTTCCGCATCAGCGGCCATGACACCCTCGCAGGGCATCCGGTGGGTGCGGGCATACAAAAAGGAGGAAAACCAGGACCAGAAAATAGCCAAAGTTATGCCGAAAGGTTTCCAAAAGACACCCCACACGGCAAAGGCGGGAATCAAGCCCAGGGTCAGAACCAGAGCAGAAATTCCGAGAATGGCGCGGCGCCCGTTCCCGGGAGTCATCAGGACTGCGCCCGCTAAACCGAAGCTCGCTGCCGTTGTTAGCAGAATTCCGGAGAGGTCCGGCACTCCGGCCGTTTTTTCCAAAACTACCTTTCCGGATTCCCAGAGACCTCGAAGCGAGGCCGTGGCACCATCAAAAATACCCAGAATCTCTGTCATCACCCCCAAAATCAGGGCAACAGCTCCAAAAACGAAGAGCGGAACCGGGACTTGGCCCGCAGGTTTGTGGTGGGACGGCATGGTGTGCGGAGGGAGACTATCCCAATTTATAGGACGGCTCAACTCGCAAGTCAGTCCGCGATGAGAGCCTGCTTTTGCTTTCGTGATAGGGACTTGATCCGCAACTCCTCTTTGCAGGCTTCAGACCGCGTTCCAATCTCGCGCTGATAGACGAGTTCGAGAGGTCCTTTCCCCCGGGTGTATTTCGCCCCCTTGGGGGCTCCCGCCTGATGCTCTTCAAAACGCCGGGCCAAATCAGTCGCCACCCCAGTGTAGAGTGAACCGTCGGCACACTTGATGATGTAAACAAACCAAATCGATTCGTTCATTTCTTGATTCTTTTGGGTGCCCGAAGTTTCAGATGAACCTGCGCCACTCTTCCCATGTAGTGATCCATTTTAAAATCCACCGCTGATTTTCTAATGTGCTCGAGCGACTTTTTCTCGTTGCCCAAGGCTTCATAATAGAGGCCGAGATAAAGGTGTGCGTAGCAGAGCTGATTCGGGGTCTTCGCCGCGCCCATCACCGATTCTTCCGTTCCTTTTCCGGCAAAGAGATCGTGAATCTCTTTCATCGGAACCCGGCGGTCACCAACGATGGGAATGAGATTCTTCCGCGCTTTTTTAATCGAGCCTCCCTCGGCCTTACTCACGCAAAGAAAGTGCCAGACTGCGTTCTCCACATCATGCCTGTTCACCGTTTGGTGGGTCACGAACTGCGCGGTGCCTTTTTTGAATTCATCAGCATAATAAAGAGCAAGCCCACGCTGCCAATGATAGGGAGCGCGGGCGGGGAAAAGTGCGATCTCGCGATCCCAGAACTTAAGAGACTCCTGAATCTCTCCCTTAAAGAATGCGTTCATTCCAAGGCGATGAAGCGACGCCGGAGTCTCCGCCTTCTTCTCTTCCTGCGCATTGGCCAAGAGAGCAGCGAATCCCCAAAAAAGCATGACGGCCTTCATGCAGGCCATGATGGTCCAATTCTCGGAGTGGACAAATCAAAACCAGCGACGAAACTCCTTCTATGACTCGACTTCTTGCTTTCTTTTTCCTCTTCGCAAGTTTCGCCCACGCAGAGAAATCCATTTTCAAAGAGATCACCCCGAGAGAAGCTTCCAGGATGCTCAAGGCCAAAAAGCCGCCTGTCATCATTGATATTCGCACGCCCGAGGAATTCAAAAACGGGCACTTGAAGGGAGCCAAACTTGTCGACTACCGCAAAGACTTTGAAAAGAACCTCGCCAAGCTCGACCGCAACCAGATTTATATCTTCCACTGCCGAAGCGGGGGCCGGAGCACCCAATCACTCCCGATTTGGAAAAAACTTGGCTTTAAAAACGTTCTTCACCTGAAGTCCGGCTACCTGGGGTGGACGAAAGCCAAGCTCCCCGTCGTCGTCCCGAAGACAAAGTCAATCACCCCTCCGCAACAACTCGAATGAGTCAGGGAAACTCCCGTTCCTCATTCTTGGGGAGGGAGCGGATGATCACCGAAGTTTTCACCTCGAACCACCTGCCGATAATTCCCGCCTCACCGGGTGTCCCGCCGCTTTGAAGCTATTCGCGAGAATGCTCGTCCGTCCTTTCAACGAGACTGAGCTGCGAAGGCACTAATCCAGCTCTTCCTCGATGAATTCGCCCACCAGTTCATTGAGTTCTGTCAGGGCATCATCCATCTCTTCCTCAATGCTGGCGAGATGGCTGGTTTCCGTCTCGTTGTATTGCCCGCGGTCTTCGCTCCGGGTCTGGCACCATTGACTGGCATTAAGGACATCGACCATGGAGCTTGCACCCACGAGATCGAAAGAATTGATCATTCGGCTGTGGTCCAACCCGCTCTGCCAAAAATCATGCAAGCCTTCCCCTTCCTGAAGAAGCTCCACCGTTTCCACCACATCAATAAGAGCTTGCTCTTCACGGCTCAAGCTTCGCTCTTCTGACTCAGCGGTCAAATCATCGACAAGAATAAGAATCTCGTCACTCCACTCCACGTTTGGCTTTCCAATTTTCATCGACGCAGAAGTCTTAGGCGAAGTCGTTTTATGCGGTCAAGCGCAGGTTCAAAAAGACGCCATCTTTCTCGATTTTTGAGCAAAAAAAAGGCAACTTCTTCCGAAGCTGCCTTTTGAAAAATCGTCGTTTCGGAGTTCTAGCTGATGAGATCAGGCCAGTCTTCGGTGTGGAAGAACTCGCCGGCAGGCTTGTCGAGACGTTCGTAGGTGTGTGCCCCAAAGAAGTCGCGTTGCGCCTGAAGAAGATTGGCGGGAAGACGCTCGGAGCGATAGGAGTCGTAGTAGGCCAGAGATCCGCTGAAGCTTGGCACCGGAATTCCATTGAGGGCCGCGACACTGACGACCTCACGCCAGTTCTGCTGGGCATTCGTGAGAATATCGGTAAAGAACGGAGCCAACATGAGGTTTGTTGGGGCATTGGTCTGGTAGGCCTCGGTGATGCGATTGAGGAAACGGGCACGAATGATACAACCGCCTCGCCAGATTTTGGCAATCTCGCCAAGATTGAGCTCCCAGCCTTTTTCGGCACCCACCTTGCTGATGAGGTCGAGTCCCTGAGCGTAGGACACGATCTTGGAGGCATAAAGAGCGTCACGCACTTTGGCAACAAGGTCGGCCTTGCTCATCTCGCCGAGCTTGAAGTCGGTGTTGGAAGGTCCCTTAAGGATCTTGGAAGCATCGATCCGCTGATCGCGCATCGCGGACAGAATACGGGCTTCAACCGAAGCACCGATCGTCGAAAGAGGCACGGCGTGCTCCACGGCCTCCATCATGGTCCAGCGACCGGTGCCTTTCTGACCCGCTTTGTCGACCACGAGGTCCACAATGTGCTTTCCGGTCTCAGGATCGATCTGCTTGAAAATATTTGCGGTGATCTCAATGAGGAAGGACTCGAGATCACCCGCATTCCAGTCAGCAAAAATGTCAGCGAGCTCTTCATTGGAGAAACCAGCAGCTTTGAAAATATTGTAAGCCTCACAAATCAGCTGCATATCACCATACTCAATGCCGTTGTGCACCATCTTAACAAAGTGACCAGCGCCACCTTCACCAATGTGAACCACGCATGGCTCCTCGTCGACCTTGGCGGAGATGGATTCGAAGATTGGCTTCATCACTTCCCAGGTGGAAGCAGGGCCGCCAGGCATAATTGAAGGTCCTTTGAGCGCACCTTCTTCACCACCGGAAACCCCAGCTCCGATGAAGCGGAAGCCAGCCTCGCCAACGTATTTGTCACGGCGCTCGGTGTCAGTGTAGAGAGAGTTTCCGCCGTCGATGATGATATCACCTTGATCGAGGAGGGGCATGAGATCCTTAATGACATAGTCAACCGGAGCACCTGCCTGAACCATGATCTGAATCTTACGCGGAGTGGCAAGAGACTCAACGAACTCTTCGAGTGACTCACAGCCGACAAGGTTTCGGTCTGGATTTTCCTCGATAAACTCGGTCATCTTCGAGGTGGTGCGGTTGTAAACCGAAACTTGGAAGCCGCGGCTTTCCACATTGAGCACGAGGTTCTGACCCATGACGGCCAGACCGATCAGTCCGAAATCACTTTTCTTATCCATGACAGCAGCCGCATTCGTGCGGCGAGGCGGGTGCCTTAGCCCTAGTCATGGAAAAAGGCAATGGGAATCTGTGAAACAGCCTCCAGGCTTTCTTCATGCAAAAAGGCCGCACCCTTGATGGGATGCGGCCTTTGAAATCACTTTGCGCCAATGACCTTACTCGGCAGCCGCCTCTTCGGCGACTTCCTCGGTATCGTCATCAGCAGCAAGATTCTCGAGATCGACCCACTCGATGATTCCCATCTGAGCGGAGTCGGTCATGCGGGCACCAAGCTTGGTGATGCGAGTGTATCCACCGGGGCGCTCACCAACAGCAGGAGCAACCACGTCGAAAAGACGTTTCACGGCATCCTTCTGGCGAAGGAAACGCAAAGCCATCCGGCGGGCGTGGACGTTGTCCTTCTTTCCAAGGGTGATCATCTTCTCCACGATAGGGCGGATGGCCTTTGCCTTGGCAAGGGTGGTACGGATTCGGCCGTGCTCGATCAGAGCGCAAGCCTGGTTAGCCAGGAGAGCGTTCCGGTGTCCGTCGCGGCGCTGCAGTCTGACGGTTTTTTTGCGATGTCTCATCGGATAAAATTCTTTCTAAACGGTAGGGTATATTTACTGATCGAGATTCTGGGCGATGAGATCGGCCAGTCCCACAGGAGCCTCCTCTTCGACACCGAGACGTGGAGCCATTGGGGCTCCCAGATTCACTCCGGTAAGGAGGGAGGGATCTAGGTTCATTCCAAGCCCGAGGCCGAGCTCGTGAAGCTTGTCCTTGATCTCGTTGAGCGACTTCTTACCAAAGTTACGATACTTAAGCATTTCAGCCTCGGACTTCAGCGCAAGCTGTCCGACGGAGGTAATGTTGGCGTTGTTGAGGCAGTTAGCCGCACGGACGGAGAGTTCGATCTCGTTGACCGACATATTGAGGAGCTTCTTGAGAGCGGCGTTTTCCTCGGACTGCTCGGCTGGGGCCTCTTCGAACTCAACGGCGTTATCATCGTAGTTTACGAAGACATCGAGGTGGTGACGAAGAATGGCGGAGGCCTGAAGAAGAGCATCATGTGGCTCAAGGCGACCATCAGTCCAGACATCGAGGACGAGCTTGTCGAAATCAGTCATCTGACCCACACGAGTCGCTTCAACGTGATACTTCACGCGAGAAACCGGGGAAAAAATGGAATCAATAGCAATGACACCGATCGGGGCACCATCACGCTTGTTCTCGTCGCCGACGTTGAATCCACGTCCGGTCTGGACTTCGAACTCGGCGTCGAATTTGATCTTCTTATCGAGGGTGCAGATAATCTGGTCCTTGTTGACGACTTCATAAATGTTGTCGTCCTGAATGTCACCAGCGGTGACAACGCCTTCTTTTTCGACCTTGAGAGTGAGGACGCGTGGCTCCTTGGCGTGAGCCTTAAATTTAACCTTCTTGAGGTTGAGCACGATATCCGTGACATCCTCGACGACACCTGGGAGAGTGGCGAACTCGTGCTGAACACCCGCGATACGAACGGAAGTGATGGCGGCTCCTTCAAGAGAAGAAAGGAGGACACGACGGAGAGAGTTCCCGATGGTGTGGCCAAATCCCTGTTCAAATGGCTCAGCAGTGAAGCGAGCGTAGGTTTCGGTAGCGGTATCTTCGTCCTTGGTAAGGCGGTTCGGAAGCTCGAAGCGGTTAAGCTTCACAGCGTCGACTGTTTCTTCTTGCTGATTTTCAGCGTTTTCTTCTGACATTTGTAGAGGTCGTTGTGCCGGGTTTCCCTCTGGCGAGAGCGGAAAAACATAATTTTTCCTCAGAGGACCTACGGCGGTTGGAATTTCTCGCGGGGCGGGAAAGAACCAGCTTTGCAGGGCGGGTGCAATGCTTTTTTCGCGGAGTTTGAGGGCAAATCACGATTTTCTGAAGAAAACACCATGAAAAATCCCAAAAGTGGCTTTATTTGGTCATCATTATGTCAACGGTCATGAAATCCCGCAAAAACCTGACCAGGTTTACCTATGAGACAGCAGCATTTGAAGGATGGCGTCTCTGCATGAGTCGCGGGGGCACTACTTTCACCAAATATTTCTCTGACAAAGTCTACGGGAGCGGAGAGGAATCCCTGGCAGCTGCGGAAAAAGCGCTCGCTGCTTTGGTGGAACTGCTGAATGGCTCCCGCCGGATTAAGGGGAAATTAGCGCGGACAACCATTGCCAAAGGAGAGAAGCTCCTGAAAAGTTTCTAAACGATGGCCGCCAAGTATCAGCGTGTCATTCACTGGTTCCGCCGCGACCTCCGTCTCACCGACAACACCGCTCTCAACGCAGCCTGTGAAGCTGCAGAGGAGGTCGTCCCCCTTTACATCTGCAGTAGTTGGAAAAAGGAGCATCTCTGGACCGGGCCCAAGAGGCAGCAGTTTCTTTGCGAATGCCTCGATTCGCTTGCCAAAAACATCGAGCATCTCGGAGGGACTTTCATTGTCCGGCAAGGAGAGGCAGTCGCGGAGCTCAAGAAATTGATCGGAGAAGCCGAGGTCGACGCCGTGTATTTCAACCACGATGTCGATCTCTTCGGCACCGCAGTTGACAAAAAAGTCGCGAGTCTTTGCGAGGAACTCGGGATAGGTTGCCACGGCTTTCAGGATGCGGTGATGCACGGCATGAATGATGTTTTGAAGGGCGACGGCACTCCTTATCGGGTCTACACGCCATTTTCCAAACGCTGGCTTCCAAAGGAAAAAACCAAACCCGGAGGAAAGCCAAAATCGCTTCACTCTCCCTCGGGAATTGATTCGCTTCCCCTCCCCTCTCTGAAGAGCTGGGCTCTCGAGCTCGATGGTCAAAAAATCCTTCCCGGTGGAGAGCGCGCCGCCCGCGAACGGATGAAGGTGGCAGTGGCGAAGCGACTCAGTAGTTACGATGACCTTCGCGACATCCCTTCTGTCCCTGGAACAAGCCGCCTTTCCCAAGACCTCCGCTTTGGCACGATTTCGGTGCGTGAACTTTACCAGCGGGCACTGGCCGCCGGATCAACGCAATATCTGAAGGAGTTGTGTTGGCGGGAGTTTTATTTTCAAATCCTCCACCATTTTCCCGAAGTTCTCGAACTGGAATTTAATACAGATTGGCGGGGGCTCCCCTGGGATGAACACGATGAAAAATTCGAAGCCTGGAAGACCGGGCGAACTGGTTTTCCGATCATCGACGCCGGCATTCGCGAGCTTCTCGCGACCGGGTTCATGCACAACCGGGTCCGCATGATCGTGGCGATGTTCCTCACCAAGGATCTCCACCTTGATTGGCGGCTCGGCGAGCAGTTTTTCCTCCAGCACCTCCTCGATGGCGAGATTGCATCAAATAACGGCGGCTGGCAGTGGTCCGCCGGAACGGGAGCCGATGCGGCTCCCTATTTTCGAATTCAAAACCCCTGGTCCCAGACCAAACGCTACGACCCCAAAGGCGACTACATCCGAAAGTGGGTTCCTGAGCTCGCGCAAGTGCCTGCAAAAGCCCTGCTGGCTCCGCCGGAAGGTTCAGCCCCCATCGCACCGGACTACGTTCTCCCCATTCTCGATCACTCAGAGGAGCGCAATCGCACGCTGGAGATTTTTAAGCTCCACCGCGCACGGCAGAAGTAATCATACCCCCCAGCCGCCAATCCGCTGGACCTTCACTTTCCGTTCCCAAATCGGGTGAGACTCGTCAGAAATCGGCAATCTTTCGACAACCCCCAACTCCTCCCGTCCGCCGTTACCGGAGTAAATCTCTTGAAAAAGCTCCTTCTTCAGCGGCCGTGATCGACCCATCACGCGTAGCGCCGATCTGCTCATCTTTCCTATCATTGATCTTAACAAGGAGCCAAAATGCTCAGCACCAAGGTGAGGGCCCGTTTGGCTTTCTACCTCATGGAGGGTAAACTAGAGTCCACCGTGACCGCGGTATTCGCGGTATGTTCCCGTCGGAACGGACACGGGTCTCCACTCTCTTTTGAGGCGACGGTATTTGCGAATGAAATTTGTCGGATCAGCCCAGTTGGCCAAGTTTCGCGGCACGCTCTCTCGCCACATGCCAATCCCGAGATTATGGCGAATCTCAAAATGCAAATGCGCGGCATACATCCCCCGATTATTTCCCATCGTTCCGATCTTCTGCCCCCGTTTGACGATATCACCGTTTTTCACAAGCAGTTTACGGAGATGTCCGTATTGCGAATCACAGAACTTCACCTGCCCGGTTCCGGGATCCCGATAGGCATGCCGGATGAGCACAACCCTGCCCCAACCAACCCGCACATCTGCGGCAAAAGTCACCACCCCATCGGCAATGGCATAGATTGGATCATTGAGATCAGAATCCCCTCCTCCCCGTCCATTCCAGTCTTCACCAAAGTGAACGGGAGAGGTGAGCCGGAGGCCTCGTGATTTGTAATAGTTTTTAGCATCGGGTTTCCCGACCGGGAAATCAAATCCATCTGCCAGCTTAATCCTCAGCTGCGCGGACAGAGCCCCCGGCAGGAGAAAAATTAAAATGGCAAGGAGCTTCACGGCGGGGGAAACGATAAACTCGGGAGATCCTAGGCTCATTCTCTCACAGATGCCCGCTTGAGGCGATCCATGATTGCAAAGCCGACTCCGGTACGCGCCACCGGCTCCACGACAATGAGATCAACCCCGGCCGCATCCAGCCTCCGAAGACAGTAGAAGAGTCGAACCGCTGCCTCCGCGAGTTTTCCTTTTCCTGGTGAGAGAGTCTCAATGGCAGCCCAATCCGTCAGGTTCACCAAGGATGTTCCACCTTCACCCCGATAGCTGAGAAGTCCGTATTTTTTTGCTGCTTCGGGAACAAAATCCCCTGGCTTATCCGCAATCATCAGCGGCGTGGACGGAGCATAGTGGCTGGCAAGTTGACCGGGCGCTTCCACTTGTTTGCCCGGCTTATTTTTAACCACCTCTACTTTGGCAATCTTCCGTAAATCTTCCTTGCTGATCGGCCCGGGGCGAAGCAGTCGCAGAACAGGCCCCTTTTCTCCGATCATGGGAGCGACGATCGTGCTCTCAAGTCCATCGCGACACGCGCCTCCATCGATGATCATCGGAATACGACCGCCGAGTTCCTCAAGAACAGCCTGCGCGGAAGTCGGGCTAATGCGACCGAAACGATTGGCGCTGGGAGCTGCGATAGGGCCGTGGTTTTTTGCGACCTCGCGCATGACCTCGTGGGCACTGAGCCGAACTGCAACGGTATCGAGCCCTGAAGTCACCAGATCGGAAATCTCGGGCTTTTTGGGAAGCACCAGCGTAAGCGGCCCGGGCCAATGAGCCTCGATCAGCTCATTGACCAGTTCTGTGATCTCCTCCGGCACTTCTGCGACTTCCTTGAGATCACCCTTCCGGCCGATATGCACGATGAGGGGATCAAAGGACGGCCGTTCTTTCACCTCAAAGACCCTCGCCACCGCATCCGCATTTAAAGCGGAAGCCGCAAGGCCATAGACAGTCTCGGTGGGCAGTGCGACGACCTCCCCCTGGTCCAGAAGCTCTACCGCTTCAGCAACGGCTTCACGCCAATCTTCGAAATCAGCTACGACAGTTCTTGTTTCCACAAACGGGACCATACCAGAGTGCGAAGGATTGGGAACTGCCAAAGGTGATCGAGTTTTTTGAACCCGCTTTTTGAGAGATGGACTTGTGAGACAAGACCGCTAAGCTCAAGGCGTGTCGAACAACATTGTGCTGGTCGGATTCATGGGGACGGGAAAGTCCACCATCGGATGGCAGTTGTCGAAACGTCTCAACTACAAGCTCATCGACACTGATCAGTTAATCGTCAAACGATGCGGACGCCCCATCCCTCAAATATTTGAGGAAGATGGAGAAGCGGCATTCCGGGAAATTGAAACAGCAGTTCTCAAAGACCTTCTCAGCTGCCGGGGGCACATCATTTCAACAGGTGGCGGCATCATTGGCTCGGAGGAGAACCGAAAATTTCTTAGGGAGCTTGGCTACGTCATTTGGCTCTGTGCCAGTCCTGAGGAAATTCTGGACCGCACCGCCCGGAATACCAACCGCCCCCTTTTGAATAACAATGATCCCGAGGGCACGATTCGATGCCTCCTCGAGAAACGGAATCCTCTCTATCGACAAGTCTCCCATCTCAAAATCAATACCGACCAACTCTGCTTTGAGGAAATCTGTATGGGGATTACCGAGTCCGCGAGTTATCACTTTTCGCAACAGGACTGATGAACGAAACGGTCATCAAGCGGAACGTGCAATTCATTGCGCGGCAGTTGGGCTTCGATGACTGCCGAATCGCCAGAGCCTCGCGCGCGCGCCACGCAGATCGCTATCTGGAATGGCTCGAGGACGGGCAGGCGGGTGACATGGGCTGGCTGGAACGAAATGTGGAACGGCGGTGCGACCCAAGGGAGGTCCTGGCTGGTTGCCAGTCCGTGATTTCACTCGCTTTCAATTACCTCCCAGCCAAAGAACATCCTCATGTCGACTACCGCATCGCCAAATATTCCTGGAATGACGACTACCACGACATCATTGAGGAAAAGCTCAAGGACCTCGACTCCGCGCTGCAGGACATGGGCGGCCAGCAACGCTACTACGTCGATACCGGCCCGGTGCTGGAGCGCGATTTCGCCTCGGCAGCCGGACTGGGATGGAACGGAAAATCAACAGTACAGATTCATCGCAAGCTGGGAACGTGGTTCTTTCTTTGTGAACTACTCACGACCCTAAAATTGGAGCCCGATGAGCCTTCGTCAGATCATTGCGGAAAATGCACCGCCTGTATCCAAGCCTGTCCGACTCAAGCGATCACCAGCCCTCAAAAAATGGAGGCCACTCGCTGTATTTCCTATCTTACGATCGAGCACAAAGGCGTCATTCCAATGGAGCTCCGCAAAGCGATGGGTGACCGGATTTACGGATGCGACGACTGCCTCGATGCCTGCCCCTGGAATCGCTTCGCGCAAGTCTCCCGGGAAACCCGGCTTCATGCGCGCGATGAGATCTTCGAGCACGCGCTCCGGGATTTTCTGACGATGAGCGTGGAGGACTTCCGCGCAGTTTTTGCCAAAAGCCCGATTAAGCGCATCAAGCATGAGCGCTTTATTCGAAACGTGTGTGTCGCTTTGGGAAACGTCGGAACAGAAGCCGACCTTCCCGCCTTGTGGGAGATTTGCGAGACCTCGGACTTGATCAAAGAACACGCCAAATGGGCAATCGCGCAGATTGAAGGTCGTTCGTGATTTTCCTCTTCACTTGTCATACAGAACTGATCACAAGATGTTTTAGAGAAAAATGACAAATAAGAGGATCAACCCCGTAGTTTTTTTTCTGCTCGGCATCTCCCCAAGCCTCGCAGGTTTAGTAGGGCATTGGAAGTTTGACGAATCTTCGGGCACCACGCTCTCTGATCGGGTCAATGAAAATAATGGGAGCTGGGTTCCTGGAATCGATGCTACCCCGGATTGGCGTCCCAGCGGAGGCTTACTCGGTGGAGCAGTCGAGTTTCCCGGCAACGGAAACCACGTAAATTATTTTAGCATCAACGGATTCCCCTCCCTTAACGGGACTCCCAAGGGCATGACCATTTCGCTCTGGATCGATCCCCAAAGCACGAGTGGATATGATGGCATTCTGATGACCCGGACCGTCACTGACAACGTCGGCGGGATAAGTTCTGGTCAGAACTACGGTCTCGCTCAAGAGAGCACCCATCTCGACGCCCGAGTGAGCGCGGCTGCCGTAGACACTCCAAGTGGCACTCTACTTGGCAGCACCAGCCATCCCGCGGGCAGTCCGGCTGGCTCGGAAGATTGGTTCCACATCGTCTGGGTCTGGGACAATGCTGCGGGCACTCAAAAAATCTTCATCAATGGAGCGCAATCAGGACCCACTCAAACGGGTTCCAATCAGCCGGCCAATCTCGACTTCATCAGCAATGGTGAGTGGCGGATTGGCGACGATGCCTGTTGCAACGGACGAAATTTTCGGGGACTTATGGACGACCTCGCGGTCTGGGATGAGCCCCTTAGCGAAGCAGCAATCCTGAACATCTATCAAAGCGGGCTTGCCGGCTTTGCGGTGGGAGAAGCACCACAGACCGATCCTCTCGAGGTCGGTCTCGTGATCAATGAAATTCACTATGATCCAGCCGACGAGACTGAGCCGATCGAGTTCATTGAGCTCCTGAACACAAATTCCACTTCGATGGACATCAGCAGCTTCAGCTTCACCGATGGGGTCAGTTTCACCTTTCCTCCGGGCACCATGCTCGATGGTATGAATTATGTCATCGTCACGGAGAACGCCACCGCCTTCGATGCCGCCTTTTCCGATCTCCCTTCCGGCACGCAAGTGTTTGAATTCGCAGGCGGATTACAAAATGATGGCGAAACCATTCGTCTGGTTGATGCCTCAGGTCTTCTCGTCGATGAAGTGGACTACCAATCCGAGTTCCCCTGGCCCATTTCGCCGAACGGCCAAGGCGACTCCATGCAGCTTTCACTGGCTACCCTCAACAACGATCTCGGTGGAGCCTGGAAAGGAAATCTTCCCACTCCCGGAAAACAAAACGGCAACTTCTCCACCAACTCCGCGCCTCTCATCCGACAGGTCGATCACTCGCCCAAAACTCCTCTCTCCTCCGAGACCACAACCATCACGGCCAAGGTGACCGATGACGATGGCGTTTCTTTTGTAAATGTCCTTTATCAAGTCGTCGCTCCCGGCTCCTTTATCCCCGCTTATCTGCCCAACAGCATTTCGACAGTTCAGAATTCTCCGCTCGCTCCTCAAAAGCCGAATCCCGACTTTGAGGATCCGGCCAACTGGACTTCGATCGCAATGGTCGACAACGGCACCAATGGCGACCTCGTCGCTGGCGATTCCATTTACACGGCGACTCTTCCTCCGCAAGCACATCGGACCCTGGTGCGCTATCGCATTGAAGCATCCGATACGCCGGGAGCCACTATCCACGCCCCTTTTGCCGACGACGATTCCCTGAACTTTGCCTACTTTGTTTACGATGGCGTCCCGGACTACGTTGCGGGAGAAACCACCTATCCAGCCGCAACTCTCACCACACTTCCGGTCTATCACATGATCACCCGGAACAGTGACCGAGAACAGGCCTTCGCCTACGCCTCCCTCGGAAATAACAGCGCTCAACTTCCCAAAGGAAATGTGGCGGCACGGAAAGTCTACAACTGGGAATGCGCTCTCGTCTTTGATGGCGTCGTTTACGACCACATCGGCTGGCGACTCCGTCAGCGGAACGACCGCTACGCCGGAAATGGGAAACGCTCGCTGCGATTCCGCTTCAATCGAGGCAGCTACTTTCAAGCGCGCGATGAAAAAGGAAACAAACTTCCCATTAAATGGCGTCGCATGAACACGAGCAAAATGTCCCGCTTCGGAGGAACGAACAGCTACGGAATTCACGAAGCGATGAACTCGAAACTCTGGCGCATGGTCGGAGTGGCAGCTCCTTACTTCCTTTCCGCGCACTGGCGTATGATCGATGATGACGCCGAAGCTCCCGATCAATACAATGGCGACTTCTGGGGCTACTCCACCGTGGTGCAAGACATCGATGGTCGCCTCCTCGACGAACGTAATCTCCCGGATGGCAACATGTATAAGCTCAAAGACGGCGTCACCAATCCCAACGACCTTAAGCGCAATCAATCGGCAACCCAGGTGACTGACGGCACCGATTTTCTCAATGTTCGCAACAACATGGATTCCTCTCAAAGCGAAGCATGGCTCGTTGATCACGTGGACTGGGATCAATGGTACCGTTACCACGCCGTGGTAGAAGCGGTACGCCATTACGACTACGGAACTCCCTCATCGCATTTCAAGAACCGGGCCTGGTATTTTACTCCGGGCGGGGGCTCCTTCGGAAGACTTCGTCTCATTCCACATGATCACGATGCATCGTGGTCGAAGGGCTACCACGACAGCTTGAACAGCGTCGGAAACAGCATCGGCACCGGCTTTCCGTGGTCTTCCATTTTTGGGGGCAACACCCGTCCGCCGGTCGGTCCGGAGAACGCCAAGCTCACGCGCGATTACCGAAACTTCATCCGCGAGTTCCGTCAGCTGCTCTGGCAGGAGGAAACGGTGAACACGATGATTGATGATTTCGCGGCGAATATCAGCACCTTCTCTCAAGCTGATCAGGATCGCTGGGTTGGCGGCCCCGCAGCGGCAGGCGTTGAACGCATGACTGACATCGAAGATCTCCTTCCTTCCATGAAATCAATGGCCTTCTCCAGCGATACCATGTATGGCTCGAATCTTGAGGGAGGACGTGGAGCCTTCCTTGATGCCATTGCCACCGATGCGGATATTCCAGATCAACCGGTCATTTCCTACTCCGGGTCTGCCGGTTTCCCGATAGACTCCCTGATCTTCGATACCACCGCATTTTCCGACCCCCAGGGAAGGGCAACCTTCGGCGCCCTAGAATGGAGAATCGCCGAAGTCACCCCCGCGGCCAGTCCAGCTACCGATCGTGAGTTCGAGTGGGAATCCACTTGGACTTCGGGTGTTCTCACCACATTTTCCTCAGAAATCACTCCTCCCGCGGTCGCCACCAAAGCCGGAAAGACCTACCGCACCCGCGTGCGGCATCAGGATGACACCGGGCGATGGAGTCTCTGGTCTGAGCCCGTCGAATTCACCGCAACTCGTCCCGATCTTTCCCTGTTTCAAAACGCCCTCGTAATCAGCGAAATCATGTATCACCCTGCTGATCCCTCTCCCGCAGAAATTGCGGCCGGCTTTTTGGACAAGGATGATTTCGAATTCATTGAGCTTAGAAACGTCAGTGACAGCGCCATCGATCTCAGCGACCTGCGCTTCACAAAGGGTGTGGACTTCGACTTCGCCGGAAGCGCCATCACTTCACTCCCTCCGGATGGATATGTTCTCATCGTCGAGGATCAAGCCGCCTTCGAGTTCCGTTACGGAGCCGGCCTTCCAATCGCTGGTGAGTGGTCTGGCGCTTTGAACAATGGAGGTGAGCAGTTAAAACTCTCTTTCGGCGCCGGAGAACCCGTGATCGATTTCATCTATGATGATCTCGATTCTTGGCCTACCGCAGCCGACGGCTTTGGAAGCAGCCTGGTTTTGGTTCATCCTCGCTCTCTTCCCCCTCATGGAAACGCATTCCAATGGCGCCCGGCGGCAGCTACTCCAGGAACAACTGATACCACCACCTTCGCCGGAAACACTGAAGCCGAACTCCTCAATTACGCCACAAATGGAGACCCGGGAACCACCGTGATCTTACCTGACGGACGTATTCAATTCGAAGTTCTCGTCACTCAAATCGCAGACGACATCGAGGGCTCTCTGCAACTGACACACGACCTCAATGACTGGGATATTACCGACCCGATCATGACCCTGACAAACGTCACTCCCGAATCCAGACACTTCGCTCGTCTCACGTTCACTTCGGCCACTGCTCCCACCGGACCGAAACTCTTTGTAAGGTATCGAGTTCAGACCGTAGAGTAGACTTCCCCGACCTCGCTCGAATGGGATTATTTCGCAATTGGGTTGCGTCCAAGGCATTGCGGGGATACCGTGACTCGTCTGCCTCGTTCGCCAGAACTGGTTGATTGGCCGACCCGATAATAAAACAAATGGGGGCAGCCCCGGAAGCCCAATGTCACGCCTTCTCAGGAAGACAGCGGGCAGATGGAAGTCCCCAACCTATTGGGCTTCGGGAACGCGGCTCATGCGCCAGGGACGGCGAGGTGGATACTTCTGAAAGCCCGCTCTTTTACAGAGCGGGTTTTTCTTTGGCTAGGAGCAGGCCTTTATGGGGCCGGGAATTCACCCGACCGAAACCTCCGAAGCTGATCACGGATCTGTGAATCGGAGATTCGATAATCAACCGCCTGCTTGCTCCACTTGACGGCTTCTTCCCGATTTCCTTGAGCGAATTTAACTTCCGCGTAGGTATCCATGAGAGCTGGAGAAAGTGGATCCCCTTTTAAGCCTCGCGTGATCATGGTTTCTGCTTCTGCTAGATTTCGATTCGCACGAGAAGCAACCCAGGCGAAGGTGTTTCTAGCCGAATGATCGGTCGGAAAATATCGCACCTTCTCACGTAAAAGACCGAGAGTCTTCTGGCAAAGGCGATCATGAAGGGCGTTCAAACCATGCTTACGCAAAGCAGGAAAAAAATCGTCAGCCAAACTTCCATTGGCAGGAAGATGGGAATGAGCTTGTTCCAGAAACACAATCGCTTCGGCCTTTTTTCCCTCGACCAGAAGGGCCATTCCTTTCGTGAAGTCTGCCTTGAACGTATTGAGAACTGTATAACTCGCCCCCCGGGAAATGATGAGATAACGAGTCAGCTCTGCAAGGGCCGCCGCATTCTTCCATCGCTCAAGGAAGATCGCCTCAGTCAGGAGGCGGTTCAAATAAAAGGCGAGGGTCGATGAGTCTTCACCCAAGCGCAGGATTGTTTTCTGCAACGCATCATAGGAAGCTTCATGATTCCCGTATTCAAGCTGATAATAGGATTCAGCGTAGTGGAATTGGCGAGTCCCCCCACCGTAGAGCTGGGCCATTTTCATGATTTCACTCGCTTCTTCCGTTCTGCCATTTTTCCCCAGAGAAAGAGATTTGCGAATGAGAAAACCAGAGTCTGTTTGGAGATG
This sequence comes from Akkermansiaceae bacterium, assembly GCA_049889835.1. Classification (GTDB taxonomy): domain Bacteria; phylum Verrucomicrobiota; class Verrucomicrobiia; order Verrucomicrobiales; family Akkermansiaceae; genus SW10. The sequence continues at coordinate 27,864 of JBMHCQ010000005.1, forward strand.
CGATCTGGGAGGGACTTCCTGAAAAAGTGCTGCTGCATCCTCATAGAGGCCGAGACTGGTCGCCATACGGGCGGCATTACTTTCCCGACTCTCTAGGTATTCGGGAATATTCAGAAGATCCCATCTTCCTGATGCGGGGCCAAAGGTCACCCATAAGCTGTCGAGGTATCCGGCCAGCCGGACTTTCTCTTCCTCGGGACTCTTTTTCACTCTTTCGAGGAGAATCTTATTCCACCTCTCAAACTCCTCTCGGGAGGATGCGCCTGAACCGTTGTAAGTGGTCACCAGTTGCAGCAGCTGAAGTGTCGTCACATCGGGGTCGGCCTTTTTAATTTCATTGAAAACCCAAAGCAATGACGGATTATCTTCCCCCTCGCTGTAGGATTGAATCAGCTCTCCAAAGGGCACTTCGAACTCATCAATCTCGCGAGCGATCGCCTCCAGCGAGCCCCGGGGCAGTTCCTCCAAAAAATACTCACACAAATCAAAATTTGATCGATCCTCCGTGCGTCGTGAGGCATCGAAGACAGCTTTGAGGATCCGGCTCACCGTTTTGTAATCGCCCCGGTTTTCATAGAACACACACACGTTTCGAATCAACTCGGTGGTCTCCTCATCCGACCTCTTGTCGCCCCACTCTGAGATCATTTTCGTCAGATTTTTGTTCAGCCAGTCCGTGGTCACTCCCTCTTTCCCGATTCCGAAAAGAGCAGGCGCCTTCTCTTCCTGATCGGTGATAAGGTAGTGCTCGTATGCCTGGAGGGTCGGAGACGCGTCGGCGAGTTTGGCCGCGTCATCCATTAGACCAGCCGCATAGAGGGAGACGCGAGCGTAGTACTGCTCGGATGGGTCGGTCTCTTTTCCAGCTGCTCTTCGTAAAGCTTGTGACATCTTATCCACCCCTTCGCTATTCCCTTCGGCGCGGGCAATTAACAGGGATAACAACACCTCATGAACCAGTGAGTTCTCTTTGCTTGCTTTACGGCTTTTAAGATAGGGCACTGCATCGCCCATGAGAAGAGATGCCAAAGCTGCAAGTTGAGTCTCCTCGAGCCGGATCGCTTCTTTTTTTAGAAGGGGGAGATCTCCCTTCACCCGGAGAGCGGCAAGATAACGAGACTTTGAATCTTCGTCATCCATTTCTTGAAGCCTCGTGATCTCCTCGTCCAGCTCACCAAAAAGTTGCAGAAAACTGGCGTAGCGGATCTTCCCTGAAAAATCATTTGCAAGGCGGAGAAGCTTCCGCACTTCCGGCATGTTGTCCTGAGCAATATATTTCTTAATAAGGCTTGGAATGACGTCATTGACCATTTTGTGAAGGACCGCCTTGATCTCCTCGTTTTGCTCAAGATTGTGGAGCCGAAGAATATACTCGAAGTGTTGTCCTTCACGAAGTTCGTTTGCGATACGCCTTTTCGCCGTAGCGTCGGCAGTAAGATAGCCCTCCAGAATAGTCACGATTTCCGGCGGAGTGTCTGGCAGGATACCACAGCGGATCTTGTGACGAAGCCTGGTCGCGCGCGCCGCAATCTCCGGGTCGTCACTCCCCTCCAGCTTCAGCAGGAAATCGAGAGCCCCCTCGCCTCTTTGCCAAATAGCCTCGCCAGCGGTCACCCGCTCCTCGAAATTATCTGAAGCCAGCCCTCTGCCAAGCTCTTGCAAACCCGGCAACTCAGCGTCCCTATTTTCTTTTGCCTCCTCCTGAGCCACGGAAAACCCAATGGTGAGCGAGTATAAAATCAGACACGCAGTGATCTTCATAGGTCATAAGGTTACTGATTTCTGGAAAGGTTCAAGGCTCCTTCCCGAGGAGTTCATCGACGAGCTTCGGCAAGACCTTTCCTGCCGGCCCGTCTTCGACCCGGGAAAAACGGTCCGAGCCGGCAGTTCGCTCCAAATTCACCTCAATGGTTTCAGCTCCTGCATCGAGAGCCAGCTCGGAAAAACCAGCCGCCGGATAGACCCGCGCCGAGGTTCCGACCGCAATAAAAAGATCTGCCCGTGCCAAGGCCTTTTCAATCCGCGGCATGTGATGAGGCATTTCTCCAAACCAGACAACATCCGGCCGACTCGTCCCCCGGGATTCACAAAGCGGGCAGGATGTCTCAGAACCCAAATCACCCCGAATTTCGAAATCCTCGTTACAAGAGACACAACGTGCCTTTAAAAGCTCCCCATGCATGTGGAGGACCTCGGGAGAGCCTCCCTTTTCATGCAGGTGATCAATATTCTGGGTAATCAGGACGACCTCTCCCTCAAACTCTCGCTGCAGCCGGGCCAAGGCGCGATGACCTTCGTTCGCTTCTACGCCAGAAAGGAGCTCGCGACGGCGCTCGTTGTAAAATCGCTGTAGCCGCAGAGGATCGCGTGCAAACCCTTCAGGGGTGGCCACATCTTCAACCCGCTCGCCTTCCCACAAGCCGCCACCGCCTCGAAAAGTCTGAACCCCTGACTCTGCGGAAATCCCTGCTCCAGTCAGAATGACGATCGTTTTCATCCCTTCGGTTTTCTGCGAAGGACCCAGATGACACGCGCCAGAAAGAGAACAAAGAGAATCACCGAGAGAATCAGAAAACTGGTGCTCCACGGCGTCCCTTCGCTCTCATTCATCACCTTGAGTATTTCCTCATAACGCGGCATGACAAAACGACTCACGAGAAAGAAAAGGAGCGAGCTCGCAAAAAGCACCCACTCGTATCTGAACTTCCGGGAGCCCTTTTTCATTTCCCAATACAGAAATTGCCAAAAATCTCACCCAAAATTTCCTCGGTATCAACAACGCCTGCGATCTCCCCGATCGCGGTCAGAGCTTCTCGAAGACTCAGCGCGGTCAGTTCTGGTTCCTCCCCCGCGTCCATAGAGGATATCGCGGAGTCCAGTGCGGATTCTGCACGTGTCAGGCAGGCCTGATGCCGTGCGTTCACGGCGACAGAATGAACGCCCCATTGCGCTTCATCAAGCGAGAGAATCTTCGCAAGCTCCGCTTCCAAATTCTCAAACCCATCCCCCGTTTCACAAGAAATCCTGAGACCGGACTCTTGGCTCCACCTGGAATCCTCCTGGTCCGATTTGTTGAAAATCCGGAGATGCTTCACGCCCTCGGGCACGGTGAGTTTCTCTTCTGCGGGTGGCCGGGAAAGATCAATGAGCTCCAAGACCAAGTCCGCCTTGGCCACCTGAGAATGGGTCATTGCAATTCCAGTCTGCTCGATCTCATCGGAAGAATCGCGCACCCCTGCGGTATCGATCAGTCGAAGAGGAATTCCCCTGATATTCACCACCTCCTCAATCGTGTCGCGAGTGGTGCCTTCGATAGAACTGACGATCGCTCGCTGATACCCTAAAAGCCGATTCAACAAAGAAGACTTTCCCACGTTGGGCTTTCCATAAATAACAGTCCGAACCCCCTCTCGCAAAATTCGACCCTGATCGGCGGTCGCCAGAAGGCCCGTGATCACCGACATCTGATCCTCAAGTTGGAGACGCAGGGAATCGCCAACGGCCGGATCGATGTCCTCCTCCGGAAAATCAATGTAGGCCTCGAGGTGCGCGGTCGCCCCAAGAAGGCCTCCCCGAAGGGCTTCACAGGTCTTGCCGAGACGACCCTCCAGTTGCTCTGTTGCTGAGCGAAGGGCCAGCGAGGTCTGCGCGGAGATGAGGTCCATCACCGCCTCAGCCTGAGTCAGGTCCATGCGACCGTTCAAAAAAGCCCGCTGCGTGAACTCACCCGGCTCGGCTGGCCTTGCGCCCGCTCGCACAAACCGCTCTAGGATTTTACGCGTCACCACGACTCCGCCATGACCGGTGAACTCCACAACATCTTCCCCGGTATAACTCGCCGGGCCCGAAAAGGTGACCAAGAGACCCTCGTCGATCACGAGACCATCGACGTCATGGATTTTTCGAAGCGCAACCGTTCGCGGTTCTGGCAGAGATGCGGAACCCATCACTGATTCCGCAATTTGCCGGACCCCTTGCCCAGAGAGCCGGATCAAGGAAACCGCACCAGTTCCGGCAGGCGAGGCAATCGCGACAATGGCTTCAGCAGCACTGCTCATCTCGCTGATTTAAGTTCTTCATGATTACCAGGCGTTCCGCCCACTCCGGAAATTTCCCAACTCAGAATCCCATCGATCACAAGAACGGAGCCAGAATCAGAGCTCCATTTCAAACGAAGCGTGGGCAGTCGACCTTGAGGTTTTCGGTGCGAGATATCAGTCCACACGCTCTTTGCCAGAATCTGCCCTGCTGGAGAATCACGCTGGACCGAGACGGGAGCCTGATCATTGAGATGAGCCGGATTTCCCAACTGATAAATTCGGGAGCTTTGGCTCTTTTCCAAGGCGGACGTGATGTCCTCAACGAGCGGGGCTCTCGACGCTCCACTTTTTTCAGGAATCGGGCGAATTACAAAATCATGCAGAAAGCGGGCCTGAGTGTGTCCCCTGATGTCCCAACCAAAAAGAAACCTCCCAACCACCTTCTTAAAAAATGCTCGTTCTCTTTGAGCTACCCCCTGGAAAAAACGTTTGAGAGCTTCTGGACAAATAGGGGTTCCGGGAGCTTCCGCCTGAAACTGAAGTTCCCTCGTTGCATCAGACCAGAACCCCGCCCTAAAGCTGAACTGCCGTTGTCCGAGAAAGCCGACCATTCGTTTGAGAAAACTAAATTCTATCTCCCCTGTCAACTTGTGAGCAAGGCGTCGAGCTCTGCCAGACAACGCTCGTTCTCTTCCGGTTTCCCGATGGAAATGCGAACCCATTCTGGCAATTTATAACCACGCATCGCCCGCACGATGACGCCCTTCTTGAGAAGCTCTGCAAACACGTGGTCACCATCGCCCACATTCACGAGCACGAAGTTGGCAACGCTGGGCACAAACTCCCATCCGCGCTCTTCAAAGGCCGCATGAAAGAACTCCAGTCCCTTGCGATTGTTTTCCACCGTCGCGGCGATGTGTTGCTCGTCTTGAATCGATGCCAGCGCAGCAGCCTGAGCGATCGAATTCGCATTAAAAGGCTGGCGGGCACTATTCAACAGCTTTGCGATCGGAGCAGGCGCGAGGCCATAGCCAATTCGCAGAGCGGAAAGCCCCTGGGCTTTGGAGAACGTCCGCATCACGACCACATTCTTCCCCGCCTTGATGTGCTTGATGGCATCAGGAGGCTCCGGTAGGAATTCGTGATAGGCTTCATCGAAAACAGCCACCACGTGATCCGGAAGATGGTCCACGAATCGATCAATCTCCTCCTGCCCAACCAAGGTTCCAGTCGGGTTATTAGGATTTGCAATGAAGACCAAGCGGGTTTCCGGAGTGATCGCATCCGCCATGGCATCCAGATCATGGACAAATCCAGGATCAGGTACTTCGATGTAATTCGCGCCAAAAAGCGTCACCATCAATTTGTAAACGACAAAGGCATGCTCGGCCGCAATCAGGGAAGCACCTGGTTGGAGAAAGGAATGGCAGAGCAGCTCGATAATTTCGTTGGAACCATTGCCCATGACGACATTTTCAAACGCCACTCCATGCTTCTCCGCCAAAGCCGACCGCAACTTATAGCCCCCGCCATCAGGATAGAGGTGGGCCCGCTCGATTTCAGCTCGCATCGCCTCTTGCGCTTTCGGAGAAGGTCCCAGCGGGTTTTCGTTACTTGCTAGTTTGATAATTTCTTCCGGTTTTAGCCCCAGTTCGCGGGCCGTTTCTTCAATCGGCTTCCCCGGCTCGTACGGCACAAGATCGCACACCCATTGATTGGCGGAATTTACTATCGACATGGGGTGAAACTAACGCCCCCTCCCTACTCTGCAAGCCCCCATCGGCATGGAGTGCCAATCCACTGACAAGCCATTTAAAATCAGCGAGAATCCTCGACCGTATCCATTGCATCTGATACCCTTTGGTAAAACCAATGTTCTCGAAAATTGATCTCCTAGCCGCACTCGACGAAGTCGATCAAACCACTCTCGCGCTCGTTGAATCACTCACCAAAGAACAGCTTACCGTTCCCTTTGAACCGGGAATCAATCCACCCATCTGGGAACTTGGACACGCCGCCTTCTTCTACGAATTCTTCATCCTTCGCGCTCTTGATGACACGACCCCCGCCATGCCCGGTTATGACGAAATCTGGGATTCCTTCGAAATCAAACACCGCGAGAGATGGCGGGAAGGAGTCGTCCCTGATCTTCAGAAAACTCTCGCCTACTATCGAAACATCATTTTTGCCGTTCGCCAGCGACTTCTGAGCAAAACTCTTACCCCTCGGTGCGCCTACCTCTATCGCTACGCCATCTCCCATCAGCACATGCATGTCGAATCCCTTATTTGGGCACGACAAACTCTCAGCTACCCTCCCCCTCCCAACTTGACCCTCCCTCCCCCATCAAGTCTGGAAATACCGGCCCTTCCCGGCGATGCCCGAATACCCGAGGGTTCCTATCGCATCGGTCTTCCTCATGACGATAACTTCGCGGGAAAACACTTCGGGTTCGATTGCGAAAAGCCCGCCTTCGCCCACCATCTCGATGCCTTCAAAATTTCCAAAACCCTGGTCACGAATCACGAATTCGCCCAGTTCGTTCAAGCCGGTCAGTATGACGATTCTTCCGCATGGTCCTACGGCGGAAAAATGTGGCTTCGCGACACCAAGGCCCGTCACCCTGTTTCATGGAAGCAGTCCGCCGGGAACTGGCAGGAACGGCTCTTTGATCAATGGCACCCTCTCCGACCCGAAGCCCCAGTGACTCATATCAGCTTCTGGGAAGCGGAAGCCTTCGCCAACTGGGCCGGGCGTCGCCTTCCCAACGAATTTGAATGGGAAGCCGCCGCCGCAGGATCAATCGCCAAAGGCGATCTCGATCAGAAATTCTTCGCCCAAAACCCTGTCACCGCTTTTCCCGAATCAGCCTCTTCCTTCGGCTGCCTTCAAATGCTCGGAACCGCTTGGGAATGGACCACAAGCCAGTTTCTTCCCTACGACGGCTTTAAAATCGACATGTATCCTTATATGTCCTCCCTTCAGTTCGGAGACCACAAGGTGGCACGTGGCGGGTCCTGCGCTACCTCCTCCGCCCTGGTGCGAATCACCTACCGCCAAGCCTACCACCCCGATCGCCGCGACGTCTTCACCGGCTTTCGAACCTGCTCGAAGTAAGCCAACGAGCTAAACAGGCTCAATGAGTTGAAATTCCTGACTCCCGTCTATGCTCGGAACGAACATGACAGCCATTCCGATCGCTCAAACCTTCCCCGTATAAATCGAAGCAATTCCAAAGCTCAGCGGAATCCATTCCGTCTCCTTCAGTCCCGCTTCACGGAAGAGATCCAGCATCGCCTCTCCCTTCGGAAACTCCCCGATCGATCCTGCCAGATACTCGTAAGCCTCGCGTTGCCCCGTTAAAGCCCCCGCCATTTTGGGCAGCACCTTGTTGAGATAAAATTCATAGGGCTTCGCCAACACCCCATCCGGCAGAGAAAAATCGAGCACCAGAAGATGCCCTCCCGGCGAAATCACCCGCGTCATTTCCTTCACCGCGTCCGCCCAGTTCGACATATTGCGCAACCCAAAGGCCACCGTCACAAAATCGAACTCCCCATCCTCAAAGCGCAAGTTCATCGCATCCGCCACTTCCGTCTCCTTCACCCCCGCCGCCGTGGCATGCGCGAGCATCTCCGGACAAAAATCCGTCCCCAGCATTTTGGCCTCCGGACAACACCTCTGAATCTCTAAAGCCAAATCCCCCGTGCCCGTCGCGACATCGAGAATGCTCTTCGGCTTCCACGCCTCCACCATGCGGCCCACTTTTTTGCGCCACAGGATATCCGTCCCGGCACTTAGGACGTGATTGGTCAGCACGTAGCGATCAGCGATCTTGGCAAACGCGCCTTTGACGAAGTTCGGGTCTTGTCCGGTCACAGGTTTTACTCAGCGGGAGGTTCGGGCAAAATATCCACGTAAATCCCGGGATCGCTACCCGGAATTTCCACCGCTCCCACCGCTTTCGCGTAGAACTCCTTCGGTCCCACTCCGCCAATGAATCCGTAGGCGTAGCCGAGTTCACGCAGTCCTTCGAGCGATTTCAAAAGCAAGGCCTTCCCAATCCCCGCCCCACGCGCTGCTTCCGCCACTCCAGTCGGGCCAAAGTAGGCCTTGTTGGTGGTCTCGTAACAGGCAAAGCCGAGAATTTCCTTATTCCGCGTCGCGATAAAACAACTCACCGGCTGACGCGTCATCGCGACCTCCACCTCGCTCACCCATTTCGGCGAGAAGTGCTCTCGCACAAAATCCGCCACCAAATGCTTTTCATAGACCCCGGGCCGACGCAGCAGAATCCCCTGATCCGCAACCTTTTGATAAAGCTCCGCCGATTCCGGCAAATCGTAAAGTCGCACCAGCATGTCGATCATGCGGCGAGCATCCCACCGTCCACTCCCCGCATCAAGAGCGAAGCGGGGAAAGAGGCCTTTGTTTCGATTGACCCCAAGGAGGGGCGAACGCCGATTCGCCAGTCCTTGCAAGTCACTCGACCTGCGAAAGGTTCAAGCGCTCTTCGCTCGGATACAAATTCGCCTCAAAACGATTCATCACGAATGCGCAACTGATCCCACTTTCCGGATCAGCAAACCCATAACTCCCCCCTGCTCCCGGATGGCCAAAACCCTTTTTCTCTGGTCCTTGACCGAGCATAATCCCAAAGGCGATTTCGTTTTTAATCCGCTGAATGAGATCGAGACCTTTGGCGCGCGATTCGATCAATTCGCCCAAAACCTCCTGTCGCAACACCCAGTCATAAAACTTCGCCAGTCCTCTCGCGCTTCCCACTCCTCCCATCGCTGGAAAGCCCGCTTCCCAAGCCTGCGGCTGATTCATCTCGCTCACCCCTGCCAGTTCCGAGGGCGAAGCAAAAGCCTGCCTCGTTAGTGATTCCTTTGTGAGTAGTGCTTCGTAAAACGCTTCCGGCTTTCCACCTTTCCCGACTCTCGCCGGAACCAGCTCGGCCACGCGGTGATGCTCGCTTTCGGGCAAGCCGATCCAAAAATCGATTCCATTCGGCCCTGAGATCTCTTCCTGAAAAAAGTCGCCCAAACTCCGGCCATCCACTCGGCGGACAATTTCATCCGCAAGAAAACCTATCGTTCTCGGGTGATAACCATGCTCACCCGGTCGCCATTTCGGCTCCTGTTTTTCGAGCGAGGCGATCACGGCGTCCCGATCCCAGATCGACACCTTTTCATCAAGCCCCGCCAAGCCCGCTTGATGGGAAAACATCTCCCCCATCGTCACATCCCCGCCTCGCAGCTCCGGCCACACACGCGAGACCTGAGTCTCCGAATCCATCCCGACTCGATGCAGCGCCATGAGTAAAGTCACTGCCATTGGCCCCTTCGTCGCCGACCACACCGGCGCAAGGGTCTCGGCATCCCAGGGAATCGTTTCACCACGATCCCGCCAGCCCGCGTGAAACGACGCAACCTCTTCCCCCTCACGAAACGCTACAAAGGAAGCGCCGAGCTCCGATCCGTTTATCAACTCCTCGAATCGCTCCGCTATCATACCCTGATCAAATCGCCGAGGTGAGTGGAAAGCAACTGGCAATCGATCAGTGATTCCTCAATCTCAAACACCTGCGCCAAAGCCCGACGGTAGGCCTTCATTTGCCCCGCGTAACGCGCCAGAAGCTCCAGGGCCTCGACCGCGTCCGTCTTGAAATCAATCACCTCCACGCGAGTGACTTCTCCCTCCTCACGATACACATGCATGCGATCAACAATCCCGGACATCCATTTGCCATCGAGAATCAACTCCACTTGTTGTTCCCGGAAAAGCTCCGCGCCCTGATCTTCGAAGACCGCATGCAGCACTGGATTCTTCAGTGCCTCTTCCACCATTTTTCCGGCCTGACTCAAGGGCTGATCAGGAACCTCACCAGACTCGAGCCAGCCGATTTTCTCAAAGAGCGCATGCACCTCGTTCCCGATCCGGCGACCGGTGCTTCCACCCGTGATCTCTCCCTTGGCCGCCGAAGGCGTGCTTCTTGATCTCAACGGAATGGCCTCACCGAGCTGGGGCAGTCCTTTTACCTCACGGGCTACCCGCGTTGGCACATCAGCAGTCCAATTCGGATCACCGTCTTGATAATCCTCCCCCGCACTGATGCGGATCAGATTGGCAGGCGAACGCCAACTTTCCTTCTCTCTCCGCGATGGCGGCTCCTCTTCGAGATACACATAAAGCCCGCGTTTCGATCGCGTGAGCGCGACGTAGAGCAGACACATCGATTCATAAATCTGATCGGCCGACCACTTCTCGAAGGCCTCTTTCAAAGCCGGCACCTGATCGCGCACCATCGCGTTCGGCGCTTGCAAAAGCCAGCCTTCCCCCCGCGCGATTTTGAAATGCTGCGCACTCGGAATTTGTCCATCGGGAAAGCCTGGAAGCATTACGACATCAAAGCCCAAACCCTTCGACTTATGGATCGTCATCACCTGCACCGCTGCAGCTCCCGGAGCTTGAGCCACTTCCAGGCCACTCACCCAATCGCGAGCTGCCCGCGGGCAGGATTCACCTCCGGCATCGAACTCGCGCAGGGCATAAACGAGATCACTTGCACGCCGCTTTCCATAATCTGAAAGCTCCGCCCATTCATCGCTCACGAGCTCTTCTAAAAAGGGAGCGTAGCCCAAATTCTGAATCTGAATCAGCGCTCCTTCCCATCGACTCAGCCAACCATTGGGAAATCGTTTTTCAAAAGCAGCATTCAGAGGAGACATCTCGATCACTTCCCGCGCAAATTGATCCGCCGGATCAGCGAGCCACCTCATGACATGCATCAAGGCCACCCCAACCGCGTGATCCGTTCCCGGTTTACGTTGCCCTTCTTCGATGACATCGAACCCTTCATTACGCAGCAGATCGGCATACTGCTCCACTTGCGAACCCGTCCGCACAAGCACCCCGCATGTGAGTTGCTTTTCACCAATTCCCAACGCTCGCATTTGGGCGATCATTGACTCTCCGCCATCGTCTTTGGAAACAGTCTCCACCTTCGACTCTCCACTTTGCTCTGGAAAGGCCGAGTCATGATTTTCCCATTCCCAGCGCTTGGACAACTCTTTGCCAAAGAGGTTTCCGATCTGGGAAAGATCGCCACACACGGCATTCACCAGCGAAAGCACCGCCGGGCAGGAGCGGAAGGACTTCGACATCGGCTCGACCTGAAGCGCGTGCTCATGCTTACCTCCGTAATTTGAGATGAGGTCATCAAAGACCGTGACATCGCCTCCCCGCCAACCGTAAATCGCCTGCTTGCGATCCCCCACCACGAAAAGACCGCCTTCGGGATCAGTCACCGCTTCATCGACCAAAGTCGCGAGACCATTCCAGTCGGACGCACTTGTATCCTGGAACTCATCGAGCAGCCAGTGATCGTAGCGACCATCGAGTCGGTAATCAATCGACTCACGGCGCAGTCGTTCCTCCTCACTCCGCATGCCAGCTCCGAGAAGGTTTTTGACATCATCAAAGCCCAGTAATCCGCGACGACGCAGCTTCTTCTCGAACTGCGTATCGATCATCTCGACCAAAGCCATCAGCGGCTTCGTGCGTTCCACCGCTGCGGACACTTCACAATGAATCGCCAATTGAAAAAGAGCCCGCCACTTCGCCCAATCCTCTGCCGAAATCTCGACCGGCTTTTTTCGGAAAAGGAGCTCCACCGAGCCCTCCTCATCGAGCAACTCAATCATCTGCTTTCCGAGCGAATTCACCTTCAATGTTTTGCCAACACTGTGGTTCTCAAAGTTGCCCAGCATCGCATCAAGCTCCTTCATTTGGCCCTCATGCTGAAGCGATTGGATGAGCGGAGTTTTCTGCGATTCCCACTCGTGAACCTCAGGGAGTTTTCCAAACACCAGAACACCCATCTTGTCTCGATCCAGAGACTTCCATAGCCCGAGCCAATCCTTCAAAAACTCTTCCAAAGTCTTGCGCACTCCCTGCCCCGGTCGACCCAAGGTGGCCCGACGGAAGGCATGGAAGAACTCTTCGTTTTCGCCAAAACTCTCGCGCAAAACGGCATCAATGATCTCCGCTTCCGCAAGTCGCTTGCGCTCTCCTTGCAGGAGATCAAAAGTTCCTCCGGTGATCCCGAATTCATACTGAAATCCACGCACCACTTTCGTAAAAAAGCCATCCATCGTGGTGAGCTGGAGTCGGGGAAGAGCCTCCACCACTTGCTCAAGAATTGGAGCGATTTCAATCTCAGCTCCCAGATCACGACCAATCTCCGATGCCTTTTTTGGATCGAGCGTTCCATCCGCAAGCTTGGTCAGCACCGAGTCCGCAAATTCTCCCGCTGCTTTTCGGGTAAAAGTCAGCGCCACCATCCGCTCCGGCGCCACACCTTCGAGCGCGATTTTTCCAATGACCCGATTACCCAGTTGGTAGGTCTTTCCCGAGCCCGCCGAGGCGAGAATCATGAGATTCTTGGCAAGGATATTCATGCCACTCCTCCGTTCCACTCCACGGCATCTTCCAGCGGGCGCCCGTAGCTTAGGTCGCTGAAGGTCCCCCACTTCTCTTTGGCTGCAGGCGGCCAGAAGACCTGCTCTCTGATCTGTTTCAAAACCCAAGCCGAACACTTGAGCGCGGAATCTTTTTCGGCCTCTCCGAAGTCTGCCCAAAGCGAAAGCTTCACCGCCGCTTCGGTCTCTCCAAGCGCGAAGTAACCAGCCTCATCGACCCGTTCCAGCGCAGCGGCATACAGCGGTACTTGCACGTTCGTCCAGCGATCACCCGATGGCGCGAGCACGTCGTCGACTCCTTCAAGATGCACCGGCAGTGATTTAATTCCACCGAGATGCTCCTTCATGACGTCCTTTGCCTTGATCCCCGTTTTGTAATCGAGCACCCGAATCGCGCCGCTTACATGCTGATCAATCCGGTCGATCTTTCCGGTCAAAGTCGTGCCCTCGATCTCAATGGAAAATTCCTTCTCCACTTCAATCACCCGCCAGCCAGCCGCGCGAATCTTAGCCTGCTCTTTCGACATCCATGAAAAGCGTTGCCGCATCGATTCGATCTGAAATTGCACCGCCAAAGGGACGCTCCCTCCAAAACGAGAAGCAACCACCTCATCAAGCGAAGCAAAAAACCACTTCTCCAGCTCATTGGGATCTTCGAAATCCCGCGCAACTTCATCACTCCCCCAAGCCTCAAGGACATCGTGCATCACATTTCCAAAGTCGCGACTCGACCACTCGACGCGCTCCGGCTCGGGCGTGCTCATCCCAACCACCCGCTCGAGGTAATAGCGAAACGGACAGGTGAGATAAGCCGAGATATTCGTCACGGAAACCCGACTCTTCGGCTCGATCACACGAGGCCGCCATTTCCATTGGTCCTCCAGAGTCCAAGCCAATCCGGTGTCGGCGGGTTCAACCTCTTGAAAAAGCACCTTCACTCGTCTCGCAAGCTCCTGCCCTTTCGCAGCGAGGAGAAGTCGCGAGGGTTGCAAGACATCACCCGACATCGTCGATTTCCCCGCAATCAAATCCACACGCCCTCCGGTTTCGCGCGTGCGCATCAGCGCGGTCAAAATATAAGCATCCCTCGCCGCTCGTGCACCGTCATGAGCGAGCTTCAATTCCTTCCGAATCACTTCCGGCAGCCAGGTGTCGGTGCTCGCTTTTCCGGGAATGCGACCTTCGTTCATTCCGCAAACCACCAAATGCGGTGCGGGATCATGCAGGAGCTCAAGCCACCCCTGCACATCGAGCACGCGACCATCGGGAACTTCATCAGGAATTTGACTGAGCGATTGCAAGAGCAGCTCCAACCAGAAGCTGGCTTTGCGCTTCACCTTCTTCGCCACCGGCGCGGTCTCATCCAACCAATCAAACACGCCGGCTTCATCTTCCGGGTCGACCACTGCGAGCAAACGGCGCATCGCTCCATGGAAATCTTTGGCGCCTATAAAGGGAGCTCGCCAACTTTCAAAGTGCGTCATCGTTCCCAGCGCGAGCTGCGCGGATTCGAGCTGAAATTCCAGTCGCCGTTTTGTCCTTTCAGAGCGTTCTTGTTCAAGCCGCTCCCTCATCAAGACCAGCACCCGCTCGATATCCTCCGTGCTGCGCACGAGCCACTCATCCCGCAATTGCGAAAGCGCCATTGCCCGCTGCGCACGTTTCCCCTTCGCCATCGCTCCGCTTTGCGGAAAGGCCAGCAGATTAAGCACTTCCCCCACTTCATCGGAGCCGAGGTAACGTCGCCACGCATGCAACCACCCAGCCAGCGGCGAAGGCTTTCCCGAGCCCGGATCATGCACCACCCAGCCACTGCGACCAAAGGCCTGCACGAACTCGGTCGAGACTTCTTCATCACCCGTGCCGAGCACGACTTCTCCCGAATTCATCCCGCCGTCCGCGACCTTTTCCAACGCCACCATCGCCTGCTGCGATGAATCTCCCGCAAGCGTCACCGAGCCTTGTTCAGGCCAATCGACCTCGCGTTCGTTCCACTCTAAAACCGGCCTTCCCCAAGCATCAAATTCCTCATGATCTTCCCCCGTCAAAACGATCCGCACCGGAAGTCCTGACTTCTCCAGGATCGCCTCACCCACGCGTGGTAAGTCCAGGACTCCTGCGAGCACAACTTGCTCCACTTCGGGAGGGAAAGACAGCTCCCCCCGGGCCAACCACGCGTTCTTACTTTGAAAACCCCACTTCTTGAGCAGCTCTTCCACCTGCCGTTCCAGCTTTGCCAAGTTCTGCCATCGTTCCGCTTCCGGCGATTCCTCCAGCCACTTCGCCGCCGAGCCAAAAAGCAACCCATTCTCTTGCAGCCCCGCGCGGACTTGAACCATTGCTTTGGCCAAACCGAGTTCCCAATTCTGTCCCTCGGGAGCCACTGGAAAAACCGCGCGGTAGTCGTTCCAATTCTTCACCCCACTGAAAACCTCGCTCCAAGCCAGCGTCTCCACCGATTCCGGCGCGAAGTCGTCCGGCCGCATTAGAAATCCCGTCGTCACTACTCGCGGCGCGAGAACCGCCCCCCGCTCCGCCAGTTGCTCGCGTATGCGCCGACCACTCTGAGCCGTTGGCACGACGATCAGCATGCCCGACAACTCTTCTTTCCGCTCCCAGAGCCAATCCACCAGGGCCGCCCCAAAGGGTCGATCCCATCCCATAAAGTGACGCTCCGGTAACATCTGTTGAGAGTTTTCTCTGAAGATTGAAGGAAAGCAATGTCGGAGAATTCTTATCAAAATGATTTTCGCCAAATCTCACTTTGACTTCCTTAAATCACTCCCACGCTGCCATGGAACAGTTGGCTTATGGAATGCAACTTTATGAGAAGAGGGCCGCTTCAGTTCTTGTGACTCTCGCCAGATGATCCATGTTTCATAAAAATGAAGCCTATCTTGATTTCTTTATTTCTTTCTTCCTTAGCTATTTTTGCCGAAACCGTTCCCGCAGTTCAGCAATCCAAACAACAGGCCGGAGAACACCGCCGAAGCAGCATTGGCCTCTTCGCCCCGAAAGAGTTCGCCACTCAGGAAAATGCCTTCGCTGAAGCAATGCAAAGTTTGGGGATTCAAGTTAAGAAGCCCAAGTTGATCGGCAAGCACGGTTCTGCTGTGACTCTGATTAAAGGAGAACTTCCCGCTGGCTCGAACTATCGCATCGAACCCCACAACGTTTTCCGGGATGACCGGAAAGGAATCAAGATCACCGCCAACACAAAAGATGGGGCCGCCCAAGCCTTTGCGACCGTGCTTCAACAGCTGCGTCTCGAAGGAGACGACTTCATCTGGCCCAACACCACGGTCACCGACGGCCCCGATCAGGAGTTCCGTTGCTTTATGGTCGATATGGGGCGCAATCCGCACTCCCCAAAATCACTCCGCCACGTCATCGACACGATGTGGTTTTACAAAGCGAACTATCTTCAGCTTCACCTCACCGACGACCAACTCTTTTCTTGGCCCTCAAAAGCTTTTCCAAAACTCTACTCCGAGCACGCAGGCTGGACCTGGAAAGACTTCGAAGATCTCGAAGCCTACGCACAGGCCCGTGGCGTGACGATCATTCCAGAGATGGATGTTCCGGGGCACTCTGGAATTCTGCGCGGGAAGTATCCCGAAGTCTTCGGAAAAACCCCCACCGATCTCGCAACCAAACCGGAAGCTCAGAAAGGTGTGGAAACGCTCATCGACGAGATGCTTTCGGTCTTTAAATCGACCCCTTACTACCACATGGGCGGCGACGAAGCCTACGGCGTTCCGCAGGACGCGCAGCGTAACTTCATCAACCGGATCAACACCTTCGTGAAGTCCCGCAAGAAACAACTGATCGTCTGGGAAGGCCCCCATCTTGGCAAAGGCGACAACAAGGTCTCCACCGATGTCATCCACATGATCTGGCGAAATACCGAAGTGCCCGCTCAGGTCGCGATCGACGAGGGCTACCCAGTGATCAATGCCTCCTGGGATCCTCTTTACATCGTCGATCACTACCCGCGCACGATGTTCACCGCGGTCGATGTCGAGCGCTGCTATAAATTCGACCTCAAGCGCTGGGCTCATATCAATCACGGATTCCAAACCTTCAAGAACCCGCACATCACCAAAAACGCCGACCGCATCATGGGCTTCTGCATGCCTTGGTGGGAAGGGCGCGAGGAGAACATCCTTCCTCTGTGTGTCGAGCGAATCGCCGCAACTTCCGCAGCGGCTTGGAATAAAAAAGGAGAAAACGACTTCGCCGCTTTTCAGAAACGTCAGGAAAGACTCCTTCCCCGCCTCGAAAAAATCTCCGGCTTCACGCTTCCGAAGCTCCCTCTCGCCGATCCCGCTTCGCAAAAAGACAACCTCGCCTATCTCGGCAAGGTAACGCCCTCCGATGGTGCCAGCCAACCTCACTTCGGCCCTCAGCGGCTGACCAACGGGATTGCCACGCGCTTTGACCACTTCCTCGGTTTCCCCACCGTTCCGGAGCCGCTGGAAATCGTGATCGAACTCAAAAAGAAGGCACCCCTATCACGCATCCAAATTTTCGAGCGTGCCATCAATGGCAGTTGGGAAAAATACGAAGTCTTCGTTTCCGCCAACGGCAAGGATTACACTTCCGTCGGAAAAACCGAAAAAGGAACGCGCGCAGAAACCAACGAGGTGATCCATCAATTCGAGGCTCAGGAGACGAAGTTCATCAAAATCGTCACCCATGGCTGCCAGGACCTCACTTTCCCTTCCTTTAGCCGGATCACCGAGGTCATGGCATTTGAAAAGTAAAGCCCCTTGCTTCCGTAGAACTCCCATGCATTCCCGACGTCGTTTTCTTCTCCGCACAGTTGGCACTTCGCTGGCCCTGCCGGGACTCTCGTCTCTGATGGCAAAGACGGCCGAATCATTGACGGCGGTGACCCGGGCCAAAGGCGCGGGCCTGGGAGCGAAACGCTTCGTCGCGATTGGAAATTTGCTCGGCTTCCAACAGAAGAGCTTTTTTCCGGAGACCGAAGGTCGGGGCTACGAATCGACCACCCTGCTCAAGCCGCTCGAAGGCGTGCGCGATCACATGACGGTCTACCGGGGACTCGACCACGGGATCAAGGGCGGCCACTTCGCGGTGCATTCTTTTCTTTCCGGAGTGCTTCACTCCGAAGCCAAAGACCGGGCCGATGGAAACGTCACCATCGATCAGTATCTTGCCGAGCAGATTGGCGACCAAACCCGGTTCCCTTCCCTCACCGTGGGATCCGAAGGCGGGATTCATGGTGGCTGCCAACTTTCCTGGACCCGTTCCGGCGTGCGCGTTCCACCGATCACTAATCCTTCGATCTTGTTCGACCGCCTTTTCTCCAATGAGTCGCCAGAGCGTCGTCAGGAACTCGGTGATGAAGCTCGACTCCACCGCTCCATTCTCGACGCAGTGAACGACGAAGCGAAAGGGCTTTCGCGAAAAGTGAATTCCGAGGACCGCGATAAACTCGATGAATACTTCACTTCCATCCGCGATGTCGAAAAACGCCTCGCGCTCAGGGCCAAGTGGGCGGACCAGCCCAAGCCGAAAGCCCCCTTTCCAAAGCCGGCTGACGTCAACACAGTGGAGGACCTACCAATGCTTTACGAGCTCATCGCGCTCGCGCTCCAGACCGACTCCACCCGCATCGCCACGCTGGAAATCGGCGGCTCTTTCCTTCCCCAGCACCTCGGCATCAAGAAGTCTTACCACGGCCTCTCCCACCACGGAAATGAAGAAGAAGCGGTGAAGCACCTCATCACGCTGGAGACTTATCAGATTAAACACTTTGCCAAATTCCTCGCCCGCTTGCAGGGAATGCAGGATGGCGAGCGCAGCATGCTCGACTCCACCGCCGTGCTCTTCGGCAGCGGAATCGGAAGCGGCGCCAAGCACACCAACTCCGATCTTCCGGTTGTTCTTGCTGGAGGCGGTTACCAGCACGGGCAATTTAAAAAGGTCCCCACCAAAGGCCTCAATAAAGTGCCTCTCTGCAACCTTTACGTCGACCTCGCGCACAAGATGGGCGTGCAGACTCCTTCCTTCGGAAACAGCACGGGTATTTTCTCCTAACGATGAAATGGTTCGGAGCCAGCCTGCTCGGTTCGATGCTTCTTCTGCCCGCCGATGAGGTGGCGCGGCATGATCTCATCGGTGAGTTCCTCTCGTATCATTGTTACGATTGTCACGACGAGGTGACGCAAAAAGGCGAGCGCGAGTTCGAGAGTTTGAAACTTCCGATCACAAGTCTCGAGCACCTGATCATGGCGCAGGAAATCGTCGATCAAGTCACGCTTAAGGAAATGCCGCCGAAGGATGAGGAGCAGCCGACTGACGAAGAACGCCTAGAGCTGCTTGGGGCCTTGCGCGCGGAGATCACTTCGGCACGCGACCGGTTTAAAAGCACCGGAGGCAAGACCGTGATGCGACGTCTCACGCCACGTGAATACGAGAACTCATTCGAAGTTCTTTTTGGACGCCGGGTCGACACCCTCGGCCTGACTCTTGACTTCCCGAAAGAAAAAACCAGTCACCACCTCGACAACATCGGCGACACCTTGGTCACTTCCGGCTTCCTGCTCGACCAATATTTGCAATCGGCCCATCGCTTGGTCGAGACCCGCCTGATGAAGCCAGAAATCGAAGCGAAGCACTGGCACTTCAAGGGGAACTTCAAGCAATACGAAGAACTCAGTGGATCGCATCGGGGTGTTTTCAACTACCGCTACCTCAACGTGTACGAACAGCCTGATACCGACACGCGACAAGGCAGCTACGGTCACATCGAAGACTTTCTCGAAGGTGTTCCTGTTTCCGGGACTTACGAGATCAAGGTGCTGGTGCAAGCGATGCATCGCGACACCCACTATGACCCAAAAATCTTCGGTATAGACCTGAGTGAGCCTTTCCAACTCGGCGTCGTCCCCGGCGATGTTACCAAAGGGCACATCCACTACCCGCAGCGTATCGAACCCGTGCTCGCGCAAACCACCGTCCCGGATGAAAAGCCGGAATGGACCACCTTCAAGGTCTGGCTCGAAGTCGGGCAGACGCCCCGCTTTATCTTCCCCAACGGCCCCTACGAATCCCGACGCTCGATCATCGATCTCAATAAGCGTTACAAGGACGAGTTCAAGAACCCTTCGCGTGATGTCAGTCGGGCCGCCCTTCTGCGGGAAGGAAAGCTTCCGCACATTCGCATTTCCGAAATCAAAATCCACGGCCCGCTTCCCGAGCCCGAGGGCACCGCGGAAGAAATAGCGGTCTTCGGAAAAAATGGCTTCAAAGAAGAAAACGCGATCACTCAACTGGAAGACTTCGCAAGACGGGCCTTCCGAAGAACCCTCAACGAAAAAGACCGCGCCCGCATCACCGGATTCCATCAAAATCGCATTTCCGAAAAAGCTTCCCCCCGGCAAGCAGCGGCCGACACCGTGAAGTTCATCCTTTGCTCACCTTCCTTTTTCTACCTTCAGGAGATCACCCCGGAAAACAGCAAGGCTCTTGGACAATTCGACCTCGCCTCCCGCTTGTCCTTCGCGCTTTGGGCTTCGCCTCCGGACGAACACTTGTTTCAGCTCGCCAAAAAAGGTCAGCTCGCAGATATTGAGGTGCTCTCCCGGGAAATTGATTGCATGCTCAGCGACGACCGCATCCGCGAGTTCGAATCCGCCTTTCTCGATTCCTGGCTCAATCTCCGCGATCTCGGAAACGCTCCTCCACCCCGCGACCGCGCCCGTTTTTATTACGCAGAAGCGCTCCCCGTCTCGATGAAGGAAGAAGTGCGCCTCTTCTTTTCCGACCTCCTAAAATCCGATGGCTCGATAAAACGCTTCCTCGATTCCGACTACACCTTCGTCGATAAAAAACTCGCGAAGCACTACAAGCTTCCTGAATTAAAAACTCTCCGTCTCAAGGACGGCTTCCGTCGCGTGAAGCTTGACAAGAACAGCCATCGTGGCGGTCTCCTCGGGATGGGCGCCATTCTCACCGCCAGTGCCAACGGCGTTGAAACCTCCCCCATCACGCGTGGAGTGTTTGTTTCGGAAAACCTTCTCGGAATCATTCCTCCGCCGCCGCCGGATGAGGTCCCCGCCATTGAACCCGATACGCGAGGCGCGAAGACAATTCGGGATCGCCTTGAGAAGCATCTGACATCCAAGGCCTGCGCTGAATGCCATCGTAAGATCGACCCCCCGGGTTACGCGCTCGAACAATTCGATGAACTGGGTCGCTGGCGCACGCACTACCGCGGAAAGAACAAATCTCCCAAGCTCAAGATCGATGCCACCGGAGCATTTCCGTCCGGGGAAACCTTCGATGGAGTGGATGGATTGAACGGAATTCTCGCGGGCTCACGCTTCCCGGTGTTCCGACGCCATCTCATCTCGACTTTTCTCTCCTACGCTACCGGAAGACGAATGGAAGCGGTGGACCGCTTTGAGATCGAAGAAATCGAAAAACAACTCGAAAAAGAAGGAAACGGGTTACGAACTTTGATCAAAAAATCTCTTCTGTCCGACATTTTCCGGAATCGCTAGATCATGCGCTCATTTTGTTGTTATTTTGAGGGGTTTTTTACCGTAGAAAATTTTCCGTATGAAGTTTGTTTCTTCCATTGCCTGTTCTCTTTTTTTTGCGGCCCTTGCCCACGCCGGTGACCCCGTCAATGCCCGCTACGTTCGTGTTGAACTTTCTGGCGGCGGAAAACAGCTCACTCTGGCCGAGGTCGAGGTGATGGTCGGGAAAAAAAACGTCGCCCGTGCTGGAAAAGCCAAGCAATCTTCTACGGCTCACAGTGGCGATGCCGCCCGCGCAATTGATGGGAACAAAAACCCGGTCTACGGAAGTGGCGGGCAAACTCATACCGGGATCGAAAACAAGCCCTGGTGGGAACTCGACCTTCAAGAAACTCAGGCCATCGATGCGATCTCGATCTGGAATCGCGGGGAAGGTTTTGCCAAGCGCCTCGATGGCTTCTCTCTTATCCTTCTCAATGACCAACGAAAAGAGGTCTTCAAATCCACCGGGAACCGCGCTCCCGATGCCGTCTTCGATATCGATTTTCGAACCGGAGGAGAAATTTCCTACCGCAGTGCCGATGGCAAGAAGGTGAAGGTCGTCACCATCCCCGCCGACTACAAGGACCCCTCTCCTTTTAGATTTCAAAAGGAGGACATCATTTCCATCATCGGAAACGGCCTCGCCGATCGCATGCAGCACGCAGGCTGGACCGAGACTCTTCTCCAAGCTGCATTGCCGAAGCACCAACTGAGCTTCCGAAACATGTCCCTCACCGGCGACCGCGCGAATCAGTATCCCCGGTCACGCGGTTTCACTCCGATGAACGAGTATCTCCAGCTGGTGCAAGCTGATGTCGTAATCGCAATGTTCGGCTACAACGAGTCCTTTGATCGCAAGCCTGCCGACTACCAAAAAGACCTCGCTCGTCTCGTCCGCGACATCCGCCGGGCTCAACCCAATGGCGAAAGTTTCCCGCGCATCGTCCTCTGCAGCCCCATCGCGCATGAAAACTTGAACGATCCCAACCTCCCCAGCGGCCGTGCCAACAACGAGCGCCTCGTCGCCATTACGGAAGCCACCCGTCTCGCCGCTCAGGAAAACGGGGTGGCCTTTCTCGATCTCTTCAATCCTTCGCTCGAACTTTACGCGGCTCACGACGAGGCACTGACCTTGAATGGTATTCACCTCAATGCCGCTGGCTACAAAGCAGTCGGCGAGGTGATTGCTTCTGCTCTCAGTGGAAAGAGAGTTACGGCTTTTGCCGATCACGAAAAACTCCGCGCGGCTGTGCTCGATAAAAACTGGCACTGGCACAACCGCTACCGCGCAACTGATGGAAACGATGTCTGGGGCGGGCGCTCCGGCCTGCGTTTTGTCGACGGCCAGACCAATGCCGATGTGCTGAAGCACGAGCTTGAGATGATCGATGTCACCACTGCCAACCGCGATAAACGCATCTGGGCAGTTGCCAACGGAAGCGATCTCAAAATCGACGACTCCAACGTGCCTCCGCCCGTTCCCGTTATTTCCAACGTCGGCGGTGGTTCTCGCAGTTCCAACAAAGCCAAGGAAGGCAGCCTCGAGTATCTCGATGGGAAGGAAGCGATCTCAAAAATGCGCTATCCGGAAGGCTTTGAGGTGAATCTTTTTGCGGACGAAAAGAAGTTCCCGCAACTGGCCAACCCGGTTCAGATGCAAGTTGATACCAAAGGCCGTCTCTGGGTGGCTGCCTGGCCCACCTACCCCAAGTGGGAACCTTTAAAAGAGATGAATGACGCCCTCCTCATCCTTGAGGATACCGACAAGGATGGGGTGGCAGATCAGGTCAAGGAGTTCGCGAAAGTTCATAACCCGGTCGGCTTTGAATTTTGGAACGGCGGGGTCATTGTGAGCTCCCAGCCTGATATCCTCTTTTTGAAAGACACCGATGGCGACGATGTCGCAGATGTCCGTATCGTCCTCATGCAAGGCATTGGGTCTTCCGATACCCACCACGCCGCGAACAACCTCATCTTCGGGCCTGACGGCGGGATTTACTGGCAGAGTGGCATCTTTCTCCAGCACAACCACGAAACTCCTTGGGGACCTTCACTCAAGACCGGAGCTTCCGGGATGTATCGTTTCGATCCCCGCCGCCACACCATTCAGTTCTTCGCCGGCAACAGCCCAAACCCCCATGGCACCAGCTTTGATAAGTGGGGTTACCTTTATGCCAACGACGGAACCGGTGGCCGTTCCTATCAAGTACGGCCTCATGGCAAAGGCTTCAAAATGTTCCCTCTCGTAAACACCGAAATGCGCCCGGTCTCAGCGGATGCCATCATTTCCAGCACCAACTTCCCCGAGGAAATGCAACAAAACTTTGTCGTCTGCAACACCATCGGCTACCTCGGGCTAAAAAGCTACACGCTTCATCGCGATGGCTTCCCGGAGAAGAACTACAAGGTTGGTGAAGTCTGGGGAACTCCCGCTGACGAACTCCTCGTAAGTAGCGATGGCAACTTCCGGCCTACCGACGCCGTCTTTGGCGATGACGGCGCAATGTATGTTTCAGATTGGCACAATGTCATCATCGGTCACATGCAGCACAACGTGCGCGACCCAAATCGCGACAAGAAACACGGACGAATCTACCGCATGGTTTATAAAGACCGCCCGCTCCAAAAATCCGTAAAAATCGACGGCCAGCCTATCACGGCACTCCTTGAAAACTTCAAGCACCCTGCCAACAGCGTGCGCCACCGCACGCGGGTCGAATTGAGTGCGCGTGATTCTATCGAAGTCACCAAAGCAGCCCGCGAATGGGTAAAGCAGCTTGATCCACAAAACCCGGAGGACGCCGTTCCGCTTCTCGAAGTCCTCTGGCTTCACCAGCAGCACAACATCCGAGATCAAAAGATTCTCGATTTCGTCCTCAATTCCGCGAATCCGCATGCCCAAGTCAACGCTGCCGTGGTTAAGCATCACTGGGAGGTCGCCGACCCTGCTCTGGGCAAACAGGAGGTGGAGGAGCAGCAGGAAGCCGAAGCCAAGAAAGGAGGAATCCTCTCAGACACCGAGGCACTCACCACCATTCAGATCAATGCGGTGGTGGAGAAACTCCGATTCGACGTGAAAGAGTTGACCGTGAAGCCCGGAAAGAAGATCAAACTGATCTTTAACAATCCTGACTTTATGCCACACAATCTTCTCATCGTGAAACCCGGAACCGCAGATTCTGTGGCCGCCGCCGCGATTGCTCTCGGAGCGGAAGGCTTCAAAAAACAGTTTGTCCCAGAGGACACCAATATCCTTCAGGCCACCAAACTCCTTGAGAAAGACAAAAGCGAGATCTTGGAATTCATCGCCCCCACCGAGCCGGGCGACTACCAGTTTGTCTGCACCTTCCCAAGTCACGACAAAGCGATGCGGGGAATTATGCGAGTCAAAAAGTAAAAAAAACGGCTGTTTGAGTCTGTTGGCCTCATCTTACTCCACCTCTTTTTGCATCATTATAAATCAACGATCGTGTCGCGTGCCTCGATGGGGAAGGGCCGGTGAAGCACTCCGTCGAGTCCTTCCCTCCCATTATGTTCATCGCTCAGGCTCGCCGGGTGGACGTCGCATAAAACCACGCGAAATTTCCAATACCATCCGTTACCCACTTGCCTCGTTTGGCGATAGCCTCAACCTTACGGAGATGATTTGGACCTAGGATCAGTTGATCACCCACACCTTGATCAGTGCTTCGAATGGCATTCTCAGGGGGACCGTTCCTTCCGATGAACCCTTTTTTGCGGTCTCTCTCAACAACACCATCGGAATCACACTCCCGGAATTTGACGACTCGAGTGGGCGCCTAACAAGGGAGTCGAAATACTGCCGCCCAAGGTCTTCTTTGCCCATCCTTTGCCAGAGCCTTCGGCCTTTCTTTTTTTTCTGCCTGGTCAGCTCCACATTCCTGGACCGATGTCGAAACTTTAAAAACACACCCCAAGATCTCACGAACAGTTCCGTCATTGCAGAGCTACTTTTTTCATTCCCCAGCCGAAACCCGATAAAATCCCAGCCCATCTCCGATCGATAAAACGGGAATTTCTCCGGAAGCAGAGAGCAATCGCGACGTCGGAAGGGGCTGCCAATTTTGAAAATCGGTGGAATATTCAATCGTTACCTCCGAGCGCATTCCCGATTCAGAGGCATTCAATCGAAGGCCTTGAGCCGTGGGAATAAAGAGGCGGGTCGAAGGCGCCGGATCGTCATGACCTAAGGCATAAAGAACCGCATTCGGAATACGCGCGTTCAGCTCAAAACCATCTTGGCTTTTTTCGGAAAGCCCTTGCTCGACCGCCCATTCATCATAAGTCGGAGGTCGAATCACAAAAACCGTTCCGGAGGCCTTCAAGGTGCCTGCGACTTCAACACTGGCTTCTATCCCCCCCTCTTCGACGGGTATCGTGTCATCTATTCCAACCGGTAACGTGATGGTCACATCATAAAAAATTCTGCGATTTTCTCTCTCAACCGGATTGGAAAGCGTCACTGTCCCGGTGCCCGTGCCACTTCCGGTGATGGGGTTCTCAGAAACATCGTTGTTGACGGGATTGTTCAAGGCCTCCCCGGTAAGTGTTCCCTCGTTGAGAGTGAAGGTATGAAGAGAGGCGTCAAATTCTCCATTGCCCGGATTCACCGGCCCAACACCAAGCGGAGTCCCGGCAGTTCCTTTAAGATTACGAGCATCGAGTTCGGCAATCACAACGAGCCCAAAAAAGGTGCTTAAGGTAAAATTCAGGTCGGTGGCATTGATCCTCGCATCACGAATGAGAAGGGAATCCGTTGTCCCCGTTTCAGGATCAATATTCAGAACGATCTCGGCGGTTCCGCTCAAGGTGGTGTCATCACTGTCCGAGACTCCTTGCGCCCCAACAGAGATGTCAAATTGATTAAATCCATTCTCTTCGGCCAAAGTCAGAAAAGCCACGTTTGGCTCCTGAGCCTGAGACAAGGAACAAATCGCGGTTAGCAGAATTACAGCTCGCACGGGAAACAAAATGACGCAGACTTTCGGAATTTCAAGCTGTGAAGCCACCACCTTCCACTTCGAAACATATTCCGATGTGATGAGTCTCCATTTATTTGGAAAATCGATTTTTAGAATCAATGCATGCTCAAGAAGGATCCTTGCAAATAGAAGCATTGAGCTCTTCGCTCTGGACCCAGAGTCGAGCGAAACCCTCTTTTCACTGGGCATCTTTGCGATCCTGACAGTTGATCGAAAGTGGATTTCACCAAAAGAAAAAACCCTGCGACCATAGGATCGCAGGGTCTGGTGAAATGTTTAGGGACCCTTGATCCGCTCTAACGGCGGCGACGAAGGAGACCCAGTCCACCAAGACAGAGGACCGCAAGCGTGGAGGGCTCGGGAACTGCGGACTCGGTAACAGAAAGCTGGATGTTGTCGATGTAAACAGACTGAGGAGAGGTGGGATTCGAATCGATCAGGAAGAACGGGTAGACTGCGACAGGCGTCTGGGTGCTCGTCCCACCTGTCCGGCTGTCCGTGGGAACTGAATTGGTGAATGTGCGCGCGTAAAGCCCCGCTCCACCTCCAGAAGGTGCCCCACCCAATCCAAAGTTCGTTGGAAAGTTGCCGTTGTGGTTCGCCGGGTTTCCAGCAGGATCTGCGATTGTGTTCCAACGCAGAGTCACACCGCTGAATCTCGTGTCCGCAGCGAAATCGCTCTCAATGTAAAGATCGTAAGAAAGGGTGAAGGTATCGGTCTGAGCAACCGTTCCGGCTGGAAGGAGAAAGTTTTGCGCTGCAGGAATCCCACCAAAATTGGCAAAAGGGTTCCCGTTTCCGGTAAACTCTAGAACGTTTCCGGTGGCGGAGGTAAATCCAGCTGGAGCAGCAACAATTTGACCCGAAGCGCCATTTTTAAAAGCAAAGTCAGTAGTGGTATCGAAATCAAGAGACCAGAGGACAGCGGAATGAGCCGAAGAAAAAAGTCCGCAGCTGAGGGCGAGGAAGAGTGTTTGTTTCATAGCGATTTGATGTTCAAGAAGATAGCCGATCACTGAGCAGCTCGGAAGGATAAACACTTAGGCGCCCAGGTCCACAAAAAATTTCTGTGTGTCTAAACACCCTTAAAACACCTCGCCGATATTCATTGGAAGTGCACAAAGAAGCCCTTCCGATCAGGCGGCATCTTCGCGCTTTTTCTTTTTCAAGGTCGCAGGCTTGGTCCCCTCCACGTTCGCTCGGTTGAGGGTGACCGATTCAACATCGTCCTGCGAGGGCACTTCGAACATGATATCCAGCATCAGTGACTCAAGAATGGAGCGAAGAGCGCGAGCACCAGTTCCCCGCTCGGTAGCTTTCTCGGCCATCGCTCGGAGGGCATCCTTGTTCACCTTGAGCTTTACCCCATTGAGGGCGAGTTGCTTTTGATACTGCCTAATGAGCGCATTCTTGGGCTCAGTGAGAATCTGGATGAGTTCGTCCTCAGTGAGTTTGCGCAAGGAAGTGAGAACCGGCAGCCGACCGACAAATTCGGGGATTAAACCGAAGTGCAGAAGGTCTTCCGGAAGCACTTTCTTCAGGAGACTCGCGTCATCGCGCTCTTCCTCATCGTTTTCCGCTCCAGCATTGAAGCCCAGAACACGTTTCCCGAGCCGACGCCGAACAATGTCTTCCATGCCGACAAAGGCGCCACCGCAGACGAAGAGAATCTTCTCGGTATTGACCTGGATGTATTCCTGCTGCGGATGCTTCCGACCCCCACCAGGTGGAACATTGCAGACAGAGCCTTCAAGTATTTTCAAAAGCGCTTGCTGAACGCCTTCTCCCGAAACGTCACGCGTGATCGAAACATTTTCGGTCTTACGCCCGATCTTATCGATCTCGTCCACATAGATGATACCGCGCTCAGCTCGCTCGACATCGAAGTCGGAAGCCTGCAGCAAACGAAGGATGATATTTTCAACATCCTCCCCCACATAACCGGCTTCGGTCAAAGTGGTGGCATCGACAATGCAAAAAGGAACATCGAGAACACGCGCAAGCGTCTTGGCGAGGAGGGTCTTGCCCGATCCGGTAGGACCAAGAAGGAGGACGTTGGATTTTTCGATTTCAACATCCACAAAATCATCGTCAGCCAATTGATCCTGACGTAGACGCTGGTAGTGATTGTAAACGGCCACCGAAAGGACCCGCTTGGCGTCTTCCTGACCAATTACGTAGTCATCAAGATGAGCGCAAAGTTCGGCAGGAGTCGGGATCTCACCATCAAGCTCAAGGCTCACACTTTCCGGTAAATCGGGATCCTGCCCCGCAAGCTCCTTCCGCAGAATGGTCGAGCAGACATCGATGCATTCATTGCAGATGTAGACGCCGGGACCAGCGATGAGCTTTTTGACCTCCGAGTGGCTTTTACCACAAAAGGAGCACATGGTGAGATTATTCGCGCGAGCCATAAAAGGTGTTGCTTATGGAGAAATCCTAACACCTCAGCGAAGAGCTGTCTTGTGAATTTTCGGGGGCACTCGATCTGGAAGTATCTGAAGGTTCTCCCGTAAGCACGCAGAACAACTTTCCTGATTCCATTGTTTTGCCAAAACCCCGAGGAGAATCGGGTCAGGTCTCGGCGGGAATGCACCCACGATGCCTTATGCCTTTCCCGACTCCGGGCTTCTTGGACAACGCCATCACAATTTGACCCAGGGCGTGACCTTCGGACACCGCGTGAAGACTTTAAGATTCACGTCATCTTCTCCAGCATGGTCGAGAAGATCACACTCACAGCATCATTCTCCGACGAAAGTGTGATTTCCCGCTACGCTCTCTTTCGTCTAAAGAGCACCGAAAGAAGGAACGCCCCGGTCAATACAACCGTAATACTGGCTCCCGCCGGCTGGTCAAAATAGTAACTCGCCAGGAGTCCTGCCGCACAGCCAACGGCCCCGACGAGTCCGCTTACCAGAAAAAGCTGATCCGGAGTTTTCACGAAAGAGCGCGCAATGGCGGCAGGAGTCACGATCAGCCCCACCGCGAGGACGCAACCAACCGCCTGTAAGGTGGTAATGAGAACAAGGATGAGAATGATGAAACTGAGGTATTCAAGCACCCGGGTCTTGATCCCGAGACTGGCGGCCACTTCGGGATCGAAAAGATGAGCCACCAAGGCACGGCGGTAGAGCGTAAAAAAACTGACTGCGATCAGTCCAACGACGAGACTCATCTGCAGATCAAGATCAGAAAGTGCGATGATATTTCCAAGAAGCCACTTCTCGAGTTCCTGATTCGAGCCTACATAATTGAGAGTGATAATCCCGACCGCAAAGGCTCCGGTGTAAAGAACAGCCAACACAGTTTCATCATGGATTTTAGAAACTTTGGAAAGCAAGATGGTGAGAACTCCGATGATGATGGCGGCAACAAGCGCTCCCAGAAAGGCAGTCAGCACGGTGAGGGTAAAAAGCAAGGTGGCGATGGCCACTCCAGGAAGAAGGGAGTGACTAAAGGCAGCGAGCTTGAGCGGACTCCGGTGCAGCAGCACAAAGGAACTGGTGTAACCATTCACGTAACCAATGATGACCGAAGCCAAAAAGGCCCGTTGATAAAGATTAAGCTCGAAAAAATCCGTCATGAGCAGCAGTCGTCTGGGGTTGCCGCAGTCACCGGATGGGAGTGCTGGGGGTGGCAGGCATGAAGAATGGCTTTCACTTCCTGACTTTCCATGACCTCTTGAGCCTCTCCACTGATGACCTGCTTTTGATTAAGAACAAGGGCATGCGTGAAGATGTCAGTCACGCTCTCAAGCTGGTGGTGGGAAGCGATGATGAGATGTCCACTTTCTGAAAGCTCAATCATACTGGTGGCGAGATGACAGCGGCTCTCGATATCAAGGCCATTGAACGGTTCATCAAGAAGAAGCACATGGGCTTCCTGAGCAAGCGCACGCGCAATGTAAGTGCGTTGTTGCTGGCCACCGGAGAGTTGGTCGATCTGGCGATCGGCGATATCCTCAAGCTTCATACGCGCAATGGCAGCTTCTGTCTTTTCACGATCAATGACGCCGAATTTGCGAAAATGACCGAGGTGCGGGAAGCGGCCCATTTCCACCACATCGCGAACCCGGAGCGGAAAGTTCTGTTGGTGATGATCGACTTGCGGGAGGTAGGCGATCTCACGGCGTGATTGCACGATGGGCGCACCACGCCAATTGAGTGTTCCTCCTTGCGGCTTAAGCAGGCCGGCCAGAAGGCGAATCAAAGTCGATTTCCCCGCCCCGTTCGGCCCGAGAAGAGCAAGGCGTTGACAACACTGGGCCGATACGTTTACGCCTTCGAGCGCGATTTTTTTCCCGTAGGAATATTCGACGCCCGAGAGCTCTAAAAGATGGGGCTCGTGACTCATGGGGTGATTGTAATTTCTCCAACTGCGGTGCCTCCATATCCCCAAAAAACTTGTGAGATAGTTTCCTCACCTTCCGGCATGATCTCAACAAGCGCGGCTGACTCGGGAGTGCCCTCCGGCCAGGTGATCAGAATATCGATTGGGGAACCGGAGTCAAAAGTGACTTCTTTTTCATCTTCCCCCTTTTTAAAAAAGGTCGCACCAATAGTCGCCTGCTCAAATGGATAGCCGCAGCGGATGACAACGACCGCCGAAACTGCTTCGCCAGAACTTTTGTCTTCGGCAGGTTTCTCAACCTGCTGCTCAACGGGTTCTGGATTCAGAATCTTCGCCAAGGGAAAGGCAAGCGCGACCAAAGGAACCAGTGCGCAGAAGGTCGCCAAAAGAGGTGAACGCGTCATTTACGAAGCCCATTAACAATGTGGCTCACATTTCCGCGAATCATTTTTTCGTAGCTTGCCACCGCGCCATCGGCAACGATTGGTTTCCCAAGCGTGGAGCCGGTCTCCCGTGCGATCTGTTTAAGAATCTTTGGGTTGGAGAGCATCTCGGGAAAAATCGTCGGAATTTCGGCATCACGCACGTCTTTGATCGAGGTCGCGAGCTGCTTTGCCGGGACTTCGCCATCAGCATTCAGCCCTTGCACGTAGGTTGCCTTAAAGCCGTATGCTTTACAGAAATAGCCAAAGGCTGCGTGCGCAGTCACGAGGTGGCGCTTCCCCCGCGGGATAGTGGCGACTTGTGCCTTCACCCACCCGTCAAGGGCGCGGAGGCGAGCTGCGGCCGCTTTGGCTCGTGCGGCGTAATGCCCCTTCCCTTCAGGATCGGCTGCCGTGAGCTTTTTCTCAATCACCCGCACCGCACGCTCCATGTGGCGCACATTGTGCCACCAATGAGGGTCGATTCCGCCCATCGCATGGGTCGGACAACAGGCATAGATTTGATCCTTCTTGGAGATCTTTTGCGAAGGAATAGTGCGGCCAACCTCAACAATAATTTGGCCGCCATTGAGTGAATCCTCAAGATCACCCAAATAAGTCTCAATCTTTTTCCCTGAAGCGAAAATAAGTTTCACCTTCCCCATTTTTCTCAAATCTGACGGGCGAGGCTCAAACTCGTGAACGCTCATGCCAGGCTTGCCCACTTCAACAACCGAGACCCTCTCGCCACCCACCTGCTTCACCATATCGGTGAGCAGAGGATGGAGAGAAGCCACTTCAATCGCTTGCGCTCCAAAAGAAAAGAGGACAAAGAGAAGGTATCTCATGAGATCACGATATTACCGTACTTCGCCACGACCGAAGTCATAGCTGAACTGCAGCCAGATACTGTCTTCGGATCCCTCTTCCAGCTTGTCGTGATTATATTGCAATCGGACCCTCGCCAGTGACTCATCGGAAATCTGGAGGGCACGTGTTGCCGCTAAAGAGTAACGCTCGCGACCGTGAATCGCAAATTCATACTCATCTTCATGAAGACCTGCCTCAACTTCGTTGATCCGGTCGTAGCGGAAATCAAAGCGCCAATCTTTATTCAATTCATAGGCTGCAAAAAGCATCCAACCGATGTGGCTTGCATCTTCGCCAACTTCATACACCACATTGCGGTGGAAAAACTCAGCCCCAGCAGAGAAACTTTGGCCTCCTGGCTCGAGACCATTCTCCCGCCAAGCGAAGGCATAATCAGCCGAAAACACTTCACTCTCACCACCATCATAGGCGTTGTCACCTTGAGCGAGATTCAATCCAAAGCGATGTTGGTTAAAGTCATTTTGATTGAAGCCAACCAAAGCGTTCACAGTCCAAAAAGTGTCATTAAAATAAGCATTTTCAGCACCTTCTTCGTGACCGTGCTCCTCCTCAATCTCATCGCCATCATGGTTTTCCTCTTCTCCGTGATGGTCTTCCTCTTCTCCGTGATGGTCATGAACAACGGCGTTTCCAAAACTTCCGTTCAACACGAAAAAACCCTGGTCGAACTCTTTGCTCCAAGAAAGCTCTCCACCTTCAGTAAATAACCCTTCTTCACCGAGGAAAGTTGAAGTGGAAAGGTTGGCATCCACAAAATTCCAAGAGTGTAAATGACGATTATTTTGCGATCCAAAGCGATTCAAGAAACGCCCCCCTCTGACTTCCAGATCAAATGGAAGGTCGACAAGCTTTAGGAAGCCTTCTTCCCACTCGGCATCGAGATCTCCGGCAGAATCAGTGAACGCAGTGACGTTTACAAACCCCTTAAGCCATTCGTCAAGATGCAGGTTCATCCCCATTTCGAGTGCTTGAATTCCAACTTCATCAAGTGGATCATGGGCATGGGCCGCAAGCTCAGAAATAGAGTCTGCAGAAGTCGTTCCCCCGACAGCAGTAAAATGAAGAGTTGGCTCAATTTTGATTTCGGCAGAAACGGAGGACACCGCCCCCAGAGCTAGAAGGTATGTCAGTGTATTTCGCATTGCGCAACTAATTTGCATTAAGGGGCGCGGCTGTCAATTTTTTATTGCATAATAATTGCATTAATAGCCTCTTCAGCCAATTAAGAATATTATGTTATTTTGAATATTGTTTTTTTGAACAGTTTTTCCATTGACGCGATAGTGTTCACCCGTGCATAATTGACCGCGAAATTAAACAAGCATTGTCATGAGTACCACCGCTAGTAAAACTGCCGCCATGTCCGATAAGAAAACCAAGGGTCCAGCTTCTTCGGCTGCCGATAAAGGAGCTGACAAACTCGCCGAAGCCCGGAAAAAGAATCTCGATCTCGCGATCACCTCCATTCAAAAAGATTTTGGTGAAGCCGCCATCATGCGTCTCGGCGATGACAAGCGCATGGATGTCGATTCCATCCCCACCGGGAACTTGCTAATCGATCGTGCACTTGGAGTCGGCGGCTTTCCCCGTGGCCGAATCATCGAGGTCTTCGGGCCAGAATCTTCGGGTAAGACCACTCTCACTCTCACGGTCATTGCTCAGGCTCAAAAGGCAGGCGGTCTCGCTGCCTTCGTCGATGTCGAGCACGCTCTCGACCCTCAGTATGCCAAGCGTCTTGGCGTTAATCTCGACGACCTCCTGATCTCCCAGCCCTCTTCCGGTGAAGAAGCCCTCCAAATTGTGGAAACTCTCGTGCGTTCCAACGCACTTGACGTCGTTGTCCTCGACTCCGTTGCTGCGCTCGTCACCAAGCAGGAACTTGCCGGAGAAATCGGAGATTCCACGGTGGGAACACAAGCGCGCCTGATGAGTGCCGCCATGCGAAAGCTCACTGGATTTATCTCCAAGGCCCGCACAACCTGTATCTTCACCAACCAGATTCGTGAGAAAATTGGCGTCATGTTCGGCAGCCCCGAAACCACTCCCGGTGGCCGCGCTCTCAAGTTCTTCTCTTCCGTTCGAGTCGACATCCGCCGAATCGGCCAGATCAAATCCACTGACGGAACCGTTCAGGGAAGCCGCACCAAGATCAAGGTCGTTAAAAACAAAGTCGCTCCCCCGTTCACCGAGGCAGAGTTTGACATCATGTATAACGAGGGAATTTCTTCCGCCGGGTCCCTTCTCGATCTCGCACAAGAATTCGACATTATTCAAAAACGTGGAAGCTGGTTCAGCTATGATGGATCCCAACTCGCGCAAGGACGTGATGCCGCCAAAGCCGCTTTGAAAGCAGACGAATCCCTCTACACCGAAGTCGAAGACAAGGTGAAAGAGAAACTCGCCGAAGCAAATGGCTAAAATGCTCGGCACACAGCTTTCCAACATTGTCTTCTTTTGAACGGTCGCCGCTTCCGGAAGCGGCGGCCGTTCTCTTTTGAGGGAGTCCTTTTTATCGCTTAAATCAATTCGATTATAATCTGACGGTCGCTCCAAAATTGCCAACGTGAGCAAGGGAGTTCAAAAATTCCCGCACATCGCCGAGATGGCCTTCTCAGAAGAATGGGACCATCCCTCCTCTCGTGAGAAAGCCGCATTCCCGGTGCTGCCACTTCGTATGCACAAGTTCTGGCCAGTCGTCGCTCGGGTCGATAGTGTCCACGGAAACCGCAACCGGGTTTGCACCTGCAACACCGCCAAACAATATGCCTCATCCCAAGCTTCCACCTCACCACTCTGTTCCCGACTGGAAATCCTGGCAGCCCGAAATCGAGGCGACCCTCATGTTTATTCATCAAGGCAGCCGTGTGCTTCTCATTGAAAAGCTACGCGGAATCGGAAAAGGAAAAATCAACGGCCCCGGTGGAAAAATCGATCCGGGCGAAACGCCTGAGCAATGCGTCATCCGTGAGGTTCAGGAGGAACTGCACATCACAGCTCTCGATCCCATTAAGCGAGGAGAACTCTTTTTTGTCATGTCGGACCTCCCAGACATTCACTGCCACCTCTACACCGCGACTCAATTCGAAGGCACTCCCACTGCCACCGATGAAGCTATCCCCTACTGGTGCGAGATTTCCGAGATTCCTTTCGAAAAGATGTGGGAGGACGACTCCTACTGGCTTCCCCAAGCTCTTAACGGCGAAACTTTCGACGCCCGCTTCCTCTTCGAGGAAGAAAAGATCATCTGGGATGACGTGTTCTTTGGCGAAGAGTCAGCAAATCGCTGGCGTGGCCATGTCGTGAAGTAAAATCCTAGGCTCAAAGAGCCGCCCGGAGAATCTCCAGCGCTCGAGCAGCCTCCTCTTCGGTCACATTGAGCGGGGGTAAAAAGCGAATGGTATCCGGACCGGCCGGAGGAACAAGAAGTCCGGCATCGAGGAGTTTTGAGCAAAGGTGAATCGAAGGCACTTTTCCTTCTGGCGCTTCGATCTCGATGCCAATCCCAAGCATGAGCCCGTGCCCTCGAAGTCCTGTGATTGCCGGATGCCTCCAACTCTCAATCGCCTCACGGATCTGGGCCTCACGGGCTTTCACATTCTCAACCAGATCCTCCGAAATGATCGTTTCAATCACCGCCTTCGAAGCCGCGCAAGCAAGAGCGTTCCCGCCATAAGTCGAACCGTGACTCCCGGGACCTAAAAGAGGAGCGTGCTGATTGGCGACCCAAAAGGCCCCAATCGGAAAGCCGCCACCCATCCCCTTTGCCCACGAAATAGCATCTGGCTTGAGTCCGGGAGCAATCGCATCCCAGCCATTGATGAATCCTGTCCGACCCATTCCACATTGAACCTCATCCAGCATCAGAAGGATGTCATTCTCAGCAGCCAGATCAGCAAGCGCTTCGAGAAATTCCTTTGAAGCCACACGCACCCCGCCTTCTCCCTGAATCGGCTCAATAAGGAATGCACAGGTTTTTTCGGTGATCGCCTGTGTCAAGGCCTCCAAGTCGTTGAGAGGTGAATACACAAAGCCAGGAAAGAGCGGGCCGAACCCCTCATGAATCTTCCCTTGGGCCGTCGCCGACATCGATCCAATCGTCCGGCCATGGAAAGACTGGCTGAAGGTGATGATCTCGTGCCTTCCCCTCTTCGCCCCATGTCTCCGGGCCAGTTTGATCAAACCATCATTAGCTTCTGCTCCGGAGTTGGAAAAGAAAACCTTGCCCGGCATTCCAACCACTTCTTCGACGATCACCCTCGCCAGCTCGGATTGCTGAGCGGTGAAGTAGAGATTTGAAGAATGCATCAGCTCATCGGCTTGTTGCTTGATCGCAGAAGTCAACGCCGGATGGCAATGACCCAATGAGCAGGTGGCAATCCCAGCACAAAAATCAAGATACTCGCGGCCGTCCTCGTCCCATACGCGGCAGCCTGAACCTCGCGTGATCGCGAGCGGAAAGCGGCCATAAGTCTGGAGAACGAATTGCTGGTCTTTTTCAATAGTCGTCATGAGTCCTTGGGTTGGAGTTTTGTCATGGTGTTTCTGTTTTTGGAAGCCTCGCGATTGATCATCCACGTGGCTCCAAGAGTGATGGTAGCGCCGATCAATTCAATCGGCTCAAATCGTTCGTCAAAAAGAGCAAAAGAACCAGCTGCCGTAACGAGCGGAAGCACCATCTGCAGGGATGACCCGCGTGACACATCCAGCTTTCGATAAGCAAAGGTCATTGTCAGCTGTCCTCCTGCCGCCAAAAGACCGACCAAAAGCAGCAGCCCGGTCGCCGCAGCCGGAAGCTCCAGCGCTGAATCACCGGAGAACTCGCAGATCGGAATGGCAAAGATGATGCCATAAAAAGCCTGAGCCCCATAGATCGTAGAACCGTGCTCGGTAGCGTGGAGCTTTTTGATCAGCACCACAACCACCCCTGCCATCAACGCTCCGAATAGGGCGAGGGTATCGTAAATCGAAACTTCCTGAGCCAGCCCTTTCTCGACAAAGAAAATGCTCAAGCCCAGAAAACTGATCAAAATCCAAACCAACTTCTGCAGACTTAACCGCTCCCCTAAAAAGTAGTGCGCCAAGATTGCCGCAAACACCGGATAGGTCAGTCCAATGAAGGAAGCTCTTCCAGGTCCAAGCTTGATCACCGTGATGTAGAAGAGCCCGATCCCGATTCCGCCGATCACTCCTCTCCACACCACCAGTGGCTTTTTCACGAGGGAAGCGAAATTGTATCCTCTTCCAAAACTGTAGAGAACCAAGATCACCAGCATTCCCGCGACACCCCGATAAAGGGACGCGTGCCAGCCGGTGATATTTGGAAACCAGTCCACAAGCCCCCGGATCGCGAGCGTATTGGCAGCGAAGAAAAGGACCGAAGAAAACATGAGGACAAATCCCTTGGTTTCAGAGTTTGGATGTGTAGTTGTCATTCTACCGATGGGTTTGGCGGACCATGCGGGACACATCCGGGGTGAGAACACGAATGACTCACAGGAGGCGTCTCTGCGGGGCACCTCCGAGTCAGTGGGATCAAAACATCATCACATCGAAGGAGCCAGGCCTGCAGCAAAGCGTCGGCGAAAAAAGATTTTGTGGGTGATGATCACGCCCGCAGCATTCCTCAATTTCTCTCGATGTCAAGATTGCCTCTTCCCAAGCGCTTCAAGCCTCCTTCCAAGCCAAGAGCCACCACGAGAGGAATGTCGATCCAAGGTCAACAAGACGTTTTTTCTCGCTTCCAGTGTTTACACACCAGCTTTGCCGCTGAACGCTCATGTTCATGAAAGCACTGCAACTCACAACCCCCTCTCAATTTGAGGTTATTGAAAAAGAGAAACCCTCACCTTCTTCTGGAGAGGTCTTGGTCAAAGTCGCCTTTTGCGGGATTTGCGGAAGCGATGTCCATGGCATGGACAACAGCAGCGGACGTCGTATTCCCCCAATGATAATGGGGCATGAAGCCAGCGGTGTGATCGAGGAACTTGGCGATCATGTTTCGGACTGGAACACAGGTGACCGGGTTTCTTTCGACTCGATGGTCTTTTGTGGTGCGTGTGACTTTTGTGAACGTGGCGAGACCAACCTCTGCGACTCCCGCCAAGTCATGGGAGTGTCATGCGCAGAATTTAAGCGCGACGGCGCCTTCGCGGAATGGGTTATTGTTCCTGCCAGAATCTTGGAGCGGATTCCCGAAGGTTTGTCTTTCGAAGAAGCTGCCTTCACCGAACCTCTCGCGGTCGCACTTCATGCCGTAAATCTTGTAAAAGTCCAACATGGAGAAAGTGCCTTGGTTGTGGGAGCTGGGTTGATCGGCCTGCTCGTTGTTCAGGCCCTCAAGCGGGCCGGGTGCGGAGAAATCATCGCCATTGACCTTGATCGGGGTCGCTTGGACCTGGCTCAAAAACTAGGAGCAACTGCCGCATTTCATTCACTTGAAGATGAAATCGAGCTCCCTGCTGGAGGGGTTGATATGGCCATGGAAGTCGTCGGTGCAGGACCAACACTCGACCTCGCGATCAAGTCCGTGCGTAAGGGAGGTCGCGTCGGCCTTGTCGGAAATGTTGTCCCTGAAGTCAATTTTCCCCTTCAGTATGTCGTCACTCGTGAAATCACCCTCTTTGGTTCTTGCGCAGCCGCTGGCGAGTGCACCGAAGCACTGGAAGCTATTGCCAGTGGTCAGATCAAAGTCCGCCCACTGATTTCAGCGACTATTCCCTTGGAAGACGGTCAGGATTATTTCGAGCGACAACGAGAAGGGAAAGAAGGACTTTTGAAAGTCCTCTTCGAGCCCGGGAGTTAGCGCTATGGAGTTAAGCGTCCCCGCTGCCAGCGTGTCACACGATCATTCTTGAACTCCACCGTGGCAGCCTTGGAAGTAGCGTAAACGACTTGATTATTAAATCCATAGTAACTCCCCCTGCTACCATAGCCGTAGTAGTAAGGTGAGCATCTACGACCATATCCATAGATGCCACTGAAACCAGTGGTATAAATTGGTGTTAGCCGGGTATAAATCCAACGCTCAAAGCGCACGTTTTCCTCTTCACCGTCAGATTTGATATCAGGATTACCCCAGGCGAGAAATACCGCTTCCTTACTCATTCCTTGTTGAATCCTGCCTTGATCAATCAAGGTTTGGTGGGAGGAAGGCAAGCGGTCATACATCGTCGGGTTTTTTTCAATCCGGGATGTCGGAGTGCTTTGGGAGCAACTCACACAAAAGAAGGTCACGAGGGGGAGAAACAGGAGACTTTTCATAAATATTAAGACGAGGCTTCTCGAGAAGCTATTCAGAGAAAAATGACCTTTCAACCGAATGATTCCAGAAAAGAACTACTCAATTCAGAAAGAGCCTTGCCAAGGAGATTTCCTTCTCGTCAAACTTTGGACAGGTTCAAATTAAAAAAACCATGAGCGAACTCCTTGACAAAAACAGCCTCGATTCCGCCCTCAAAAAATGCCCCGAGTGGGAAGTTTACGGGAACACCATCTTTCGCAGTATGGAGTTCGAAAACTTCGGTGAATCGATGGAGTTCGTAAACATCATTGCAGATCTCGCAGAGGAAACGGGCCATCATCCAGACATCGGTATTTCCCTGTCCACGGTCACCCTGACGTTGATAACCCACGAAGAGGGAGGAGTCACCTCTGCTGATATCGAGATGGCGCAGCGCCTCGACAACATCATCGACTGATCGCCTTACTTCGCGATCAAGTCGTAACCACGGTGATCCGTCACCGTCACATCAGCCCAATCCCCGACTGGCAGATCGATGGGGACAAAGATACGGCCATCAATGTCAGGAGCATCCCACATCGAACGGGCAATGCCCTCTTCCTCAACGAGAACCCGAAGCTTTTTCCCAATCTGAGATTCATTGACTTCGATAGCAACCTCATCGATCGCAGAGCTAAGCTCGCGATGGCGCTTTTTCTTTGTCGCGTGATGAACATGAGCATCTCTCTTGTAGGCGCGCGTCCCCTCCTCCTTTGAATATTGGAAAATCCCACAGCGCTCGAATTTGAAGTCTTTGATAAACTGAAGGAGTTCATCGTGATCTTCTTGGGTTTCACCCGGAAAGCTGGTGATGAAGGTGGTACGAATCGAAAGGTCAGGAATACCCTCGCGCATCCGCTGCAGAAGATCACGAATGTAAGCTCCATCCGTCTTCCGGTTCATTTCCTTGAGCATATGATCCGAAATATGCTGAAGCGGAATATCCACATAACGAGCCACTTTTGGACACTCGGCAATCGTTTGAATCAACTCGTCCGACCAGTGCGCCGGATGTGTGTAGAGAAGACGAATCCAAAACTCCCCTTCGAGCGCATTCAACTCACGTAAAAGAGAAGCAAGGGACTCTCCTTTTTCCGAGTTCACCCCGGAGGTGGGATTTGGGCGATTCCCTCGACCCTGCCATCGGTCCATTCCGAAGTATGTCGTGTCTTGCGAAATCAGATTAATCTCCTTCACTCCTTGGGCAATAAGGCCCTTGGCTTCCCGAACAATCGATTCCTGAGTCCGCGAGCGATGCTGCCCGCGGATTTTTGGAATGATACAGAAAGAGCAGGTGTGATTACAGCCTTCGGCAATCTTGAGGTAAGCCATATGCCCCGGTGTCAGACGAAAGCGAGGGGTGGTGTAGTCCGGAATGTAACGCGACTTCGCCGTAACCGTGTCGAGAGACCCATCCCCATCAAGGTTACGATCAAGTGTCTGGCGGACAATCGAAGCGACATCCGTGATCTGGTCGAGCCCAATGAAGGCATCTACTTCAGGCAACAATCCGGGCAGATCCTTCTGGAAACGCTGTGAAAGACATCCGGCAACAATGATTTTTTGTTTCTCACGCGCCGGGTCCTCTTGTCTCGCGTTAACCGCTTCAATAATCGTTCCGACAGATTCATCTTTGGCAACATCAATAAATGAACACGTGTTGATGATGAGCGCATCCGCAAGTTCAGCATCAGGGATCAGTGTCATCCCTTCATCTTGCAAGTGTCCAAGCATGATTTCCGAATCGATGAGGTTCTTGGCACAGCCGAGAGAAATAAGTCCAATCTGAGTGGGCATAGGATCTGGGCGGAGATAGACAGAGAATGACGGACTTTAAAATGCCAAAAAAGAATCACTGTCTTGCAGGTCATTAAAAAATGAACATCCTAATCATCATCTAGAACAATGTTTGTGTCGATTTTATCGATTTTTAGCAGGGAAATATTTCCCTTAGGTTCGCTGGCATGATTCTTCTTCTCGTGGCCATTGCAGCACTCTTTTTCCTCATTGAGAGACTTTGGCCTGCTCATTCCCTTCCCACTTCAAATGGCTGGTGGACTCGCATAGCCTTGATCAATTTCCTTCAGGTCGGCATCGTTATTCTTGCGGGTATGACCTGGGATCGGTGGTTCCAGAGCTTCTCGCTACTGCATCTCCGGGACCATCTCGGGCCGTGGTCGAGTGCTACGATTTGCTACTTTATTTCGACCTTCATCTACTACTGGTGGCATCGAATGCGTCATGAATCTCAGCTGTTCTGGCGACTTTGCCATCAGTTGCATCATTCCCCGCGCCGCATCGAAGTTCTCGCCAGCTTCTACAAACACCCGTTCGAAATCACGATCAACTCGCTCATTTCTGCGACGCTCACTTACCTCGTTTTGGGAATCACGGTCGAAGCCGCCGCGATCTACACCGCCTTCACTGCCCTTGCGGAATACTTCTATCACTGGAACATCCGTACCCCTCACTGGCTGGGTCCCATTTTCCAAAGACCTGAATCACACCGCGTCCATCACGCTTATCAACACCACAGCCAGAACTACGCCGACCTTCCCATCTGGGACCTAGTTTTCGGAAGCTATCACAATCCCAAGGAATTCCCAAAACGCTGTGGATTCGATGAGAAAAAAGAAGCCGCCTTTGGACGCATGCTCGCCTTTCAGGACGTTCACAAACTTCCCCCCACTTGCTTCGGGTGCTCCAAGCGCACCGCCTGTCTCTCTCAGAAATCCCAACCCTCTGAATCATGACCAAACAGAACTTTGCCATTACCACCATCCTCGCGATCGGGTCCTTTCAAATCGCAGGGCATTCGCTGAATCTCCCTCTTCTAAAAGGCATCGGAGCGATGTCGGGACTTTCGCCCTATCCGAAGGTGTTCTGCGATGCCAAAGGCTACGAACCCTTCGCCGCCACCTTCACGCTCCTAGGCGAAGACGATCAGGGAATTACCCACGAAATCCCGCTTACCGCCGAGCGCTACTCCCAACTCCAAGGCCCTTACAATCGTCGTAATGTTTACGGTGCCGCCCTCGCCTTCGCTCCGCGCCTTCCTGACGAACTCCGCACCCACCTCTTCACTCAATTGGAACCTCTCTTTGCGGAACTGAATCTTCCGACTCTCGAAAACCCCCGCTTGAAAGTCACGCCTCGCGAAGGCGAAGCCACCCCTGAATACCTTTACCCTCTCTCAAAATGAACGCTCAATTTTCTCTCTTCCGAATCCTCCTTGGGAGTTTTCTCACCATTCACTTCGCAGCCCTCGTTCCCTACGGGACTGAGCTCTTCTCGCGAGAAGGTCTCCTCAGCGATGGTTCCCTGAACTTCACCCCTGCCCTCCCATTTTTGGGAACACCGGTTTCGGTTCTCTGCTTTCTCTTAGCCTCCGTGCTCGCCTCCATCTTTTTGACGGTGGGATTTCTTCGACGCACTTCGGCACTCTTTCTTTGGCTCGCGCTCACCGTTCTCTTTCTCAAGAACAACCTCATCTCAAATCCCTCGCTCCCCTATCTCGGACTCATCCTTTGCCTAATCGCCTGTATTCCACCCGGCGAACGATGGAGCCTCGCCCCAAAAAACCCCAATTGGAAAATGCCTCCGCTGATCATCCCCGGTGCCACCTTTCTTCTCGCACTGAGCTACACCTTCAGCGGATGGACCAAGCTCTCCTCACCCAGCTGGATCGATGGATCCGCCATGCTCCACATCTTGAACAATCCGCTCGCTCGTCCCGGCACCATGCGCGATCTCGTTCTGAGTCTGCCGACCGAACTTCTGGCGCTGGCAACATGGGCCGCTCTCCTCGCCGAGCTTCTCTATCTTCCGCTCACCATCTTTAGGAAAACTCGGCCATGGGTCTGGCTCGCTCTCCTTCTGATGCATCTTGGCTTGATCGTTCTTATCGACTTCGCCGATCTCTCGCTTGGAATGATGATGATTCATCTTTTCACTTTCGATCCCAAATGGCTCTCAGCCCGGGAAACCAGAGTAGAACTTTCGTTCGATGCCGATTGCCTGATGTGCAGCCGCTTCATCCATTTTCTGGCTCACGAAGACAAAGCCGGAATCATTCGCTTTGCGCCCCTGCCCGTAGATCATCCAAAAGACTCGATGGTCGTGTCAACCGACGACCGCCACTACTTCCGATCTTCGGCACTCCTCGTCCTCCTCTCTTCTCTGGGAGGTCACTGGCACGGACTAGCCATTCTCGGCTGGCTCATTCCCCGACCGTTTCGTGATCTTGCCTATCGAATCATCGCCGGAAATCGTCATCTATTCTTTAAGAACTTCAGCTGCCCCATCCCATCGGACGACGTTACCAGTCGATTGCAGCCCGCTCCGCAGAATCTACCTCCTGCTCCCCGACCCACCATTCTCAAACAAACCCTCACCTGCCTTCTTCTCTTCACCGCAGCAGGTATTCTCCTCAGCTGCAGTCCGGCACCCGTCCATCATGGACGTTTCCCTTTCTCCCTCATGGATCGCGCTCCTGGAGGAAACCATCTCCATCAACCCGGCGCCGCCTTCGTAGAAATCTCCCCCTACCAGCCTGGCGAAACTCTCCCGACAGACATCCGAACGGGCGACGTCATCGCCTTCCACATATCTCATCGCG
Organism: Akkermansiaceae bacterium; assembly: GCA_049889835.1. Classification (GTDB taxonomy): domain Bacteria; phylum Verrucomicrobiota; class Verrucomicrobiia; order Verrucomicrobiales; family Akkermansiaceae; genus SW10. The sequence goes on from JBMHCQ010000005.1 coordinate 71,511, forward strand.
AAGCATGGTCGCATCTTATAAAGGGCAAGATTCAAAAGATTCCCTACGAGCTTTTCAGCTATGGGCATCTCGCTCTCGTCGTGGAGAAGGACCGCGAGAAACGACTCTTACAGCTCGCCATGAAACAAGCGGCCAATATCGACGATGACCTCACTTATCTTGACGACAAAAACTGGATCCTCTACCGACCTACCCGCGAGATTGACGAAACGCGACTCGATGAATTCGTCTCGTTGGTCCTTAAAAAAGCGTCATCGCCTAAAAAAGCATACGACTACACTGGAGCGCTTGGTTTGTGGAATCGCCCGACCAACCCTGAATCAGTTTCCGAGATTGCTCCGGAATACACCTGCGTCACCCTGATTCAATCAGCCTTTCACTACACCGGACATCCCATGAAGGTCTCCACACGGAAAGGTTACCTCGATATCATCACGCCCGCACAGCTGATCGAAAGCAAGATCATCCCGCTTCCTACCGGCCATCGCCCGTATAAATGATCTTTCCGTCCTTTGGAGCTTGCGGCCATGGAGTCGTCCCCGGAGCCCATTCCTGCGGCTGGGTCGCGCGAATCTTTTCGACCTCAGCTTTCACCCAGTCTGGAACATTCTGATTTTCCTCCTGACCGTAGACCCATGGTAAGGCAGGAGTCATCAATCTCTCCATTCCGGTGAGCTTCGGCCGCTCCTCTCCCACATTTTTCACTCTCTGCGAAAGCGCCTTTACTACCCCGGGATGCTGAGGGGCAATGTCCTTTTTCTCTCCGGGATCAACAGAAAGATCATACAGTTCTTCCCCGATCAACTTATAATTCCCTTTCATAATTGCAGGAAACCTCACGCTCCCCGAAACCTCAAAGACGATTTCATCACGCTTGCTTTTCGCTCCCGAAAAAATCACCTCGGTCATATCGATTCCATCGACCTTTCTCTCCTGTTCAAGAGAGCCTCCAGCGAGCGTTGCGAAGGTGCTGTAAAGATCGGTCACATGCATGAGACCATCCGATTCCGATCCTGCCTTAATCTTGTCCGGCCAGCGCATCACACAAGGCACCCGCACCCCTCCTTCATAGTTCGTGTTCTTCGTTCCCCGATAAGGGGCGTTCATTTCATCGCGCAGACCTCCATTATCATTGGTGAAAATCACCAGTGTATTCTCTCCAAACCCACTCAAGTCCACCGCACGCACGATTTTCCCAACGGCATCGTCCAGACACTTCAAGGCCGCATAGCGCTTTCCATAACGTTTTACATAACGCGGAATTTCCTCAAGGGGGCCGTGCACCGCGTTAAATGAGACATACATAAAGAAGGGCTTTTTCTCTTCCGACATCCGGCGCTCTGCGATCACGCGAACCGCTTCATCGGAGATCAAATCCGTACTGTATCCCGGCTCAAACACCGGTTTCTGATTCCGATGCCAATCGTATACCGCATAACGGGCCGGAGCATTGTGAGGAATCGTCTTGTTATTGTAATCAATCCCCCAGCCGTAGTGTCCATATTGATGCATGAACCCCTGCCCCATGGGCAATTGCCCCGGCAACCATTCCCCGCAATGCCATTTCCCAGAGATTGAAGTAAAATATCCAGCTTCTTTCAGCACCTCGGCAACCGTTCTTTCCTCGGTCGCCAGGCCATGGATTCGCCGCGTCTCATCTCCGGCCTCATTCTTCACCAACTCCATCCCAAGCTTCGCCAGATAACTCGGCTTTCCAAAATCTTCGCTCCGCCAGTCACTCCAGGTGCGAAAGGCATAGCGACCTGTGAGAAAAGCAGCCCGTGTCGGGGCACATACGGCATGGACATAAAACCGGGTGAGACTTACTCCGCTCTCGCGAAGCTGATCAATATGTGGCGTCAGCTCTTTGTTGCCTCCGTTAAAGCCCACCTCATTCCAGCCCATATCATCGGCCATGATGTAGACGATGTTTGGCCTGGAACCCTTAACCTCGGTGGCTTCAGAACCTCCGACCAATCCGCCCAGTAGTCCTGCAAATACAATCAACTTCTTCATGCTCGAATCCTATTCAATAAGTCTCCAATTACACATCACAAATCGAAATCGCTTCTATAAGCCCTTTCACCGCGCCTCCCTTAGGAATCCATTCGTGCCCGACGTATCCCTGATATCCCACTCTTAAGAGCGCCTTCATAACACCCCGATAATTGATCTCCTGATCATCACCGATTTCACCACGTCCCGGATTCCCGGCAATCTGCACATGGCCGATAAACTCCCGATGCTGATCGATTCTCCGGATCAGATCCCCATCCATAATCTGAACATGATAAGCATCAAAAAGAACCTTCAAACTCGGAGAACCAACGGCCTTCACGATCTCCACGCAATAATCAATATGATCCCCCTGATAGCCCGGATGCCCCATCATGGCCTCCGCGACTTTTGAGTTCAGAGGCTCGATCACCATTGTCACTTTTCTCTTCTCCGCGATCTGCACCATCTTCTTGTATCCTTCAATACAATTCTTCATCCCTTCTTCGGCATCGACCACCCCTCCATTCTCCTCCTTCGAGGTATCCGCCATCCCGGTGAAGGTCATGACATTGGCAAAGCCGGCCGCGCTCGTTGCCTCCATCGCTTTTTCCAATGCGGCGAAACATTCGGCATGATGCCCCTTATGATTCATACCTCGAATAAACGTATGCGATTTGGTCGCAGCGCACACCAAACCCGTGTCCTTCAATAGCCCCCAATTTTCCACCGGAAATAATTCGACTCCCGATACCCCGAGCGTCAATGCCTGTCGCACCAACTCTTCCGGTGACCACCCTGCTCCCTTAAAAAAGGGCCAGGCGGCAATCACCTGTTTAATCCGCTCCTTCTTCTCGATATTCTCATCGGCTTGTATCGAATTCCCCAAGCCGGTGGCTCCAATTGCTCCAACTCTTGATAGAAAATTTCGCCGGGAATTCATGCCCCCCTTGGTCAACGTATCATTCACTGAGGACAGCGTAACCTAGCTCCCAAAGAGCTCCAATCTTCAAAAAGAAATCTGGCATTCGTCACTCCGGCTATTTTTTACGGGGGCGACGAACTAGAGCTTCTCCGGCTGCTGCAGGAGCTCGCCCACACGCTGGAGGAGCATCCCGGCACCTCCGCCATCCACCACGCGATGGTCAAAGGTGAGACAAAGTTCGGTCTCGGTAACCGGCACAAAAGCTCCAACCTCATCGCTCCATTTCGGCACTTTAATTCCCGCAGCAAGACCGAGAATCAAAGTTTCATTCGGAAGGGGAATCGGGGTTCCCCATTTCAGTCCAAAGGTTCCAAAGTTGGTCACCGTGGCAATCCCGCCGGTGGTCTGTTCCGTCGAGAGCTTTCGACTGCGGGCTGCATTGACAAGACCGTCGTACTCCTCTGCCAACTCCGAAACCCGATGTTGCTCTACGTTTCTGAGCACCGGCACCAGAACCCCGTCTTCGACTTGCACCGCCACCCCGATGTCAAACGCCCTCGGGTGAACGATCTTATCTCCAATCAGATAACCCGCTGTTTCAGGCTGCTCTAATAGCGCCAGCGCAAGAGCACGGGCTACATACAAAGTGAGCCCCGGCTTCGGACTCTGTCGTGAGCGATGCTCCAACAAACGGTTCATCGCAATGGGCAATCCCACCGAAGCCAACGGTCGGGTCCAGCTACGCCTCATCGCATCAGCCACCGCCAGTCTCATTGGCGACGCCGCGACTGCAGGCCACTCCGCAATATATTCCAAAAACCGCTCCAGATCTTCAACCGTGATACGACCGCCAGCACCACTTCCAGCAATCGCCGAAACATCCGCAGCTCGCAATCCAAGTTCATCCATCCGCGCCCGCATCCGGGGAGAAATATAGTGCGCTCCTTTTTCGCCAGCCGGAACCGGAAGTCCACGCACACTGGGTTCAACCAGTTTTGGCTCCTCATAGGCAGATTCGCTGGAACGGAAGTGCAGATTCTCCTCCCCTTCATCTGCTGAATTGCTGAGGGGCTCCTCCTGTTCTCCCAATGTCGGAGCGCCAGTCCGCTCGATCTCTTCAGCATCCGCATCCAAAATACCAAGCATCGTCCCTACCGCATAATCAACTCCCTCTTCGGCCCGAATCTCGGTGATCCTTCCCCCACACAATGTCGTGACGGCCATCGTCGCCTTGTTAGTCTCGACCTCAATGATTTCCTGATCTGCCACCACGGTATCGCCAACGGCGATATTGAGCCGAATGACACGCGCTTCGGCAATGGATTCACCGAGTTGAGGCATAATGATAGGAACCTGAGGCATGATAATTTAGAGACTTAAGAGTTCACGAAGTTGATTGACAATCGACTCCGGAGTCGGGCGATGAGAAGCCCAGAGATCAGGGTGATACGGAATTGGGGTATCCTTCGCATTCAAACGCATTGGAGGAGCATCGAGAAGGTGAAATCCTTCTGCGACCACACGGGAAACCACCTCTGCAGTTACGCCACCCCAGGGAAAGCCCTCGCCGAGAGCTAGAAGGCGACCGGTGCGTGCGACCGAGGCAATAACCGTATCCAAATCGAGCGGTTTGACCGTCCGGAGATCCACCACCTCGATCTCCCAACCTTCTTCGGCAAGCCGATCGGCAGCCCGCACGGCTTCGTGCACCATCGCTGAGTAGGTCACCACGGTGGCATGTTTCCCCGTCCGTGTCAGGCGGGCTTTCCCGAGTGGTAGCCCATCCCCTTCAATCGATTCGGACTTGAGCCAGCGGTAAAGAAACTTGTGCTCACAAAAAATAACTGGATCATCGAGTCGAACCGACTCCTTCAGGAGATTATAGGCATCAGAGACCGTGGCAGGGGTGGCCACCACCAGACCAGGATAGTGGCTGTATATACTCTCCACCATTTGACTGTGAAACGGCCCGGAACCGGGTGTTCCGCCACACGGCATTCGCACGGTCATCGGCACCGGCACGCCAGTGCGGTAGTAATGAGTTCCCGCCTGATTGACGATTTGATTGAAAGCAACTGAGGAAAAATCGGCAAACTGCATTTCCACGATGGGCCGCATCCCATTAATAGCGGCTCCGACTGCCATTCCTACCATCGCATCTTCACTGATTGGTGAATCCAGAACACGGTCCGGATGCTCATCTTGAAAGCCTTTCGTTGCTTTAAAGGCTCCCCCAAATTTTCCAATATCCTGACCATACAGGAAGACTCTTTCATCGTCCCTGAGCAGCTCTGCCTGCGCCCGATGGATGGCATCAATGTAAGTGAGACTCATCTTACTGCATTCCTTCTACCGAAACCGCTTTCCAATCCTCACAATAAGGATCAGGACCACGCTCCCGTTGAGCGATTGCCACCGCTTCTTGGACTTTCTCTGCCGCTTCTTCCTCCCAGGCCGTGATCTCAGCCTCATCGCTGAACCCTTCTTCCACAAGTTGTGTCCTGCCAACCTCCAGGCAATCACGCCCCACGAGTGAAGCGCGCAATTCCGCAGGTACGTAGGAGGCGTCATCATGTTCACCATGACCACAGAGGCGAAGAAGACGAGCCACAACAAGCTGAGGTCCATATCCCTCGCGCGCCGATTGCACCGCTTGTCGAATTCCGGCGAGACTGGCCTTCAGATCAGTGCCATCGACTTCAATTCCACCAATTCCATATCCCGCAGCCCTTTCCAGAAGAGTCTCACAAGCAAACTGCCGGGACCGCGGAGTCGAGTAGGCGAACTGATTATCAGCGACCAATACCACCAACGGCAACTTCTCAACCGCCGCCATGTTCAAGCCTTCGTGAAAAGACCCGGTAGAGGTGCCGCCATCACCAATGCAAGTAGCACCCACTTTGCCTTCAAGTTCTCCTTTCATTCGATCAGCTATCAGGAGTCCAGAAACCAGAGACACTCCGGTGCCAAGATGGCTAATCATTGCCGGCATTCCCTCTTTCGGGCGACCTCGGTGGATATTGCCATCGCGGCCCCGCATCGGCCCTTCAGCTGATCCCAAGTAGGTCCGAGTAGCATCAAGAAGTTCTTCGCCAAAAGCACCGCGACCTGCTTGATCTCGAATCAAAGGGCTAAAATAATCTCTTCCCCGTTTCAGACATGCACCTAGGGATGCACTGATCGCTTCCTGACCAGTTCCGAGATAAACTCCGCCAACAATTTTCCCGGCCTTGTAGAGACTTGAGAGTTTCTTTTCCAAAACCCGGGCGGTGATCATCGCCTGATAAACCGTCCGTATCAAATCCCCGTCGAGCGGAGGCCCGGCTGGAGGACCTTGTGGTAAAGAGACTGCAGAAGAGGACATCGGATACACGTTTTAAATTTCCTGCTCAATGGCCTTCAATTCGAGGAAGAGATCATTCCAACGCTTCAAGCGAGGTTTTAACAAGAGTTTCTGCTCGGCAATATGCCGTCGCACGCTCTCGAAAAGACCACCATATTCGAGATAAAATTCTCTCACCCCATCCTGATATTCATTACTCAGGGCGTCGGCAAAGGGTTTGCGGCAGCTCTCGACCTTCTCGATATAACTTCTGCCCAAGGCCCCCTTGGAGTTGTGCGCATAAATTGCTGCTCCTGCTAGAAAAAGAAGGGCAAAACCGAGGGCGATAAATGGCCAGGGGTGAGAACCCAAACCACCAAGAACTCCCGCGGCAATGACAGCACAAAGTGAGCCCGAGAGATAGCGCCGAAGGATGCTTCTTCGATTCTCCATCTGTAAATCAAGACCGCCTCTTAACTTAAGGTTAGCGACTGCCTGCTTGGACGAACGGCCGAGGCGGCGCACAAATCGCCCACGAGTGCTTGCGAGAGCATTTGTTTCTTGATCGAAATCCGGAATCGGAACTTCAAGACGATTTTTGATTCGAGGAACCACCGATTTCCAGTGCGCCCGGCAATCATTCACGAGTTGTTTGCCATCGTATTCAGCCCGACCTTCCACGGCTTTCTTAACGCTATCCGACAACGCACTCTCGAGATCACCAGCAAGTCGCTCTGATCTATAAAGTGAGGTGAAACTCCGCATGATCGTGATGTTCTGGCGAAGCGCATTCGCAGACTCCCGAGACTCATTCATAAAGACATCGGCAAGACCGGAAAACTTGGTCAAAAACTCCTTCGACTGTTTCTCCCGGCGCTCATCAACCTCATTCTCAAGCTCCACAAGAAATCTCTGATCCGTATCAAGGCTCTGAGCCCGCTCTTCGATCTTCTCTTCAATCCGTCGCAAAGCGACTTGTACGGAATCACGCACATCCGCAAGAATCTGCCGCCGCTCCGGGTTTTCAGCGACGCATTTGGAAACAAACGCTTCAAGAGCCGGGTAACCGCTATCTTTCCATAATTGATCACTGAAAGGCTTGGTTAATTTGGCTTCGAGAGCCATCCGGGCAGACACCGGAAACACCGGTGGGCTTGCGCCAATCTTTTGCACAGCCAAAGTCCGGAGATGCTCGATAATCAATTCAACATCCTTCTGGTCGCGAAGATCCTTCTGTTGAAGAACAAAGGCAACATTTCCCAGATGATCCTTACTCAGCTTCGAAACAAAATCCCAAGTCGCTGCACCCCATGGATTACTCACCGGAAATACGAAAAGAAGAATATCGGCAATGGGAAGAAATCGCTCGGTAATCGCCTGATGACCTTTGACGTCCGAGTTCGTTCCCGGCGTATCGACAATGTTAAAATCCTGGAGAAAGTCGATCGGCCGATACCTCTCCTGCAAAATATCGGTGACACTGACATTCTCTTCCTCCTTACCCCATCGATACCACTGAACCTGCTCGGTTTCTGGCAGGACGTTGGTTTTACAAATATCCCGGCCAAACAGCCCGTTCAATAAAGTGGACTTCCCTGCATTCACCTCCCCGCAAACTACAAAAAGATGAGGGCTTCGAAGGCCCTTTAAAAACTCTCCCTCATCGGCAAGAGCTGCCACCTCAGCTTTACAAGCTTCGCCCAGCTCACGCACGCCTAGGACCACATCGGTCAGGCGTTGGCGGGTCGCAAAATAACGTTCGCCAAACATCAGGGATGAAGACTTCTTGTTCGGAAAAAGCGTGAGCTTTTCAGCCCTTCTGCGCGAGCAGTTGGGATACGGTCACAAACTGGTAACCGCGGGAGAGAAGACCCTCGAAAGTAGCCGGCATCGCTGCTACGGTCGGCGCGTGGAGATCATGGGCCAAAATGATAGCTCCGTTCCCGGCTCCAGCTAGAATCCGGGAAGTGACGACCGAAGGCCCCGGTCGCTGCCAGTCCCGAGGGTCGACAGACCAAAGAACTGTCGGATACCCGAAATCCTTCATGATCATTTGACGTTGATCATTGCGCAAAGCGCCATAAGGAGGACGCATTGTCCGGGGCTTGACTCCAGTCGCCCGTGCGATGGCATCCTGCGTCCGCTGCATTTCCTTACGAACTTCCGAAGAGCTTAAAGAAGTGAGCTTACGGTGCGTATAGGTGTGATTACCGATCTCGTGACCTTCCGCAACAATGCGGCGTGCGATATGTGGATAGCGATCCACGTTATTCCCGATGACATAAAAGGTCGCGCGGATGTTGCGCTTCCGGAGCATGTCCAAAAGGCGGGGAGTATTCTGAGGATGCGGCCCGTCATCGAAGCTCATCGCCACATGAGGATAAGCAGACGATCCCCGGGAATGAGTGACTGTGCCCCTCGAGAAATTCGAAGGGAGATTGACATCTGGATTGCGGAGGCCGTGGGAAGCATACGCGGGGGGGCGATACTGTGTATTAGTCCCCATTTTAACCATTCCAGGATGGGAATCCTGTGGGCTGGACGCACCGGTGGAGGGCGCAGGCTCTCCTTTGCCAGCAGAACAGGAGGCCACTCCGAGCACCACACCAGGGGTCATTTGCAGAATCGTGCGACGTTTCATGGTTGCGACTGAACTATGAGCGGGATTTTTCCCGATGTCACGGCCCGAATCAGCGCCCGGCGAGGATCGGTCCCAGTCTTGCGACCGTCTTCTCCGGCCATGCCTCTTTTGGTGTAAAAATGGCTGACTCCAATGACGAGTGTTCAGGCCAGTTTGGCTCCTCTGGAATCATCGGAATCGCCCGCTTGATGATCCTCGCGCTCAAGTCCGCATTTGCTTTAAGGTGCTCTACAACAGAAGATGCTGTCACTGACTCCTCTTCTTCCCGCCAGCAATCGTAGTCCGTCACCATTCCCAGAGTTGCGAGGGCAATTTCAGCTTCACGAGCGAGCTTCACCTCAGGAAGATTTGTCATCCCAATGATGTCATATCCAAAATGCCGGTAAAAATGAGATTCTGCTCGAGTCGAAAAAGCAGGCCCGTCCATACAGACATAAGTCCCGCCATCATGAATATCGGCGCACTCGGACTGTCCGGCTTCCAAAAGGATCTTCCTCAATCCCTCGCTGATCGGCTCCGCGAAACCAACGTGCGCCACAATCCCCTCACCAAAAAAGGTCTGCTTGGCACGCTGGCTCGTGCGATCAAAATACTGATCAGGGAGCACCACCGAACAAGGCGGATACTCTTCTTTAAGCGAGCCCACCGCGGTCGCACAGATGGCCCATCTTACGCCCACCGAGCGGAGAGCCCAGAAATTTGCCCGATGATTCACTTCGGTTGGGAGGATGGTGTGATTTTTCCCATGGCGGGAGAGAAACCAGACCTGGCGGCCCTCAATTTGACCTCCGATCAGCTCATCTGATGGATCGCCAAAAGGCGTCTCAATCCTTCGATGCTCCGCATTCTCAAGGCCATCAAATCCTGAGACTCCGCTGCCACCTATGATTCCAATCGCTGGTTTCATAATTCTTTTGAGACTCCTTTTCCGGCCACGAACTCAATGGAAGCAATCAGTCCAATCCCGATCACGACTGCCGCGAGCTCTGCCCAAATTGTCTCCGAGGAAAAACTCGGAAGATGCCAATTTTCATAGCCGATCGTTTTGAGTTTCACCGAGCCATCGTCTTGGACAAACTCCTCGGTGATTCGATCTTTCCACGGCCAAATAATCACCAGCGAACCGGCAACGAATCCTGTAATCGCACCGACCGCCTTATCGTGATGCATCTTAAAGAGCCAACTCAAGAAACGGGAAAGGGCAAGAAGGCCCACGACCGCTCCCACCCCGACGGGGACCAGAACCTGTAACGACGCGGCGAGCTTTCCTGAAGTCAGATCGCCGATCGCATCAAGCATCACCAATTCGTAGTTCCCCATTAAAAGAAGGACAAACGAACCGCTCAACCCCGGAATGATCATACTGCACAAGGCCGCCACCCCGCAAAGTCCGAGATAGATCGGGTTCCGACTTTCAGAGGCTGGCTCGAGGCCCGCCATGGAAACCGCAAGAGCCAAACCAATCAAAAAAACAACTACCACTCCCCCGCCCCAATTCTTTATCAGTTTACCCACTGAAGGTATCGAGGCCGCAATGAGGCCAAAAAAGAGGGCCAAGATCAAGGTCGGGTGCGCTTCGAAACCCCACTTCAAGGCTCTTGCTAAAGTCGCCAAGGCCGTCACCGCGCCCAGCCCAAGCGACAAAAGAAAACGACCATCGACCTTTTTCCAGAGCTCTGGAATCTTAAATGCAAGCCCGAGTTTAACCGCTTCGAGATCAAACGCCTTAAGAGCCTCGATCAGGCGTTCATAGATTCCCGTGATAAATGCGATCGTTCCACCCGAAACCCCAGGCACGACATTGGCAGCCCCCATCGCAAAGCCCTTCAGAAAAATGTAGAAATATTCTTTCGTTGGCACAAGACCAGCATTTCAGGTTCTGGCTCTGATTACAACTTCCGCAAGACGCTTGCTCCCACAAACCCGAGAAGATGCCTTAACCAGGGTCGCCGATGCTCCCAATCGGGCGGAACCTCTTCACTCTGCTTGAGATCAATTTCGTACTGTTTTCGTAATTGTTCCACCACTACCGGGTCAACAATCACCACTGAGAGCTCCCAGTTCAGCGCGATCGAAAGCAGATCAAAGTTGGCACTTCCAACCACGGCCAAGCGATCATCGGCGACCATCGATTTCGCATGTAAAACCGAACCCTTATATTCTCTGATCGTGACCCCGGCATCCTGAAGCCATGAATAAAGTCCCTCACGAATCCAGTCCGCGATCCAGACATCTGAGGTTCCCGGAACGAGCAACTCCACCTTCACACCAGAAGCACAAGTTTCCTTTATTCGGTTCAACATTCGACGTGGCGGCACAAAGTAGGGAACAGTTAAAACCACATCCTTCTTTGCCATTGCAAAGGTCATGGAGTAAAGCCGACGGATCGCTTTCCGCTGGGCAAAGCCCATTCCTCCAACCACCAGACACTCACTCTCCCCCTTACCTTTTTCGGTCAGCGAAAACACCGGGTCTTCCCTTGGCGTTTCCCCACCGACCTTTGCCCAAACCTCTTGAAAAAAAGATCGCACGCCACGGCTCCCGGCCCCTCCATCGAAAGATGGGTATCACGCCAAGCCTTCTCGCCTGAATGAGCACGCGACCACACCCCACCGATGTTCATCCCCCCGGTGAACGCAATACGCCCGTCAACGATCAGATTTTTGCGATGATTTCTCCCTAAAATTCCACTCCGCTTTCGCCAAGGTGCCACAGGCCGAAAAATCCGGACATCCACCCCGGCCTGACGCATTCCCTCAAACAGGGACTTCTCCGCCCTTGATGAACCAATAGCATCATAAATCACTCGAACCGGAACCCCACGTTATGCCGCTCCTGACAATGAATCGGCAATCGCATGTCCCACCTCATCGGAGAGGAAGAGATACATTTCCAGATGGACAAATCGCTCCGCCATCTCGATCGCTTCCCGCATTTCCAAAAATGCCTCATTACCTTCAAAGTAGAGTTTTACGCGATTCCCGGCCGTGTGAAGCGCGCTCCCATCAGCCGAAAGCAACCCCAGCCAATCAGCGAGGATTCCTTTTGGTTGATCAGAGGACTTCCCCATTTATGTGCGGTAATTTCTAACATTTTCGAATAAAAACAACCTCTGAACACGTTATCCCATCAGCTTCATGACGATGAAAACCCCAATCCTCCTTCTCCTCCTCGTTGGCTCAACTCTCCTTGAAGGCCGTCTCTGGCGAAGTGCCGATGGTAAGAAGTCCTTCGAAGCAGACTTCATTTCCACGGACCAAAAGCAAATCACCCTCAAAAAGGGCCGTGGCATTGTCACCTTCGACATCGCAAAACTTCACGTCGAAGACCAAGCGTGGCTCAGAAAAAATCATCCCCTTAAAAAAGACGACGGCAAAAACCACTCTCCTCCCCCCAAAGGAGCTGCTTTCGGGAGCCTCGAATTCGGTGACACTCGTGCCGATGTCATCAAGAAGCTCAAGGAAAGTCCTATCGTGGAATCCTCCGCTGCGGAAGTCATGGTTGCCCGAATCGGACTCAATGGCACCTATCGCACCAAGGAAACCCTCGGCGGGCTTCATTGCTACCTCTTTTTCGATTGGACGAAAAACGGGCGTCTACGCGAAGTCAGCCTGCGCTCCAAGGCTCTCGAAGCCAGCTCCTATGAAGGCTCATTGCAGTCAAACTGGAAACAGCTCATTGACCTCCTCAGCCAGCTCCACGGAAAGCCCGCTCAAAATGGAATGTATCCGGACTCCGCGGACCTGCAGGATGGCCTCATTCTCTGCTCCCATCTTTGGCACAGCTCCGAAGGACATTCCATCCTTCTCGGCACGGGTCAGGAAGGGCAGAAATATTCCGTCGTCGTCCGCATCACGAGCGAGAATATCAAGCCGGTGATCATTCCAGATTAAATCGATCAAATCCCCCTCCTACTGCTGGAGGGTTCCTGCCGATTCACTCGCATTGGTCACTTCGATCAGATCGAGAAGAACCTTCATCCCCTCCCGCTTCACGGGGTGAATTCCACTAGGCCACTTCGGGGTGTCATCAAGCTCATCGATTTCACTCTTCTGACGGCGCATGTATTGGTCTTCATCGTCTTCGGGATCAAATAGAACAAGTTCGTCTGAATTTAAGTCCTCCAGATTTATACGGTAAATTTTAAAAGTCCCTTGATCCAGCTCCTCCATACGAGCAAATCGAGCCCGCCGTTCCCTATTGCGCGCTTCCCGGCGAACTTCGAACTCACTAAGCTTTGCCCTGCGTTTCTCAAGATTAAGAGAGACCGTCTTCTCTGCGAGCTCCTTCTTTAAGATCTCAATATCTTCGATCCGATACTTAAAATCCTGACTTTCCAAGACACGCTTAGCACTGCGGGCACTAAGGACGGTCTGAAACAGATTCTCGCGACTCAATGGCTTGAATCCTGCGGCCACCCGAATGACATCGAAGGGGAGCGCGTAGTCATTGAATTTCTCACCAAACTCTGCCTCGTCACTCAAACGGGCAATCGACGGTAGAATAATATCCGGAATAACGCCACGTTGCTGAACCGAACCACCGGAAACCCGGTAGTATTTCCCGGTGGTGAACTTTACATGCCCCGCTTTATCGCGGGCAGAAAAAGGCAGCGCAGGCAGCCAGTTGGCGATGTCCACCGGACGCTGAATCGTTCCTTTTCCGTAGGTCGAGGACGAGCCCACGATCACTGCCCGATTGTAGTCCTGCAATGCCGCAGCGAGAATCTCTGTTGCCGAGGCGCTTGCCTTGGTGGTCAACATCACAAGTGGTCCCTTGTAGAAAGCAACCCGGGATGAGGACTTGAGCGACTCAATATATCCGCTGGTGGTCTTGGTCTGAACAACCGGGCCACGGGGAACAAAAAGCCCGACCATGGTGGCAACTTCATCAAGAGAACCACCTCCGTTATTTGTCAGGTCAAGCACCACCCCACTGACTTCCTCTTTTTTGAAACGCTCCAAGATTCGACGAACATCCAGCGAGACACTGTTCCCCCCTCCTTCATATGGGAAATAAAAGGAAGGAATGGTGATCACTCCAATCTTTTCGCCATTCTTGTAGTGATAGATTTTTGAGGCTACGAGGTCTTCTTTGAGAACGACTTTTCCCCGCTTGATCACCACCACATGACCTGGTGCATCGGCGGAATCACCTTCACTAATTTTCAAGCCCACTTCTGTGCCCTCGGTCCCGAGAATTTTCTCCACCACCTTATTGATATCAAGAAACATCACGCTTTCGAAATTCCCATCGTTCTTGGGAGACACCGCCACAATGCGATCACCCAGCCTCAGTTCCCCCTGCAGATCAGCAGGACCACCTCTTACGATCCCTTGGATTTTCGTGGCCCCATCATCCTCGGCACTGAGTGAAGCTCCGATGCCGACCAGCTGATTGGAAACCTTGATCCGGAATTGCTCATGTCTCCTCGGGCTTTGATACTCGGAGTGCGGATCGTGCGAACGAGCGATGGCTCCAAAAAGAGAGTTCGCGATATCAGCCTCATCCGAATCCAAAACCGCCTTAAGAAATCGCTCCTGCAGCAAGGAGAGTTTTTTATGAACCGTCATCCCATCTTTAAAAGGACTCGGCTTGGCCTGCGTAGCAGCGATCTTTTCAAGCTTCTCTCTTCGGATCGTCTCGGCAATGAGCCCCTCTTCCAGAAAGAGACGCCACTCGACTCTCATGGAATCGCGATCAGCCGGCCAAGGAACCTCTTCCCGGTCAGTGACAAGGGAGCGATCACTCTCGAACTTGAATTCCTCCTCTGCCAGTAGCTTTTTAACGAAAGCGGTCTGCTCTTTTACCCGGCTACGATAGAGTTCGAAAATTTCACCCGCAGGGGCAAGGGCCTTTCCCTGAACCAGAAGATCCTGAATCTTCCCTCCAAGTTCGGTGTTAAAGCGATCAATCTCCGCTTGCGTGAAATAAATTTTATCAGGATCGAGACTTTCGAGGTATTCCTTTAAAAATCGCTGCCCCAGTTTGGCGTCATAAGGAATACGCGCATAATGGCCGTTTTGCAAAAGCCGAATCATCTCCGTTCCCACGAGATTCAAATCGGCGCCGACAGACTTTTGTGGCAAGAATACAGCGAGAGCCGCAAACGGCACGAGGAGGCATCGGAAGGAGGCGAACATCATTACGAAGTAGGGAAGTGAATGGCAAACAGATCACACTGTTTCCCTCTTAGCGATGCGACGATAAGCTTTTTTCCCCCCAAGAGCGAGAGAGAACCCCTGAAAATCAGGCGTTTCCTCCCGCCATCGCCGCCTCAATCTCCTCGATCTCCACGGGGAAATTCTCGAAGAGATTGATGTTTTCCTCTTCACCAATGACGACATTGTCCTCCAAGCGGACACCGAGATTCTCCTCCGGAATATAAATTCCCGGTTCAATGGTGAAAACCATTCCCACCATCACCTCCTGTCCCGGAGGGCTCACATCGTGAACATCCAGCCCAAGATGGTGAGAGGTTCCGTGCATAAAGTATTTCTTAACGAGCTCTTTGTTCGAACTTTGGTTCTTCGCCGCTTCAGCATCGATGAGTCCCAATCCAACAAGCTCTCCTTCCATCATCTCGATGACCTGCTTTTGATAATCGGTCATCTTGATCCCCGGCCTCAGGATTTTATTGGCTCCACGCATCACCCGGAGGACGGCATTATAGACGGCCGCCTGACGCTCGGTGAACTTTCCATTCACCGGGACGGTCCGGGTCATATCGGCATTCCAGTTTCCATACTCGGCAGCGACGTCCATGAGCACCATCTCGCCATCCTGGCAGACTGCATTGTTCTCGACGTAGTGGAGAACGCACGCGTTTGCTCCACTCCCGATAATGGGATGATAGGCAAAACCCATCGACCGGTTGCTGACAAACTCATGAATATATTCCGCCTCAATTTCCCACTCCCCAACCCCTGGCTCAATGAAGCCCAGGACCCGCCGAAATCCCTTTTCCGTAATATCCACCGCTTTCTGGATATAGCGCACTTCCTCAACATCTTTCACAACCCGCAACTTCTGAAGCTCCAGCGCCACCCGTTCATAATTGTGTAAGGGATAACGCTCTTGGCAGGCACGAATGAAGCGGCGATTCCGCGTCTCCACGGTAATATCCGCACGGTTGTATTCGTTGGTGTGGAGATAGATATTTTCCGCATCCGGTGCCAGACGATGAAGGTAACTCTCGAAGGAATCCGACCAATGGACATTTTTAATGCCGGAGGTTTCGATCGCTTGTTCCTTGGTGAGCTTTGCGCCCTCCCAAACCGCAATGTGATCAGAGGTCTCTTTGACAAAAAGCATCTCCCGCTCGGCCTCGTTAATTGCGTCAGGATAGATCACCAGCACCGTTTCCTCTTGATCCACTCCGGTGAGATAAAAGAGATCGTTATTCTGACGAAAGTGCATCGTTCCGTCCGCATTCGTCGGGAGAATATCGTTGGCATGAATGATGACGAGACTGTTTGGCTTCAACAGCCCCCGGAGGTTCTCACGGTTCCTGACGAAAAGGGAAGCATCAACGGGATTGCAACGCATAGATGGGAGTCCACGTGATTTTCCCCAGAGTCGCAAGGACTAAGCGTGCGTCTCGCCTTTCACTTTCTTCTCGGACTTCTCAATCGCCATGGCCACCCCTCCAACGAGGAGAGCCACCAGTTGGACTCCGTAGAAATAATACAAGGTCTGAGCGCCTTCGGTGAAGCCATAGGCATGAAGTCCCACCCCCAGCATATTCACGTGCCACCAGGAAAACGCCACGATGATTCCCCCAGCAATGCTGGAAAAGTGAAGTGCCCAATCCTTCATCCATCCGGCAAACCGAGCGTGCAAGATGGTGAGGGCCCAAAGGACAACGAGTAGCGCCCCATTTTCCTTGGGATCCCAACCCCAGAATCGTCCCCAGGAATCGTTCGCCCAAATTCCTCCCAAAACCGTACCAACAAGCGAGAAGAAGAGAGTGAAACAGACGATTCCATAAACCGAGCGATTCACGAAGCGACGAAAGCCTTTATCCATCCTCACACCGGCCAAGCGCATATGAAGGTACGTCTGGGAAATGAAGCTTGCGACCAAGGCTCCGGAGTACCCAAGGGTGACGGTGACCACATGAGTCGCCAACCAGTAGTTGGAGTTCAGCACCGCCACCAAAGGATCCATATTGTCGCTTCCGTCTCCAAATTCATACCTGAAAGCCATGAACAAGCCAGCTACTCCAAGGAAGGAAGCAATTGAAATCAGTAAACGTCTCCTCGTAATCATCTCCGCGATCCCCAAGACAATCACCGCCCCTGCAGTGATAAAGGGGATCGTGTCGTAGAGATTTCCGACCGGAGGCCTCCCCATAATCCAAGAGCGGTGGGCGATCCCAACGACAAGATAGACGACTGCCATCGTGAAGAATATCCACAGGCCGATCTGAAGCAACTTGGATGCTTTGCCCGACGTGACGATCCAACAGATCGCGCAAAACACAAAAGCGATCAGGAAGTAAACCAGTCCTTTTTGAAAATAACGGCGTTCGTAGTAGCGAACCTCGGACTGCGTGATCTCATCAAAGCTCCGATCCACCCACAGCACCTCCTTGTTCATCCCCCAAATATCTTCAATATCGACCTTGGCGGCACGCTCATTCATACCATCACGCCAGGCGGTCAGCGCCTTTAAGAACACATCGGAATTCGGGTTTTCCGCAGCCTGAGTGAGATCTTCGATCGCCTTCAGATCCTCGGCGATCACCGGGAACATCGAGGGGTCACTTTCAATCGCTTCACGGATGTAACGCCCGACAGGCCTCCATTCACGCTCCCCTTCCTCATACGGAGGAATCCAAGCAACTCCGAAACCAGACCCGGTCATGTATTCCAGAAGCTTCTCAAACGTTGCCATCAAACCGGGAGCCATATCTTCCCCATTCGTCATTCTCGCCTGCTGCAAGGCTCCACGGACACCCTCAAAATTTTCAATCCAGTAGCTAAACTTTTGAAACTCTTCCGGATCATCCACGCCCGGAGGGACACTCTCAGGATCGATCCCCATCCCCTGACGGGCAAAATCGAGCATAACCGTCAGAGCCTGATAATTGAGAACCAACTGCGCAAATTCCGTGATCTTTTTTTCATCCTCATTGAGCGCCCGCTCTTGATTCTCTTCCTGCTCCAATAAGACGCGGCCCCGTTCGATCAAAGTCGCACGGCCCGGCTCAAGTTCCTGAAAACTGAATCGTTGACGCCTCTCCTTGATTTCAAAACCCATTCCGGAAAAAACATCAGTATCGTCGATCCGAAAGATTGGCATTTGATCCGCATATTCCGGGCGGAACAAGGCATCAAGCAACCACTCGGTCGCGCTAATCTTGTGAGTTTCCCCACCACTCTCAATTTTGAGAGAAACAGCACCCAAAAACTGAAGAAGCTCGAAGCGAGCAAAAGTCGAGAGAGGCTTCACCCGCCCTCCATCCTGCACCGGAATCTCGGAAGCGACTCCCAGCACCTCCTCAGACCAAGGAGTGTAACCGGCAATTTTCCGGGGATCATCTGGATGGGTATTTTTGGAGATGACCCAACCAATCACCAGAAACTGAAGAATCAGGAAAAGAAGAATCAGCCCAAGACGCAGCCCAAAGTTTCGGGGTCTTTCCACGGGGGGAATCGAAGAGGAAGGTTTCATGACTTGGTCTTGGAAAAATCAGTCGAGAGGATATAGCGACCCAGCATAAATGCGAAGTGGAGGAACATCGCAATCGTCGCAACGTAGAGTGACCATTCAGGCCACTTGTCGGAAGGGTTGTTGACGATGGCAAAGCCCGAAAATGCACGTCCTTCACGCTCGTCCCAATTGGCCTGAAAAAGAGTGTGGCCGCCATGTCGCATCGGCTTGTTCATCACGATTTCGTAGTCCTTGCGGGAACCATCTGTCACCTTGGTGATGTTACTCTGGAACCAACTCGCATTTCTGGTTCCCGGATGATACCGCCCAATTGCTTGGTGAAGTTCCACCTCGAAGGGCATCGGCCAAATCCGACGCACGAGGGTGATTCCATAACGCTTGTTTCCCACGTTGAAAGAAATCGGCCGGTTGTTTCCGCCGTAAAGAAGCAATTCCCGAGATTCGCCCTCTTCTTTCTCAACGGTGATGTAGCAGCCAGCCATATTCAACTCCTCTTCCGGGTTTGACTCGGCCGCCCGAATAAAAAATCCATCGATCACCCGTTCGGCGTCCCCTTGGGGCTCCGCTTGGGTGGAAAGATACATCTCGGCTGACCCGAGGTAACCTGTCACTTTAAGGTCGAAAGGCATTCCTTCGAAATCAGCAACCAAGGTGTCCGAACGCTCCATATCGCGCAGGTGTTGATTCTCAATGATCTTCGGAGCGGTGCGATCGCCATTCTCGTCATACTCGAATACCTCAATCGTGTAGTCATGGTAATCCGTCGCATAGTCGGACTTTTCGCCCTCAAAGACGAGCATCACGCCCTCGCGCTTGAAGATGCTGGAAACCGCCCCCGCGACCAGCATGAACAAGATCGAGAAGTGCGTCACCAAAACGCCAAACTGCTTGACCCCCTTGCGGATCCGTAAAATCCCTCCAAGGAACATGTTCACCGAGAGAACAACAATCACCCAGTAAGCTCCGGGGAGTGGCGGAAAGATGATTTTATCATCACCGTTGCGCGGGATGACGATGAAAGCATCCAGATCGAAATACTTTTCAATCGCGCGATACAGACCGATATACTGCTGCTCCCAAGTCCCGAAAAAAGTGAGGATGATGAGAAGCACAAAGCAAATCACCGCGATCTCGAAACCAGCGAGAAGATCGAAAATTCGGCGACCGAGGCTTTTCGTTGAAGAAGATTTGCTCAAGAGTCTAGAAGGTTAGTTTTTCTCGGGAATTCCAGCCGGGTCGACGAATTCCAGGGATTTCGCGTAAGCCAGAAATCGCTCACGCTCGGCCGCCACTGCATCGGCAGGCCCAGTCATTTTGAGAGTCAAAACAGCGTCACCGCCCTGAGATCGAATAAAGCCGAGAAGTCCGTGGTTTTTTTGCGGAAGCTGACCCATTCCTCCTCCAAAATCTCCGGTCGCCTCAATCAGCTGCGCCTCGCGCCCCAGAACTTCGATTTTCTCAAAGGCATCCAGAGAGGCCGCTTGAGCCTCACCAAACTGGCCGAGCCATCGATTGGCATTACCGAGCACACCTCCTCCCGAATTTCCCATGAAGATCTGAACCGAATCATCCGGCCCCGCGAGATAATTCAACGCCCTCATCTGTGTCCCGTGAATCCGACGCCATTCCAGCGGCGGAAGGTCCTTGACTGTACCCGGAAAGGTCTGATCAAAAAGGGTCAACTCGCGCGTCTCGGTCACCAAAATCGAGCGATCGCTCTCATGACAGCTCACGCCCAGAAAAAGCAGAGCCCACAAGGCAATGAAAGCGTTAATTCGCATGTCTGATGAAGACGTAGCCCTGAACTCAGAAATTTCAAATTTCAAATTCTTGTTTTCCAGCCATGATCTCCCTGTGGAGCCCATTCAGTATCTCAACCGCGAAACCAACCAGCTCGAAACGGAAAAAGTCTACGGCGAAGGATTCCTCCGCTGGGCCTACGGAAATCCGCTCGGAAAGCTTGCCCTGCATGGCTTTGTGAAGCGCCCCTTTTTTTCCAAATGGTATGGCCGCAAGATGGATCAGCCTAAAACAACTTCCAAAATTGCTCCCTTCCTCGAAACCTACGGACTCGATTCCTCTGACTTCATCAAGAAGCCCGAGGAATTCCGCTCATTCAACGACTTCTTCTATCGAAAACTCAAGCCCGGTGCCCGCCCCATCGCCGAGGCTCCACTTGTCTTCCCCGCCGATGGCCGCCACCTCGGTTTTCAAAAAGCGAGCGAGATCAGCTCCGTTTTTGTCAAAGGGCAGAAATTCGACGTCGCCGGCCTCCTCAACGATCCCGAGCTTTCCCAAAAATACGAGGACGGCCCCCGC
>JBMHCQ010000006.1:0-41589 GCA_049889835.1 Akkermansiaceae bacterium
GTAAAGTTAATCACGGGAATGTTAAGGCCATTGTATCCATCAGCATTTCCGTTGGAGTATGCTGCACTGGAGAGGGAGCGCCCGATGATGACGAGGTCTACCCCCGTGAGAGCGGTCTGAGTTGCTGCCGCATTGAAACTGGAAAAATCTCCTGCTGCGGTGACATTGGCGTCCGTGTAATTGGCCGCAAGAAACGCCTCGATCTCCGAGGTATCCGATGCGGAAATCAGAATGTTCACAGCCGATGCGGAACTCAAGGATGCTGCCAAAACACATCCAATAATTATTACTTCCTTCATATACCGTCCAGCCTAAGGGGTTTCTATTGCAGTTGGCCACTCAAAAATCATGCTCATCAGCAAAGGATTGTATTCTGAGGCTCCTCGATTCATTAGGATGAATTAAAAAACTCTATTTTATAAACATCTTTCCTTTACAATATTCCGTGTCCATCACCCCCCGGATTTGGAGAATCAGAAGGTAACAACAGAAATCAATTCTTTGCTTAAATCGGTCCCCGATTCCTCGACACAATCCGATCAAGTGAAAACTCCCCTTTTCACCAAGAGTGATGCAGGTGAAAGTCAGGTGCGCACTTTTGACGAAACTGTCGCCGAACAGCACGAGGAGCTCATCGAAGAGATGGGTAAAGATCCTTCGAAAGCCGGACTCCCCTAATAGTGCAGCGAAGCGCCCGACGAAAGCTTCTCCGAAGCTCGAACTAGTTCGCGACGATGTTGACGAGCTTGCCGGGGACGACGATGACCTTTCTTACCGTTTTTCCTTCGATGAAGTTTTGCACATTTTCGTCGGCAAGGGCGGCGGCTTCGGCGTCTTCTTTGGCGATGTCGGCAGGGACCTTGATGCGGGCGCGGAGCTTGCCATTGACCTGGACGATGAGCTGGATTTCGGATTCGACGAGGAGGCTTTCATCGAGCTCGGGCCAGCTTTGTTCGCTTACCAATTCGCTTTCGCCGAGGGCGGAGTTGATCTCTTCGGCGAGGTGTGGCGCGAAGGGGCTGAGGAGCTTGAGGAAGGTAAGGAAGAGGTCTTTGGGAACTTCCTCTGCGGCGGTGTAAGCGTTGGTGCACTCCATCATGGCGCTGATGGCGGTGTTGAAGCGGAGGGAGTTGATCGCTTCTTCGACGCGCTTGATGGTTTGATGGGTGACTTTGCTCAGAGCTTGCACTTCCTCACGGTTGTCCGCAGGTGCGCTTTGGGAGTCGGTCACTTTTCCGCTGAGTTGCCAGTTGCCTTCGGCGTCTTCGGAGCAGGCGACGCGCCAGACTTTGGCGAGGAAGCGGTGGACGCCTTCAACGCCTTTCATAGCCCAGGGTTTGTCCTGATCAAGGGGACCCATGAACATCTCGTAGAGGCGGAGGGAGTCAGCGCCGTAATTTTCGACGACGTCATCAGGGTTGACGACATTACCGAGGGATTTGGACATTTTTTGTCCGTCCTCGCCCATGATGAGACCGGGGGCGAAGTATTTTTTGAAAGGTTCCTTGGACTTGAGGTGGCCGAGGTCGTTGAGGACTTTGTGCCAGAAGCGGGAGTAGAGAAGATGGAGGACGGCGTGTTCTTTTCCGCCGACGTAGAAGTCGACGAAGGCGTCGTCATTTCCCCAGTAGCCTTCGGCATCGGGTGAGAGGAAGTGCTCTTCGTTACACGGGTCGCAGTAGCGGAGGTAATACCAGCAGGAGCCGGCCCATTGGGGCATGGTGTTGGTTTCGCGCTGAAGCTTGTCGGAGTAGTTGATCCAGTCGGTGCAATTGATGAGCGGGCCGCGGGGATCACCGGTGGGCTTGAAGTCCTCCATCTCGGGTTGGAGAAGGGGGAGCTCGGACTCGGGGAGGCCGGAGTGCTGGCCGGTTTCCTTGTCCCAAAGAAGGGGGAAAGGCTCACCCCAGTAGCGCTGGCGGGAAAAAAGCCAGTCGCGGAGTTTGAATTGGATTTTTTTGCTGCCTTTTCCGTTTTCTTCGAGCCAGAAGATCATCTTGGCTTTGGCTTCGGTAGTGGGAAGGCCGTCGAGGAAACCGGAGTTGATAGCGGTGCCGGGATCGGTGTAGCCCTGCCAGTTTTGGTCACCGTTGGGCTGAACAACTTGCAGGATGGGGAGTTTAAATTTTTCGGCAAATTCAAAGTCCCGCTCATCATGCGCAGGGACGGCCATGATGGCTCCGCTGCCGTAGCCCATCATGACGTAGTCGGCGATCCAGACGGGGATTTGTTCGCCGTTGACGGGGTTGATGGCGAAGGCTCCGGTGGCGACGCCGGTCTTTTCCTTGTCGAGGCCGCGCTCCATGTCGGACTTGGAGACGCAGGCGGCGACGTATTCTTCGACCGCGTCTTTTTGCTCCGCGGTGGTGATTTCCGCGACAAGTGGATGCTCGGGGGCGAGGACCATGTAGGTGGCACCGAAAAGGGTGTCGGGTCGCGTCGTGAAGACGGTGATGTCATTGCCTTCGACCTCGAAGAGGACTTCGGCCCCTTCGGAGCGGCCGATCCAGTTGCGCTGGAGGGCTTTGATCGATTCGGGCCAGTCGAGGGGTTCGAGTTCGTCGATGAGACGCTGGGCGTATTTGGTGATGCGGAGCATCCATTGCCGGAGAGGGCGGCGTTCGACGGTTTCGCCTTTGGATTTCCATTCTTCGACTTCCTCGTTGGCGAGGACGGTGCCCATGGAGGGAGACCAATTGACGGGGGCTTCGTGGATGAAGGCAAGGCGGACTTCGTCAATTTGCTGCTGGCTCCAGCCCTTGGCTTCGAGCTCGGAGACAGGCTTGGCCTTTTGGTCTTCGTCGCAGAAGTAGGAATTGTAGAGCTGGAGGAAAATCCACTGGGTCCAGCGGACGTAGTTGGAGTCGGTGGTGTTGACCTCGCGGTCCCAGTCGTAGGCAAAGCCGAGCTCCTGGAGCTGGCGGCGGAAATTGTTGACATTGGCCTCGGTGGTGACGCGCGGATGCTGGCCGGTCTTGATGGCGTATTGCTCGGCGGGGAGCCCAAAGGCATCCCAGCCCATGGGATGAAGGACGTTGAAGCCGTTCATACGCTTGTAGCGACCGACGATGTCGGTCGCAGTGTAGCCCTCGGGGTGTCCGACATGAAGACCGGCACCGGAGGGGTAGGGAAACATGTCGAGGATGTAGTATTTCGGCTTGGCGGCATCGAAGCCTTCCTCACCAGGTCCGGGGGTGCGGTAGGTTTTGTTTTCAGCCCAGTGGGATTGCCATTTGGGCTCGAAGAGGTCAAAGGGGTATGGCTTGCGTTTCTCGGACATGTCGTTGGGCGGGAGGGAAGCTTGTTTTTAAAGGAAAAACACGAAAAAAGCGGGAGAAAAAAGAAAGGGCGGCCTGCCCCTTTTGGTCCAGTTCCAGCTGGAAGGCCCCGGTTCCTTTATTTTGCCTTTGCGTCGGCGTCGGCGGGGATCGGGAGGGTGCTGACGGGGATGCGCCAGTCGCCACGAGCCTGGGTGACGTGAGCCTGACATTGTTGTCGGAACAGAGTGGCGGTGACAGCGAGGGAGGGTTCGTTAATGAGGTTGGTGGTCTCGAGAGGATCGACTTCGAGGTCGAAGAGTTCCTCGTAAACAGGTTGCTCGCCCATGATGGAGGCGTTGAGGCTGGAGGCGTAGTGAGCCGCCATGGCTGGGGTGACTTTGTAGAGGGTCTTCTTGGTCGCCTTAGACCAGCGCTCGCGGCCGTTCTTGAAGTAGCGGATATACTTGAACCGGGGGCCGCGGAGGGATTCGATGCGGGGGTTACCGAAGTAGTTTGACCAAAGGTTTTCCGCGAAGGCAAATTGGCGGATTTGGATGACTTTTTCTTCAAGCAGTGGCTTAAGCGACTTTCCCTGCATGGAGGAAGGAATCGGAGCGCCTGCGTAGTCGAGAAGAGTGGGTGCAATGTCGATAGACTGAACCAAGGCTTTCTCCCGACGTCCTTTCCTAATCCGGGGATCATGAATGATCAAAGGAACGGCAAGGCAAGGCTCGTAATTCAGCGACTTCCCGCCAAGACCGTGATCCCCAAGAAGCAATCCGTGATCAGAGCTATAGACGATCAAGGTGTTCTCCGCTACTCCGAGTTCTTCCAGCTTGGCGCGGATATTACCGATCAGACGATCAATTCCGGTAATGGTCTGATACTGGCGAACCATCCGCTCGCGAAGAGTTTCGGGAGCATCGACATAATCGTATCCCCGCTGGCGAAATTGGGTATGGAGAAGGTCGGCGGGAAGCTTGGGAGTTTTGATCTCGGCTTTAGCCAAATATGTTTTAGGTAGAGGAATCTCATCGAGACGATCGCGATAAGCCGTCCGATAAAGCTCATCATCAGAAGGCTTCATCTTCATCGTGGATGTTCCCGCACCATGGGGAAGATTTAGGCAAAGGCTCAGCGCAAAGGGCTTCGAGGAATCGCGCGACTTGAGAAAAGTCTGAGCCCCTTCAAGAAACTCTTCGCCGGACAGGAAGTTCTGCGTTCCTTCATTGATGATCTCAAGCTGGGTGTGGGCTTTGGCATGAGCGAAAATTTCGTGATGATTTTTTGGGTAGAAACGGATGTGGCCATGTCCCGCATACCAGAAGTCAAAGGAACCATCCATGAGTCCGGTCTGGTAGCCCTGCGGACCAACCGGAAGGTGATTCTTGCCGATATACCCGGTGAAGTATCCGGCCTTCCGGAGCTGGGAGGGGTAACAATTTTCCCAAGCTGAGCCGGACATTGCGGTGCCAGAATTGAAATTGATTGCATGACGGCGCTCATATTGACCGGAGAAGTAACTCGCGCGCGAAGGCGTGCAGATTGCCGAGGTGACCGAAGCATGTTCAAAAACAACCGATTCGGCCGCAAATTGATCAATATGAGGCGTTTTGACAAAGGAATTTCCGTAGATCGGAAGCGAATCCTGACGTTGGTCATCGGTAAGGATAAAGAGAATATTGGGGCGTTCTGCTCGCAGGAGAGCGGAAAGAGCTAAGAATAAAATAATCAAGCGGACCATCATTGCCGACGGTAGGGCGTTTCTTGGAAAAGGAGAAGCCCGAGGACTCTTAAAGTCATCTTTGCCTGAGAGTTTCACGTCTAAAACCCAGTATCGAAAGGGTGATCCCAAGCTCCATTCGATCGCTGATCCTGCTCACTATTTTCTCAGGTTCTCCAGTTTGCCTCGCGGAACAGGCTTCTTTCCGTCTCTTATTTCAGGATGATTTTGAGCGGACTGAAACCGATGACTCGAAGGAAGAAATCGGAAACGGCTGGAAGTCAAACAGTGCAAAAAGGGCGAAAGGAAACAAGCAAGTCGACCTTAAGGATGGCGCGATGCACATCACCTTCCATCCTGCGGCGGATCATGCGGTCTCGGTCACTCACCCTGCGGAGTTTACGGACGGAAAAGTGATGCTTCGATTCATGCTCCCAACAGAGAAGGATAATCTGGGACTCAACTTTGCTGATCTCAACTTCAAGGAAGTTCACGCGGGGCATCTGTGTATGGCGAAAATCTTCACAAACTCTGTTCAGATCAATGATCTAAAAACAGGCGCCATGGACCTGAAAATTCGCAAAGCCAGGCAAAGCAAGAGCCTGACAGCCGAGCAGCAGAAGATACTCAAGACCAAGACAAAACGATTCAAGAACAAGATCGAGCCCGGGAAATGGCATAAGCTGATCCTCGAAATCAAGGGCGACACGATGAGCGTCACGATTAATCACAAGAAGGTGGCGGCTTTTTCCTCGCCTGGAATTGGGCACCCTAGCAAACGAACTCTTCGTCTAGCAGTCCCCAAGGAGGCAGTCGTTGATGACGTCCAAGTCTTCACCGCGGTAGAATAAAATCGGTTTAAAATCCTTCCCAATGCGGAAAAGCCGCCCCGTTCACGGGGGCGGCTTTTTTAGCCGCCCCATAATTAATTCGAGTGACGATCGATCCTAGCGACGATGAGAGCGCTGAGGGCTTCCCGAAGACCGGCCTATCGAGGGGGCAGGTTTCGA
This sequence comes from Akkermansiaceae bacterium, assembly GCA_049889835.1. Lineage (GTDB taxonomy): Bacteria > Verrucomicrobiota > Verrucomicrobiia > Verrucomicrobiales > Akkermansiaceae > SW10. The sequence goes on from JBMHCQ010000006.1 coordinate 5,994, forward strand.
TTTTTGAGCCGGAACCGAACGAGGAGCCGAACGGGTTGGTGCTGGCGGAGTCGAGCGCGTTGGCTGAGACCGAGCCAAGGTGGGAGGACGAGGAGCCGAACGAGCGCTGGAGCGTGACGGCTGGCGGGATGAGCTCATCGAAGTAGAATGGATGCTCACGCCTTCGGAACGCGGTCGATACGAAGGTCTTGAGCTTCCCCGATTTGCTGAGGTTCGGGGGGTGGCGGGTGGCTTTGAAGTGCTGACATAAATTGGCTGGCGTTGTCCCCGAGAAGCGGAGCCAGCTGACCGCTTGATCCCGTCCGAGCGGTTTGGGCGGGCCGCAAAGTTGGTGTGACGGTTGGTCCGATCATTTTTATAATGCACGCGATTCAATGAGCTTGGGCAGGAAAGGGGGCGTCCACTGCGATAACCGCTTGGATAAACCGGTTTGGGATAGCGACGAGGAACACTGGTGCAGTAATTCCTGGTATAGGGATTATAGTAACGACGGCAGCGATAGTCGTAGTAACTGCGGCGATAGGGGTCGTACCCCCAGTAGCTGTTGCTGGTCCGGATGATCCCAACATGCGCGGTCTGGTAGCCGTAGCTGCCGTAGCCGGAGCCGGTGTTGTAAGTATCGTAATCCGTGCAGGAGCTCAGGAAAAGGCCCGCTCCAAGCACAGAAAGAAGAGCAAGGATTCTGTTCATATCAACGGTTCAACGATTTAGGAACGAACTTTATTCAACGAGAGCGCGATCATTTTTCGATTTCGGCATAAATGATGGGTTTGAGACCGTGCTCCAGATTCCAGTTGTAAGGCATGGTCTGCTCCATCGTGACCACAATCAGGTCATGTTTCGGGGAAATCCAATAGTGCGTGCTTGCTGCTCCACCCCAACCGTATTCCCCCACTGCCGCATGGGGATCCCAGCGGTCGTCTTCCCGGTATTTCACGGAAAATCCCAGGCCAAATCCCGTTCCGTGACGTTGATCGTTCTCGCCAAATGAAATACACTCGATATCACGCGGCAGCTGGTTGGTGCGCATCAGGTCGACGGTGTCCTCGCGGAGATAGCGGATTTCATTGAGGACTCCCCCATTGGCAATCATCTGGAGAAAAATGGCGTAGTCGGTGGTGGTCGACACCAATCCGCTTCCACCGCCTTTGAAGGGAGGATCCTTGAGGTAACTGCTGCTTCCAGCTGAATCGGCCACGGTGAGCTTCCCGCCATTGACCCGATAGTGGACCGCGAGACGATGCGCCTTATCGGCAGGAACCTGATAGAAGGTATCCACCATCCCCAGAGGGGTGAGAAGTCGTTCCTGAAGGACTTCTTCAAAGGGTTTCTCCGCGACTTTGGCGACCACCGCAGCGAGGGCATCCGTGCTGATCCCGTAGACCCAGCGCTCTCCTGGGTGATCAAGAAGGGGGACGGTGCCGAGTGCGGGACCCAGCCTGGAAAGCGGAGCATCCCGATCAGTCACGCCCGCTTCGCGGTACAATTTCCTGAGGGGACCGCGCCAGGAATTCCCGTAGCCGGAAGTGTGACGGAGAAGGTCACGCACCGTGGTAGAGCGGTTTGCCGCGACGTTCCCCCCTTCGGCAAAAACTTTTGGACTAACGAGCTCGGGGAGGTATTTTTCGACCGGATCATCGAGACTCATCCTCCCCTCTTCGCATAGCATCAAGGCCGCTGCCGATGCCAAGCCTTTGGTCATGGAGTAGATCCGAAAGAGGGTGTCCTTCTGCATCGGAAGGTTCTTCTCGCGATCACGGTGACCGAACTGCTCATGGTAGATGGGTTTTCCCTTGTGGATGATCAAAACCGAGCCACCGGCGAGCTTGCCATCGGCAATCATCGCTTCCACGGCAGGGCGGATCTGGGCAAATTCGCGGGGAGGTCCACCTTTGGGACGTTCAGCTTGATCCGCAAAGAGGGGAACGACTAGAAAGGCTGCTGTTAAGAAGCGCATCTGAGGAGCGTAGGCCTTTCCAGAAGCGAAGCGATGCTAAAAACTAGAGACCTTTCTCATTGGTGGCTCCGTTATCCAAAGGTAAACCACCGTTATGAAAATATTGCACATCGCTCCCCCCGCCCTCGCTTTGATCGCTTCGGGAGTCTGGTTGGGGCTTCAACAACGAGAAATTTCCAATCTTGAGATAAAAACCACAATCATGCGGGACCGGATCGGCAAGATTGAAGACACCTTCTCCCAAGAGAACCCTACAGGATCCCAATCTTCGCGAAAAAAAGACGGTCTTCCCCCCGGATTTCTTTTGGAAAACGGAAATCTCGACTGGACTGCCGTTGCCAGATTCTTTGCGGAAAACAACCGTGGAGGAGGGGGCAAAGATCTCCGAACCTTGGTCCAAATTCAGAAGAAGTTAAGTACAATGGAAGTGGAGGACCTGATCAAAACCATCAGGCTTATCAAGCGACTTGAGATGCCCCCTGCTCATCGCGAGTCCCTCGATCCCATTTTAGCTGGTTTCCTCATTCAAAAGGATCCCCAAAGAGCTCTTGATTTTTACAAATTGAAACTCGGGGAGGAACATACTTCCTTGTCTTGGCAACTTCGGAATGCAGTTGCAGCGTGGGCCAAAAATGACCCCGCGGCCGCGCTGGCTTGGTTTGATGAACAGAAAGCCGCCGGAGTTTTCGAGTCGAAGAAACTAAGCCCTCACTCCGAAGTCGAGAATGCCTTTGGAGCCCAAGTTTACAGCGCCTTGTTAGAAAGTGATCCCGCTCAAATTGAGGCACGATTGAGGGGCATGGGCGAAGATGATCGGCGGGCGCTTCTGCACAACTCCTCCCTTTGGCTGGGCAATTCTAAAAACGAGAGTGCTTATTATGACCTCGTGCGTCGGCACCTCTCCGAAGATTCACAAAAAGACGTGATTGGAAATGGAATCGCACTCTCGCTCATCAAAGGAGGAAGCCTCAAGAGCGTCTCAGAAAAGCTCGCCACGTCCGCATTCTCGCAGGAAGAGCGCCAAGCCGGCCTCGATAAGGTAGCCGCCCACTTTGCCCGCCCCTGGAATCGAAAAGCCAGTGATCTAAAAAAGATTTACCTCTGGTTTGGAAAAGAAGACCCGGAACGTCAGACCGAACTCACCGCCAAAACCTACGCTCAATTCGGGAACCATCGGAACACCGATTTTGAAGAAACTTTTCGGGAACTTTCCTCACTGGCCGAAGAGGTTCAAAACTCAAATCTCGTTCCTGAATTTGCAGCCCGACTGGACCGTCCTGAACAACAATTGTCCGAGATTAAGGACGAGGGACTCAAAGCCTCGCTCTCCCAAATCCTCGCCAATCTCCCACCTGAAAACGCTGAGTAGAACCAACCACCATGACTTATTCTCTCGTCATCACTGCCCTGATCATCGGCATCGCTGCCTTCTTTGGGCATAGCCAGAACAAGAAGCTCACTGAACTACGTACTCAGTGGGAAAACATCCGCAGCACTGGAAACAACTATGAAATCCCCGAGGATCCGGATGCTGACTTCAGCCCAACCCGAATCGCAGAACGGAGAAAATCCCTTGTTCGAAAAGGTGAAGTGACCACTTTTACCCATCAACTCATCGCCTTCATGAAGGAGATGAAGACAGCTCAAAAAAATGGAGACGGGAACAATCTCGAAATCCAACAGCGAGGGATGGACCTTTTTCTGAAGCTCACCGAATTCTCAGCTGGAGAGATTAAACATCTGATTGAGCTGGTGATGGCTGATACCACCTTGGAGGATCAAAGTAAGACTGAGATGGTCATGGGATCCCTGATGTTTCTTAGCAATGAGCAACCTGAAACTGCCCTCACGATCCTGCTGGAAACTAAGGGAAAACTCCTCAAGGACAGTCGATTTTCCGACCATTTTACCGGAATGGCAGTGGGCAAGCTAGCGGCTGAAAACCCTCTCGCCGCTTTGGAATGGATGCAGGAGCATCAGGATGACCTCGGAGGAATCAGCGACGAACTTCGACAACAGGTCATCTCCAGCGCGGCACAAAAAGACCTGCAAGCGGCCTTTTCACTCATAAACGAAATGGAGTTCGAGAATGAGAGTGCTCCCTTCTGGGGCTTGGCACAAAATGTCACCGCAGAAAATGCGGATGAATTTCTCGCCGGAATTCGGCGCCTCGATGTTCCGCCGGAAGAGATGAAAAACGCCCTCAGTTCCCTCTCCAATTCTCCACTGTGGCGAGATCACGAGGCCGCGATCTCCTGGATCGAAAAGGCGGAACTAACGACCGAAGAGACTCATTCTGTAATCAATGGCCTCCACTACCACTCGGCCCGGGGCAACATTGCATCTTGGTTGGACTGGTTGGATGACCAGAAAGGCTCGGCGTATTCAGGTAAATCCAAACAGCTCATGCGCGAATGGGTTTTCGAGGACTCTCGCGCTGCCGGCGAATGGGTGAACGGTCTGGAAAAAGGGCCACGGCGCGATGACGCAGCCTATCAATACGCTTCCGTGCTCAAGAGCCACGAACCGGAAGCCGCACGCGAATGGGCTGAGTCACTCCCGGATGGAGAGCGAAAGCGTAAACTCCTCAAAGAGATTAAAATCGACCCATAAGCGGGGAATCCGGTCACTTAGAAATCGAGATAAATCTCGGTTCGTCGATTCGCGCGACGACCGCTTGGATTATCCTCCCCTGCTTCAGTCACGTTCGGTCGACGGGGTTTGGCTTCCCCCTCGGCCAAGGTCACCATTTGGGAGGGGGGAACGCCCACGGAAAGGAGATAGGTTTTCACCGCAAGAGCGCGCTTCGCAGAAAGCCGGGTGTTGTAGTCATCTGAGCCTAAAGCATCGGTGTGCCCGGAAAGGGTAAGCTTCTTGTTCGCATCAAGTTTCAAAAGACTCGCTACAATATCGAGCTGCCGGGTCGTGCGCGGTGTGAGCACTTCCTCGTCAAAACCAAAGTAAAGAATCAACGTGTCTCCTCCAGCCGGACTCTTCACGAGGGGTGTGTAGTGCACATCACCGCCAGCCACGCGCGTGGCGTAATCGGCAAGCAGTTGATCGAGGTTCACTTCTGTCACCCGCCACGGCTTGGTCTTACCCGCACGCTGGACATTGATTCCAAATTCCGCGGCCCGCTCGCCAGTGGCATCTTCAACATGCGCCATAAATCCGGCAGTTGTTTCCCGGCTAAACATCGCGCGAAGCGGCTTTTTGTTCCGGAGCTTATATTTCGCCTCCTCGAAAATAATGCAGAGTCCGGCAATCTTGGCATCGGAGACCTTTTCAGAATCAACAAAAGATTTGGCATCATCGAAATTCTGCTCCAAGGCTGACGCAAGGAAGGCATCGGTAATCCCAAGCGCATCCACCAGCAGAGCACGTCGAATCGTCTTCCCATCTTCATGAACTGGCGGGACCTTGATCTTCTCAACGGTCCAAGCACCAGTCTCTGTACGAACAAGATCAAAGTAAATTCGAGCTCCCATTTCGTCATCAAGATTGAGCGCCCACCGGGAACGACGATTGGCCTCCAACTCTCCAATTTCGCTGATTGGGTGCATGCGATTCACCTTGAGCTTACCGGCATCAGCCAATGCACGTAGCCCCAGAAGATGGCTTTCATTGAGAGCTTCTTTTCCAATCAAAGTCGCGGCGTTTTCGATCTTCTGAGCGTTGAGAGCATCACCGATCTTCCGAAGGAGTGCCTTCGGGTCGAGCTCCGCAACTCCCATTCCGGCTGCCGTCAGAATTTCCGCGTTTGTTTTATCCTTTTTCGTTTTGTCTGGAGTAGGATCACCGGCAAAGGGATCAGCAGGACTTGGCACTGGTTTCTCGATTTCCTGAGGAGGGAAACCATCCCTGGCTTCTTCCTTTGGTTCTGGCTTCGACTCCTCGACCACCGCGTCCCGGGACGAACACCGGGTAGCCATGAGTCCAATGGCGATCACGCCAATTGCGATCACGCCGAGAAAAAAATACAGCCCAAAATTCGAGCGGGGTTCGTTAGAATAATAAGTGCTCATGGGAAATATTTTGGTGTTTCAAAAACCGTGCGTCCCCTAGTCCGAAGTGGTTCGGGGAACTTGTGGTAACTCCACCCGCACGCTGCGGCGGCCCCGCATGACAAGCAAGCGGGTTTGCTGAACCGCTGCAGTAGCTACGAGCTTCAGCATGAAATCTTGCTCGTTTTGTACGCGAGACCCGTTGATTTCCAGAAGGAGATCACCCGGGCGGATTCCTTTTTTATAAGCGTAAGAGCCCTCGAGCACTTGTTTAACAATGACCCCACCGTAGGCGAAACGCGTGCTCTGCACCTTAAGACCAATGGCATTGACGATCACCTCATCTGAGGCAAGACGCCCAGTCCCAACAGCATTTTCGGAGGCGCCGAAGGGGTCGGCTTCTTTTACCATTGCCTCAATATTCACCACGCCACTTCCCCGCCAAACGCTGATCGTTATCTGCTCATCGATATTACTGCGCTGCACCAAGTTGATAAGCTGTTGGGCATTTTCGACACCCTCACCATTGAAGGCGGTCACGATGTCATTCTGTTTCACGCCCGCCATCGAGGCCGGGGAACCTGGACTCACATCCCAGATAAACACCCCTTTCCCTCGGTAGTCAAAGACATTTCGAAGGTGCTGGTTGAGGTCACGGGCCTGAATACCCAAAAATCCATAAACAGGGCGTCCCTTTTCCAAAATGTGCTCCATCGTTCGGCGCACGTCATTGGCCGGGATGGAAAACCCAATTCCCCCAAAGCTTGGGTTCTCCCGGTCGGTAGTGTAGATCGAGGCATTGATCCCGATGATTTCGCCAAGATGATTCAAAAGTGGCCCCCCGGAATTCCCCGGATTAATCGCCGTATCCGTCTGGAACATATCGCGCTGGCCGTCAGACAGAGACCGATCCCTCGCAGAAATTCTTCCGGTGGTGACTGACTCTTCCAAGCCATAAGGATTTCCAACCGCGATCGCCAACTGGCCCACCTTGACCTGATCAGAATCGGCAAATTTCAAGGGCTGAAAAACCTCACCCGGCTGCCCTTTGATTCGAAGAACTGCAATGTCCACCAGCGGGTCAGAGTCGATTAAGATTGCGGGTAAATTGCGGCGATCATGCAAAGTCACCCGGATTTCCTGATGACCGGCGATGACGTGGTGATTGGTAATCACGTGGCCTTCTGAAGAGATGATCACTCCCGATCCCAAACCCGGAGTGACTCGGCTTTGCTCATAAATTTGACCACGCAGGGGATCAAGAAATCGCTCGGTCTTCAAAATTTTGGTATCAATACTGACCACCGATGGCACCACGGCATCAACGAGCTTGATCATTTCTTCATTCACCCGCACGAGACCCGGGACTTGACTCGCATCGAGCGCAGGCTCAGAGGCTAGAGTGGCATTCTCCGGAGAATACTGCTGCTGGTCTGGCTTCTTGCCGAAACCAAAAATGGGCTGCCCATCCCGCCATGCCCGAACAACATAAACACTCACAAATGCGATCATAAAGACGAGGCCGAGCACAAAGGTGCGCTTAATCATATCACTCATTATTCTGTAAAGATGTCGCGTTGATGTTCGCTACCGGGGCATGAGGCCAAAAGGAAAATCGTTCCCTCTTGACCTCATAGAGCGATCCCCCAAGAGCTTCTTTTTCAAAAAAAGAGGACCTGTTCTCAAAGCTCTTGCAAGACTCTCAGGAAAGGAGCGAGATATTTCTCTGCTTTCGCCTCACCGATCCCCTTCACCAGCAGGCCCGCTTCCATGGTCGTCGGGCGAAGGCGAGCAAGATGCTCAAGGGTTTCATTTGAGAAAATGACATAAGCAGGGACACGATGCTCCTTTGCCAATCGACTTCTGACGTCTCGCAGCTGCTCGTAAACGCGGGCATCAAACCCGAGGTCCTCCAATTCTACTCCGCTCTCGGTCTTTCCTCCCGCACCCGGCCACTCGATCGAGTAACTCGTCTGATCTTTCATCACCTGCTCACCTCGCTGCGTGAGAGTCAGGAGGGGGTATTCTCCCTTTTGAGTCGCAATCAGCCCACCCTGATGAAGGCTTCGTGAAAGCGCATTGAGGTAGGCGGTTCCTTCTTTTTTGAGCAGCCCGTATGTCTTCAATTCATTCAATCGTGCACGTTGAATTTCCTGCGACTTGCTTCCCACGAGCATTTGAATCACGCGGCCGCGCCCAAAGCGGCCTTCCCAACCAGTCGAGGTCCGGCGCGACATGCGGGCCACTCCGCTGAGAAATTTCCGTACGATGAGTGCTTCTTCTTCCGTAGGTCCGCGGCGCTCACTATTTTCCTCGCCGAGGCAAACATCACAACTCCCACACAGAGGCGCGTTCGTCTCGCCGAAGTATTCCAGAATCCATTGCTGCCGGCAGGTGTTTGCATAACAAAGCTGCACCATATTCTCGAGCTTCTCACGATCACGCCGTTCCTTCTCTTCCAGCGAAGCTTCATCGAGCCTAAGGTCGCGCGTCAGCACTTCCGGTTGCAAAAGACGGGTTCCCTTCGCGCGCGAGCCCGGCACGTCAAAGCGCTCCACCCAACGGCCCCGCATGAGATGGGTCAAGGCACTTCCAAGCGCCATCGCGTTCTTCGCTCCCGTCGCCTCCTTGATCTCATCGAGCGTGCGGACGACTTCGAAATTTTCATCCGCGTCATTGAGCAGGAATTGATAGAGCTCGCGGATCAATTGCGATCCCGGATTCACTCCTTCGATGAAAAAATCCTGTGTCCGGGTGTCGGCATAATTGAACAGAAGATCGCACACCGAAGCCTCGCCATCCCGACCCGCGCGACCCGCTTCCTGATAGTAAGCCTCGATGCTTCCCGGAATTTCAAAGTGAATCACGAAGCGCACATCCGAGCGGTCGATGCCCATCCCGAAGGCGTTGGTCGCCACCGCAACATCTGCTTCCCGGGCGATGAATTGATTCTGGGTTCGCTCCCGCTCCACATCGGTCATCCCTCCGTGATACGCGATGCTACTCACCCCCCAGCTGTGGAGGGTTTCAGCCACTTCTTCCACTTTCTTACGCGTCGCACAGTAAACGATCCCCGTCTTGTGCTGCCCGATGACTTTCTTCATCCGCGCGTATTTTTGAGCCACCTTTTCCACCGGCGTGATGGTGAAGCTCAAGTTCGGCCGCTCGAAACCACTGATCCGCTCAAAGGGATCACGGAGTTTGAGCACCTTCCGAATATCCTCGCGCACAATTGGAGTCGCGGTCGCAGTCAGGGCGACACACTGAGGTCGCTCCAGCGCTTCAAGCGCGCCCCCTAATCTCATGTAATCCGGCCGAAAATCATGACCCCACTGGCTCAAGCAATGCGCTTCATCGATCGCCACCATCGTGACCTTCACTTCCTTGAGCGCCTGCATGAAAGAGCCCGCCCGAAAGCGCTCCGGCGCGATGTAAACAAGCGAGTAATCTCCCCGCTTCATTCCATCGAGACGCTCACGCTGTTCATCCCAGCTCAAGGTCGAGTTAATCAAGGTCACCGCCACTCCGCGCTTCTCCAGTCCATCCACCTGATCCTTCATCAAGGCAATGAGCGGACTCACCACCAAAGTCACCCCCTCACGACAAAGTGCCGGCAGCTGATAGCAGAGCGACTTTCCCCCACCCGTCGGCATCACCACCGAGCCATCCCGACCTGAGAGGATATCCTCCATCACGCTTTCCTGACCATCGAGGAAATCTTCGAAGCCAAAGACCTCTCTCAAGACCTCGCGTGCCTTTTCGACTGTCGCCATCACGAGCATTCAAATGAACAGCTCTTTCTATGGCAAGAAAATCAACTTCCTTAATCGGGAGTTCACACCTTCTCATTTCTAAACAAACCATAACCCGCCAGACTCTCAAGAGGCATGGGATTTCCTCCATCAGCCCGACGACCTCTCTTCCCTCGTCCTCCCCTTGCAGAAGAAGGGGATCACTCGACGCCGATTCCTGCGAACGGATAAGGCACCCCTCTCACCCGAAATGAATCTAGTATCTCCGAAGCTGGTAACGATCTGCTTGATTGACACCCTGCAGTTTACTTCGGCACGCTCCCCAACATGCAAACTGCAGATTGGATCGTCGTTGCGCTCTACTTTTTAGGACTCGGAGGAATCGTCTGGTGGTCCTCGCGAAAGCAGAAAACCACGGCCGACTTTTTCCTCGCCGGACGCAATGCCGGATGGTTCGTCGTGGGAACCTCTCTCTTTGCTTCGAACATCGGATCAGAGCACATCGTGGGGCTCGCCGGAAACGGAGCAACTTCCGGAATGGCGATGGCGCATTACGAACTCCATGCCTGGATTATGATCCTTCTCGCCTGGGTCTTTGTTCCTTTTTACTATCGCTCCGGTGTCTTCACCATCCCGGAATTTCTGGAGAAACGATTCGATTCCAAAACCCGCTGGACCCTCTCGGTAGTCTCCCTGATCGCCTATGTGTTCACCAAAGTTTCGGTCACCGTTTACGCTGGCGCGATTGTTTTTGAAGCCCTTCTTCCGGAAATCCCGAATGCCTTTTGGATCGGTGCTCTCGCCACCGTCACTCTGACCGGAATTTACACCGTTTTTGGAGGCCTTCGCGCTGTCATTTATACCGAAGTCGCTCAGACCGGACTCCTTCTTCTCGGGTCAATCTGCATCACCTGGATTGGACTCAGCCAACTCGGGGGTTGGGGTGAACTGAAGGCCGCCTGTGCTGAAAACAAAGAACAATTCGCCCTCTGGCGCCCCCTTTCTGATCCTGACTTCCCATGGCTCGGCATCCTCATCGCCTCCCCTGCCATCGGAATTTGGTATTGGTGTACCGACCAATACATCGTCCAGCGCACCCTCGCCGCCAAGGGCCTCCGCGATGCCCGCCGAGGTGCGCTCTGGGGGGGCTTTTTGAAAGTCTGGCCCGTCGCCATTTTCCTCATTCCCGGTCTCATTGGTTGGGCCCTTCATCAGCGGGGCGATCTCGCGATTCCTCTCAAAGCTGATGGCGATATCAACGGCGACGAAGTCTTTCCTACCCTTGTCTCCTCACTCCTCCCTGTCGGCCTGCGGGGGCTTGTGGTGGCCGGTCTTCTTTCGGCTCTCATGTCCTCTCTTGCCTCGCTTTTTAACTCCTGCGCCACGCTGTTCACCGTCGATATCTACGAAAAAATCCGCCCCGGTAAGAGCGAGCAACACCTTGTCAAAATCGGACGCATTGCCACCGGAGTCGTGGTGATTTGCGGCATCATCTGGATTCCCATCATGAAAGGAATGGCCGGAGGAGGAATCTATAAATATCTCCAATCGGTTCAAGGCTACCTCGCTCCCCCCATCACTGCCGTCTTCCTCCTCGGACTCTTTTGGAAACGGATCAATTCCCAGGGTGCGCTCACCGGACTGATTGTCGGGTTTGTTCTCGGCATGGGGAAACTTGCGCTGGAAGCCTACGCATCCCAAACGGGACTCTCCGAAGGATTCTTGGCCGACCTCGCCGACTTCAACTTCCTCTACTGCTCTGGCGTTCTCATTCTCATCTCCGTGGCCGTCGTCATCATCACCTCATTCCTCACTCCGGCTCAGGATGAAAAAGACATCGAAGGACTCACCTTCGGATCCCTGACCGAGGAAGACCGAAAAGAGATCCGCGAAAGCTGGACCATGTTCGATGTCATCCTCACCGGCATCGTCCTCGCCATGGTGATCGGAGTTTACCTCTACTTCAGCTTCTGGCTGGGCTAGATATTTCTCCCACAAGTTCGAACTCCCACGCCGCTTTCGCACCATGGAGATCAAGATCATCAGCGTACTCTTTATACTCACCACGAGTGTCTTACTTGGAAGGGAATCTGAACTCACTGTGACCTACCAACCGCTCAATGGTCTTGGTTCTGGAAGCATCTTTGTCAGCCCGGTCACCTGCCACCAATGGTATGCTAGTTCGGTAGCCGGCCCAGTCAGTTTCATCTCCGCAAAGAACATTCCGCCTACCGACAACCCCGAGAGGGCTAACTTCGATATCAATCTGGCTTCGGCCACTGGTCTGAATTTTTCCACGAGCGATTTGGGCGCCCCCGATGCTCCACTCACCATGACCTTGGACGCGAGCCAATTCGACATCGGGAATTCAGGCTGGGATAAAACAGAAATCCTTCGTGCCAGTTTGGAATGCCTGCACCGATGCACTGCCGAAGGGAGACTTTCCACGGTAAAACTCGCCGTGAAACTTCCTGAAAAAGACGCTCAGTGGATCGAAAAGATCGTGGATGAATTTAACAATCATGATCGGAGCAAGCCCTTCTTTAAGTCTGATTCATGACCGTCATCATCTTTCTCGAATATATGGCGGTGATCGTTTCCGCCAGCTATGGGGTTCTTCTGGCAACAAGAACCGGGATGGATTTCGTAGGCGCGTTTGCGGTGGCTTTTGCGGCTGCCTTTGGGGGCGGAACTTTGCGGGATTTGTTTCTCGACCGCACTCCCCTCTTTTGGATCGGAAATCCCAACTACGCCGTGGCGGTGCTCTGCGTGTGTGTGGTGGCTGCGGTGTTTGCGAAGCTTCTCCCCCGCATTAAACCCCTGTTGATTTTTCCCGATGCCGTCGGGATGGCCCTCTTCACCACCGTGGGAACCGCCATCGCACTGCAATATCAGGAGTCGTGGTTCATCGCCGCCATTCTCGGGACCATCACCGGGAACTTCGGCGGGGTGTTGGCCGATATTGTCTGCAACGATATCCCTGACCTCTTCAAGGATTCGCCGCTCTGTGCGACCTGTTCTTTTGTCGGAGCCTATCTTTATATCTTCGGCAGCCAGGCCGGAATGGACGAAACCTTCCTGCTTTTCGGAAGCACCGCCTTCATCGTCCTCTTCCGCCTCACTGCAGTGTGGCGGGATTGGCGCTATCCGGCTTTGCGCTAGTCTACCGACGATTCGAAGGACGTAGCTGAGTGGGACGTTGGGGAGTAGTTCGTAAAGGCGTCGCACTGGGGCGCGTGGCCGCTGGGTTGGGTCTGGTCGGGGCAGGACGCGCTGCCACCAATGGCGGCTTCGGCTTTGGTTGGACAGATGGGCGGGTTGGAGTAGGACGCGTGGGACCCGGGCGCACCGGGATGATCGGACGATTGACAACAGGTGGCCGAACGAGGGGTGGCTTCACAGCAATAGGGCGAACCTTCGGAGGAAAGATTACAACCGGAGGAGAACAAGAGGGTTGCTGCGGGCTGCCTATAAAAACGGGCTGCTCTACAATCACCGTTTTTTCAATCACCGTGGTTGGGGGATAATTGTCTTCCACACTGATGGTGTGCCCCTGATCGTATTGGTGGTTTTCAGGATAAGAAATCCGATTCGCCAGAGAGGCATCACGCCGACGACTCTCCCGGCGAATCTGATCGAGCAGGGAATTCTTGAGATGCTCTTTACGCTCGATGGTGGCAAGGCGCTCCAACTGAAGTGCCTTTCGGGCTAGAGCCGGAACATAAGAGAAGCGCTCCCCGAAATGGGAAGGAAGGTCATTGTAATGCAACCGGGAGGCCCCATTGCGATGACGGATTTCAAGGCCGACATCAGTCACCCGCACAATCTCCACATCATGCAGCGTGCGTCCATCCAGGGTGCGGACCGTTCCAAGTCTTTCCCCACAGGCTTCCCGACGAGCTTCCGCGCGATCCTCCCCGGAATCGATCGTTTTTGCCGGGGAAAGCGGCGTGTTTTGCGTAGGTAGTTTAACGGAGGTTGGAGTCTTTGGCGCAAGGCGTATGAGCTTTGCTTGCAGCGCGGCAAGCTCTTGTTCCTTTTCCGCAATATTGTGAATCAACTCCTGATTGAGGCCGTGCACTAGTTCCTCCATGGAAGAAATTCGCGCCTCCAAGCCCTCGACATATTCGTCGCGAGGATTAGGAGTATGGGATTGCTCATCGTGCTCACAAGAGAGCAAAAGCACGGATAGAAGTGGCAGTGTGTCTCGCAATTTCATGGCGTGATCCAGTTGAAACGAACACCACGTCATATTTATTCGACCTCCAGGTGAACTTTTTCCCGAAATCCCCGGGTGAGCACATCTGCCACTATCGAACCGCAAATAAGGTGCCATCCTCACCACCGACAAAGATCGTGCCCCCTGCAAAACTAGGCGGGGCGATAATCGATTCGCCGAGATCGAGCTGCCAGCGCTCTTTCCCTTTCAGGTCGATGGCGTAGAGACGGCCATCGCTTGATCCTACTACCACGGCATCATCAAAGGAGATGGGCGATGACTCGACTCGTCCCCCGGTCTTAAATTTCCAGACCGGCATGCCATTTTCCCGGGCAATGGCATGGAGCTTTTTATCGCGACAACCGATCACGACCAGTTCGCCGTTGATCGCCGGAGCACTCATGAAGGGAAATTTTCGATCGCGATAAGTCCAGCCTCTTTGGCCTTTCTCGACATCAGCAGAAAGGACCTCGTTCCCATAATTTCCCCAAGCCACAAAAGTGCCGGAAGTCGCAACGGTGGAGACGATCTCTGCATCGGTTTCAATCTTTTTGACTGGCTTACCAGTGGCCAGATCGAGCGTATAGAGAATACGATCGCAGCCCCCGAACACGATCCATTTTCCATCGACGATGGCGGGCGAACCGTTAATAAACTCGTCGGTGACATGCTCCCAGACGACGGTGCCATCATCCGCCCTAAGCGCGCGGCAGGTACCATCGTATCCATTGAGGATGACCCACGGCTCGGAGGAGTTGGGATCGGTAACGATGTTGACGCCCGCAGTGATTTTGTCATCGGTTTCGTATTTCCACTTCTCCTCGCCGGTCCTGAGGTCGAGCGCGTAAAGAAAGGAGTCCTGACAGCCGACAAATAAAGTTCCATGGTGAATCGCTGGCGCAGCCTCGATGGCATCCTCATACTCCTTGTTCCAAACCAATTTCCCTGTTCCGGCGTCGAGTATTGAGACAATACCGAGGTCGTTTCCGAAAACCACAAAACCATCGGAAACGATCGCTTCACCCACAATTGGGCCCTCGGTTTTGTAGGTCCATGCGATCTCGGGATCCGTAATCACGGGGTCACCGACGAAGCCAGAAAGCCCTGCACCTCCGCGCGCGATTGGCCAGCTGGTACGGGAATAATCCGTCGCAAACTCTCCCTTCCCCGGCTGCTTTTCCTCATCAACTTGACAGGAAGAAAAGACAAGAACAGCAACCGCGGAAGACCATAGAATTTTCATAATGCGTCCTGATATATAGCCTCAAAATCGTCAGCTTCCAAGCGACGAGGATTAAATTGTGCCGTCCATTGGGCAGCGGCATCACGAGCCATTTCAGGAATGAACTCACGGGTGATGACCGGAACCTCAAGCTCTGCCAATTCCCTCAGGCTTTCAACCCATGAGATTAAGCCTAGCTTCAACTCCTGGTAGATTCCTCCGACTTCCGGAGTATTCCACCGCATCACCGTGGGTAACATCGTAAGAACGGCTTGGCCATGCACGACATTAAAACGAGCGGTAAGAGGATTGGCCGAAGCGTGAGCTGCTCCAAGCATCGAAGCCTCGATCGCTTGGCCAGCTTGGGCTGCGCCGATCAGCATTTCACCGCGTTCTTCGATGGTCGCGGTGCCTTTCAAAACAGATTCGATCACCGGCTCAATTTTCCGAAAGGCAGCAAAAGACAAGGCTCGCGAAGCGGCAGTGCTTTTGATACTCACCGCGCTCTCGAGCGCATGGGAGAGAGCGTCGAGCGCTGTGATCCGAGCGACTGAAAGCGGCATGGAGGCGGTCAGTTCAGGATCCAGAATGACGGTTCTCGCAAGCGCACGTGGATCTCCGAAGGCCATTTTTTCATGGGACTTATCGCGACACAGCACGGCATAACTTTGGCACTCGCTTCCGGTTCCGGCCGTGGTGGGAATGGCTACAAAGGGAAGCATTTTTAAACTCTCATCCAACTGGCCGTGACCTTGGTAGTCTGACATTTTTCCGCCTCCACTCAGGAGGAAAAGAACGCCTTTGGCGGTATCAAGTGTACTTCCCCCACCCAAGCCAATGATGATTTCCGGATTCACCGAACGCGCGAATTCCGCACAGGTCGCAACATCGGATTCGGTGGGATTTTCGCGAACTTGATCGTAAATCACCACATCTTCGAGCAAGGATGCTGCGCGCTCGACATGCCCAGCCGCGGCCACTCCGGCATCGGTCACGATGAGAGCACTGCCCGAGACATGCTCGGCGAGCTGAGCAAGTGTTCCGGTTCCGGCGATGATGTTCTGCTCCATGTTAAAAAGTCCCTTTGGATAACCCGTTCTGGTGGGGATTCCTTTCAGGGAATGAGCAGAGAATTCCCGGCGTGATCAGGAGGACTTCTCCTCAAGGAACTTCCCAACCCAGGCGATATCGTATTTCCCGTTGATGAAGTCGGGGTGATCGATGATTTCCTGCTGGAAGGGAATGGTCGTTTTGATTCCGGTGACGCGGAACTCAGAAAGTGCACGGCGCATCCGGTCAATGGCAACTTCCCGGCTGCTCGCGGTAACGATGAGCTTTGCAATCATCGAGTCATAGTAGGGTGGAACGGTGTAACCGGAATACACATGGGTATCGACCCGGACTCCTTTCCCTCCCGGGGCATACCAGAGATCAATGGTGCCGGGGCTGGGCGTAAAATTATTGTAAGGGTCCTCCGCATTGATGCGGCACTCGATGGAATGACCTCTTGGCTCGGCATTGAGAACGTGCTCGGACATTGACATGCCTGCTGCGATTCGGATCTGCTCCTTAATGAGCTCACATCCCATCACCTCCTCGGTGACCGGGTGCTCGACCTGAATCCGAGTGTTCATCTCCATAAAGTAGAAATCGGATGCATTTTCATCGACGAGATACTCGATGGTGCCCGCATTCTGGTACCCGATTGCTTCGATCAGTTGCTCGGAAGCCTTTCCCATTCGCTTGCGGAGTTCCTGCGAGATGAGAGGGCTGGGGCATTCCTCAATGATTTTCTGGTTCCGACGCTGCATCGAGCAATCGCGCTCACCAAGGTGGATGAAGTTTCCGTGGGAATCCGCGAGAACCTGAAACTCGATGTGGTGCGGATTAAGCACGAACTTTTCAAGGTAGCAGTCGCCGTTTCCAAAACAGGCAATCGCTTCGTTCGATGCCGCTTCAAAGAGCTCGATAAAGTCTTCCTCCTTAAGAACCGGGCGCATTCCGCGTCCGCCTCCACCGGCGGTCGCCTTGACCATGACCGGGAAGCCGATTTCCTTGGCGACTTTCAACCCCTCTTGAGCATCAGCCACGATTCCATCCGAACCCGGAGTGGCTGGCACCCCGTTTTCAAAAGCAGTCGAGCGAGCAGTATTCTTATCACCCATACGACGGATGACTTCAGCCGAGGGCCCGATGAACTTGATGTTACAGCTCTCGCAAATCTCAGCAAAACGCGCGTTTTCCGAAAGGAAGCCGTAGCCGGGATGAATCGCATCAGCTTCCGTGATCTCGGCAGCGGCAATGATGCGGTCAGGCTTGAGATAACTTTCGGAGCTGGGGCCGGCTCCGATGCAGACCGCTTCGTCCGCAAGCTGGACGTGCATGGAATCGATATCAGCCTCCGAATAAACGGCGACGGACTTCACTCCGAGTTCGCGACAAGCGCGGATGATCCGAAGGGCAATTTCCCCCCGGTTGGCAACGAGAACACGCTGAAACATGGGATGAGTTTCCGTTAAAAAATTCCTGATTATTGTGGTAAACCCGAAAGCTCTACTTGAGACGGAAGAGGGTGTCTCCGAACTGAACCGGAGTGCCGTCTTCGACGCAAATTTCCGAGATTGTGCCGGATTTCTCGGCCTTGATCTCGTTCATGACTTTCATCGCCTCGATGATGCAGATTGTTTGACCTTCAGAAACAGGGTCACCCACGTTCACGAAGAGGTCCGCATCCGGAGATGGCTTGCGATAGAAGGTACCGACCATAGGAGAATCAATCGCTTCACCCTCCGCCACAGCTGGGGCAGCAGCTTCAGCAGAAGCCGGTGCGGCAGCCGCCGGAGCAGTGGGAACAACTGGTGCTGCTACGGGAGCGGCAGCAATCGGCGCGGCAGCCAAGGCACGCTGGAGATCTTCCAAATCGCTTCCTTTTTTGAGCTTGAGATTAAAATCTTCCTTTTTGAACTGGAAGTGAGAGAGCCCATGATCATCCATGAGCTTAACAATTTTACGAATTTCAGAGAGGTCCACGAGTGAGATCGGGGTTGAGGAAACGCCGTGGCGTTAGGGGGACCCTAGAATGAATTCCATCCTCGGGCAAGAGACTTGTGACGCCACAAATTGCACAAATTTCATCATTTCCCTTGCACTGCTGGAGCGATACAACAAGAGGATGCTCCGATCGATTGCCCCTTTGATAATATTAACCCTCACGGTACAGGCTGAGAAGCACGAGCCTGGCACTCAGATCGAGACCGTGCTAAAATTCGAAAACAAGGCCTCCATCCCCTATCTGCAATATCTTCCGAAGGATTTTGATCCCAAAGGCGACAGAAAATTTCCTCTCATTCTCTTTCTCCACGGCCGGGGTGAGAGCAATGGCCCTCTCGGGATCGTCAAAAAATGGGGACCTCCGAAAATCGCGGACCAAAAAGGCCTTCCCTACATCGTTATTTCCCCGCAGTGCCCGCGATCCAGCTGGTGGAGCAACGATGACCAACAAGAGCTTCTCATTAAGCTCCTCGCTTATGTGAAAAAGGAATTTCCTGTCGATGAGGACCGCGTTTACCTCACCGGCCTGAGCATGGGTGGATTCGGTTCATGGGAGCTGGCATCCCGGAAACCCGAGGAGTTCGCCGCAGTAGTTCCCATTTGTGGAGGGGGAAACCCACAGAATGCCAGCAAGCTTGTCGATCTTCCCATTTGGAACTGGCATGGGGATCAAGATAAAGTGGTGCCGCTTTCGAAATCCACCGAAATGGTTGAAGCCGTGAAAAAAGCCGGTGGCAAAAAGATCAAATTTACGGTGCTCGCAGGAGTGGGTCATAATTCATGGTCACCTGCTTACGGCGAACCAAAGATCTGGGAATGGCTCGCAAATCAAAAACGGGGTCACTAACACTCTTGAGCCCTATCAATCAGCGGGATGCGCATCGTTTTTCCAAAACCGATTCACCCGGATAGCATAGCCAAAAGAGAAGAAAAGACCGCTTATCATTCCTGGGAGCATTGTGGCTAAGAGCTTGGGCGTCCCCGCGATGAGGTGGACCAAGAGAATTACTGCGTAGAAAGAAAGCCAACTCGTGGCTCCGGTCCAAAGGACGGGATATTTCCTTTCTCGAAGCATGCTCCCCAAGCAGACAATCCATTCAGCAGAGAACAAGGTTGAAAGAAAACTGACTAAGCCCTGAGTCACGGCCACTTGCACCCTGACGGCCCCGCCATATTCCCAATTAACCCAGAGACCCCAAACCACAAAGAACACCATTGCTAAAAGACTCATCCAGATCGAGTCATTGGGTCTGTGCTTTCTTTGATCAATCTCTTGCACAACTTTACATTGGCGATTCGCAGACAAAAAACACCCGCTGTCTTGCGACAGCGGGTGTGATGAGAAAATGAATTTGTCGGTGTCTGTGTGAGACTAAAATCCAACCGGATAAATTAGCGACGGCGACGAGCGACAAACGCAAGGCCAACAAGGCTCAGAAGAGCTGATGATGGCTCAGGAATCGCACCATCGGCACCAAAGGTCACACCATCGGTGAAGGCGGTGAATGGACCGACAACTCCGGTGTTGTTTGACATCAACTCGGTGCCATACGCGAGCGTTGAGCGCTGAAGATCTACCTGAACAGTAGCCCCCAGAACGGGGTTCTCCACAACGTAGTTCGCATTTCCTTCGAAAACGATAAAGTCGGCTGCGGAAGCAAGGTCTGCACCGTCATAAAAGACAACGTAAATGGGGCTGTCATCCTGAGGTGAAGCATCTGTAGCAGCGCTATTATTAGCATCTGTTGCAAATGCAAAGTGAATTGCTTGAGTGGAACCCGTTCCAAGTTCAGTGAATCCCGCGCGGACACCATCAGCGTCTGCGCCAACAGCACCACTGAACGTTCCAATGCCAAAATTGACATTGCTCAGCGGATTTCCGGCGTTGTCGACAATCGTAACTCCGTTTTCCGCAGTGTTAGGGAAGTTGAAGTTGTTAATTCCGACGGTAGTCGTAGCACCTGCCAGCCCCGCGAAGGCGAGAACGAGAGCAGTAATTGCAATTGTGTTTTTCATGATTTTATAAAGAAATTCTCGGTTCTACTAGAGTCCTGCATAAAAAGCCGGGACACCTTGGGTAACATTTCCTCCAGCTGGAGAGTTCACAACGAATCCAGAAGGGAGGTCGATGGTGGCACCATCGACTGCACCACCACCGATTTGAACCCAGCTAGCGGATGCAAATGTCGGAGGTGCAAAGTTGTCGAAATAATATTTGTCGTAATCACCTGAAGCGTTCTGAACCCAAATCTCGTCAGCACCACCGGCATTACCATTACCGGGAGAAAGTGCGAGACTGGCAGCATCTGCTCCAAAAGCAGTTGCAAGATTTGCTCCTGCGGGAGCAACAGAACTTACAAAGGTGAAGCCCTGAAGAAGAGTCAGCTCAGTGGAAGAGAGCTTCACGCTCCCAGTGACAACAACGGAACCACCACTTGGAGAGTTCATCACGATGCCGTCAGGGTAGAGAAGATTGACAGCACTTCCGTCTACGACGCCATCACCAATCTTGACCCAGCTTGCGCTGGCAAATGTTGGAGGCGCGAAATTGTCAAAATAATACTTGTCGTATCCACCTGCTCCGTCGGAAACCCAAACTTCGTCAGCACCACCTGCGTTTCCGTTACCGGCTGCAATGGAAAGAGCGGTTCCAGATCCAAAGACAGACTCGAGAGTATCAACAGGACGGATCGTGAAGGTTGTTTCACCTGCAACGATCTCAGTGGAGAGGTCAGATGGCGTCGTGATCGAGGAACCCGCCCAAGCATTGACAACTTGGACAATCCCCTTGGCATTCTCAATTTCAAGAACGTAGTTTGCCCCGGCGGTCAGAAGGGAATCAAAATCCGCGTCTGCGACGGTGACAGAAGTCGCATCAGCAGAGGCGATGACTCCAGAGGTAACAGGGGCTTGATGCAAGCGAATACCGATTCCGGTGAAGCCGACGCCATAATCAAGAGTTTCATAGCCGACGGGCTTGGAGGCCGCGTCCTGCGCTGCGGCGGAGCCGATCGCAAGGGCCGAGAGGCCGATGGCAGCTGCCGCTTTCAAAGAATTCATTTTCATTTTCGTTTTGGTTGGTTGGTTGGATTTTAATGTGAGCCGACATGCGTCGACACGATTCCGCAGGCAATCCATCGGCACGATAGGGTTTTAAGACCTCTGATGGCAAGAGGATTTTCGGGTTGAAGGTGATTTTTTTCAGGATTCAGCAAGTTCACGGACTTCAGGACGACTTGTTTGGGAAGTTAAACTGTTTGGGATCCTTGCAAAACGTGCAATTTTGGCGCCAGTGCTTGGTTTTTCGATGACTCTCCAGGCACTCTTACATTCCGAGGAACTTCGATGCTTGCTCGACATCCTTGTCTCCCCTTCCGGAGAGGTTGGCGATGATCAGGTTGTCCTGCGGTAAACTCCCGGCAACTTTAGCAATGTATGCCATGGCATGGGAGCTTTCGAGCGCCGGAATAATCCCTTCTGTTTCGGAAAGTTGGCGGAAGGCCGCGAGCGCTTCGTCATCAGTCGCGTAGGTGTATTCAGCACGGCCGATGTCCTGCAGGTAGGCGTGCTCGGGACCCACGGCGGCATAGTCCAATCCAGCACTTACAGAATGGGTGAGTTCAATCTGCCCGTCGTCATTGGCGAGGAGCCAGGTCTTAGAGCCTTGCAGGACGCCCAGTTTTCCTCCCTGAAAACGGGCCGCGTGTTTCTCGGGCTTAATGCCCTCTCCCCCGGCTTCCACACCCACCAAACGGACGTTTTCGTCACCCACAAAGGGGTGAAAAAGCCCCATGGCATTGGAGCCTCCACCCACGCAGGCTACGAGAAGGTCGGGAAGGCGGCCTTCTTTCTGAAGAATCTGTTCGCGGGCCTCGAGGCCAATGACGCGGTGAAAGTCGCGCACCATCATGGGAAAAGGATGGGGCCCGAGGGCTGATCCGAGAATGTAGTGGGTATCCTCAACGGTGGCGACCCAGTCACGCATCGATTCATTGACCGCTTCTTTCAAGGTCGCCTGTCCGGAAGTAACAGGGATCACCTTGGCACCCATCAGGCGCATCCGGGTGACGTTTAGGGCCTGCCGCTCCATATCGACCTCTCCCATGTAAACCGTGCAGTCCATTCCAAAACGGGCACAAACGGTGGCGGTGGCGCCCCCGTGCTGACCGGCCCCGGTCTCGGCAATAATTCGTTTCTTGCCAAGGCGCTTGGCGAGCAGAAGCTGACCGATCGCATTATTAATTTTATGTGCGCCGGTGTGAAGAAGGTCCTCACGCTTGAGGTAGATTTTTGCGCCGCCAAGCCTCTCGGTCCAACGTTCAGCAAAGTAGAGGGGCGTCGGGCGCCCGCAGTAGTTTTGAAGGAGGTCGTCGAGCTCGGCTTGGAAAGAAGGGTCAGCCTTGGCTTGCTCGTAGGCCGTGGAGATTTCGTCAAGCGGAGACATGAGGGTCTCGGGGGCGAAACATCCACCGAACTGTCCGTAGTGTCCGGTGGCGTCTGGAACTGCTGTGATGCTCACGCCGATACGATAGCCTCGGATTTTAAAATGGGAAACCGCTTATCGAGAAGAACTGAGAAAAAATCGGCAGCGAGGTTCTTCTGGTGTCAGACATCAAGACGAATCCAATCGAGCGATTCAAGAAGGCTGTCAAAGCCGAGCCCCGTCCCAGGCGGATTCTGAAACCCGGGCCGATGGGGACCTAATATTTCGGAAAAAGGATTAGGCTCAAAAAGATGGTGAGTTTGGAGACCATGGGTTCCATCTGCTTCCTCAAATGAAGCCGCCTGCCAGGCAGCAAAGGTCTGCCCGAGGGGGTGATCCATGTATGAGGTGAAGATTTTTCGACCTGAGCGTCGCATGATGGGCTTCGGATCGTTCACGGCCGGCTTGATGATGTGGACCCCACAGCCCATTCCCTTCTCGACCGACCAATCATTTGCCAAAGAGACACCGGTCACCTTCTCAAAGGCAGCCCAGCGCAGGGAATCGAATGGAAAGGGATCTTCGATGAAATCGACAAATGTCTCGAGGCCTCTCAGATCCTCTTGCAGCGATCCTCCATCGGCAGAGCCATTAAAGTCGACCCGCCAACGAAGCTGCGGAAAGTCCCGGATCAACGACTTAAGCTCCCCAAGAGATTGCTTCGCTTTCACTTTAACGGCCTTGAAACCCGCATGAAGTGCCCGTTCGACCGAATCGTGTGAGGCAGCCGGAAGAGTGGCGTGGCTTTCTGGAACGCATTGGTTTTGCAAAAGAGACACTCCCTTTTCCCGGGCCAGTCCATCCGCTGTGGCGCACAACAATGCTCGCTTCATGAGCACGGATTCCGGGTCGGCCAGACAATCTTGTAGCGGAGGATCACCGAGTTCGGGCCAGGGGTGGACGCATCCGAATCCACTCCCCTGCCGAATGAGCGCGCCGGCAAAGCTGCGTCTTTGAGACCGCGCGTTGAGGGTCGCTACGCTGTGCAACTGATATGGTGCATACCAAATATCGCTCACAGTTCTCTAGTCCCAAAGGTAGGATTGTTTGGTCGCAACCTTCTGAGCTCCATCGTAGAGAGAAATACGCCATGAGAGAACACGGCCATTCTTCTGATAGTCTGCCCCGATGACTTGAAATTCCGTGCTTCCACTGGCAGTTGCTGAAAGCACTTTGGTGAGCTTTTTAACGCGATCCCCCGTGGAGGCCTGACGGTATTCGAAGACCACTTTGACAGGGTCCGTGCCACTCAGCTGGGTCCAGTTCACGTTGTAATAATGACCTTTCCGCTGCTCACGCTCTTTCGCCGTGATCGCCCCATAGGTGCGCTTGTTCACTTCACCACGAATAAACTGGTTCTCATCGTAACGATGGTAGGAGTCCCGCTCGACCTCGACATCAGCGAGGCGGAATTGCCGAATGGAAAGAAGCTCCTTCGGCGCACAGGAAACGGAAGTGACCGCCAGAGCGCAAAGGGCAGGGAGCAGGATCGGCGCTTTCACAAAAGCAACCTTCGCACGGAGCAGCGACTATTCAATGCAAAAGCCGTTTTCAAAAAGTCGCACTTTGCAAGCTTCACACCGGAATTGATTCCCGCTAGCCTGCTTGAACAATGGAGCAGGACATTCGAGAACGTCTTGACGAATTCATCCGCAAGAAAGGTCTGAGACAGACCGCTCAGCGCGATGAAATCGTGGAGGTTATCTTTGCCACTGACGAGCATTTCACTCCTGATGAACTCTTCGATCGCCTCCGGGCTGCGGGGTCAAAGGCATCCCGCGCGACTGTCTATCGGACGCTTACCCTTTTGGATGAAGCCAATCTGATTCATGAAATCGAGCTGGGAGATGGACAGACCACTTACGATCCCAATTTCATCGACCGCCCGACCCATAATCACTTGGTCTGCGTCGACTGCGGGAAAGTGGTCGAATTTGAGGACTCCCATCTTGACCTGCTCAATGACTGCGTCACTCGCCGCCTCGGCTATCAACCGGTACGCCAATCTCTGAGAATCGAGGCTGCTTGTGAGAAGTTGCGTAAAACCGGAACCTGCCCGGACCTCATCCAAGCACGAGTAAAAGGAAAGCGTCTCCCTAACCGAAAAAAGTAACCGCGCTTCTCCCAGTGATGCGGGTAAATTGCTTCGCAAAGTGATTTGTCCACCCAGGGCTAAAGACTCCGAAGAAGATGGTAGCTAAAAATTCCGCTACTATGGCCATCCGCCCAAAAAAGCTGGATTGCGTATCCGCCAACCACTTCATGCTTTCGCAAGGTGAAGCTACGGGAAGGATCGTGAGTGACCTTGGGAATGGAAACTTTCCCAGTCACATCAGGTTCGCCTTGGCAGGCGGCACACGGGCAGGCCTTACGAAGAGCCTCAAGCTTCAAGTAGCTTTCATGGCCATCGCTCCAAGCAAGAGCGAGTTCTTCGCCGATAACGACGGCATTCTCCAAAACGAGCGGGTTCATGACTTTGCTGGCGGGTATGTGCGCGGACCAAAAATTGCGGATCCCACCCGTACGATGGTCGAGCCTTCTTCAATCGCAACCTCGTAATCACTACTCATGCCCATGCTGATCTCTGGAAGAGGAAGGCCCGCTCGCTCCCGAAGTTTCTCTTGAAACTCGCGAAGCTGCGCAAACCATGGGCGGGCTTCCTCCGCATCTGTGACCCGGGGAGGAATACACATCAGGCCACGCCAATCGAGATGGGAAAGCGCGCAGACTTCATCAAGGGAATTCAAAAGCTCTTCCTTGGAAAAACCGTGTTTTGATTCTTCCCCACCGAGATTCAATTCAAGGAAAACACGAGGCTTAAGACCCAGCTCATTTGCCACACGGTTCGTAAAGCGGCAGAGCTTGAGTGAGCTCAGACTGTGCACGACCGGAAAAAGAGGAAGCACCTTCCGAACCTTATTCCGCTGAAGGGTGCCGATAAAATGCCATTCCAAATGGGAAGGAAGGATGGGGACTTTCACCTCCCCTTCTTGAAGTTTATTCTCTCCAAAAAGGAGCTGTCCCGCATCGACAAGCTCCCTCACGATCTCGGCCGGCCAAGTTTTGGAAACCACCAGGAGATCCACCGCCCTGGATTCGCGCCCGGAACGAATAGCCGCTTCCGCCACCTTCGCGCGGACGAGGTCGAGACGTTGTGAAATATTCACGGCTTGGTGAGCTCACCATTGAAACCAGTGGCTTTCTGCAACTCTAGGAGATCAAGCAGAACAGCAAGTCCCTCTCGCTTACTAGCATCGATGCCACTGGGCCACTCCGGGGTGTCATCAAGTTCCGCAAGATCATCCTTCGCACGGCGCATGTGACGCTCGTCATCATCCTTGAGGTTGAGGGGCGGGAGTTTATCGACCTTGAGATCTTCCAGGCTGAGCCGGAAAATTCTCATCTCCTTTTCATCCTGCTCCTCGATCTCCGCAAAGCGCACGCGACGCTCCTTATTACGGGATTTTCTCCGCGCTTCGTTTTCCGCATTCTCAGCTTTGCGCTTCTCCTTGTTGAGTGAAATGGTATTTTCCTCGTATTGCTTTTTGATGCGGTCGCGATCTTCGCGGAGATATTTGTATTCTTGGTTCTTCTCGACGCGTAGCGCGCTTCGTTTCTGCAGCTCTTTAAGATGGAGGTGCTCGGCGGTGAAGGGTTTAAAATCGCTCGAAGGCCTGATCAAGTCATGCGGAAGGGCATGCTTAGCGTGAGCCTCCCCTACTTCCAATACATCGGTGACGGCGGGAAGCTTGATGTCCGGCACGACACCTTCGATCTGGACTGAACTACCGGAGGGGCGATAGTATTTTTGAATGGTGAGCTTAATGGCACCTGCACGGTCGGTCGGGTTAAAAATCCGTGCATAGCGCGCGATCGGTATGGGCTGTTGGACCGTCCCCTTCCCGAAGGTGTTGGCGCTCCCAATGATCACCGCACGGTTATAGTCCTGCAGCGCCCCCGCCAGAATCTCACTAGCTGAAGCACTTCCCTTATCTGTCAAAATAAGTAGCGGCCCGGAGTAGAGCGGTTTAGATCCCGGAGCACGAAGAGTTTCGATCTGACCAGTGGTTTTTTTCACCTGAACCACAGGACTTCTGCCATTGAAGAAACCCGTCATTCTTCGAACCTCGTCAAGGGAACCGCCACCATTTCCTCGCAGGTCAATGATGATCCCCGCGGTATCCTCCTTTTCCAAACGCTCAATGAGATCGGCGACATGTGTCGAAACGTTTCGAGTGCGATCAGCCTGATCGAAGTAAAATTGAGGAATGCGAATGACTCCAAGCTTCACCGGACCAGTTGGCCGTTCGATCACGATCACCTCGGCTCCTGCTTGTTCCTCCTTCATATCAACCGGTTCACGCTTAATCACATAGATGCGCGTCTCACCCGGAGAACCGTCGGCTGGCTCCACTTTCAGAGCAACTTCCGAACCTTCTTCGCCCCGGATCTTCTCGACCACTTTATCAAGCGGAAGGAACATGATATCGGTCCAATTCCCGTCGTTTTTAGAATCCACACCAATCACGCGGTCCCCAAGCTTTAACTCACCCGCCTTGTCGGCCGGGCCATTGTTGACGATTCCTTCGATCTTTGTCGCGCCATCTTCTTCCGCGCGGAGGAGGGCCCCGATTCCGATCAGCTTATTACTGATATCAACATTGAACTGCTTTAACTCGCGTGGACTGAAATATTCCGTGTGAGGGTCATGTGCGCGAGCCAAGGCGCTGAGGATTCCGTTGGCAACATCCTCCTCGTCTGCATTCTCGATACTTTCAAAGAGGCGCTTATATCGGAGGGTGATCTTTTCGCTGATGGACTCCTGATCTGCGAGGGGGTCTTTTTTACCCTGCTCCTTCGCCCGGGCCGCGATCTCTTCGCGACGCAACTCTTCGCCGAGATAAGCTGCCTTAATTTGTTTTTCCCAAAGAATTTTAGCTTCGGCAGTAGTCGCCGGCCAAGGGCTGTCCTCCCGGTCTCTTGTGATGAAATCGTCTTCCTTGAATGAAAACTGGTTCTTTTCCAAGAGACGATTGACCAACTCACTCCACTCCGCCGCCCGCTGAAGATAGATTTCATAAATCTCCTTGGCCATAGGGACCCCTTTTCCTTCCTGAATTAACGAAGCTGCCGAACCGCGATATTTTTTCGAAAGACGATCAACATCTGATTTTAAAAAATAAAAATGCCCGGGATCGAGTGAGTCGAGGTAATCATCAAAGACCCGATTGTTGAGCCTCTCATCAAAGGGAAGACGCGCATAGTGGATCTCCTTGAGGAAGCGAGCCACCTCGGCCCCAACAAGGTTGAAGTCTGCCGCCAGACTGTATCCCGGGAAGAGGACAAGAGAAGAGAGAGCCAAGAGGGCACGGCGCAATGAAGGAAGCATAAGGATCAAAACGTTGACGGTCGTAATAGGGATCTGAACCTCACCCAAAAGCGCTAATCTGTCCAAGGCATTTGTCAGACCGAAGGCACAAAAAACCGCCCATTGCCGAAACAAGGAGCGGTTTGAAAGGTATTCAACCAGCCTTAGCGGCCAATCCAGTTCTTCTGAGGAACTTCGAGCATATCATCCGGGCGGATCCGGAAGTTTTTATCGGTATTGTTCTTAAGATTGAGAGTTCGCATCTTTCCAGCTCGGTAGAGCTTGATTCGCGTTGTGGCCCCAAATTCGGTTTCACCGCCCGCAGCTTGAATCGCGCCAAAGAGGGTCATTCCATCTGTGTATGGTTTGGGACCAGAAGAACGAACCGCACCACCGACAACAAAGGTCTTGGTAACCAACCCACTATCACTGGGTAGAATCACCTGAAAATTGGGGTTCGTGTAGATCCCACGGCGTTTATACTCGCTCGCAATCTTGAGCTGCAACGCGTCAGGCGTAAGACCTGCTGCTTTGATTTTTCCGATTTCCCACATCGTAATATTTCCACTTGAGGAGACCACGTAAGTGGAATTCAAGCGGGTTTGCTCGGCCTGAGGAACGCCCTGAATGACGATCTGCAAAGTCTGGTTTACTCGAATCTGTGCACCTGCTTGGCCAAGAGCAAGAATCGAAAGCATAAGGATAAGAAGTGATTTCATGATTTAATCAATCGGGGGGGTTAATAAAGGTCTTCTTTTGAATGTTTGGCGGGAGCTTCCGATGATTTGGACTGAGAGGGAGCTTCCAAGGGTGCCGAAGTTGAAGGAGCGGAATTTTCGTCCATCGCACTTGGCGCGTAATAAGTGTAGTAACTCGTGTAATACTGGTATTGGCTGTCACTGCGGACATCAACATTGTTCAGAACAACTCCAATCACCTGGCCACCAACATTCTCCACCGCTTGTTTAACACGCAGGAGCATATTCCGGGGAAGCTTGCGGTGCTGAACCACAACCATGGTAAGGTCAACCTCACTCGCAAGCACGGCTGCGTCACTCACACCAAGAATTGGCGGTGAATCAACCAGCACCAGATCGAAGCGCTGCTTCACATCCTGAAGAAGTTCGGACATGCGACGGGAGTTCAAAATACCAGCTGCATCTGCTGGAAGAATTCCAGAAGGAAGGAAATAGAGGTTATCAACCGGAGTCTGAAGAATGACATCTTCAAGAGCCAAATCAGTGGTAAGATAGTTGGTCAAACCGACCGAGTTGTTAATATCAAAGAAGGTGTGAAGGCGCGGACGGCGGAGGTCAGCGTCAATCATGAGCGTGGTGTAACCACCCTGAGCACAGACGTAGGCCAGATTCACCAAGGTCGTTGACTTACCTTCACCCGCACCACCAGAAACAACGGTAATAGAATTATCCTCGGGATTCTTGCGGTTGAACTCGATATTCGTTCGCAAAATCCGGTAGGCCTCGGCATCAGGGCTCATGCCACTCTGCTTATGCAGAACACCAACATCCTTGGGAATCACGGCAAGAACCGGAACTTGGAGGTAACGCTCCACATCTTCGAGGCTCTTCACCGAGGTGTCGAGATACTCCAGGAGGAAGGCGATACCAACTCCAAAGATCAGACCGATACCGGCTCCCAAAATCAGGTTGAGCGTCACATTCGGGAATACCGGATTGGTGGCTACCTTGGGAAGCTCGTGAAGGGTAATGGGAGTTCTCGGCATCCTCAACAACACACGCTGTTCCTGCTGCTGAAGCTTCATTTCCCGGTAAAGATCACGGGACTGCTCATATTCCTCTTTAGCCGAGTTATACTTGTGCTGCTGCATGGACAACTCAACGGTATCCTTCTGCTTAACGTCGACCATCTCACGCATCTTTTCGACCTGCTGGTTGACGAGGGCGAGACGGGTCCTGAGAACATCACGGAGATTTTCGACCTCCTCACGCGCATCAATCATCAGGTTGTCAATAGTGCCATCGATTCCCTTCACGGTGGGGTGGTTTGGCCCAAGCCCTTGTGCAATAATATTATCACGCGAACGTTTTGCTTCCTGATACTGATTGTAAAGTGCGCTGACTTGGTTCTCAGGCAGTTCAAGGCCCGCCGCAGTCCGAATCAAATCTTCGGTCTCAGCCTTAATCAGTTTATTAATCTGAATTTCCAACTGGTCACGATTTTGCTCAAGGGTATCAAGTTTTGCGGTAGCCCGCCGATACATCTCTTCTTCAGTCAACCCAACTGGGCTGGCGCTTCGGCCATCAAAATAGGGAATACCATACTGCTGAATGAGGACGGTGAGAGCTGTTCGACGCTCTTGCACCAAGTCTCCATGGCGCTGTAATTCGTCATCAAGGGTCCGGAGAGATTTTTCAGCTCGATCTTTTTCGGTGCTATTGCGTCGCGCAATGTAGGCATCGGCGATCATCTCTGAAATATCCTTAGCATCCTCGGGATTGGCATGGCGCACTGCAATCTCGATAAAGTCAGTTCCTCGTCTTGGAGTTGTCCTGACAATGCCCTCTAGGACCTCAACTACTTCATTAATGTCCATTTCCCATCTGCTCGTGAGACCTAATGCCATTGCTGCCTCTTCTAGAGTTTTGGGAGCAATGATTGTTTCGAACTCATTCTCCATATACCTCGCCGTCATGATCGTTCCTGGCCCGATTTTGTTTCCTGAACGAGTTGGCGAAATCGTAATCATTGAAGGATGCACTTGAACCACAGTTGAGCTCTCATACTTCCTGGGCATTACCGAGGTAATAACTGCCGCTGTCATGAAAACTAAAAGGAACGTGAGTAGAATTACTCCATAGCGGTTTTTGAGAACCTGCCAGTAATCAACACCACCAGTAATCTCTGAATTTTCGAAGGCTTTGCTTTGCATTTTGTGTAGGGCGCTTAGGGGGTTAATCAAAAAGATGATCTCGCTCGCGACGGATTATCCAAAAAAAAATCTCTCGCAATGTAAAGACATTGCGAGAGAGATTTCGTTCAGAAATTTTCTAAAAAAACTTAGAACTGAGTGCTCACTCCCAAGTTGACCCGATTACGGTCATACTCACGAGAGGAAGCATCTGATCCAGCGTCTTCCCAGTTAAGTGTCCCTGTGACCCAAACGTTCTCAGCAACCTCAAGATTAAATCCAACGTAAAGATTCAGGAGATCCTCGCTGACAGAAGCGAGAGCATCGTCGTTGTAGTCAAGATTGGAGTAGTTGATTCCACCACGCAGCGAAAGCTTCGGTGAGATCGAATAAGTTGCATCAACCCCAAGACGGAGGGTTGCGGTATCATCAAATGCAATTCCTCCGAAGTAACGGCTGTAGTCTTCGATTGAGTAACGTCCATATCCGCGGAAGGAAAGCTGGTTGTTGACCCGTGAACTCAAGGAAGCTTCGAAGGTTGGGCTGGTGGATGAACCACCACCGTCAACATCACGCAGCTGTGCACCACCACGAATAACGCCGATTGTGGATGGGTTGAATCGATGTTCAAGGCCGGTCGTGATAAACTGGTTTGTTGAATCACCAAGACCACTGTCAACCGAGCGATCGGAATGACGGAGGTTCAGTGTGGTCACCGTCTGTGGGCTAAGCTGGTAGCGGAAGTTGTGGTAGAACGCCAAATTGTCAACATCGTTTCGTGCAGAGCCATCGTAGGAAAGTGAATCAAAGGCAAAACCGGTATACGTTCCGAGGCGACCTGTCCATCGGTAGCCAATACTATTGTCAGTGGAGTAGCGTAAGTATTCCCCAATTTGATTGAATCCACCCACACCCAGTGAGCGGTTTGGCTCAAGCTCTTGACTGGCGAAATTACGACTAACGACACGAAGACGCTCACTGATACGATGGTTCCAATTAAGGCCAAACCCAAAAGTCGGGGTGGTCTCGTCGTTCGCACCGATAAGGGAATCGAAGTAGTGAATAACTCCAACACGCGCGAAGAACTCAGTTCGGGTCTGTGGAGCCACAGACAGAAACGATGCTCCTACTTGACCGGTAGCATAGGTCGAACTTCCGTTCACGTCAGCTCCTCCGACAGTCTTGAGGAGAGGAGTTGGATTACTATCAAGACCAACTCCTGCGGAGAAGGTGTAATGAAGTGGGATGGACTCCTCTTCCTCCGCTGCGGGGGCGAGGTCGAAGAGGGACTGCGCGCTTATAGAAGAAGCGACAGATGCCATTGTGAATGCAGAGATTGCGAGTTTTTTCATAAACTTTGAAGTGATTGATCAAAATGAATCACTCCGCAAACAGCGGAGCGATTCGAATGGAGTTTAGTTGGTAGCCGAAGAGCCCACCTCAGAAGCGGAGGGGGGGGTCACAATTGGAGGGGCTACAGGACCACCTGGAGGGAGGATCGGAGGCAGAACAGCAAAACCACCCGGACGTGGTCCGACGAGGTCTCCCTCCTCACCACCAGGGAAATCGAGGGGGTTGCCACCTGCTACGGCTGGATCGGCGGAACCACCATCTTTGGCGCTATCAAGCCCACCCTTGTCGGAGTAGCCCTCACCACCAGCCTTGTCATATTTCTCAACAACATTCTGAACATTCTTGATCGCATCCGGAGCAACTGCGATGGCGCACTGCTCGATGATCCGAAGCTTGCTTGGCGCCTCGAGGATTCCGGTTTCAACAATTTTGGCAACAAGCTCCTTACTTGCCTCTGAAGCAATGATGGCAGCTTTGACGACTTCACAAGCACAAGACTCATTAGCCGCGATCTCTTTGGCGACAATCTCAAGGACCTTATCAGAATCTGCTGCAACAGCGGATTTGACGGTGGCACTTATTTTGACGCAATCGATCGCCTCAGCGTTTGCAAGAGGCGCAGCAGCAAAGAGGACTGCCGTAAGCGCGAATTTCAGCGTGTTTTTCATGATTCTGTTTAAATTTAAATGGGGTGATGTCGGCGAATGTTATTCGGATGGATGATTCCGATGTGATCGGTATTAATAAGCGGGTAGAGGGAATCGAACCCTCATGATCAGCTTGGAAGGCTGGAGCTTTACCATTAAGCTATACCCGCAAATCTTGGGAAGTAATACGGTTTCGGGGGCCAGTTCGCAAGACTTTTTTTACTACGGATTAACAAATCTTTTTTCACCCGGAGAAAACACGATTGGCTTGCTCTCAAGCCTGCGACCTAAAGCCCCGTCGGGTGGTCGATAAATCTAGACTCGACCTGAAACCGCTCAATTAGAGCGTCCCCAAGAGCTCGAACCCCAAAGGTTTCTGTCGCATAGTGCCCTCCATAGAGAAAATTGAGTCCTAATTCCTCAGCCAAGGGGTATGACCAGTGTGGCCCTTCTCCCGTGATGAATGTTTCAATTCCAGAGGCTGCTACTTTTTCAATTTCACTCCCAGCTCCCCCGGTAATGATCCCGACCCTGCCAGACGGCGCGTCCTCGGGACCACAGCTCAGCACCGCCCCCCCGACAGCATCTGAAAGTCTTTCTCTCAGCTCACTCAGAGAAAGATCCAGCGTGCCAGAAACCCCCAACTTATGGCCCTTCCATTCCATGAACGCATCCGTCACTTTAAGTTCCAGCGCCTGAGCCAGGCGAACATTGTTGCCTAGAGTTGGATGAATATCCAGCGGGAGATGGGAACTGTAAATGGCAAGTCCTCCATTGATCGCTTCCTTGATCTTGTCATAGTATGATCCGGAGAGGGGCTTCACCCCATGCCAAAACATTCCGTGGTGCACAATGAGCAGGTCGACCCCATGGGCAACCGCCTTACGGACAACCGGTAGGCTTGCGTCAACCGCAACAGCGATTTTCTCAACCCTACCTTCGTTTTGCAGCTGGAGTCCGTTGTGAGCTCCCGGGTAGTCCGGGATTTCGGAAATACGCAGCTCCTTGTTCAAGAACTCTACAATTTCATCAAGCGTCGCCATTCCTTATTCAAAACGCCCCTTTCCCGAACGGCAATTGGATTCTCTCTGAGCGGCCTGCTCCCTGCTTTTCCCCCTCGACCAATCCCTCATCTCCCAGTAAGAACCCGCCATGTCCCACATGGAGCACACGCTGGCGAGCGAAGCCACCCTCGAAGGAACCTCCCTCCACACCGGAGAAAAAGTCACCCTCACTCTCAAACCAGCTCCGGAAGGCCACGGTTTTAAGTTCCGCCGCGTCGACCTCCCCGACAAACCATTCATCGACGCTTGCGTCTCGAAGGTTCAGACCGTCGAACGCGCCACCACACTGGCCGAGGGATCCGTGAGAGTCCACACCGTGGAGCACGTCCTTTCCGCACTCGTCGGGCTTGGAATTGATAATGCGCTCATCGAGATGGACGCCAATGAACCACCCATTGGAGACGGTTCTTCCCGGCCCTACGTCGAGCTCATCAAAAAAGCAGGGCTGCAAG
This sequence comes from Akkermansiaceae bacterium, assembly GCA_049889835.1. GTDB lineage: Bacteria > Verrucomicrobiota > Verrucomicrobiia > Verrucomicrobiales > Akkermansiaceae > SW10. Next base: position 40,456 of record JBMHCQ010000006.1, read on the forward strand.
AGCAAGCCGTTCCCCGCCAAATTTGGGAAATTCGCGAACCGATCCACCTCGAAACAGGAGATGGTTCTCTCATCACAATTGTTCCAGACAAGGAGTTCCGCGTTTCCGTCACCAACGTCGGAAAGGATGGCCGCTTTGTTCAATATTTTTCCTCAGTGGTAAATCCCGCGACCTACGAAAAAGAAATTGCCCCCGCGCGCACTTTCACTTTCTACGAGGATATCAAACCTCTTCTCGACAAAGGTCTCATCAAAGGAGGCTCCCTTGAAAATGCCGTCGTTGTTCGCGGAGAGGAAATCATGTCCAAGGAACCGATGCGCTTTGATAACGAGTTTGCCCGTCACAAAGCTCTCGATGTCATTGGCGACCTCATGCTCTCCGGCAAAAAATTCAAGGGCCACGTCATTGCCGTCAAACCAGGCCACGGCCCCAACACTGAAGCCGCCAAGCGGATCAAAAAAGAATACGCCCAAATGCGCTCGATGGTCCCACCGCTGAAGCTCCCCGAAGCCGAAGCCGTTCTCGGACCTGCCGATATTCAAAAAATCCTCCCCCATCGCTACCCTTTCCTTCTTATCGATCGCGTGACCGGCTTTTCCTCAGAGATGAAGTGCACCGCCATCAAGAACCTCACCATGAACGAGGAGTTCTTCCAAGGGCACTTCCCCGGCCACCCGGTCATGCCCGGCGTTCTGCAACTTGAAGCCATGGCCCAAACAGCCTCCATTCTCATTATGCGACTTCCGGACAACCAAGGGAAAATCGGCTACTTCCTCAGCGCCAATAATGTCAAGTTCCGCAAGCCAGTCGTTCCGGGTGACACTCTCTTCATCGATGCTGAAATCACCAAGATGAGACGAAATATCGGTCAAGCAGTTACCAGTTGCTCAGTCAACGGAGAGATCGTCTCCAGCGCGGAGCTCAAATTCGCGGTGATGTAGAAGAGTCCTCTTTCTCTTCAGCGAGCCCCTCGCCCTTTCCACCTATCTCACTATACCGATTGCCCAGAAAAGCCTTGGGAGGCAGTCTCACCCGCATCAAGAGTGCCCCAGAGCGCTTGCAGAATCGTCTTTAATGACAGAAAAAGACCCTCCTTTTGGAGGGCCTTAGATCTTTTTATTCGTCTGTGTGTCT
>JBMHCQ010000007.1:0-17115 GCA_049889835.1 Akkermansiaceae bacterium
ACGAATGTGCCGAGGCCGGGGCGAGCGACTACGCCATCGAAGACAGCAAGAAGACCATGGCCAACATGGGCGCCATCCTCGGCGATCCGCAACGCATCGAGGCACTGGCGGCGGATTTCGTGGAGCACTACGAGAAGCGCATCGCCGAAGGCTCCACCGTGGCGGGCAAGGCGCTCTTTGTCAGCAGCAGCCGCCAAATCGCCTACGCCTTCTATAAGCAGGTGATCAAGCTGCGCCCCGAATGGGCCGAGGTTTGCGTCGCCGCCGAGGGCGTGGAGCTGAGCGACCAGCAAAAGAAAGAGATCCTGCCGATGGAGCGCATCAAGATGGTGATGACGCGGGGCAAGGACGATGAGAAGGCGCTCTACGACCTGCTCGGCAACAAGGACGACCGCAAGAAGTTCGACACCCAGTTCAAGAAGGCCGAATCCAACTTCAAGATCGCCATCGTCGTGGACATGTGGTTGACGGGCTTTGACGTGCCCTTCCTCGACACCATCTACATCGACAAGCCGGTCCAGCGTCACAACCTGATCCAGACCATCTCCCGGGTGAACCGGAAGCTTGAGAACAAGAAGAAGGGCCTCGTCGTCGACTACATCGGTATCAAGAAGCAGATGAACCTCGCCCTGGCGCACTACTCCAAGGCCGACAGCAGCAACATCGAAGAGATCGAGGCCTCCATCGTCGTGGTGCGCGACCACCTCGACCTGCTCGGGCGGGTCTTCCATCAGTTCGACACCAAACCCTACTTCAGTGGCTCCCCCGTCGAGCAGCTGCAATGCCTAAACCAGGCCGCCGAGTTCGTGCAGCTGACCGATAAGATCGAAAAGCGGGTCATGGCCCTCGTGAAGCGCCTCAAAGCCGCCTACGACATCTGCAGCGGCAGCGATGTCTTCACCCAGTCCGAACGTGACCACATCCACTTCTACCTCGCGGTGCGCTCCATCGTCGCCAAGCTGACCAAAGGCGAAGCCCCCGACAGCGCCCAGATGAACGCCAAGGTCCGCGAGATGATCGCCGACGCGCTCGCCAGCGACGGCATCGAAGAGATCTTCAAACTCGGCGAAGATGGAGCTACGGAGATCGACATCTTCGAGGACGACTACCTCGCCAAGATCGAGAAGATCAAGCTGCCCAACACCAAGATCAAGCTCCTGCAAAAACTGCTCAAGAAAGCCATCGACGACTTCAAGAAGGTCAACCGTCTCAAGGGCATTGAGTTCGCCAAGAAGTTCACCGCCCTGGTGCAGCAATACAACGAACGCAGCGAGAAGGACGTCCTCGATAGCAAGATGCTCGAACGCTTCCCCGAAGAGATCATCGACATGATCGGAGTCCTCAAAGCCGAAATGGAAAGCTTCGGCAAACTCGGCATCGATTTCGAAGAGAAAGCCTTTTACGACATCCTCAAAGCGCTCGCCCACAAATACGAGTTCGAGTATCCAGAAGACAAACTCCTACACCTCGCCAAAGAGGTGAAAACTGTCGTCGACGACAAAGCTCAGTATCCCGCATGGGAACAACGCGACGACATCAAAGCCGAACTCAAAGTCGACCTCATCATCCTCCTCGCCAACAACGGCTACCCACCCGTTGACCGAGACGAAGTCTACAAAGAGATCTTCGAGCAGGCGGAGAACTTTAAGAAATACAAATCCAGTTGATCGCCCACAACATCGGCGTTTCCACCTAGCGCACGATCTCTCTCTAGCGAATCGACACCGCTTCCTTCAACGAGGACATCTCAACCCAACATCCCCGCAAACTTCTGATCAAAGGGAAACGGGCACTCCACATCCTTCACCCACGCTTCTTTCTTCATCCAAGACCGTTGTCCTTTCGCAAAGCGACGGGTGCTGGTGTGAATCCCCTTGTGGCATTCCTTCAGACTGAGCTCCCCATCGAGATGCGCCTCGATCTCGGAAAAACCGATCGTCTTCCGGCAGGTCTCGGAGGCGGTTTCACGGATCGCTTTGACCTCATCGATTGCGCCTTTTTCTAAAGCCAGCATCGAGCGGGAGCTGATCCGCTGCTTCGCATTCTCATTATCCCAAACGAGGTAGAGACCACGAAGAGTTTGGGAGATTTCATCAAACTTCGCAAACTGCTCCGCCTTGAGCTCCGACATCTTACGGCCCGAAAGCAAACAGATCTCCAAGGCTCGCATCAAATAACGGCGATTCTTCAAATCCGTCACCGCCGCGCCTTCAGGATCGAGTTCCTTCAGCTCGGCCGCGAGGTCCTCATGACTCCGGTCCTCAAACTTCGCTCGCAGCGCATCATCCCGTGCCGGGATGGAAGACGGACCGTGAGTCAGGGTTTTCAAATAAACGCCAGATCCTCCGGTAATGATGGGAACTTTCCCGCGTGATTGAATTTCCTCAATGACCGGGAGGACCAGATTCCGAAATGCCAGCGGATCGCACTCCTCGGTGACCTCCAGCACGCCATACAAATGATGCGGGACATCCCCGCGACGTTCCTCATGAGCGACTCCGCTCAAGCAGCTCAACCCTCTAAAAGTCTGCGCCACATCGCCATTGACCACCTCCCCCCCAAGCTCCTTGGCCAGCGAAACCGCAAGCGCGGCCTTTCCCGAAGCCATCGGCCCGCATACGTAAACTGGGTTCGTCAAAGAATTAGACATGCGCGGAGGAGAGCAGAAGCATCCCCTTAAGTCCACCATTCCCGGGATTGATTCGATCAAACCAACTCCCGCCACACCTTCCCATGCACATCGGTGAGCCGCACATTCCTTCCCGCGTAGAGATAGGTCAGTTTTTCGTGATCAATCCCCATCTGATGCAGCACGGTGGCCCAGAGGTCAAAGACAGTCGTTGGTCTGTCGACAACATGATAGCCCAAATCATCGGTCTCACCGTAAACGTTCCCTCCCTGAAATCCTCCACCCGCCATCCAGATTGAGAATCCATAAGGATTGTGATCGCGGCCATTGCTTCCTTGGGAAAAAGGCGTTCTTCCAAATTCGCCAGCCCAGATGACGATGGTCTCATCGAGCATTCCACGCTCTTTTAAATCTCTGATCAGGGCGGCCATCGGCTGATCTACTTGGCGGGCCATGCTGCGATGCCCGCCTTCAAGGTCGCCGTGTTGATCCCAAGGATTGGCCGAGCCACCGCCACCTGATCCAAGGCAGCTGAGCTCCACAAAACGCACCCCTTTCTCAACGAGCCGACGAGCCAGGAGCGCCTGCCGACCGTAGGAAGCGGTCGGGCCATGGCTGCTATTCAAGCCATACATTTCCTGGGTCGCCTCGCTCTCTCCGGAAAGATCAGTGAGCTCAGGCACAGCCGACTGCATCCGGTAGGCGGTTTCGTAATTCCGCACCGCCGCTTCCACTTGGGCATCCCTCTTCGTCTTGGTAAGAAATCCTTCATCAAGTGAACGGATAAACTTCAGACGTTCCTGCTGAAGAAGCTCCGCTTCTTTTGGAATAATGTGGGGAACGGATTCCTTCTGATCGGCTTTCAAAAGAGAGGCCTGATGCTGGCCAGGCAAAAAGCCATTGCTATACATCCCCACTCCCCCGTGAGGCGCGATCGCTCCCCCACTCTGGAGCACAACAAAGCCCGGAAGGTCCTTGTTTCCACTCCCCAAGCCATAGCTTAACCAAGCCCCGGCGCTCGGATGCCCCATAAAAGGAAAGCCGGTGTGGAAGGCGTAATTCCCCTGCGCGTGCTCATTCACATTGGTCGTCATCGAGCGGACCACCGCGAGTTCGTCCGGAACCCACTCGCGCAATTTGGGAAACATCGAACTGATCTCGATTCCACTTTCGCCACACTTCTTGAATTCAAACGGGCTCCCGAAAATCTTTCCGTTGTTGTTAAACTGCGTTCGCTCAACCTTCACCGGCATATCCTTGCCGTGCATCTTTTTGAGCATCGGCTTGGGATCAAAGGAATCCACCTGCGACACCCCTCCGGACATGTAGCAGAAAATCACGCTCTTCGCCTTCTTCCCTTTGTGGAGAATTTGAGCCCCCGCTTGCTCCGCCATCAGCCCGGCCAAGGCAAGGCCCCCGAATCCGGTCGAAGTTCGGTTCAGCATTTCACGTCGTGTCAAAAAGTCAGTCATCCTTATCGCAGGTAAATAAATTCCTTCATGTTAAAGAGCGCATGCGCCAGGTCTCCCAGGCCTGTTCCGAGGCGCGAGCCTTGTTGCAGATTCTCACCAACCGCGCGCTCACGTTTCAAAGCCAACTTGAGAGAGTACCATCGCGCCCGCTCGGGATCACTCATCGCCGCGAGCATTTCTTCCTCGCCGACTCCCGGAACATGGCCGGTAGAAAGCACGACTTCTTCAGGAGTAAGTGCGCGATCATAAAGGCGGGCCTCATGAATGCGTGCTTTTAAAAGCCGACCTCCACTGGGTGGCCCATGCCGATTTCCAAAGAGTACCACCGCATCACTTCCGTATTCGATCAGCGAGGCCTTCCGGTAACTGTTCCCATAGGGCTTTCCGTTTCGATAGGCCAAGATCGTTCCATCCTTGAGGTAAACCGTCGTCATCCAAACCGGAGATCTCTCCGTTTCTTTCAAACCCTTAAACGACTCGGTTCTCACGAAACGATCGCTCCCGGAAATCCAGCGACCCGACTCTTGCTCACCGTAAACGATGGAATCAAAGACATGTCCATTCGAAGTCTGCACCGTAATCGCTCCCCCTCCTCGCTGGTTCAAATCATCGAGCTCGACCAAGACTTGCATCGTCTTTTCAGCGAGTGATTTCCCAAGAGGCTTTGTCGAAACGTATCCGTTCTTTCGCCCCGTCACCAAAACTCCGTCTTCGATCACGGCACCGCCATGAAGCGTTCCGTGCAAAGTTCCGTGCTGATCATTGGCGTCTTTGTCAAAGTCCCAGGAGGCCCATGCCTGAGGACCTTTCGCTTGGTCTTTGGGTTCTCCCCTCGTGGCCTCGACCCGGGCACGCGCCATTCCCTCCAGATCCGCAACATCTCCTTCAAGGCTTGCTATTTTTTCATTCCATTGACGACGCCTTCTCACCTGCTCGGTGCGACGCGCATCCATCGAGTTCATAAATGCGATTGCTCCTTTGACTTCTTCATCACTCGCTTCCCGGGCGAAGGCCTTGGCAAACATTTCACGCACGGCGTCTTCTGCAGGCTTTCCTTCGAGCTGCTCGGCCCAACGCTCGGCAAGCTGCATGATTCGCTCGGAATTCAACAAAGTCAGCGATTGCGCCGGCACATTGGTCAGGTCACGACGCCCTTTTCCACCAAGTGGAACAGGGGCATTAAAAGTCGTGAGGAAGGGATCAAGTCGATTGCGCTGATTCCGGACATACACACTCCGGCGACCACTCCTTCCCTCGACAGGCCCGCCATACAACCGATCTTCCAACGCTCCCGCCACTACCAGAAGAGAATCGCGAATTGCTTCCGCATCGAGTCGCTGCAGACGGAAATGCGAGAGGAACAGATTGTCCGGATCGATCTCAGTGGCTTCTTTGGAAGGAAGACTCTTCCGTTGCCAGGTATCGGACATCACGACCTCTTTAATCAGCTTCTTAAGCGACCACCCCTCGTCCATAAAACGCTTTGCGAGATCGTCGAGGAGCTCGGGGTGAGTGGGCTTCTCACCCAGTCGACCGAAGTTGTCGACCGTACTCACCAATCCACGCCCGAAGAGATGATGCCACACCCGGTTCACCAGAACGCGCGCGGTAAACGGATTGCTCTCATCCGCCAGATCATCGGCCAGCTCAAGCCTTCCGCTGAGCTTGGTCTCGTAGGGCGTATCATCAAACACTTCCAAGAATCGACGCCTTACCAGGTGAGCGGGCTTCTTGGGGTCTCCCCGCGTGTAAAAAGGCTGATCAAAGGAATCGGCCTCCCACACCCCGGGAGCTCTGATCGGTGTCGCGAGGTTTGCTTCAAGATCGCGATATCCTTTCGCTAGTTCATCTGCCGCCGTATTCGCAAGAGCGCCTTCACGGACGAGGCTATCGAGGAGAAAAGCCTGCGCATCACTCAGTGATTCACTCCCCCAGTCTTGAGCTGCCTCCTTCGCCACCCGGGCGATCAGTTTTTCAATGGTGTCGCCCTCGCGATAACTCTTCGCAAGCAGCACCTCCGCTTCCTCTGAAAGTGGCGGCGGCGAGGGCGTCCCTTTTTCTAAAAGCATGGCGCGACGAATTCCAATCCAGGACCGGCTTCCACCGCGTCTTAAAAGGGCCTGATCCTGTCCCGTGGTGAGTTCCAGATGAATCATATCGCCGGCCCAGTAATCCAAATTCTGTCTCACTCCGCGCCAATGCCCGCCTTTTAAAGTTGTCATGGGGTAGACTGTTCCGCTGCTCGGATAGTTCTGCACCGCATACCGCGCCACCGCATCGCCTTCTCCAGCCAGTTCCCACCACAGTTCATAGTCTCCATCCAAGGGAGTGCGGGGCGAGATGAAGATTCCCCGATCCTTATCACTGATCAGATTCGAGTAGCGTCCAGCGGGAAAAATTCCTTCGATCACCTTAGCTGGATCCGAAGAAATCGCGAACGCTCCAGCTTTACCCAAGCCCGAGGCATGTTCACCCTGCGAGGTCCATGTGAGAAGCTTCTCTCCTTCCCAGAGCACCTTCACCCCGGATTGATCCCACCCCTTTTTCGGACCCGTGACCTTCTCAATCCCGGCACGCCCTTTTTTCAAAATCGAGAGAAAGCTTCCTCCTCCCGCCTTTTCGACCCGCTCCCCATTCAGTTGAGTCAACTTTTGCTCAACCTCAGTCGAACCAGTCCACGCCTTCACCAAGACCGCGCGAATCTCATTCTTCAAGGAAGCCATTTCTGCTCTCACAGCGGTTTCATCCTTCGGCACATCCACGCGAACCGACCCCGGTTTGGTCGAGGCAAAAATCCCAAACCACGCGTAGTAGTCCTCCTGACTGATGGCGTCAAACTTGTGATTGTGGCAACGCGCGCACGAAACCGTCAGCCCCTGAAAGGCCTTGCTCACGACATTCACCTGATCATCGGTAAAGCGCACCAGTTCATCCAAGGCATCGGTGGGAGTGAACCCGTGAAACACCATTCTAAGATGACCCGGTCCGTGCGCCGACTCATTCAAGCCATCCACAATGCGCGGGTTCTCCAAAAGGTCGCCCGCGAGGTGTTCCCGGACCAGTTGATTGTAGGGAATATCGGCATTGAGAGACCGAATAAGATAGTCTCGATAGCGCCAGGCGTTCGGAATCGCCGGATCGCCTTCACTCCCATGAGAATCGGCGTAGCGCAACCAGTCCATCCAATGCCGGGCCCAGCGTTCGCCATACTGCGATGACGCTAGAAATTGGTCCACCAGCTGCTCCCAGTTGGAGGCCGCTTCAAATGCTGCGACTTCTTCAGCGGAAGGAGGCAATCCCCGAAGTGCGAAACTGAGTCTACGAATGAGAACCTCATCCTCGGCGCGACCTTCGGGAATCAATCCTTTCTTCACCAAGCCGGCCTCGATAAAACGGTCAATCGCTGCCCCTTCTCCTTCCGGAGGATGAACTTCTTTTACCGGCTGAAAACTCCACCATCCCTTCCGCCGATCGCGCACTTTATCCCAACTTCCTTCTTGAGCCACTTCTTCATCACTGGGGGGGTCATCACGCGGGTCCGGGGCCCCCATCTCGATCCACTTCACAAAGTCCTCGATCACCTCCTCCTCAAGCTTCGCGCCTTCCTTTGGCATCTCGGTGTCTTTTTCAAGATGATCGATCACCCGAATCAAGTAGCTCTCGCGAGGATTTTTAAAATCGTAAAGATCATCGGTCTCGCCGCCTTCCTCCATCGCTCCGCGATAATCCAAGGCCAGTCCTCCCTCCTTCTTTCCACCGGTCCGATGACACTCGTAACAATCCTGCGCCAACACCGGCCGAATCTTCGCTTCAAAAAACTCCACCTCCTGCGGCTTCAGTTCAGCCGCTTTTAAAGCGACCGCCGAAACAAAGAGAATGACGCAAAATCTCACGGGGAAATATTCCAACATTTTCGCTAATACTCCTCAACTAAGAAACTGATCCCGAGATGCCGCACAGGCGTCCCGCCTGTGTCTTGTCCGCAAACGAGAGAAATACCCCACCGCATCACTCTTTCTGATACGATTTCACCACAAGATCACTGAGATGTTTATCGGGATCCTCCACTGCCGCTTTGGTGATCACGAACTCTTTCTGCCCGGTGTTCTTCTGGATGAGCTTGAGGCCGAAATGGTAGTCACGAAAGAGCTGGCGGGCAACTTGGAGAACGCTCCGGGCATGTGACCCGGCGGTTTCCACGATAAGGGCAACGGCATCATCCTTGAGCTTGATGTGCACGCCATGCTTGTCCTTAAACTCACGGATGAAGGCCTCGACTTCCTGGCGAGCTTTCTCAACAACGAGTTCCTGACCGAGTTCTTGGTATTTTTCGAGATGGGCTTCGCGATTGTCAATGAGGTCGGCATCGACCGTAAATTCAGTCACCGAAGTGCCAGGGAGTTCGTATTTAAAATCACGTAAAATGCGCTCCCCTACCGTCATCAGTCCACGTGCCCCGGTGCGTTCTTCCTCGGCCATTTGCGCGAGGCGGCGAATGCCATCCGGCTTGAACATGATATCGATCCCGTAGGACTCGAACTCGCGGGTATATTGCCGAAGAAGACTCCCCTCTGAATAATTGAGAATAGCCTCAAGATCATCGGCATTGAGATGCTCACAAATGACACGCACAGGAATCCGGCCAATAAATTCGGCTTCAAATCCAAAGTCGATGTAATCCTCGGTGTTCACATGCCTGAAGAGATCGGAGTCCATCACGGGCTCTTTACTCTCCGCGGAGAAGCCAATCTGAGCGGCTTGGCTACGCTTGCGCACAATTTTTTCAAGACCAGAGAAGGCACCACTAACGATAAAGAGAATGTGACGCGTATTGATGGTCTCCTTATGCTTTTTGCCATTCTGCAGATCCATCATCGCCATCATCTGGCCCCGCATGTCCTGAGGATTGCGAAGCGGGACTTCGGTCTCCTCCATCAATTTGAGAAGAGTGGTCTGAACGCCTCGGCCACTGACATCGCGCCCCATCGTGCCGCCGCTTCCAGCAAGTTTATCGATCTCATCAATGTAGATGATTCCGTATTCCGCTAGACTGACATCGCCATTGGCTTTGGATACAAGCTCGCGCACGAGGTCATCAACATCGCCACCGACGTAGCCGGTTTCAGAGAACTTGGTGGCATCCGCTTTTACAAAAGGCACCCCAATGAGTTCCGCGATGTGCTTGACGAGGTAAGTTTTCCCCACCCCGGTCGGCCCAACGACCATGACGTTTTGCTTCTGAAGTTCGAGCGGCTGCGCGTCATCGTCCTCAGCCTTGAGGGCTTTGACATGATTGTAGTGATCACAGACGGCGATAGAGAGCGCCTTCTTGGCCTCATCCTGACGAATGACAAAGCGATCGAGGTGCGCCTTGATATCACGGGGGAGATAATCGAACTCAAAAATCCCAGCGACATCTTGCTCCTCGGGGCTTTCGGCGAATTCGTTCTCTTGAGTGCCTCCCATCGGGCCCATGCCGGGAAAGGAAAACCCGCTCTTGTCCATCTTCCCGAAGATTCCTTCGAGAGATTTGCGGAGTTCGTCGTGGTCAGGGGTCTCGGGAGACTTTTTATCGTCGTCAGACATCGTGAATGAACTATCCGCGAGCTTTGATCCGACGCAAGAGTAGTTTTTCTTTCGGGGAAATGGTAGGAAGCGGAATGCGCAAGGCATTCCTCCTCGGAGCCGGCCTTGGGACTCGTCTCAAGCCACTGACCAACACCCTTCCCAAACCCCTTATTCCGGTTGCGAACCGTCCCCTCGTGACTCATGCCATGGATCAGTTGGTCGCAGCGGGCATTACCGATATCGCAATCAACACTCACCATCTTCCCGAAGCCTGGGAGGCAGCATTTCCGGAAAAAAAATACCGGAACGCGGATCTCACCTTTTTCCACGAGCCCGTTCTTCTCGAGACGGGTGGCGGCCTTAAAAATATCGACGAATGGATCGGTCACGATTCCTTTCTGATTTACAATGGAGATATTCTTACCGACCTCCCACTTGAACGACTCATGACCGGTCACATGATGAGCAACAACACCGTAACCCTTGCGGTGCGAGCCGATGGCCCGGCAAAAAAAATCACCGTCGACGGGCGGCGCATCATCGACATTCGCGGCGAAGTTGCAGGCCTCCCGGGCACTCACCAGTTCACCGGAATCTATTGCGCTGATGCCGAGCTTCTCGACCTCATCCCTCCCAATGAGAAAATCGAAGTCATCCCCGCTCTTCAGGAATTAGTCCGCCGGAAAGAGCTGGGAGCCTATGAGGTCAAAGAGTGCCACTGGCTCGATCTTGGAGAGCGAAAGAGCTACCTCGAAGCAGCATTTCTTCAAGCGGGCGAGATTTCACCAAATGCCAGAGTCCACCCCGGCGCCGTCATCGAGAATTCCTGGATCGGGGATGAGGCGGTCGTCGAGCCCGGAGCAATCGTCAAAAACTCCATTCTCTGGCCTCGAACTCATGTTTCAGGAGATGCGGAATTGACAAATTGCATTGTCCACAGCAATTCCCCTGCGTCTGGAGTCCATCAGGACGCCGATCTCTAAACCTCACTTCCTTCCGATGCCTGCTGATACCCTCCTCACTGCCGTCCGCGCCCACCTCGATCTCGCGCCCACGCACAAGGTCCTCATGGAGCCTGTCAAAAAAGGCGGGTCCGGCCGCACTATCCTGAGAATCCAGCCTGAGGATCACCCGACATTTATCGGCATTCACTACACCCTCGACCGCTCGGATAATGCCAATTTCATCCCCGTAGCACAGTTCCTCGAGAGCGCCGGCCTGAACATCCCCCAAGTGCTTTATGACAACATCGCGCGACACGTCGCGATTGTCGAAGACCTCGGCGATCAAGACCTCACTTCGCTCAAAGGCGAGCCCTGGGACGTTCGTGAGCCTTACTATCGCTCCGCCTTCGAGCAGCTCGACAAGATGCTCTACGTCCGTCCCCCAAAGGACTTTGAGCTCCAGCCACCTTTCAACGAAGAAATGTATCAATGGGAGCAGGACTACTTCATCGAGCACTTCATCGAAGGCCACCTTGGAAAAGATGGGTCCGCCTTGAAAGCTGACCCCATTCTGGCCGGACTTCGCAAACGCCTTGGCGCCACTTCTCCGCACATGGTGCACCGCGACTTTCAATCGCAAAACCTGATGCTGAAGGATGGAACCTGCTACGTCATTGACTTTCAGGGACTCCGGATGGGACGTCAGGAATACGACCTCGCCTCCCTTCTTTGGGACCCCTACATGAATCACACTTCCGCGGACCGCCGTAAGATGCTTGAGCTCTGGGAGGAGATCACCGAAGAGGAACCCATCGAACCTATTCTCAAGGACTGCGCTGCTCAGCGCCTCATGCAGGTCCTCGGTGCCTTTGCTAACCTCGGACACAATCAAAACAACGATTGGTTTCTTGAACAAATACCCGCCGGAATCGAACAATTTAAGAACATCATTGCCGATAGTCCGCTTGAAGAAACTCTCGAAGATTACCTCGAGGCAAGGCCTCAGTGAATCCCAACCGTCTCGCCTTGGAATAATGCCTTAAAAAAGGCTTCCAAAACCACCCTCTTTCACACTTAAGCGGCAAGGTCTTGGTCTAGATCCCGGCTCTTACAGCCCGAGCTCCCCCCCGTGGACTCTCTGGTGACAATTCCCCATTGACCAGCTCCCTCTGACGTTACAGCTTCTCACCGTTGAGTGTGAGAAAACGCGTTTTGGTTCACTGTCTACCCCCCTTTCTCGTGGGGGTTGGAATTCTTCTCAGCATCCCGAAACTTCCGCAACTCCTTAAACTAGAACAGTTTCTCTTCTGGCGTCTGGATGCGCATCAGGAATTCTACGAGCGCGGGCAAAATGAAATTACGGTAGTCCGGCCCACGCCTGTTCATATCGATCCGCCGGAAGTCTTTCTTGTCGAAGGAGCTCCCTCTGTCACCGATTGGATGCTGGCCCTCAACACCCTCAACGAGCAAAAGGCCTCCTCAATCACGATAACCCCCCCGCTCTCCTGGACCGATGCCGATGAGCTGGAGCTGCGTGCTTTGGAACACGAGGCTCGGATTCTCCCAACGACTCTGGGTTATGACCTTCGACTTGCTTCCCTGCCCCAGAAGTTCCCCCATCACCTCACGCCCTTTACCCTTCAGAATATTTCTGGCGATCTCACCGGCATCCCTGAGGTCAACTCCCTTGTCTCACCCTCCTCGATCACGAGCTCGACTCAAGGCTTCCGCCTTCTGGAAAATGCCCAGCCGACAGTTTCTCCGGACTCCCTTACTCTGCCGCTCCTCGCCCGCTGGGATGGGAAGATCCTGCCCTCTCTTGAACTCGCTACGCTCATCTCTCACTTCGGTGCCTCACCCGAAGAAATTAAAGTTCATCTCGGAAGTCATATTCGCCTCAATCTCGGTGCTCCGGTCATTCCGATCGATCTTAAGGGAAATGTCACCCTACCTCGCTCAGACAAAGAAACATCGACTCACACTTTCAAATCCCTCTTCACTTCCGATCTCAATCTTCTTCCCGAAACTCGCGTCCTCATCCGCCACCGGACTGATCCCGCCCACCTCCGCTCTCTTGATCAAACTCTGGCACAACTCAGCTCGAGATCTCTGGCGCAGCCTTTCGACATCGCGCGACGCTCTCTCGGTTTTGAGATTGGGCTCTTACTTCTGGCATCCCTCCTGTTTGCCACCCGCTTTCCCTTTGCGCCGCTCCCCTTGGCAATTCCGCCCCTCGCATCGACCTTTGGCTTCACCTGGTTCTTGTGGACCCCCTTGCTTGGAGCCTGCCTCATCTCTCTCGTGATCTGGAGGATTCATTCGCGCTCTGCGTCTCAAGCCAAGCTTGAGAAAGAACACCCCGCTCCAAGTCCCACGAAGGCCGAGACCACGGAAGGAAGGCAACAGCGCCTTACCAAGGAGAACACTCCGCCGATAAAAACTGCAAACAAGAAACCTTCGAGGAGAAGGGTGGGAAAAAAGAATTCAGCCAGAAAACTGAGACGCAAGAAACTCAAGAAACGCTAAAAATCTGCGCTTCCCCCTGCCCTTTTCTCCCGTTATTCCTCTGCCATGCGCGAAGACATCCAGCAGCTTGTCAGACTTCAGGACCTTGATCAAAAACTCGACTCGCTCGACAAAGAGCTCGAGCGCATTCCCCGCGAGCAGAACCTCGCACGTGAGCGACTCGCCAACGACGAAGCGGCACTTGCAAAAGCAAAATCCGACCTCCAGCAAAACGAGATCGCCATCAAGAACGTTGACCTTGACCGCAAGACCCGGAAGGACACCATCGAAAAACTCAAGACTCAACAATTTGAGACCAAGAAAAACGAAGAATACGCCAAGCTGGGGGAAGAAGTGAAGCGCTATGAGGGCCTCGTGGACGAGCTCGAAACTCAAGAGCTCGAACTCATGGAAAAGAGTGACGAATGCCGTGCCGTCATTGAGAGCACTCACGCAGCTCTCGCCAAAACCCAAGGCTTAGTGGACGAAGAGATCGCCGAGTTGGATGCCCGTGCCGCTACCCGACGCGATGAAATTGCCGCACTCAACGAGCAACGTAACACCGCCGCTGCCGATATCGACGAAGATCTTCTTTCTGACTACACCCGTCTTTACAAAAAGCGCGAAGGCAATGCCGTCTGCAAGGTCAGCCCCGAACGAATCTGCAGCTCCTGTCACGTGCAGGTCATCAGCTCCACCTTTGCAGCCGCCAAATCGGGCGAAACAATTGCAGAATGCGATAACTGCGGCTCGCTCCTCTATCTCGCCTAAATTTCACCAGAGCTCACGGCTAAGCTCCGAGGGCACGAAAAAGCCCTCTCACGCCTCCGCGCGACAGGGCTTTGTAAAAAAACCGGGTCGGTGACGATCAGTCGTCTGACTTGTAAGTCTTGTGACCTTCCTTCTTCAGGTCTTTGAGCTTATCAATCGCGGCATCGGACTTTTCCTCATCCCCAGCAAGGAAGGCCATTTCGAGCTCACACAACCCAACGTAAGTCAATCCAGTAAGACGCTTGTAATCGGCAGTGGCCTTAGCGAGAGCCCCCTTGTCCTTGATAGACTTGAAACTGGCAGGGAGATACTCGAGTCCTTTGAGGGTGGCAAGCTGGGCCTTCTGAACAAGAGCAACCTTGTCCTCGGTCGTCTCAGCGCGGCGGAGTCGCTTAAGAGACCCACTGACGACATCCATCTGCTCGGCAAGCGGAGTATCGTCTGCAGACACCGGAGCAATCGGCGAAAACCCAAGGACAGCGACAATGGCACATGACTTCAATGTAGTAAAATTCATCGGTGACACATACAGCTCATAAAGCTCCAACCTGTCAAACATTCTGCCCTGTCATTCTGAAAATCATCCGCTAGAACCCAAGCCATGATTCGCGGCATGATCTTTGATCTCGATGGGACCCTGGTGGACTCACTCCCCGGCATTGCGGAAGCGCTGAATCTCGCCCTCGCCGAGCACGACCTTCCGACATACACCCTTGAAGAAGTCACCAAGTTCATTGGAAAAGGCGCTCGCGCCCTCGCTGATCTTGCCCTTGGTAAAGAAAAAGCGGATCTCGGCCCCGTCATTTTTGAAGGCTTTCAACACCACTACAAGGAGACTTGGAAATCAGGAACGCATCATTTCCCAGGAATCCCCGAACTTCTGGATCGACTCCACGGGACAGGCATGCCCCTTGCAGTCCTCTCCAACAAACCTCACCATCACACTTGCAACATTGTGAAGGAGATGTTCGCCGATCACCTCTTCAACCCGGTCTATGGCGCGCGGGACGGTGTCCCGTCAAAACCCGACCCCCATGTCGCACTTGAGATCGCGGCGAGCTGGAATCTTTCAGCAGAAGAAGTGTGTTACGTCGGCGACTCCACCGTCGACCTCGAAACCGCCCGAAATGCAGGAATGATCCCCGCAATTTTGAACTGGGGCTACGGAGCACCGGATAATGAACATCTTCTCACCAACATTGCTGAACTTGAAGAGTTCGTTGCCAATCCTTCCTGATCGAAAGCCCAATCCCTCTTCCGAGGCCATAAGTGCCATCGACTGAAAGATTGACGGATTGGGAGCGGTGAAACGCCAGAGTCGGTTCGTTCAGAACACCTGATCAGCTCTTCAGTTCCACATTGAAAAACTGCTTCAGCACAGCGCGATAAACCTCTTTTTTAAAATCCGGAAGCCACGCCTCCTCGAACTCTTCCGGGTAGATCCACTTTGACTGCGCAAACTCCCGTGGCTCGCGCATGAGATCAATCGCAGGGTAGTCCTCTTTGGTCCGACAGAGGAAATAAGTCTGCTCCTGACCCACAAACTTCCTTTTTGAAGCGGATTTTGAATGTCTTACCCTTGCCGGATATTCGTAACGGAATCCGCCCCGACTCTCCAACACGATGTATTCCACAGGAGCCAACCCAACCTCTTCTTCCACTTCCCTCTGAAGAGCCAACTCCAAATCCTCACCCTCATCCACTCCTCCCTGGGGAAATTGCCACGAATTCGGGTTCTTGAACCGCTCACAAACCAAAATCTGTCCCCTTGAATTGGCCAGAAGGGCGGCAACGTTGGAACGATAAATTTTCATGAGAAACACTAGCCCCACTTCTCCTCACTGACCACTTGAATTACATCTTTGACCTGACTTCGAGTAGAGCTGATACTTGCAAACGACATGAAACGTTATCTCATTCCCGCCTGCCTCCTTTTCGTCGTTCTGCCGGTGAGCTCGCAAACCCTTCAGAATCAGAACAAGCAGAAGAACGAGGAAAAAACTGCGGACGAGCCACCTGAAAACGTCGAGGATAACCTCAACCGTAAGCGCCGTTGGGAAGCCAATCTCCCGGGCGGGCGATACTCGGTCAATCTGGGAAATATCACCTCCGTGAGTCAGCATTCTTACGTCCTCGATGGCACCGTGATCGTGACCGAGGTCACGATCGACACCACTGGAAATGCGCTGGCCCGTTTCTACTATCTCGAGCCAGTCACCGAAGAAACGAAACTCGACATCCTGAAACGCCTTCAGGGCCGCACCACCGGACTCCGAAATCGCGCCCGAAGCCGCACTGGGATGAGCTTTGACGAGATGGCCCAGAAGAACTACCCCCATTCCACGCACGCCCACACCATCGAATTCCGTGTTCTCTCTCGTGCTGAACTTGGAGCGCTCTATAGCTCCGTTTATCGAGCCTGGGATGAGGGTAAGGGCCGCTCCTTCCGGATCAGATAAATTTCCACAAGTTCCGCAAGAAAATCCCGACGGATTGTGTATCTTCGACTACCGAAATTATGAAAATCACCTCGATTCTTTCGCTCATCCTCCTGTCTTCTCTTGTTGCCCTCGCCGATGAAAAGGCAGATGCCCTCAAACAAGGGAAGGCCACCTTCATGACCTGTGCCGCTTGTCACGGACAAGATGGCAAGGGAACTCCTGCCGGACCTGACAAACTCATGGCTCCTGCTTACAAAGGTTCCAAAATCGTCGATGGCGACCCTGAGCTCTTCGCTCTCATCCTCCTCAAGGGAATCAAAAAAGAGGGGAATGACTATCTTGGCATGATGATGCCTCTGAGCACTCTCGACGACAAAGCTCTTGCCGGAGTGATGACCTACGTTCGGAACGAATATTCAGAGAAAAAAGATCTCGTCACAACCCAACAAGTCGCAGCGTGGCGTGAAAAATACAAAGATCGCACGGAGCAAGTGACTCGCGAAGAAATCACGACATTCCTCAAAAAGTCCGAGGAAGCGGGCCAAGAAAAGAAATAAGGCCGAACAATCTCAATGGACACAGATTAAGGCGGTCATCCGATCGCCTTTTTTTCGCCCTCGCACACTCTACTTCTGGTCTTCCAACGGTTTCCGAAGCTTAGGGAACTCTTCTAAGAGATTTTCCATCGGAATCGCGTAATTCTCCACGCGATTTGCCATCGCGATATTCATCCCGACACAGCGACCTTCGAAGTCCAACAAAGGACCTCCCACCGAGCGACGAGA
>JBMHCQ010000008.1:0-94561 GCA_049889835.1 Akkermansiaceae bacterium
GGATCGATGGGAAATTCGTTCATCCCCACGACGCATGCTTTGATCCTGAGGGCAACATTTTCGTTGCCGAATGGGTTTCAACCGGACGCGTTACCAAGCTTCGAAAAGTTTAACCGAAACAACTTTGACAAGGTGGCCAGAGGAAAAGAGACTCTCCCATCTCGTAACAACAAAAAGCCGGTGTGGCGGAATTGGTAGACGCGCTCGATTCAAAATCGAGTTCCCTCGGGAGTATGGGTTCGATTCCCATCGCCGGTATTTTTTGAAGTTCCTTGTAGGTCATCATTCAGTTCGACCTCTCTCTGAGCGCTCTTCCTGGCGCCTCAGCCGCAGGCGCAAATCGCATTTTTACCAAGCTCTGGGCACTCCCGCTCTGCACAAAAGCAATCATCCTCGGCCGCCCCTCGATTGAGAAGGACCCGATCTTCATCTCCCCTTAATTTCTTAAAAGAAGCCACGACCCCGTCAGCCATCTTGTCGATTTTCATCCCCCTGCCTTCAGATCTTTTCGCCCCGCGTTGAGCATCAATTTCAACCCACGCTCCCTGAGACTTCCCTTCTCGATATTAAGGAGAAGCACGGGTGAATTAACTCCCTAGTTTTCCCAACGACACGGCTCCCTCCCTCCGATAAAGTGGAATTGTTCAGCCTCATCTCGAACCGCCTTCTTCAATCTGACTCGTATATTTCAACAAGACGTCACTCCCCCCCGACCATGGAGCCTGAAATCGGTAACGAAATTCCGTGTCCGGAAAGAAAAAGGTCCTTCGTTTCTCTTCGAACTTTCTTCGGAAGTAGCTCGCGAGCATGAGTCCGACGAGAAGGAGAAGTGGAACTCCTACCATCAGGATTCTCCGCTGAAAACGTTCCCACTCCACATTCCTGCGATCAGCCTCGTAAAACTCATTTCTCAAAACCCTACGCTCCTCATTTTGACCTTGAAGTGTTGCACTAATAAAGGCCAATTCCTCAGCGACTTCCTTACATGCCACATGGAGGCGCAAGCGTTCATCGTTTTCTTTTCGCGCCTTCGTTACCGCCATCTTCACTGCTTGATCCAAACGCTCCTGATTTGGGCAAGGTAAATCCCCACCCCTCTCAGCAACACACCAAGGGGATCCCTGAACGCCGGGAATATGAATAATGACTCCCCAAACACCCGGACCGCCGTGACGGCGCCCTAATTTCCGAGCATAAGCTTCCGCTCCCATGGGCGGCTCTTTCTCGAAGACCACAGCAAAAAGCCTGAGGTCCCTAAGTTCCTCCACCTTCTCCAGCATCGCCTCGATTTCCCCCTTCCGGGAATCTTGAACCCATTTCTGAGGATCATACACCTTTCCTTCCAGGACCTCCGGCACGGCTTGCGCCGCAAGTGGCGGGGTGAAGAGCAGGGCCAGCAGCAAAAAAAGCACTCTCATTGCCATCTCCTATTCTCACCTACCTCTCGGCCTTGCCTTAGCCCCCTCCAACCTCGCTTTTCTTCCCTCATCAGACTCCCCATCTTCTTTCCGGCACGCTTCGCACCCGTCAGGAGAATTTGGTCAGCACCCTCAATAAAACGAAGCCCTACCTCTTTGTAAGCCTGCTTGCAAAAACACTCGTGTTCCATCCGCAACAAGGTCTTCCAGTAAGCATCATCAACAAAAGGCTCGATCGCATATCCGCAAATCACTGTAGCCCGGCCGATCACCGGATCAATCATCAGTAAAATTGTCCATGGCCGACATTCAGCTTCCTGCAGATCCTTGACCGGGCTAGCGTTAAAAAACCAAAAGGCAAACTCACGAAGGTTGACATGCTCTGGAATCTCGACCGCAGCAAACCGAACCCTGACTTGAGGAAACTTCTTTTCCAGCTTCTCGAGACGCGCGTGAATGATCCGCTTCGCAGCTTCGTCAAAAATTCCGGCTGGATCGACGAAACATTCCATTTCAGGGGCAGCGAATGGATAGCGCTGTATCGCGATCGTGCCCGAGAAACGACACCGAGGACACTCATTCACCACTCGATCGATCTCAAAATCACAAGACGGACACACCATAGGACTCTTTGCGAAGCTTCCTGCATCGTAGAGCCGTTGATGCACCTGCTTTTCTAAAACTTCCTCCATCACGTCTTGGTGCGCAGCATCCTGAACTAATTCAGCCCCGCTTGCAATCCACCCCTTCAACGGAATCTCTGCGCTGCGGATTTTTTCCTCTCTCATGTCAGCCAATTCCCATCCAACCATCCAACTTAAATTGAACCCAACCTCAAAAACTTTCTCAATTTCCTCTTGCTCCGACCCGATAAGCGCCCTAATTTTCGCACGCAGATCGCGGGATGGAGCAGCCAGGTAGCTCGTCAGGCTCATAACCTGAAGGTCGTAGGTTCAAATCCTACTCCCGTAACCAATGAAGGCTCACTTTAAAAAAAGTGGGCCTTCTCCTTTTCAAGGTATCATGAAAACGGCCGATTTTCCTGTCATCCTCTCCGCTGCCAAATGGCGGGCGTTGGCAGACGAGCACCGAAAGAGCATTGAAAAGATCACTGTTCCTATGCGTGAGCGAAAATCACGCCAAGAAAAACACCCCGTCTTCGATTTCCTGCACACTTATTACTCCTATCCTTTGGGCCGCTTGGAACGCTGGCATCCTGGGTTAGGAATCACGCTGGAAGAAGCACCGGAAGATTTATTCCCCAAAAAATACTACCGCCACAAAAATCGAGCAGCGGCCATCTCTCGGTCGCTTTTGAGCGATAAAGAACGACAACGCCTAGCGTGGATTCTTCAACTCCTTAAATTTACACAAACCCGTCCTCCTCACCTCGCCTGTCATGGCCTGCACGAGTGGGCCATGGTCTACTCAGGCGCAGATATTCGACATCGTGGCTCCGCCCCCCTCCGTCTGAGCCAGAAGGAGATCGACACCCTAGTCTCGTCCCGCCCGATTTCCTGCTCCCACTTTGATGCCTTCCGCTTCTACGCACCAGACGCCGTGCAATTTAACAGACTTTCGCCCACCCTCCTTACTCGCGAAGAGAATGAGCAACCCGGCTGCATCCACGCGAACATGGACCTCTACAAATGGGCTTACAAAAGCTCGCCATGGATTTCATCAGACCTTCTGCGCGAAACCCTCTTTTTCGCGATTGAAGCCAGGGAAATTGACATGCGCGCTGCGCCCTATGACTTGGCAACCTGGGGCTACTCTCCCATCAAGGTGGAAACCTCCGAGGGGCGCCGCGAGTATGAAAGCGTCCAGCACAAACTTTACCTCAAAGGTCTCAAGATCCGTCAAAAACTCATCGATGCTCTTACCCCCATTCTGGCTTAAAGCCGTGAAATCCCTTGCCTCTCTGAAGCCCGCGCGCAAGCTTGCGCTGTGAGCGTCATCCACCCACAAGCCGAACTTGCAAAGCGCACCGCCACGGTGCTGCGCGATGCCGGGCACACGGTGTATTTTGCAGGTGGCGCGGTACGAGACCGCCTCTTGGGAAAGAGCCCCAAGGATTACGATCTCGCCACCTCGGCAACTCCGGAAGAGGTGCAGGCTCTTTTCAAAAAGAGCGATGCCGTGGGCGAGCACTTTGGAGTCATCATCGTCAAGGATACTGAAGACGCAGTCGAAGTAGCAACCTTCCGAACCGATGGCAGCTACAAGGATGGACGACACCCCGACAAAGTTTTTTTCTCCACCCCGGAAGAAGATGCCCTTCGCCGAGACTTCACCATCAATGGACTCTTCGAAGATCCCTTTACCGGCGAAGTCATTGACTTCGTTGGTGGGCAGGAAGATTTAAAAAATGGAATCCTTCGCGCAATCGGGAATCCTTCCGAGCGATTTCAGGAAGACGCTCTTCGCCTCCTCCGCGCTATCCGGTTCGCGACGGTGACGGACTTCCAATTGGATCAAAAAACCCGAGACTCCGTTCGAGAAAACGCCCACCTTTTGGAACTGATCTCGCCTGAGCGGATTCAGGCTGAATTTTCCAAAATTATCGAATCAGTGAATCGTTCGCGAGGCCTCGACCTTTTGGTCGAAACCGGACTCGCCAAAATATTTTTCCCTGAACTTCTAGACCTCATTGGATGCGAGCAACCGCCGCAATGGCACCCCGAAGGAGACGTCTACGTCCACACTCGCATCGCGCTCAGTCTTTTAGGCGAAGCTCCCCTGCCCTTATGCCTCGCGGTGCTCCTCCATGACATCGGAAAACCTCCCACCCAGACCTGGGACGAGGAACATCAAAGGCTCCGCTTCAATGGACACGAATCCATCGGCGCTGAAATGGCCGGGGACATTCTTCGCCGTCTACGCTATTCCAATCAGATCATCGATACCGTTACTTTCATGGTCGGGCGTCACATGCGCTTTATGCACGTTCAGGACATGAGAACCGCCAAGCTGAAGCGCTTCATGTCCGCGGAAACCTTCCCCATGGAACAGGAACTCCATCGCGTTGATTGCGCCAGCTCGAATGGCTTCACCGACAACTACGACTTCCTGATCCGCAAGCAAGAAGAATTCGCCAGCACCCCTCTCATCCCAAAACCACTCCTCAACGGGCGCGACCTCATCGATGAGATTGGACTTTCCCCGGGCCCCAAAATGGGCGAAATCCTCCGGGCCGTTCAAACCGAGCAACTCGAAGGCAGAATCTCCGATAAAGAATCCGCCCTCATCTTCGTAAAGACTTTTATCTAATGAGTATTCCCACCGAACACGACGACCCCATCAACGCTCAAATTCTCAGCATCTCCGAGGATTTGGTTTCTGGTTTTCAACGCGACCCCTTCGCCCTAATCGCTGAACAATCAGGCATTGAGCTTCCAATCGTCCTTGAGCGCATTTCCGCCATGCTGGATGCTGGAGTGATTCGACGAGTGCGTCAGACCCTCCTCTCCACCAAGTTGGCCCATGGAGCACTTGTCGCCTGGAAGCTTCCCGAAGAAAAACTCAACGATGCTTTTGAATTTATGTCCAAGAACGACCCCTTCTCCGGTCATGTCGTGATTCGATCCACCGATAGCGAAATTTCCGGTTCCGCCTACCGCCTTTGGACAACACTTAAAGTTCCACAGGGCGAGTCCCTCGAAGAACACGGAAACGTCCTCAAGCGCATCGTTGGTGCTGAAGAATTCATCCTCATGCCGGCAAACGGCGTCTTCGCTCTCGGCGTCGGACACGTCCGCCGTAAGGGACTCGAGCCTGGAGCTAAACTTCCAGAGCCCGCTGAAATGATGACCACCACCGTCGTCGAGTTGAACGAAGAAGAGTGGACCGTGCTTCTTGCGATCAAAGAAGAACTTAAGCCTGAGGAAGTCGTCAGAGACTGCTGGGTGAAGCGCGCGAAGATTGCCGGAGTCTCTTTAGAGCGTTTTTACGAAGTCGCCTCAGAGCTGGATCGCAAGAAAGTGATCGGCCGTTTCTCAACTTTTCTTGAGCACGTGAAACCATCTGACACCGGAAAGCGCGTCACTCGCTTCAATGGCCTTTTCCACTGGGCCGTGCCAAAAGGTCGTGAAGTAGAATCCGGTGGAGAAGTCGGTCGTCACCACTGCATGACCCATGCCTACTGGCGTGAGGGAGGCCCCAGATTTGGCGACGTCAACATCATGGGTGTCGTCCACGGCACCGAGAAAGATAAGGTTCTCGAGCACAAAGCCGCCATCGACCGCCATCTCGAATCAGTCGGCATCCCTGTCTCCTACACCAACGTCTTCTGGGGCGGACGGTCTGAGATCAAGCCCTCGGAAATATCCCCCAAGGTTTACCACGAGTGGCATGCGGAATACGCCTAAGGCCCACAAAAAAGCCCTCGAGGGCTCGAGGGCTCTTCGCGATCTGAAATTCCCCTTCCGCTAGGCAAGCGCCAATTCCTCTTCCGACATCGCAGCGATGACGTACGCGGAAGGCTTGAAGTCTTCGATAATCACCTCGCTTCGGCCGGCCCAAAACATCCGTACTTCCTTGACGTTGAAATTGGGAGTCTTATGGGGCGCAAAAAGAATATCATCGTGAGTGCTGTTCTCGTGCTTCTTGAACATATCGGGAACAATATCTCCTCCGAGATGATCATCACGACCCGTCGCAAGGTGACAGGTTCCAAGAACCTTCTCATCCTGAATATCCGAACATGATACCGGCAAAACCTGCGTCCCAAACCCAAGTTCACCCAGAGTTCCAGTCATCGGATCATCGCGCAATGCTGCATTATGCTCGTCGATCGTCGCCTGATTTCCCTCAATGAGAGTGGAGCGGATGATATTGCGATCCACGACATCCAGAACCCCCAGCGTTCCATCCTCATACTTCATCGGAAACTGCCCCTTAGCATCTTCGGGGACGAAGTAAACCTCACCTGCCGGCAGATTGGCGATGTCGGGAGCTGAACCCTGACAAAGACCGTGGGACTTTTGAGCCTTCTGGCCGTTGAGACCAAGCCAAGCCGTCAAAATTTTTCCATCCTCGAGTTCGAAATCAATCTCCACGGATTCGGGCTGATCCAACGCCTTGCGCATTTTCTCGGCATCAGCAGAAACCTCCTCGTAATTTACGGCCAATCCAGACCCGAGAATAATATCATTCATCCCGTGCATGGTGGCACCACGGAACCCAAACACCTTACACTTTGCCGTCAGCGGGGCAGTGGCGGAAAAAGTCGAAATGCAAAGAATAATGTCGTAGTTCGTATAGATATCCGCATCAAGGGAGAGCTTGTTTCCCGCGACGTCATAAACCTCGTCCTCAAGATCGAGATTGGACCCATTCGTCGCTTTATAGGCAAACATCTCCCCTCCAGTCATACCTAATTCAGCCATCACTCCACTCTTAAGCCCCTGGTAGAAATGCTCGTAGGCCTTATTCTGCACAGGATGATCTTGGTTCCCGACGAATGAAAAATCCTTAATCAGATTCTGTGGCTCTTCGAAATCAATCAGGATGCAAACACGACAATTTTGGGTGGGCTTAAAAACAGTTTCGAGAAGAACTTTGAGACTAAAGTCGGGAAATTCCCTTTTCTCAGGGTTGAGGAGAATATCCTCGTGGAGATAAGATGGTCCGTTATTCATAGGGTGAGGTCACCATAACGCACCTTCAGGAATGCGCAATGGTCAGGATTAAAAATTCTGTTAGAAAATGCGCCCTCTTTAAAACTCAAAGCCCCCCTGATGGTCTTTTTGACTTTTGAGATCCTCAAGCGTATCACTGACATCTTCGAGTTCAGACCAGACATCCGGCGCGATGAAGATGGGGGCATTCTTTCGAACTGCCATCGCAATGCAATCACTGGGGCGGGCATCAAGTTCGATGATTTTTTTCTCCATAATTTCATTCTCCGCCTTAATGAAGAGCCTCGCATAAAACACCTCCCCTGCGACACTCATGATCGTAGTATGGAGCACTTCGCCCCCCAATGCCTCAAGCGTTTGCGTAAAAAGATCATGTGTCAGAGGGCGCGGAGGCTTCGTTCCGGCCAGAACACAATTGATCGCCGCACCGATCGAAGGATCGATATAAAAAACAATAACCTTGGACCCATCACCTAGAAAAACCGCACACCCAGCTTGAGTCGGAAGAAGGGCAATAGGCTCGACGCGAATGAGATCGGACATAGGGAAAGTTTCGATGAGGCGCACAAAAAAGCGAGCGAGGTTTTTTAAAACTCCCGTTCTTTAAAAGCCCGGCTATTTCTGACGTATTTCTCCGCCCATTTTTTAACATCCTGCTGAGCCTTAAGATCGAGCGTCTTCACCACTTTCGCCGGACTGCCGAGGACGAGAGAGCCCGGGGGAATCTCAGTCCCTGCCGTCACCAAGGCGTTGGCTCCGATGATCGATCGTTCACCAATCACCGCCCCATCGAGCACACATGCTCCCATTCCGACGAGGACTTCATTTTTCACCGTGCAGGCATGGAGAATCGCACTGTGCCCCACCGTCACCAACTCACCGACGTAGCAGCCGAAATCATCTGCAAGATGAATGACTGCATTGTCCTGCACATTACTCCGGGGACCGATCACGATCTTGTTGATATCGCCTCGAAGAGTTGCGTTATACCAAACACTGGATTCTTCTTCGAGCGTGACCCGCCCAATAATATCCGCGCTCGCCGCGACGAAGGACGAGTCATCAATAGTCGGCCAGACTTCAAGAAACGGTTCGATTGCCATAAGCCAATTTATAGGCACGACCTAGAAGGCAGCAAGACATTCAAAAGGGAATAAGAAACGGTTGGTAAAATTTCAAAAAAGGCCCATCCTTCCAAATCGCCCGATCGGGTGGGTCAATCATTATGCGCGAAGCCCTTCTCGTGATCGCAACCCTTGTTGTTGGCTTTGCGCTGCGCTCATGCCGCACTTTGTTCCTCCGGAAGCTCGGTGCTCTTTGTTTCCTGATCGCGAGTGCCCTTTCTGCTTACTTCCTCTTTACGAGCCTGATCGCAGGGATCGTGGGCGCACTCCTTTGGTTCTTCCTTCCATGGTTCGACCTCCTGACCCGGGTCCGCAAAATGAAGCACCCGCTTAATAATCGCCTGCGTTTTCAGAAAATCCCTTCTCCGGATTACTTTCCAAATGCCGGGCGCCTTATTCAAGAAATCGAAGATGCTGAATTCGAACACATCGTAGACAGTGGCTGGAATTGGGTTGGAATGCAGCGCTACTATCGGATTTTCTGGAACCCCGAAGTCAAGGCCATCGCCGCAATCTGCCTTTGCGAGCACGCAAACGTGGCCTTTGCATACGTCACAATCTCTTCACGCACCGAAAACGGACAATCCATCCACACCACCAACTATCCATTCTCTCCTCCCCTCCAACATCCTCCACTTTCACTCTGGAGGCATCTCCCTTGCGAGAAAAACCGCTTTCCCATGATTTTTCATGATCACCTAAAGCATCTTTCTGATTTAGCGATTACGGAAAATGATCTCCTGCTGCCTGATCCAGATGAAATCATTCAACAAATCGAAGATGAAATGCGAAAACGGATCGATCACAACACCGCAAGCGGACTAATCACATTCACAGGAGACGGACACTTTCGCTACACCAAGCGAGGTCTTTTTTTCCTTTGGAAACAGGCTATGAAGGACATGATTCGTCTCTGTTGAGACATGACCATTTCCGACCTCCTCCAATCAACAAGTGAAGCACCCTTAGAAGCTGATTTTTCGGCTCAATTGCAGACCGTTCGCGAACGGGAAACCAAGGGCGGCAAACCTTTTCGCGAATGGATCATTGCCGACGCCACGGGTGGGATCACTCTAAAGCTCTGGAACAACCACCCGCAATGGGATGCCGCTCTCGATATTGACCCGGAAACTTTTCTTCACTTCCATGGCGAATGGACCAAGAACCAATATGGGGTTGATGGAAAAGGATGGAAATTTCGCTTCCTCAATGAAGAAGAAATCAAAACCTTTCTTGCCGGTGATATTAAAACCAAGACCAAACAGGATGCCGATTGGTCAGACATCTTAAACGCTCTTGCCAATCTCACCGATCCTCGCCTCAGGAGTCTATGCAACGGATTCATCGAGCAATTTGAGGACCGCTTTAGACGGACTGCAGCCGCAAAAAAAAACCACCATGCTCGCCGCGGAGGCTTGGTGGAGCACGTCGCTCAAATGATGCGCGCCGCCTTGGCGCTTCACCCGGTTTATCCCGAACTCAATATCGACCTCCTGATTGCAGGAATTCTTTTCCACGACTGTGGAAAGCTTTGGGAAAACACCTACCCGGAAACAGGCTTCAATCAACTCCAGACCCTTCACGGTGAAATGCTTGGCCACATTCCCCTCGGAATGGAACTGGTGAACAAGTTTTGGCGCGAACTCCCCCTCGAAAACTGGCACGAACTAGAACCATCCTCGGAAAACGTGCGCCTTCATCTCCTCCATCTCGTAGCATCCCATCACGGCCTTCTGGAATTTGGCTCGCCCACTCTTCCTCGAACCCCGGAAGCCCATACCCTTCATTATATCGACAATCTTGATGCCAAGATGGAAATGATTCGGGATGCTTACACTCATGCAAATGAAATCTCACCCGGCACCGGAATCTACGAGCGACAATTCCCGCTTGCTTCCGGCCTGGTTGACCCTCTTCCCTCAATTCCACGGGAGGACCCTGAAATCGCAGAAGAAGCGCCTCCGGAAGTCGCCGATGAACTCTTTCGAGGCTAACACATCAGCAAGCCACCCATCGAAATAGCCCGCAAAGGAGTAGCCAGCTCTTAAGTGGCAGCCAAGAGCGGAACAGCCAGCGGCCCTCTTCAGATCCCATCTGATCAGCCATGAAGGAGTAACATTGGGCACGAGTTATGGCAGGCCTCCCGCGCTTTTTCCGTACTTTCGCTTCACTGATTGCCGGCATTTCAAGACCAAAACCCCACGGCTAGAAAATAACACCCACTCGTTTCAAACCTCGGACTGCCCCGATCATTGCGAGGTTTTTTTATTTTCGTCGACTCTTCATTCCTGCTCTTCTTGCGCCATGATCATCTGGTTAACCGGTTGCACTTCGGGATTGGGACAAGCTCTTGTCTCGGAGTTGAGTGAGAAAGGGCATATTGTTGTCGGTTGTGGCCGAAATGAAATTGCCCTCCAAAAGCTTCGCGAAGAGTTTGCAGATTGCAGTTTCCTTCCCTGCGATGTCTCGGATGATGCCAGCGTCGCTGATTTTGTAAACGAGGCCCTTCTCCAATCCGGAGAGCCCGATCTTTTGATTAACAACGCCGCGGTCGTGAATAATCCCGCTCCTCTCTGGGAGATTTCAGCCGAAGAATTCGACCAAATTACCGCCATCAATCTCAATGGCGTTGCCAATATGATTCGGCACACCACCCCCCTCATGCTTTCTAACGAATCAGGAATGATCGTGAATCTCTCCTCGGGTTGGGGACGCTCCACTTCACCTGAAGTTGCCCCTTACTGTGCCTCAAAATGGGCCATTGAAGGGCTCTCACAGGCACTCTCCCAGGAACTCCCGGAAAATGTGGGCGTCGTTGCCCTCAACCCCGGCGTCATTAATACCGACATGCTCCAAAAATGCTGGGGCGAAGGCGCCAACGACTTCCCCGGCCCCGAGCAATGGGCGACAACTGCCGCTCCTTTTATTCTCGGACTCACTCCACGCGACAACGGAAAAGCTCTGACCGCTCCATGATAACCCGCTTTCCTTCCCGCGACGTCACGTTCCCCCGTCGGGCCCTGCTCATGGGGATCGTGAATATCAACGACGATTCCTTTTCAGGTGATGGTACTCTCGATCCCAGCGATGCGCTGAAACTTGCAAAAAAACAGGTCGAGGCCGGGGCTGACATCATCGATCTCGGTGCTGAATCGGCTCGCACCAATCGCGAAGCCATTTCTCCCGCAGAGGAAATCTCACGCTTGGAAAGCGTCCTCTCCGGCTGGACTGAATTAATTCGATCCGCCACTCCAAGAGATCAAACCCAGATCTTCCCTCCACTTCTTTCAATCAACACCTGGCGACCCGAGGTTGTTGAAGAAATCCTCGATTACGATGTTGATCTCATCAACGATATGTCCGCCCTCCCTGATGGACGAAATGCACGTGCTTGCGCAGCAAAAGAGGTCCCGCTTCTAATCATGCATTCGGTCGGCCAACCCAAGATTCCTCACACGGACCAACAATGGCCCGATCTTATGAAATCCATATGCGACTTCTTCGCCAAAAAGATCGAACTCGCAGAAGCCAATGGACTCTCTAGGGAGCTGCTCATCCTCGATCCGGGCATCGACTTCGCGAAACAGAAGGCCGATAACATCCTCCTTCTCAAGGAGCTCAACCAGCTCAAGCAATTCGGCTGCCCCATTCTCCTACCCATTTCCCGAAAAACAGTGATCGGCGAAGTTTTAGAAATCGAAAACCCAGCGAAGCGTGACGCCGGAACGATTGCTCTCCTTGCCCACGGGATGAACCAAGGAATCGAAGTCTTCCGAGTCCACAACGTCGAAGCATGTTGGCAAAGCATTCGCGTTCTGGACCCCCTTACCCGGTTTTAGAATTGAGTTTTCTCGTATTTGCGACTTCCCACTACGGCTGTCCCAGATAGAGGATTTTTGAACCTGAATCGAGCAAGATCTGGCCATTGGTCAGAAAATCCATTCCGAGAATCCCATCTATGGGTCGCCCCGCTGGATCCTTGAAATACCTCTTCACCTCCGACAAAGGAGCAATCGCGATATCGAAAGTCCTCACATTCACATCTCCGAAACGCAGGTTCTTCACCCGACTCCGACGCAAGGCCACTCGATCCCCGGAAGCATCAATCATTCGTGAATTTGTCATCACGCTAGGAAGCCCAAGGCGCTGGAAGCTCTGCTGGTCCATCACCGAAATTTCTGCTCCGGTATCCACAACCCAACTGACATGCTCTCCATTGATCGTTCCATGTAGGATGAGGTGCGGCAGACGCTTGGCAGTCCCCATGCCCAACATCTTCACTCCCAGCGCAGGCTTGGGACCCAAAGGCCTGATCAATCCTGAGCGAGTGCGATGCGCATTCGGCCCCGGCACCCAGAGGCACCCTCTGGGAATATCCACCAGAGACCCCGTTGAATTCAAGGCATCAAGACCCACCTGTCCGGCATAGCGACTTGTCGAGGTCTTTCGTTTTCCCGAAGGCGCAATGGTAAACGAAAAATTGAGCGCCTTGATCGGGCCGACCTGAAGAGATCCAGTTCCCAAGCCGCTGCGGATTTCACGACCTAAAGCACCGCGTGTGACCACGCTCACCGAATCACTTCTCTTCAGCCCCACTTGCGTCGCTAGTCGATCTTCCACATCCGTGCTATTTGCTCCGGAATCGATGAGGAACTTCAGAGGCACGTCATTGACTTTGAATACCCCTGAGAAACGGCTATCACCGGAAACCTTCTCAAGAGGAACCGACACATACCCCATTTTCTTCAATTGAGCCTCTCGCCCGCCACTTAATCCACCTCCCGGAACACTCGAGCACTGGGTAAGAACAAAAGTGAGTAGTAGTGCAGTGATACTCCGAAGAAAGGCTGGTCCCATGGAAGATAAGCTATAAAAACCCTTGGATTTAGCCGATTTTTTTCTTTTGCAAAAACAGCGGTAAACCACTAGCACGCTGTCCTACAAATCAATGAGCACCCGCGTTCTTCTAACCACCACTAGTTTTCAGGACACCCCTGGAACCCACCAAGACCTCCTCAACTCCCAAGGCTGGGAAATTGTCCGGGCCCGTGGACCTCTCTCTGAGACTGAAATGCTCGATCTCGTCGGAGACATCGATATTTTTCTTTGTGGCGATGACGCCATCACTCCGGCTGTTATCGACAAAGCGCTCCCTCGCCTGAAGGCCATTTCCAAATACGGAATCGGGCTCGACAAAATCAATGTCGATTACGCCACCGAGAAGAACATTCCCGTTCTCTTCACTCCTGGAGTCAACCACACCACCGTCGCCGAGCACACCTTCGGCCTTCTCCTCGGGATCACCAAGGATATCCAAGCCAATGCCGTCGCCGTTCAAAATGGCGAGTGGATCGCAGGCTGGAAAAAGCCTGTTGGAAACGAAATCATGGGCAAAACCATCGGGATTCTTGGGCTGGGTCGGATTGGAAAAGAAGTCGCGATTCGCGCCAAGGCCTTCGGCATGGACATCATCGCTTTTGATCCCTACTTCGACGAAGCCTTCGCCTCCGAATACGGAGTGAAAAAGTGCGAGAGCATGGATGAAGTGCTTCTTAGTTCCGATGTGGTCTCCCTCCATTGTTTCCTCAACGAGGAAACCGAAGACATGATCAACGCCGATAAAATTGCCGAAATGCGTGATGGCGTCATCGTTCTCAACTGCGCACGTGGCGAGCTCGTCAACACCAACGCCATGGCCGAGGCTCTCAAATCGGGTAAAGTCGGTGGGTACGGAGCCGACGTGCTCGATGCCGAGCCTCCTGCTCCCGGACACGTTCTTATTGGCGCTCCGAACTGCATCATCACCAGCCATATCGGCTCCCGCACGCACGAATCCGTGCAACGCCAAGCGAATCGCTGCCTCAATAACGCCATCAACTTCCTCGCCAGCGACGCCGATGTCCTCTGCGCCAATGGCGTTTATGGCAAGTAACTCAAGCAACCAATAACCAGTCACCTCGTAACCAATCTCATGTCCCTCGATATCAAACCTGCCTCCGCCTGCGCCTACGACATCATCTCGATGGGCGAAATCATGCTCCGTCTCGATCCCGGCGACGGCCGCGTTCGCACCACCCGCCAATTCCAAGCCTGGGAAGGCGGCGGAGAATACAATGTCGCCCGTGGTCTCCGACGCTGCTTCGGCAAACGCGCCGCTGTCCTGACCGGTTTTGTTGATAACGAAGTTGGCCGTCTTCTCGAAGACCTCGTTCTGCAAGGTGGAGTCGATACCCAGTTTATCAAATGGGCTGATTTCGATGGCTTGGGTGTTGCCGCCCGCAATGGCCTCAACTTCACGGAGCGAGGATTTGGTGTTCGCGCCGCCAAAGGCACCTCAGACCGCGGTCATACCGCAGCTTCCCAACTGACGGTCGAGGACTTTGATTTTGAGCACATCTTTGGCACCCTCGGTGTTCGCTGGTTCCACACCGGTGGTATCTTTGCCGCACTCTCGGAAGGAAATGCCCAGCTCACCATCGAGGCCTGCAAGATCGCCAAGAAACACGGCACCATCGTATCCTACGACCTCAACTACCGTCCGAGCCTCTGGAAATCCATCGGCGGACAAGCCAAGGCACAGGAAGTCAATCGCGAGATCGCCAAGTATGTCGATGTCATGATCGGCAACGAGGAAGACTTCACCGCCTGTCTCGGCTTCGAAGTCGAAGGCGTCGACGAGGAAAATATCACCGGAATCGACATTTCCAACTTCAAGAAAATGATCGAGAAGGCCGTCACCGAATTCCCCAACTTCAAAGCCACCGCAACCACCCTGCGCGAAGTGCACAGCGCCTCCGACAACGACTGGGCCGCCCTGACTTGGCACGAAGGCGAATTCCACAATTCCATCAATCGTGAACACTTGGAAATCTTCGACCGCGTTGGAGGTGGTGACTCCTTCGCCTCCGGCCTCATCTACGGATTTCTCGAATTTAACGACGCTGCCCAAGCCGTCGAATGGGGAGCCGCGCATGGTGCCCTTGCCATGACCACTCCCGGTGACACCACTATGGTCACCAAGGATGAAGTCGGCAAACTGGTCGGAGGTGGTTCCGCTCGCGTTGATCGCTGAGAACCACTCAAATTGAATTCTTCACATTTCCCCAAGCCCGTCAGCCTCGGCTCGACGGGCTTTTTTACACCTTGAGCTGATCAGTCTAAAAAAGCCGCTCCCTTTTTCTCACTCCTCGACCGGAATCGCCCGTGGGATTTCATTCACCGGAACAGCTCGTGGAATATCTTCCTCCACGATAATCGCTTTCCCTGGCTCAATCTTGGACTTCCGAATCGATTCCGGAAGCTCCTTACGCATCTTGATATCAACCCGTCGATTAGGAGCCTGCTCTTCGATGGACCCTTCTAGGACAAAAGGCTCGGTTTTCCCAAAAGCGCGCACGATAATCCTTTCCGGACTCAGCTGCAGCGCATTGACGAGCCAATCTTTCACCGCCTGCCCCCGCTTTGCCGAAAGCGCGAAGTTATAGTCATCGCCACCGAAAAGATCGGTATGACCTTCGACCCAGCAATACATGTCAGGGTTACGGTCAATCAGCATCGCCACCGTCATGAGAGTGAGACGCGCGTCATCGCGAAGAGTCATTTTTCCAAATTCAAAGAGAAGATCACTGCCGATAGTCGCCTTGTTTCGCTGCAAATCCCCCGGCGACATTTTCGCGTAAGCTGCAAGACCCGAGAACCCTTCAAGCCCTCCATTCTCGGCAAGTCCCCCTGCCCCTTTGCGCTTCCCAAGATCGGCTACCACCGTATCAGGGTTGAGCACTTCATCCAGCGGACTCCCCGCATCGACCACCAATTGACTGGATTTGGCTTCTGGAAAGAGATTGGGCACCTGCCCGAGATCCGGAACATCAGCAGCGGCATCAACTCCCACGGTCGGCTTTAAAAGATCACCATCTTCCTCGCCTTTCAGGGCCGGCTTCTCAATCTTCATTTCTGGCAGGGCTTCGTCCTCCAGAGGAGAAATATCGATCGGAATGTCGTTCAGATCCGGTAAAACGTCTTCGACATTGGCAACCAGCTCGCCATCGACTTCAGGGCGCTCAAGCTCCTCTTCGGCAGGAGGTTTCGAAAAAATCTCTGGTTCCTCTCTAGTTTCGGCCAGTCGAATGGGCTCGGAAACCCATTCCCTGGATTCCGCGATCTCAAGCTGAATAAAATGCGAACCACCCCAGATCAAAAAAGCCACATGCGCCAATAGGGCCAGCACTACTGCCACCAAAGCAGCCCAGCCAAAGCCACTCGCCTTGGGCGCCTCGTAGGTGCTTTGCTTTTCCCAAGAATAGCCGTAATCCATCGTCTCGGCCACTATAGCGTCACCAGAAGACGAAGCAATTCATGGTTCTTCCGGTTTTTTCTCCCATCTTCCGGTTTTCCTAACTAGTTTCCCGCTGTGTCTTGCACCTTTTTAGGAATCGGTCTCGCCGGGTTTGGAACAGTCGGTTCCGGCGTTTGGAAAATCCTTGCCCGCAATGGCGGACTCATTCAGTCGCGCGCCCAAGGATCGGTAGAACTCGCCATCCGAAAAATTTGTGTGCGCTCTCTCGACAAGCCTCGCGATGTCGACGCGCCCGCCAATCTCTTCACCACCGAACTCATGGAAGTGGTGAACGATTCCTCGGTGGACATTGTCGTGGAACTCATCGGAGGGACTGATGCCGCCTTCGACCTCGTTAGCGCTGCCCTGGAGGCCAAGAAACCGGTTGTCACTGGAAACAAAGCTCTTCTGGCCGAGCGCGGAGATGAGTTATTCGCCCTTTCCGCCGAACACAAAACACCTCTTCACTTTGAAGCAGCGGTGGCGGGAGGCATTCCAATTATCAAAGCTGTTCAGGAATCCCTCGTTGGAAATCGAATCGAAGACATCGTGGGGATCATCAACGGAACCTCCAACTACATCCTCATGCGGATGACCGAAGCCGGTCTTGGCTACCCTGAAGCCCTCAAGGAGGCTAAAGATCTTGGTTACGCGGAAGCGGACGAAACGCTCGACGTCAACGGTTGGGATGCCGCGCATAAAGCCATCCTCCTCGGCTCCCTCGCCCACGGATTCCTGATTGACCCCGGGGAGGTTTATGTCCGGGGAATCGAAAAGGTCACTCCACTCGACATCAGCTTTGCGTCCCAGCTCGGCTACGTGGTGAAACTCCTCTCCTTCGTGCGAGAGCGTGAAAACGGCCGCATTGAAATCCGCACCCAACCTTCCTTCATCTCCAAAAAACACATTCTCGCCTCAGTCAATGGCGTCTTCAATGCCGTTGCCGTAAAGGGTGACGGCCTCGGAGAATCCCTTTTTTACGGCCGAGGAGCCGGTCAGGAACCCACAGCCTCATCGGTGGTTGCCGATCTTGTCGAAGCCGCACGCGCACTGCGTTCAGCGGACTCCACGCGCGGTTTCCTTCCATACCGGAGTGATGGCGAACTCGTCCCCATCGATGAAACCGAAACCCCCTACTACGTGCGCTTCTCGGTCAACGATCGTCCGGGCGTGATTGCCGAAATTGCCTCCCTTCTTGCCGACCATAATATAGGAGTCTCCGGGACCCACTCACCAGTCGACCCCGAGAATCCCGACGCCGAATTCGTCGAAATGGTCTTCCAGCTTCACTCCTGCCCTTTCGGACAGCTCAAGGGAGCGCTCCTCAAAGTTGAGGCTCTCGATTGTCTAACGGCCCGCCCGGTCGTCTTCCGTATCGAAGCAATCTAAACAAAGTTACCTTTTCAATCGAGATTCTCAACCACTCCTTCCGCCATGCCTACTCCTGCCGACCTCGACTCCGCGATCCGTGATGTGCCCGACTTTCCCAAACCCGGGATTCTTTTTAAGGACATCACTCCGGTTCTCGCGGACCCGCTACTTTTCAAAGCCTCACTGGAACTCCTTGCTGGGACTGCCAATGGTGAAAAGGTCGACAAGGTCGTGGGAATCGACGCCCGCGGCTTCATCTTTGCCGCTGGAGTCGCCCAAATTCTCAATGCAGGATTCGTTCCAGTCCGAAAGAAGGGGAAGCTCCCCTGGACCGTTCATTCGATGGCTTACTCGCTCGAGTATGGAGAGGACTGCGTCGAAATTCACGCCGATGCAATCAAGCCCGGTGAAAAAATTCTTCTCGTTGATGACCTTCTTGCCACTGGTGGCACTGCTGCTGCTGCAATCAAACTTCTCAAAGCCCTCGATGCCGAAATCATCTCGACCTCTTTTCTGATTGAACTCGCAGAATTGAAGGGAAGAGAAACGCTGAACTCACCTCGCATTGAAGCCATTCTCACCTACTAATTCGTTTTCTTTTCATTTTCGCCATGTCCTTCGACAATTATTCCTCAAACCTCCTCCGTTACCCCGATCTTGGCTTTTCCCTCGACCTCTCACGCATGGACCTTCCCCCTGATTATGCCGGGACGATGTCTGACAAGATCACACACTCTCTCGTCGAACTCGCAAAGCTTGAGAGCGGTGGAATTGCCAATCCCGACGAAGGCCGGATGGTAGGACACTACTGGCTCCGCAATCCCGACTTGGCCCCCAACGACGAAATTCGCGCACAAATCACCGAACCTCTTGCTGCGCTGAAAGAATTCGCCCGTAACATTCACTCTGGACAGCTTGCGCCTCCCGCTGGCGGGCGGTTTGAAAATATTCTCATCATCGGCATCGGCGGTTCCGCACTCGGCCCCCAGCTAATCGAGGACGCGCTTGGGAGCGACTCCCCGGTGGAGACTTGGTTTTTCGATAACACCGATCCGCAAGGAATGGATTCTGACTTCGCTGAAATTGAACAAAGCGATGGAGGTCTGGAAAAAACCCTCACCGTCGTCATTTCCAAATCCGGTGGCACTCCGGAGACCCGAAACGGAATGATCGAGGCAAAACATGCCTATGAATCAGCAGGACTCGACTTTGCCAAGCATGCCATCGCCATCACCGGAGAAGGCTCCAAGCTCTCCAACTTCGCTCGAAGCGAAGGCTTTATCACTACCTTCCCCATGGAAGACTGGGTGGGTGGGCGCACTTCCATTCTCTCCACCGTTGGCCTCGTCCCCATGGCTCTGCAAGGGATCGATCTCGATGCCATGCTCGAAGGGGCCAAAGCCATGGACGAGAAGACCCGCTCTTCCGAGGTTTCCAAAAATGCCGCCCTCCAACTTGCGCTAGCCTGGCATCATGAGGGAAATGGCAAGGGTGAAAAAGACATGGTGATTCTTCCCTACAAAGACTCACTCGTTCTCTTCTCGAAGTATCTTCAGCAGCTGATCATGGAATCGCTCGGCAAAGCCGAAGACCTGGAAGGAAACACCGTCAATCAGGGAATCGCAGTATACGGAAATAAGGGGTCTACTGATCAACATGCTTACGTGCAACAACTCCGCGACGGCCTTCACAACTTCTTTGCCACCTTCATCGAAGTGCGCAAAGGTCGTAGCGGAACATCCATCACTGTCGATGAGATGAATTCTTCAGCTGATTACCTTCAAGGCTTTCTGCGTGGAAGCCGAAATGCGCTCTACGAAAACGGGCGCCGATCGGTTACCATTTCCATCGAGGAGGTTACCGCAAGCACTTTGGGCCAGCTCATCGCTTTATTTGAGCGCGCCGTGACCCTTTACGCCTCTCTCGTCAATATCAATGCTTACCATCAACCCGGTGTGGAAGCCGGCAAAGCGGCGGCTGGAGTCTTTCTCGACACCCTCAACGAGGTGCGCGGCCATCTGACCGGAGACCAGAAGACAGCCGAGGAACTGGCCATTGAAACCGGATGTGAGGCTGAAAGCGTTTATCATGCCGCTGTTCACCTCTCCAATAACGGCGAAGCGCAACACTCCATGGGAGCGAGCCCGAAGGAGGACACCTTCGCACTCTAAAAGCTTGCTCACCTCCGCCCACAAAAAACCCTGACGGCGGTTGACCGACAGGGTTTGCGAAAAATAGAGAAAAGCCCCAGGCCTATCCTGTATAGGAGCCTTCCACGCGTGCCGCGACATCGCGATATCCGTAGTCGACCTCGTAAATCTGCTTGAAGCAATCGATCGCTTCTTCTTTTCGCTCAGCCTTTGTGTAGATGAGGCCCAGTTCGTAAAGAATTTCTTTTTTGGTGTTATCCATCACCGTGAGCTCATCATTGGCATCGCTTAACTGCTTGATGGAGAGGTCCATCATACCCTTGGCATTAAAGGTCCGCCCCAGAAGAAGGAGAACCTTGGTGCGGATGTGCGGGTTCCGGGTCGCTTGCTGAAGATGCGGAATCGCCTCACTGTATTGCTCGGCATCGTAAAATGCCTGGCCAAGATCGTAGCGGAGCTTCGGATCGGTCGGGTTTTGGTCAACACGCTGCTGACATTCGACAAGACGCTCCGCAACCCGTCCGGACTTCACTTCCTTGAGCTGGGCCTGGAGGTCCGCATTATCGGGGTCAGCCGCGGCAGCCGCTTCCAGCTGCTCGATGTTGAAATCGTTGGCCTTGTCCTTCATCGCTTCCGCCTTCGAGCGGAGTGCAACGTCACCGTTGGAAATTTGGTGAGCCCAGTCGTAGAACTGGTGGGCAAGCGGCCAGTCTTCCAGCTGCTCATA
The DNA here is from genome assembly GCA_049889835.1 of Akkermansiaceae bacterium. Classification (GTDB taxonomy): domain Bacteria; phylum Verrucomicrobiota; class Verrucomicrobiia; order Verrucomicrobiales; family Akkermansiaceae; genus SW10. The sequence continues at coordinate 20,765 of JBMHCQ010000008.1, forward strand.
GGTGGCCGCGAGGTCTTTGACCACAGCGATGTTGTGAGGGTCAGCCTCATACTGCCCTCCAAGGGTTGCCGCTTTTTCAAGAAGCTGGTCCTTGGTGAGCGCTGAACGAGATGCTTTTTCCAACTCGGCAGCTTCATCACTCTTGATCAGGTCTTTGAAGCTACTGTCCTCAGAAAGCTTGTTCTTCTGCATCGAGGCCTTGGCGGAAGCGTCTTTCTCACCCTTGATTGCAGCACCATCGGAAGGGTCATTTTTTACAATATCACGGAAAACATTGGCCGCCTCGTTGTGCATCTCCCGAAGGATGTAGAACTGAGCTAACTTATGAGCGAGCTTGGTATTCTCAGGATTCCCCTTGCGAGCGGTTTCAAGCGCAAAGGCCGCAGTGTCGAGAAGGTTAACCTTCAAGCAGGTGTCATGAAGCACCTCATTAAAAGCGGCGTTGAAAGGGTCTTTCTCGAGCTCCTTCTCGATGGCCACGAGCGCCCCCACAGGATCTTTTTTGCTCTGACGGTTAAGACCACCAGCTCCTCCTCCGCTCGTCCCGAAAAGGCCCTTTTTGACCTGACCAGGAACGGCTCCAGTCTCGGAAATCTCCGCCTGACGGAGAAGCTTGCGGGCGTTGAGGAATCCAGGCTGTTCCTTGAGAATCGCCTGAAGAAATTTCACGGCATAACCGGGGTTATTGCGCTCCACGCTCGCTTTTGCATTCTTCCAGTGCTCTTTCAGAGCAGCGGGGAGTTCTTCCTCGGTGATTTCTTTGATATCGATAATTTCGGACATGGTGTGTGCAGTCTCTGACTCGGCGCGCCAATCTTGCGAGATTCGGCTCACTTGGCAAGCACGCAAGAATGCAAAAGAGCGGGCTTTCCCGCCCGCTCTTGGATTTTATCGGTTTTGATCCTCCTCCCGCCTAGCGACCAAATTTGTTGAACTTGGAGCCGTTCTTTCCGGAACGGCCGGGACGATCCTTTGTCGAGCTTGAAGACGCCGAGCTTCCACTACCCCTCCCCCACCATGATTTTTTCTTGGAATTTGACTGAGCTTCCCCATCGAAATCCTTTTTCGAAGGCAGCAAGGTTCCCCCAATTGGAGGAAGCGATTCCTTAATTTCACCAGTGAACGAGCTGTCCTGCTCAAAGCCATCGGCAAAATTACGATAATCATAACGGGTGTTGATGATTTGTGGGCGCAGGAGAATGACCAGCTCACTCCGGGATTTACCATCCGAGCTATTCCCGAGAAGCTTACCAAGTCCGGGAATCCTGCTGATAATGGGCAGGCCATCCCGAGTCTTGGAGGAGTCCTCGGTGATCAGGCCACCCAGAATGATGCATGACCCACTTTCCGCCACCACATTGGTGGTTAGCTCCTCGGTCGCGATCGTGGGAACATCGACCCCGGTCGAGACCGCGGTTGACTCATCGGTGAGACGGTCACGAACAATCGCAATGTTTAGAGTAACTTCGGTATCCGAATTGATGAGAGGCTGAACTTCGAGTTCAAGTGTCACATCGCGATATTCCACGTTCGTGTTTTGCTGCCCACTAAAGCTGGAGGTACTTGCTGGAATCGCAATTCGGCGACCCGATGAAATTCGAGCCACCCGGTTGTTTCGAGTCGTCACAACGGGTCGATTGAGGGACTTGAAATTTGTATTCGTCTCCAGAGCATTCACAAAAGCAGAGAAGTTATCGCCATTCGTGCCATAGAGAGAAAGTCCATTTCCAGCTGTTCCACTGGCGGTGAGAAGCTGTCCCAGATTACTCAATTGCTCACCAGTGATAATCCCGCTGGATGCCCCACCAGGGTTAAACCTCACTAATCCAGAATCTCCATTCGCTTTTGTAATGGTGCGGGCAAGATCAAGACCGAAGTTGAGATTATTTCCAAGGGAATATGAACCAATCACCGCGGAAATCACCACCTGCTGCCCCGGAGAATCGAGCTTATCAATGAGGTTTTTAACAATTTGGATGTGGTGTGGAGGGCCGTTAACAATGATCGAGTTGGAATTGTTATCTGCCACCAAAAGGGTCTTGTTGACAATGAGTGCTTCGGGAGCGGTCGGAATATCTTCCTGCTGTAAAGAGGTTCTGCTTCCCCCTCCTCCATTGCTACTTCCACCAACTCCGGTGTTATTGCTCCGGTTGGTTGAGGTCCGATTATTGGTCCGGCTATTTTGGGTTTGGTTTCCGAGCCGATTCCCCCCCGCACCGGAGGCTCCGGTGCCCTGACTCAGGGTGGCCTCGATCGCATCGTAGGAGATCTGAAGAAACTCGTTCACACGAACATAGCGAAGACGGTAGCTGAAGTCATTCCCCTCATCGCTGGGCTGATCAAAACCCTGAATCAGCGACTTGATGACCACAATATCCGCTGGCTTTCCGGTAACCAGAAGCCGATTGGTCCGCGCATCAGGAATAATCCGAGGCGGAATATCTTCGCCTGATGCGCCCCCTGGAGCGACTGCTGCTGAAGCATTTGCGGGAAGCGGGGTGCGAGCCCGGGTGGTTCGGCTGGTGGTGTTACTGGAGCTCCCCCGCTCGTTGTAAATTTCATTGAGCTGTTCAGCAATCTCATCGACGTCGGCGTAGACCACCTTAATCCACTCTTCTGTTACTTTAACTGGAAGATCGATTCCCTCCTTTAGCTTGATCAGCTGTCGGATCAACGCGGAGTTTTCAGTTATAATCAGGGACGAGGCGTTGGTTACCGCAACGATCCCCCGGCCATTGGCCGCACCCGCGCCCATCACCTGCTGGAATACCTTAAGGGCTTCCTCAGGCTTGAGATTATCAAACTGCATCTTGTAGGTCACAATCTGATCAGTGAGCGGCAGGCCGAGAGGATCATCAATATATGCCTTCGGAATACCAGTTTCGTTCCCCTTGGGCTGACCGGCAACCATCCGGACGATATGAGGCCGCAGCGGATCGGGAACAACCGTGATTCCCTCGTTCAGAAGAACGAGCTCCAACAATTCAACAACTTCGGCATGGGTCATCGGCCCCTGCTGGACAAAGTAAGCTTCAGCCTGTGATGCCTCGGACGACAGAAGGACCCTCTTTCCCGTGTGCTTCCGGTAAAGATCGGCCGCCTCAATCCCGGTCATCACCGGAAGGGTAATGGCATCATTAGCAGTGACCGCAATGGCATTAGGATCAAAAGCAGCCTTGGCCCGGGCGGCGCGACCGGGAAGCGGAACTCGAGGGTCAGCTGGTTCCTCCGTAGGGAGAGTTCCCGGAAGTCCGGGCGCAGTGGGCTCTACTGGAAGTGGTGTGGGCTCTACTGGAAGTGGTGTGGGCTCTTGAGCGAGAGCCATCGAACCCAGGCCGAGAACGAGAAGTAAAGAGAGTTTCATGTGTTTAGAAATTCGTGTGAACAGCAACAGGCTGATTATTTGGTAGGTTTGGGAATGAATCGCTGACGGGGAGCTTTTCGAGTAGTCGTGCTAGAGGTAGTTGCAGGCTTGGCGCTCGTCGGAAGCGGACTCTTCCCTGTTGCCGTAGTATTCCGGGTTGTTGAAGTTGGCTTTTTTGGGCTCGTCGTCTTCGCCGGAGCAGCTCTGCGGATCACAAGGTATTTGGGATCAAATCCTACCGTGCCCTGATGAGGCCCTTTGCGAAGTAAGACCGTCGTCTCGAGATAGCTAGAGACACCTTTTTTGACTTCCAGAAGAGTGAACTCTTTTTCCTCGTCAGTGTGACCCGGCACCTGAAGACGAACTTTGGGATCCTTCTTGTTGACGATTGTGGCGACCTTCCCCGTGACATACTCTTTGAGGCCAACCAGCACCCAGTTCTCGAGATCATTGGGCCCTTCATCAGGCGCTTCAATAACCGGTTTATCCGTAATCGCGGAATTGTTATGGAGGGGGTAGTAGCGCGTCGAAGGATGAGTCTTCGGAGGTTCGACAGCCGGAAGGAGTCCGACGAGCAAAGCAATTAGAAAGAGGAAATATTTCATGACTCAGGAGCTGGGGTTTCGTCCGGAGGAAGGACGTATTTTTCGACTTCGATTTCGCAATCTGCTTTCGTGATATCGCCACGGGTGGGTTTCACGTCATATTTGGTGATCACCTGCAGCTGGCGGTTTTGATTGAGGGCAAGAATCCATTGCTGTATCTGCTGCTCCATTCCGGTGACTTTGCAGCGAACCCGAACTCGGTTGTAATGATCACCTTCCTGCCAAGGAATGATTCGCTCTTCACGGATCACGAGCCCCCGCTTTTTGGCTTCGCGGGCGACAAAAGATTGCAGGTTGGCCTGAGCGGTCTGGTAAGCCACCCCCTTCCCTTCACTTCGCTTGAGCCAGCTCTCGGCCGCATCCCACTGCGCACGCTGCCGCAGGATGGTTTCGGCGCGAGTAAGGCTGGTCTCGGCACTGTTGATGCGCTTATTAAGAGCACTCATCTTCTCCTGATAGAAGGATTTGAAGGCCAAAAAGTTCAGCACTATAAAGAGTGCCCCAATCAGGAGGAAGAGAAGATTTTTCTCGCGGGAAGTCATACTGGAAACGAGTTATTGGGGAACAATGGCTGAATATCTAAAGCTCCAGTCACCATTTTTTGTCTGCTCTTGCGGGGCAATTGTCCAAATAAAGTCGGAAAGCTCTTCACGGGCTTTCAAGGCGATCGAGAATTTTGCGATATCGGCATTCTCGGCAGCCACTCCGGCAATAAAAATTTCCCGATTCACCGACTGGAGACCTTCTTCATTCACCTTGGGCTGATTATATATCGTGGCCTGGGTAATACGGATTTCGGGAGGCGCCACTTGGTCGTTGGGCAGGCATTGGTTGATCTGAAAGAAGACCTCGTAGGGATAAAACTCGTCTTCGACCACCGGGCTCAATTCCCCCCACTTATCAACCACCGTTTGGAGATTTCCGGTATCACCCTTGGTCGCTTCGACTTGCCGCTCCATTGCGATGGCATCCTTTTCAGCCCGCTGCACCTTGGTGTAAAGGAAGGCCACGAAGCTGAGGTAGGCTATCACAGCCGCCGCAATCGCCAGAATCCGGGTGCGCTGAGCAGCCTTCTGCACGCGCTCCGCCCGGACATCCTCGGGGAGCAGTTTGCTCGGTGGAACGGGCCAATGAGGAGCCGGCTTGGCAGCGGTGAAAATCTCACCTCCAAAACCGCGGGCAAGAGAATCAAGTTCCTCCGGGCGCGCATCGCTCACGCCCCCAGTGGTCCAGACCAGCAATTCCTGAGGAAGTTCGTGAAGAAGACCTTGAAGTTGGAGCTGGGCCAGCGAAAGCCGGATGTCTTTACCTGCTCGCTCGTCAAGACGCTCGCCGGGAAGACATTGAAAATAGAGGACCTTATCAGCTGAACCGAGCGCGAAGACCCAGCGACCGAGTTCTTTCCACACAGCAACCTTCCCGGGTGGGAGTGAGAAGCAACGCGGCGATAGATCAAATGCCTCTGGACTGCGGCGAGGCAAGTCCCCTTCCATGGGAGGGCGGAGAACAACAGCCGTGAGAGAGGTTTCTTCCGCTCTCTGTTCATAAACGAAATGATCGGAAAGCGTGCCGGAATCAAGAGCGGGACGAACTCCGTTTTTCTCCAAATGCATATCCGCGAGGTCATCGATAAGATCGAGATCCGTGGTTTGGGTTTTAAATGGAAGAGCAACCAATTGGCGAACCGGAAGAGCCATTTGCAGGGAGCCTCCGGGAATTCCGCTCACATTCAGAACCCTGAAATGCTCGGTTCCATCCTTGAGCGAGAGCCCCGCGGATGGATTCCCTTTCCAAACTTCCCACCCTTCGGCTCCGGGAAGAAGCAGGGTTAAATCTCCTTTTTTTGCACTCATTGAACTGGTTCTTCTCTACGATCGAGGATGACAGGGTTGCCGCTGCGATTGCGGAGGATGAGGACGATCTTCCGTCGAACGTCTCCTGAAAAGCCTATACTTTCAATTCTTGTCACTCCGCTGGTAATACTTCCGGCCGTAAAGCGACCTCCGATGCGCTGCTGTTCCTCCTCACTGAGGCCCAAAGTAGGGAATGCCTCACTCGCATTTCGGAAAAGAGTGTCGTCTTCAGTTTCACGAATCCCATCCGGCCCATCGATCTGTTGAAGAAGAAGAACCGCGTCCTCGATATCGACCTCTGCCGCGACTGCCACAAATTCCGGCGGGGCGTAATTGAGGTCCAAGGGCCCATCAGACCATAAGGTGAACCACTTCCTCCAGTCCGGGCGGGCTGCCTCGACGATTTCCATTCCTCGAACGAGGCGCATTTCATCGAGATCGTAAAACGGACGATTGAACGGGCGGTTCAAGAACCCCTCGTTCTCGTAGTAATCGATTTCCGCACCGTTGGTCTCCTCGCCATCTCCGGCATCCACCCAGTCGACCAAAGCATCGGTGATTGCCGCTGCATCCTCGGACTCGATTCCCCAGTAGTCAAAAATGATCCGCATCAGGGCCTTGTCTCTCTGAAGCAAGATGTAGTTGATATTGAAGGCCTTTCCTTCGGAGGAAAGACGGGCTTCAAAGGCAGTTCCGTCCTCAAAACTCTGTCGCAGCAACTGCTGTTCCCAGGGCTGCACCACCGGGTTCGCCGCTATCGCAATTCCCTTTTCAGCCGCCTGCCGAGCCTCAATACCCGCACTTTGGGCGTCCACAACCTCGATCTGATAGGAAACCACTCTCAATGAAGCGACTATGGCGAGACCAAGAATCGCCATGATCCAAAAGACCGCAACCAAAGTGGCTCCTCGCCTGAGATGGGAATGAGCTTTCATCGCGTAGTTGGCGTTGATGGACGATTGCCCTGGCTGGGAGTTTGAGGACGTGGATTTACCCCGGGAACGTTAAGGCGCTGCTGCTGTTGTTGCTGATTTTGATTGGTTTGAAGGCGACGCATCTCGGTGGTTGGGTTGGCCTTTGATGGCACCCAGAACACCCGGCGGATGAGATCACCATTGGGATCGAACATGATGTTCAACTCCACCTGAGTTGGAAGGCGGCCGCGGATATCCCATTCGTAGTCCCACTCGTTACTCCGCCCATCGAGAACACGCCATTCGCAAAGGTGAACGTTTTGAAGAAGAGTGATCGCGGCAATCGGCTCGATCCCTCGTTCCGCAAGCGATTCATCGGAGTCCAGGATGGGCTCGTCGTAATACTCAAGAACAACATCCAAACTTCCATCGCGGAGCGGAATGGTAGTCATACGCATGGCCTCGGCCGACATCGCCACCCCTCCCCAATTGAAGGCAGCAGGGACGTTTTGAAAGGTCATATCCGAGAGATATTGCTGTCCGCTGTCTGAAAAAGTGAGCTCGAGTCTGCAATTTCCCGGAAGCTCCTCAAAGTGATCCTTCAATAGCGTAAAGTAGGCATTCCGGACAATTTGCTCATTCTGACGATCCACGGTAATTCGGGTCGATTTGACCGTCGCATTCGCTTGCACCATGATGGCGACAATAAGCGCCGAGGAAATAATCATCGCCAGCACTAGCTCCACAAGTGTGAAACCATCCCGCATCTTCCCATGCGTTTTTTTGACGGGGGATATTCTCATGGTTTGTAGAGCCGCAGATACCGCCAACCTTCGGCTGTTCGAGTCCGTTCCCGCCCATCTTCATACCACCGCGCAGACACCGTGACCCGGAACATCTGCTGCAGAAGCTTTCCCTCCTCGTTCTCGATTTCCAACGGTTCAACAGTGGTGAGGATCTCCATCTGGTTTCTCTCCTCCAAATCCACCGTAGATTGACCTTCTTCCAAAGTCGGGAGCGTCAGAGTCTCGCGAAGGGCGCTATCAACGATCGCTGTAATCTGCATCCGCTCCTCGACCAACATCGAGTTTCGCCGAATCGCCGCAAGGGCACGGGCAAATCCCACCGCCATCACCGAGAAAATTAAGAGGGCAATCAAGGCCTCCATGAGAAGGAATCCTTTGCGGGATCGCGATGGCCTGGTTCCCCAAATTTTCATTGACTGCCGGTGATTGTGAGTTCCTCATCCTCCGCCAATCCGGTCAAAGGATGATAGACTCGCGCAAGGCTATTTGCCCCGTCATCCTTGCTCAATAGGATTGAAATGGGTTCAAACATTCCTTCGACCTCGATCAAAATCTCCTCTTTCCGACGATCAAGGACCGGGGCAAAGTAAAGCTTCCCCCATCGACGAATTTCGAGCTGATAATCTAGATTCAGCTCCTCGATTCGGGGCCATTCTTGATTCTCAAGTGGTTGCAGGGCCGATACCTGTCGAGCCTCTTCAACATCGTTAAATCCCGACTCGGCCGCGGGAAGAGACTGTGGCCGAAGCGAGGCCTGCCCCTCGCTAAGCTCCAGAACAAAGTTCTGCTGATAACTCACCGCCAAGGCACGACCTTGTTTAACAAGGTCCTCAATCTTGGCGTGTTCCTCACGCAAGTCCTTCTCTTCATTCGGCGTGTTCATGATGAACATCGCCGTGCCCATCATCATCGCCGTGATACCCAAGACCACAACAACCTCCACGAGGCTAAAACCAGAGAGGTTTCGACGCACGGTGAGATTGCGAGGCAAAAGGATCATTTGATTCTCTTGGACGGACGTTTAGTCCTGGCTACTCATGTCATCATCGGTATCGAACTTCCCGTCGATTCCAGCACTGACGATTTCAGGCTCATTGGCATTCTTGCTACCCGGCATGACGTAACGGTAAGGATTCCCCCAGCCATCGAGAGGAACTTCCTTAAAGCTTTGGGTCCAGTCCTTCGGGATTGGCGAAGAGCTGGGTTTTTGCACCAGAGCATCAAGCCCTTGTGACTGGGTGGGATAACCGCGGCCACCAAGCATTTTGTAACTGTCGAGGTGGCTGATCAAAGAAGTAAAATCACCTCGAGTTCGCTGCACCCTGGCTTTGTCACCAAAAGATCGGGACGAATAAATGACGCCTCCGAGGATCACACCGATGATACCCATCACAATGACCATCTCAAAGAGACTGAATCCGCGGGCCATGCCCCGATAATTACGATTATTAGAAGATGATTGGATTTTCATGTTTTCTGTAAAAAAAGCTTACACTGAGAATAACGTTCATGGCACGAAAAGTTGTCAGTGGTTTTTATTTCAGCGAGCCAAAATGGTTTTCCTGCGATTTTTTCACCGCCGTCAATTGAAAGGGTTCATCGTTACAATCGCTCTCGGAACCCTCCCCCAAGCTCTTTTAATCAGAGCCCAAGGGCACTCTTTTAGGAGTCCCCGCTCTCATTGGAATTCCCTTTGGTGAAGAGCAGAAGGACATGGCAAGGGTTCTTCGTCCCCTCAGACTCCATTCCGAGCGTCTGCTGGTTGATGCGGATTTGAAAAAGTCTTTTTTCCCGACGATACCACCAGCTTACTTCGGCCTCCGGGGCGCACATGGAGTTTCTGAAATCATCCATTCACTCTCTCGAAGCGAAAAAAAGGAATTACAAAGGCAGCGAAAGCTGAGCCACCGGGGCAAAGGATTTCCGATGAAGCGGACAGGGGCCATGCTCTCTCAAAGCCCCGAGATGGGCTTTCGTCCCGTAGCCTTTGTGGCGCTCAAAGCCATATTGCGGGTATTTTTCAGCAGCCTCCCGCATGATACGATCCCGTGTCACCTTGGCAAAAATACTCGCGGTGGCGATTGAAAGACTCTTTCCATCTCCCTTCACAATCCCCTCATGAGGAAAAGGATAATTCGGCACCGGAAGGCCATCGATGAGAACCATTCCCGGCTCCACCTTCAGCGACTCCACCGCCCGAGCCATTCCCAAATGAGTCGCCTTCAGGACATTCACCTCATCCACCTCTTCCGCCTCCACCGCGCTCACTGCCCATTGCAGATCGGTCACTTTCACGAGTTCATCGTAGATGCGTTCACGGGCCTTTTCCGTGAGCTTCTTGGAATCATTGATCTGCGGATGGGAAAACCCCTCTGGTAAGATGACTGCACCTACCACCACCGGGCCTGCCAAAGGACCTCGTCCCGCTTCGTCGACTCCAACCACCGGATTCAATCCAGCTTTTAAATGGCGGTTTTCAAACTCCCAATTCGGCACCGCACAAGAACAAGAAATGATCCACCCGAAGTCAATGATTGCTGCGTTTTCAGAGCCCAAGGCCTGTCAACCTCCCAGAATTTATCATTGCCAAGGTCTCGGCATTTGATCATTCTCTTAAAAGTTGAAGGCCGCGAACGTGATGCGTTCCCGCCGTTTCTCTTTTCCCGAAGAGGCTACTCAGCGCACTTTTCCGCGTTGATTCCGGTTTCCGGACTTTCTCATTGAGAAAAACCGATCCCAGTCATCACGGACACCCTGGGCTTAGACCTCGGATCATACTTCCCCGCTCCTCCCTGTGGATTCGCTTTCTGACAAGCAATCACACTCACGAGCACTCTGATCCCGGGATTCCCCCGAGAATACCTTCACTCACATTTCCAATCTCATTTATGACTCCTCCAGACTCCGGACAATCGGATTCCAACCAGAACAACGGCGGCAACAACGAAGGCCGCCAGCGCAATCGTCGTCGACGCAATCACCGCAACCGTCGGAATAAAAATCACGACAACGAAGGAGGCGGAGAATCTCGGCAGGGCCGTCAGGCCGGATATGGCCGGGGCGCCGGAGGAGGAAGAAACCGGAATCACGGCGACCGCGAACAGCGCGAGCGCAAGCCTTTCGAATTCACCAGCGAACCTTTCCCCACTGCAGGACTCTTCGAGATGGCGCCCAAGGGCTTCGGCTTCGTGCGTCGACCTGACCAGGATTTCGAGCAAAACAAGCAGGATGTCTTCATTCCGCCCGATATCGCCCGCAAAAACGGCCTCCGTCCCGGAGCTTGGGTAAAAGGCGTTGCCCGAGATTCCACCCGCGGACCTCAGATGGTCGAGCTTACCGAAGTCAATGGCATCGCTCCTGAAGAGGCCCGCAAGCTTCCTTTCTTTGAGGAACTCAAGGCCGTCAATCCAGATCAGCGCATCGTTTTCGAAACCACTCCCGATCGCTACACCACCCGCGTGGTCGATATTATGGCACCCGTCGGTCGAGGCCAGCGTGGCCTCATCGTCTCACCTCCCCGTTCCGGGAAAACAACGCTCCTCCTTCACATGGCGCAGGCGGTTGAGGAACGCTACGAGGAAGACATTCACTTGATGATTCTTCTCGTTGATGAACGCCCCGAGGAAGTCACGGAGTTCCGACGTCAGCTCCCTGATGCCGAAATTTACGCCAGTTCAAACGACGAATCCCCGCGCAATCACTGCCGCATCGCCGAGCTCTGTGTCGAGCGCGCCAAGCGCATGGTGGAAGCCGGAAAGCACGTCTTCATTTTAATGGATTCCATCACCCGACTTGCCCGGGCGTATAACAATAATATGGGAGGTAGCAAGAAAGGCCGGGGCCGTGGCTATCAGTCGGGAGGAATTGTCGCCGGAGCTTTGGAAATGCCACGCCGCCTCTTCGCCGCCGCACGGAACACCCGTGAAGCCGGTTCCCTTACCATCGTCGCCACTGCTCTCGTTCAGACCAATTCGAAGGCCGACGAAGCCATCTTTCAGGAGTTTAAAGGCACCGGAAATATGGAGCTCGTTCTCGATCGCCGCATCGCCGAGCACTACGTTTATCCGGCGGTCGACATCTTCAAGTCCGGCACCCGTCGCGAAGAACTTCTGCTCGCCGAGATCACGCTGAACAAGCTCTACATGATCCGACGCGGGCTCGCGGGCCATAAGCCTATCGAAGCAATGGAGCGACTCCTCTTTTTCATGAAGAAGTTTCCCAGCAATCCACAGATGCTTCTTGAGATCAAAGGCTGATCTTTAGATTTCATCCTAAGAAATAGGCCGCTCTTTCATTCCGATTCGTTATGGTTCGCTACTTCGTCCTCCTGCCCTTCAGTCTCGCCGCTCAGAACTCCCTCCCCGACCTCATTGTCACCGCGAGCCGCACTACTGAGGAAGCTTCCGAAAGCCCCTACTCATCTGAAATCCTCAGCGCCGAGGAACTTCTCGAAGAGGCCGCGCGCACCCTTCCGCAGGCTTTACAAAACTCGCCCGGAGTTCTCGTTCAGCAAACCACACCCGGACATGGCTCCCCTTTCATCCGAGGCTTCAATGGTCGCCAAACTCTTCTGCTTCAGGACGGCATCCGCCTCAACAATGCCACTTGGCGTGGTGGTCCAGTACAATATTGGAACACCGTCGATTCCCAGGCCATTGACCGAATCGAACTCATCAAGTCCCAGGGCTCGGTGCTCTACGGTTCCGATGCCATCGGCGGAACCGTGAACACCTTCACCAAGTCATCGGACTTCCGAGATGAGGACGGCTTTTTCTCGGGCGGAGCGTCCTACTACCGATTCGATACCAACTCGCAGTCCAATCTCGGCCGCATTGAGCAACGCTTCGGCGTGGGCGGACAATGGGGCATCATGCTCGGTATGTCGGCCAAGGACATTGGCGACATCAAGCACTCCGCACTCGGACGAATGCTTAGCACCGGCTACTCGGAACAATCACTCGATTTGAAATTTGAGTATGCTTTATCCGATTCACAGACCATCACCTTCGCGCACACTTATCTCGATCAGGACGATATCAACCGCTGGCACAACACTACTGCCAACCAAGGTTGGATTCACGGGAACTCCTTTACCACTGCCGGAACGGATCTTCAGCGCACTTACGACCAAGAGCGTTCGCTTACTTATTTCCGAATCGAGGATGACAATGCAGCCGCTCCTTGGCTGGACAATTGGCAAGTTACCGCTTCTTTTCAAAAATCCCAGGACTCGGAATTTCGGATGCGGAGCTCAGATCGAACGGATGAGCGGATTCTCGATGTCGACACCTACGGTCTGACCTTCCAGGCGGAATCTCCGTTTTACGAAGGAAGCCTACTTTGGGGCGCAGATTATTATCATGACTCTGTCGACTCCGCTGGCTTCCGCGATGGTGTGGCCCGTCCTTCGAATCGCCCCGTAGCCGATGACTCCACTTACGATTCCCTCGGCATCTTCGCCAACTTCACTCAGGACATGACTGACCGGTTTAGCTACGATGCCGGTGCACGTTTCACCTACATCGAAGCTGACTGGAATGGATTCCGCCCTGACGGAGCGGCAGTCGACCAGAGTGGAAATGGATCCTGAGAGAATCTCTCTCTTTCCATCCGTGGAAACTATCAGGCAAGCGAGACCTGGGACCTCTACGGCGGGCTTTCACAGGCGTTCCGCGCTCCAAACCTGGATGACCTCACCGGGAGGCAATTCGCGCTCAATGGTCTCGACTCCAACGGTTCACCCAACGTTGACTCGGAGACTTTCCTCACCGCCGAGCTCGGAGGGCGCTACACCCAAAATGATTTCTCTCTCAATCTCGCCGGATACCACACCTTCATTGACGATGGCATCACCCGGATCGACGACGGAACCGGCGGACTCATCACCACCAATGGCAGCAATGGATACCTCTATGGCTTTGAAGCCGAAGCCACATGGAATTTCCACCCCGACTGGGGACTCTCCGGTTATGTCGCTTGGCAGGATGGTAAATCCGAGCAAGCTTCCATCCTCGGAGGACCCATCGTGGAAGACACCATTCGCAGGCTCCACCCGCTCACCGCTTCCGCCACTCTCAAGTGGACGCACCCCTCAGAACTCTACTGGATCGCTGGTCGCATTCAGGCAGCAGCGAATCAGGATAACCTCTCCGCTCTTGCGGCATCCGACACCCAACGAGTTCCGATCAACGGCACCCCGAGTTACCTCATCGCTTCTATCTACAGCGGCTGGAATGTCACCGAAGACATCCAGCTCAACCTCGCTCTCCAAAACCTCACGAACGAGGACTACCGCATCCACGGGTCTGGTCAGAACATGCCGGGAAGAAACCTCACTGTTTCGGTCAAGATCAGCTGGTAAGAGCGGCGAAGGATTAGATTTACCAGCCGCCTTCGAAATGACAGTTTGAGGGATGCAGTGCTGGCCCCGGCTCCTTGGACTCTTTGGACTTCTCACGATTTCCACGACGCTCGCCGAGCCTATCATCCCCGGCTTGCATGCGAAGCATCCTTTGACTTCAGAGCAACAAGGTCAGGTTCTCGTCAACGAACTTCGCTGCGCCGCTTGCCACACGAATATTCCAGGCGAGATGAAATCGGCGCCCGACCTTCGAGAGGTCGGATCGCGTGTCACTGGCGATTATCTCAAAAGATATCTCCTCGATCCTCACGCCGTGCATCCAGGAACCACCATGCCTGATGTTCTTGGCCACCTTGCTCCTGCTGAAAAACAGACGGTCAGCGAATCGATCAGTCACTACCTCATGTCGCTGACAAGAGAGGAACCCACGAAAGCAATTCCTGGAGACCTGAAGGAAGGAGCGAAGCTTTATCATGAGATCGGCTGTATCAGCTGTCATTCCCCACGCGATAAATCAGGGAGAGAGGTCACCTCTCCCAAGGCTACCTCCCTCGCCCATCTCTCGGGGAAATATCACCAGGGCGAACTCGCCCGCTTTCTCGCCGACCCTCTTGCTGTTCGTCCTTCTGGTCGAATGCCTGACCTTAAGCTCACCTCAAAGGAAGCAGCCGCTCTCGAGGCTTTTCTCCTTGGCGGCGCAAAACCAAATCCCACCAAACCACAGCCCACTCTCGTTGAGATCGGAAAGGCCAATTTTGAAAAATACAATTGCAGCTCCTGCCATTCTCTCGGCGGCACGAAATCACAAACCGGTCCCTCGCTCGCTCAACTCAATCTCGATCAAGGATGCCTCAGCAACACGAAGGCGAACTACAAGCTGAGCCCTCCTCAAAAGGCCTCGATCAAATCCTTCCTCACCAAGCCCATCACTTTTTCGAAAGCGGATCACATCAAACTCAAGCTCACCATGCTCAACTGCATTTCCTGCCATCAGCGCGATGACTACGGCGGAGTTCATCAGAACCTCGATCAGTATTTTCACACCACCGAAGAGGCGCTCGGCAATGAGGCGCGCATCCCTCCTCCGCTCACTCAAACCGGAGGAAAACTCAAACCGGGATGGCTTCAAAAGGTGCTTCATGATGGCATGTCGGTGCGTCCCTACTTGACCACCCGAATGCCACAGTATGGCCACGAAGCTCTGCATCAGTTGCCCGCACACCTCATCGAAGTGGACCGAATTCCCGAACTCGTCATTGAGCCACCTTCGCGCGAAGAACGCCCCATGATCAACAATGGTGGTCACCTTCTTCTGGGAACCGAAGGCCTCAACTGCATCGCTTGTCACAACTATAACGGCAAGGAATCTGCTGGCATGAAGGGCTACGATCTCATCTGGTCCTACCAGCGACTTCAACCGGCTTGGTTTGCCAGCTTCATGAAAAACCCGGCGTATCATCGACCGGGAATCGTCATGCCGAATTATTGGCCCGATGGGAAAGCCGTGCAGCGAGACATCCTCGGAGGCGATACCGATGAACAACTTCGTGCGCTCTGGTTTCAATTCTCTCTCGGTCGCTCGGCTCGTGACCCGAAGGGACTTCGCTCCAAGCCCAATGAATTGATCGTCACCGACAAAGTCCGGGTCTACCGGGGACGAAGCCGAATCGCCGGATACCGCGGGATCGCAGTGGGTTATCCCGAGCGATTGAACTACGCATTCAACGCCCATAACGGATCGCTTGCCGCGATTTGGAAAGGCCGGTTCGTGAATGCCAACTGGCGCTCTCAGGGTGCGGGTGATTTCTCCCCTGCTGAGCGTTCTGTCCCCCTCCCACAAGACCTTGCCTTCCTCCGAAAAAGCGATCTCCAGGAAGCCTGGCCCCTCATGCCAGTGACAACGAAGGAGAATCCGGTCAACCCCGATCCACTTTATCCCGGAAACCACGACTACGCTTTTCGCGGTTACGCCTTCGATGATCACGGCAACCCAACTTTTAAATACAAATGCCACAACGTAGTCATCGAAGATCAATCAGCAGTGATCGGAGAAAGCACCTTGCGACGCACCTTCAAATTCACCTCCGCGAAGGCTGAGACTCTCGTCTTCCGGGCTCTCGCTGGAGTATTCGAAACCGACAGCAGCACACAATTTTCAACGAAACAACTCCGCCTCAAACTGGAATCCAAAAAAACCAGACTCAACCTAGGCCCCAACGAACTCCTTTTTGAAATCCCCCTTTCCGAGGGAACAACCTCGCTCTCGATCGACTATGAACTCCTTCGCTAAAGCCACCATCGTCATCGCCGTTATCCTTGCCAACGCTTCAGCCGAGGAAGTCGGAGAACGCTGGGGAACCGCTGATCGTGAACGAGAGTTTTATCCCATCGTCGACGTCCCCGTTCCGAAGGACCTCGTCATCGAAGCTGGCGCCTTCGAAACCCTCCCCGATGGGCGCATTGCAGTCGGCACCCGCTGGGGCGACATCTATTTCATTTCCGGCCTTGATGCTCCTCGCCCCGAGCCGACTTATCATCTCTTCGCCACTGGCCTGGATGAAATCTTTGGCCTCGCCTGGAAGGATGATGCTCTTTTCGTCACTCAGAGCTGCGAACTCACTAAAATATCAGACCGCGACCGTGACGGTCAAGCCGACTCCTTCGAGGCCATCTCAGACAAATGGGGCTACGGGACCTATCACGAATACGCCTTCGGCTCAAAATTCGACGCACAGGGAAACCTCTATGTCGCCACCGGACTCTCGAAATCCTACAACTCCTGGCAGCTCTTCCGTGGCTGGGGTTTCAAAATCACCCCTGATGGCAAATCCATCCCCATCGCCAGTGGAATGCGGAGCCCCGGCGGAATGGGATTTAACGAACACGGAGCCCCCTTTTACATCGAGAGCCAAGGCCCTTGGAACAACTCCTGCAGCCTGAAGTTTGTCAAAGAAGGCGGTTTCATGGGACACCCGGCGAGCTTCAATTGGTATGAATATGCCCCCCACTTGCGGGAGCCAAAGATGCCGAAAAGTGGGTCCCGAATCATCATCGAAAAAGAGCGCGTGCCCGAACTTATCCCCTACGCCGTCATCTTCCCCTATATCAGAATGGGGCGCTCCATCTCCGGCTTTGTCGTGAATGAGACCAAAGGCAAATTCGGTCCTTTTGAGAACCAGATTTTCCTCGGCGACTACACCCAGTCCATCCTCATGCGCGCCACCACCGAAAAAATCAACGGCATCTGGCAAGGAGCCTGTTACCCCTTCCGCGAAGAACTCTCGACGGGAATTCTGAACATCCATTTTACACCCGGAGGAAAACTCGTTGCGGGAGGAACCAATCGAGGTTGGCCCGTCCGCGGGCTCAAGCCCTTCGCGTTGGAACGACTCGAATGGTCCGGGAAAATACCCTTCGAGATCAAGAAAGTCACCATCACCCCGGCTGGCTTCAAGATTGAGTTCACCAAACCGGTCGATCCAACGAGTGCCAGCGTTCCCTCGAACTATCAGATCTCAAGCTTCACCCATCGCTACCACGCGGGCTATGGAGGCCCGGAAATCGAGCAAGCCCATCCCAGTGTCACTAGCGTAAAGGTTGCAGAAAATGGCCTCTCCGTGCGGATCGCGGTCGATGGCGTCCAGCGAGGCCACTGTCACGCCTTCGATCTCAAAGCGGTCCTCGACCGAAATGGCGGCGAACTCCTCCATCGTCACGCTTACTACACCGTGAATGAGATTCCGACAGAGTAGTGCATTTCGCCTTTGCCATTCTGCGCTGCTGGCGTTCAAATCTGCCCAGCTATGAAATTTGGAATCATTGGAGCCGGCATGATCGGCCACTTTCACGCCAAGGCCATCACCGATATGACGGGTGGCGAACTCCACTCAGTCTTCGATCTCCGCCAGGAAGCTGCTGAAAAGCTTGCGAAAGAATACGGCGCAAAAGCTTACTCGGACATGGCCGAATTCCTGGCCGATTCCGAACTCGAGATCGTGACCGTGGGTACTCCCTCCGGAGCGCACCTCGACCCGAGCCTCGCCGCACTCAATGCGGGCAAGCATGTCATCGTTGAGAAGCCCCTCGAAATCACCCTCCCCCGGATCGATCAACTCATGGACGCAGCCAAAGCGAACGGCAAAACCCTCGCCGCCGTTCTCAATCGTCGCTTCCACCCGGGGATGGACGCCTTCAAGAAAGCGGCCGATGAAGGGCGCTTCGGGGTGCTCGCTTCCGCCTCCGCTTACATCAAGTGGTTCCGCGACCAGGCCTACTACGACTCCGCGGGTTGGCGCGGAACCTGGGCTCTCGATGGCGGTGGAGCCCTCATGAACCAGTCCATCCACACCGTCGATGCCCTCCTCTACCTCGCTGGCCCCGTCAAATCGGTGCAGGCCAACACCGTCTGCCTCGCCCATGAGCGGATCGAGGTCGAGGACCATTGCGTTGCTGTTCTTGAATTCGAAAACGGCGCCCGCGGTGTCATTGAAGCCTCCACCTGCACCTGGTCAAAAGACGGGCATCCCGCCCGTGTTCAATTGTCTGGAACCGAAGGTTCCGTCTTCCTCGCCGACGAAGCCTTTGAAATCTGGGACTTCATGAATGAGAAACCCGAGGATGCCGAAATCCAAAACTCCCTCATGAAAGGCCAGGAAGCTGGTCTCGGTGCCAACGACCCCACCGCGATCAACACCTACCAGCACCAGCGCAACTTCGAAGAAGTCGTCACCGCGATCCAAGAAGGCCGCGCGCCTAGCACCAGTGCCACCGAGGCCCGCAAATCCGTCGAACTCATCAGCGCAGTGTACGAAAGTGCGAAAAATGACGGAAAGAAAGTCTTTCTTTAACTCACAAAGTGCTTCTCCTGTCAAAGACGTGAGGTGATCACCTCTTCCTGAAAGAGAGCATCTGGGGGCGAAAAGCGGACTCCACAAAGACCATCGAAAGGGCAGAGATCGCAACAATTATCGCCAACCATCTGAGAATCGTTCCTTTCCGCGCTTTACTTTTATCTGAATTTTCAACGGTCCTGAGCAGGAGATCGAAAGAGCCAAAAAGAAGGATGCCGGGCCCCACGTAAAACGTCATCAAAAACTTCCAAAAGGTGGCAGGGCCTGACGACTGAATGCTGTCCGGCCCTAGTCCGTCTCTAAGAATCCAAGCGAAAGGGAGAATCCCGATAATTAAAAAAACAAGAGTGACGTCCACAAGGATCAGCAATGCAGCTCGTAATAAAGAATTCATGATGGGGGTTCTACAGCCGGATTGTGAAAACAATGTGGACGGAAGATGAAAATGGCGTGAATTTTCCGTCTCACATTTTGATCATTCAACTTCGGGAAGCGGAGATCGGATACCGCCTATCTTCTCCTTCATCACCTCGAAACATTTTTCCATTTATTGAACAAAGGGGTCAAATTCCAATCGGAACTCCTCCCCACCAAACCAACTTCAGAGCAAGGATGACAAGGGTATGCGCAAACAAGAAATCCAGGGTCCGTCCTGCTTTACAGTAGGCTCGCTTAATCTTTGCAAACTGCAGAAGCCAGACCCAAAGTCCCCAGAGGACGAGGCCTTCGATCACAATAATGCTCCATAGGGTGATCGAGACCACATTCCACGACTCCTTGTCCAAAAACGATGCCACCACGCCCGCGAAAAAAACAAGAGCTTTAAGATTGAGAAGGTTACAAAAAAGACCTCGAAAATACGGACTCCGTTTACTTTGGGGAACCGCTTCGTCAGTGAGCTCCGCCTTCTTAATCAGCCCCCAGGCCAGCCAGCAGAGGTAAGCTGCGGCGATGATTCTCACCGCTTGCGAAACGAGCCCCCCACTTGAAAGAAGGACCGACATTCCCCCAATCGCGAGCGAGGCATGAACCGCGAGTCCAGTGACAATTCCAGCGACCATCACCCAACCCGCCCGCAAACCTTCCGCAACCGCGGTGCGGGTGAGTAAGATCATGTCAGGCCCGGGACTGAACTGCCCCAACGCCATGACAACCGCAAAGCCCAAAAGCTGCTCCAAGCTCATTACTGGTTGAAGTAATGCCCGAGAACTTCCATCACCCCGGCGCTTCCCGGTTTCGAAGCCACTTTCCCGCCACGTCCGGCGACGAATCGCTTCACTTCTTCCACCGAGTTTGCGGGACATCCGCAGGCCCCGCTAATTTCGGGATCAAGCATACTGAGGTCATTGTAATTATCTCCCACCGCCAGAATGTGGCTCGATTCCACCCCCCAGCGCTTGGCACAGGAAAGGAGGCCGCTCCCTTTTCGGTAGCCCGAGTGGGTAAAGCGAAGATAAATTCCGTTTCGCTCATAACTCAAATTCGCCACTTCGGGAAGGCTTTTGAGATACTCCAAATTTCGTACCATTTCAGATTCGCAGGTCGCAACGATACCGGCCGGGTCACCTTCCACCGAAACCCATTCGCCGCCGGTCTCAGTTTCCACAAACCTTTTCATCTTCCCGAGGAGACGTTTGGCTTTTCGGAAAAGCTTTTTATGATCCCTTGCACAAGCTCGGTTCCACTCTTCGTCGGGAAGCCAACGACCGAACTGCCCGGGAAAGTAGATTTCCCGCTCCCGCACAACCGCGAAGTCCGGGAGAAAGGGAAATTTTCCCTGGTTAAATCCCTCCACCAGCTGCGGCAGAGACCGTCCGGTGCAGATACCCCAAGCGGCCCCGTAGTTGGCTCGCACCCACCGGATACACTCGAAAAACTGCGGATCAACCCGAGGTTCATGATCCAACCCCATGACCACGGTGTCATCGAAATCGAATCCCATCACGGCATTCCATCTCTTGGGTTCGGGAAGAACGTTGACCACGATTGAGAATTACAGATTCATTTCCTCCGTGAGTCCGGGAAGACGGACCGTGATTGAACCGATCGCGCAAAAGCGCGGCTCAGTCCAGGAAGACTATCTTTCCAGGCTCACCCTTCGTTCCAGCAGCTTCGGCTTCAGCGCGGGCTTGAGCTTCGTGTTGTTCGGGAGAACAAGATGAATCAATAGGGGCATCAGGAGCTTCCTCGCTCGCCTGCACCAGACCTTTCTGGATCATAAAAGCCTCGACCTCTTCCCCAGAAACATCGGGAAGCATTTCGCCATTCACCTCCACACAAGGGCTGAGAGGCTGACCGCTCTTCTGCTCCATCTCCCAGCGGAACGCAGGGTTCTTAATAATGTCCTTTTCGTCGAACTCGAGATCATACTTACGCATGATGGCGCGGACGCCTTCGCTCCAGCCACAGAAAGTCTTGAGATAGGCGGTGATTTGCGGTTTTTCGCTGCTCATGGCAGTAGAATAATCGCACCTTCGAGATTCTCAAGTATTCTTGCACATTCTCAATTTCCCGTGGTGTATTCGGCCCTCCTGCTACACATTTCTCCCGATGGCTCTCCGTATCATCGCCAATTTCGCAATCACTGCTGACGGAAAGATTTCCACCGCTGCAAACACCCCTGCCCGCTTCACTTCAAAGGCTGACTTGCATCGTCTTCGCCAAATCCGCCAGACCGCCGATGCCATTTTGGTCGGCCGTGGAACCTTGGAAGCGGATCAGATGACGCTGACCAGCACGCAGAGCCCTCCTCCCTGGCGATGCATAATCTCGCGGAGTGGCGTATTTAACCCGGCTCACAAACTCTTTTCATCCAAAGGCGGTCCCATTCATCTGATTGTCTCGGGAGACAATCCGCCCCAGATCGAAAATACCACCGTTCATCAAGCTGATCTCAGCGAATGGTTGGATTGGCTCAGTGGCCAGCCGGAGGTCGAAACCCTCCTCTGTGAAGGCGGCGGAATGCTGATGAAGGAGCTTTTTAAGCTTGATCGGATCGATGAGCTCTACCTCACGCTGGCCGGACACACTCTCTTTGGCGGGAAGAATTCCCCCACTCTCACCGGAGTCCCGGGGGAATTCCTCCCGGAGTCCCGTCATTTCGAGCTCAAAAGCTTCACTGAGGGCGCAGCCGACGAGTATTTTTTGCATTATTGTCGGAAGAATAACTCTTCGAGCTAGTTGAGATTTCTGAACCGACCTGACAACGGGAGCATGGGCAGCACCATGACCATTCCTTCCTCCCTGTGAGAAGATGATCAGCCTTTCCGCCCTCCAGAGATGGCTCCCCTGCTCATACGGTTTGGTTGAGCTTCAGACGGCTTTCCCCGTCTCTTTTTTAGACTCTCCCTAACAGCCCGACCGGCCCGGTGACAACGCTCATTACGCCCGCTGTTTCCGTCCTAACGGGCGTCTCTCTCAAGGGTTCAATCACAAGCATCCCTCGAGAGCTTATTAAAAAATCCCTTTTCAACAGGGGTCTCCGGTGCGTAAGTCCGCTCCGTGGCTAAGACTTTGATCATCGCAGAGAAGCCCTCAGTGGCTACCGATCTCTCAAAAGCACTCGCAAAAAACCTAGGTAAGTTCACCAAGAAAGGGAAATCACGCGACGCACAGTATTTTGAAAACGATATCGCAATGATCACCTCAGCGGTCGGCCACTTGGTCGAGTTGAAGATGCCAACCGGGCCCAACGGTAAAAATCTCCCCTGGAAGTTCGACGTCCTTCCCGCCATCCCAAAAAAATTCGATCTCCAGCCGATCGAGCAATCCGAAGGCCGCCTGCGTCACGTTCTCAAGCTCGCTCGCTCGAAGGCCGTGACCGAGATCGTCAACGCTTGTGACGCCGGCCGTGAAGGGGAGCTGATCTTTCAATACATCATTGATATTGGGAAAATCGACAAACCGGTGAAGCGACTCTGGATGCAGTCAATGACCACTGGTGCGATTCAAGAAGCCTGGGCCAATCTTCGCACAGGCGATGACATGTCGAACCTCTCCGACGCCGCAAAGTGCCGCTCGGAATCCGACTGGCTAGTGGGCTTGAATTCGACCCGTGCTCTCACCTGCTTCCGCTCCCGTCATGGTGGTTTCAACATCACCGCTGCCGGCCGTGTGCAGACGCCAACTCTTGCCATTCTCGCGAAACGCGAAAAGGAAATCCAGGCCTTCAAGCCCACCCCCTACGCCGAAGTTCATGCCAACTTTGGTGTCTCTGCGGGCGACTACGATGCCAAGTGGGTCGACCTCAATTTTAAGAAAGACGAGACCAATCCCCACGGTCGCGCCGAGCGCATCTGGGACAAGGAACGCGCCCGCCTCATTGCAGACCGTTGCGAAGGTAAAACCGGAACCGTTACCGAGGAGAAAAAGCCGACCAAACAAATCGCGCCCCAACTCTACGATCTCACGACCCTCCAGCGTGAAGCCCCCTTCACCGCCAAGAACACTCTCGGTCTCGCGCAGACGCTTTATGAGCGTCATAAAATGATCACCTACCCGCGAACCGATTCCCGCTACCTTCCCGAAGACTACCTTCCCAATGTGAAGGAAATCGTCGGCGAGTTGGCCAAGTCCAGCTCCTCACTCGCCGACTGGGCGCAGGACGCGATCAAAAACGACCGCCTTAAATTTCAAAAACGCATCTTCAACAATGCCAAGGTTTCTGATCACTTCGCAATCATCCCCACCGGACGAGTGGTGAAGCTCGATGAGCCTGCGCAGAAGCTCTACGACATGATCGCCAAGCGCTTCCTCGCCGTCTTCTTTCCGCCCGCGGAATTCGAGGTGACCAAGCGGATCACCACCATCGATCATGGTTCGGAAAAGGACACCTTCCGCACCGATGGAAAGATTCTCATCGTTCCCGGTTGGCTCGGGGTTTACGGGCGCAAGCCCGGAGTAGGAGCTGGCAAGGATGAACTCTGCGTTGTGCAGGAGGGTGAAGAAGCCAAGGCTCTCGAAATCGAGATGCTGGAAAAGGAAACCAATCCTCCCGCCCGCTTTACGGAATCGACTCTTCTCTCGGCGATGGAAGGTGCGGGGAAACTGGTCGATGACGACGAACTTCGCGAAGCAATGGCGGAGCGCGGACTTGGAACACCTGCCACCCGTGCAGCTACGATCGAAGGATTGATCCGACAGAAATACATCACCCGGGATGGCCGCGAGCTCATTGCCACTGGCAAAGGCGTGCGTCTCATCGACCTCCTTCAGGAAATGGACATCAAACCCCTCACTTCCCCTTCAATGACGGGCGACTGGGAGGCCAAGCTTCGTCGCATGGAACAGGGAGAGCTCGATCGCGATTCCTTCATGCAGGAAATTGCCGGCTTCACCGAAAAAGTCGTTTCCAAAGCCCGCTCTCACTACGAGGAAATCATTTCCCGCCCCTTCCCTGATCTCAAATGTGTCTGCCCCAACTGTGGAGCACCCGATCTCAAGCAGACCGATGCCACCTACGAGTGCAAGAACGCCGAGTGCAAGTTCCGCATTTCCAAATACATCGCTGGCCGTCATCTTACTGAGGAAGAAGCCAAGGAACTCTTCACGACTAAATTCCTGGAGCAACGTGACGGGTTTGTCTCCCGCTTCAATCGGCCCTTCGAGGCAGCGCTTGAGCTTAAGCAGCAGGTTTCCAAAACGGGCAAACTTGGAAAATGGAAGACCGAGTTTGTCTTCGATTCCGACCTCGAAAGCGTCGAAGACCTCACCGAGGAGCAGCTTCTCAAGGAAGTCACTCTCACCAATGGCAAGAAGGCCAAGCTCTACGAAACCGAGAAGGCATTTATGGTTCCCGAGATGAGCACCAAGGATAGCCCCGATGGCTTCCGTCTCGGAAAAACAATCCTTCAAAAGGAGCTCACCGCGGGCGATGTTGAGAAGATGCTCACCGAAGGGAAAACCGCCCTTCTCCCTGGCTTCATCTCAAAGAAAACCAAACGCGCATTTGCGGCCCACCTCACTCTCGACCCCGAAACCGCCAAGATCGGCTTCGAATTCGCTCCGAGGAAAAAAGCGGCCAAAAAGGCAGCGAAGTAAGATCGCGGGCCAGCTGTGGGCCTCGGTCTTGAACTCATTCGCTTCCAAGAAAAATCATTGCTTTCATCCAAGCATCATCCACGTTGCGGCCGTGTTTCACTTCACGCTTTTTCGAATTCCCGTCCGGGTCGAACCCTTTCACTGGCTCATTCTCGCCTTCCTCGGCGCCCAGTTCTTTGGCTTTGAAAACCGGGGCGATATCCTGAATGTCCTCCTCTTCATGGTCGCAGGATTCTTTTCCATCCTTGTTCACGAATTTGGCCACGCTTTAACCGGACGAAAGTTCGGAGCACAAGGAACACAGGTGGTGATGCACGGATTCGGAGGAGTCGCGATTTTCCCGCACGCTCGATTCAGTCGAAAGCAGAGCTTCCTCGTCACCGCCGCGGGCCCCGGCATCCAGATCGCCCTGGGGCTTCTCGCCTTCGGCATCCAAGTGGGCATGCCTGAAGGCCATCAACTGGGTAAATTTCTTTCAACCGTCGGTTTCATCAGCCTTTTCTGGGCAGTCTTAAATTGCATCCCGGTCTGGCCTCTTGACGGAGGTCAAATGATGGCCGCTCTTCTCGGTCCCAAGCGTGAGATTCTTACCCACAAAATCAGCATCGGCGCTGCCGTGGTTTTTGGACTCTTGGGCCTGAGTGCAGGATTCCTCTTCCTCCCCATTTTCATGGGAATCATGGCCTACCAAAGCTGGCAGTTCATTCAGAGCCGAAAGCAGCGCTGGTGATCAACCTCAAGGCCGCGATCACTGCAAATCCCACCACCATCCACTCAAAGACGCGCTGGGAAATCAACGTAAGGAGCTTTTTCCCAAAAAATACGCCTATCAAGATGAGTGGCACAACTTTGAGGTTGAGTAGCAGCGTCTCCGGCGTGGTGTAGCTCAACCGCGAAGTGAGGGGGAGTTTGATCATATTAATGAGCAGAAAGAATCGCGCCCCAATTCCGATCAACTCCATCTTGGGAATCCTCTTCGACATGAGGTAAAGCTGAAACACCGGGCCCGCAGCGTTGGCAATCATGGTGGCAAACCCAGCGAACACACCCGCGCTAAGCCCAAAACCTTCGGAATGAGCAAAGCGGTCAAAGGCCAGCGAAGCGAACTTACGTCCCAATTGCATGAGAACCATCATGAAAATCAGGGAGCCAATCACCGGCTTGGCCCAAGCTTCAGGAAGGATATCAAGCGCGGCATAACCGATTGCCAATCCCACCAAGGCAGGTGGAAGCAACTTCCAGACTGGAACCCACGATCCATGTTTTCGGAACAGCGGATAGACCGAAAGATCGGCCACAATAAGCAGCGGGAGAAGCACGCCAACCGATTGCTTTCCAAACAGCTCGGCCATAATGGCGACCGGGATTAGCCCGATTCCAGAAAAGCCCGCCTTCCCCAAGCCCACACACAGTGCCGCGATGCCTAACAGCATCCATTCCGTCCACCCGTCGATCACGAAAGGGTTCTCCGATATTTTATCCGTAATGGAAAGCGGGAAGCACCGAGCAACACCCCCATCAAATCCCGGTTACCGCCACCGGAGACATGGTAGCGGCTTCCTTGCAGGTCAGATCGCAGAACCGGCCGAACGATTCCTCGCAAGACTCACAGCAGAGAAATTGTGCGTTACAGGGATTCCAGGAGCAGTTTCGATAGCGGATTGATCCCTCCCCGCAGTGGTGGCATTTTGACACAATCCGGGCACCCGGAGTCCGGTTCACCGGCACCGTCAGGCGCTCGTCGAAAACGTAACATTCGCCATCAAACCCATCTCCCTGGACCTTCTCATCCTTTCCGTAAGTCACGATGCCGCCATCCAGCTGATAGACATCCTTGAAGCCCTCTTTCAGCAAAAACCCACTGAATTTTTCACATCGAATTCCGCCCGTACAATAGGTGAGAATCTTTTTCCCCTCTAATTCCTCACGATGATCACACACCCATTTCGGAAGTTCCTTAAAACTTGGAACATCGGGTAACATTGCCCCTCTAAAACGGCCAACCTCCCACTCGTAGTCGTTTCGGGCATCGATCATCACGACATTTTCCTCCGCCATCGCCTCCCGCCATTCCTCCGGCTTGAGATGAGTCGCCGTGAGGTCTTCTGGCGAGAAATCCTCCTCGCCCAGTCCCAAAGTCACCACTTCATCACGCACCTTAACGGAAAGCTTCGGGAATACGTGCTCCTCGGAGGGGTCGACTTTCCAGTGAATCCCGGCGGTGACGGGATCGGCATCGAGAACCCGTCGATACTCTGCAGTCGCCTCCGGAGGCCCCGAAACGGTTCCATTGAGACCCTCCTGCGCGATCAAGATCCGGCCATGGAGCCCCAATCTTTGACACAAGTCACGATGCTCCTGCGCATAAGTCTCGGGATCGGCAAAGCGACAATATTTGTAATAAAGAAGAATCTCAAACGGAGCGCTCATGGCTTACGCGTATTTATCCTTCGTGATGGCCGCGAGCAAGTCTGCTCTCGCTTGTCAAACCGAGGGCTAAAAAGCTTCATTGGGAACACAAAAGGCCCTTTTTTGAGCCGGTAGACCGATAATACCCTAAAATTGGAAAAGATGATCGACAGATCAAGGAAGGCTTGGAGAGTAGAAAACCAAACAAGAGGAGTGCCTAGTCCCGCTCCTCTCAAAGCTGTCCTTTTCCATGAAAAACCTTTTCTCCTCGCCCTTCGCCGAGACTGCCCGCACTCCTCGCATTATCCCCCCTTCTCCTCGCAAGATCACCGACAAGGTCGATTACCTCGATTCTGCATCGCCGGAACCGGCTCCCGAATCCACCTTAGCGTCTGCGCTTGAAAGCGATGGCTCGCTCCCGGCCGACGATGTTGCGGCGATCAACCAACTCGGTGTCAAGTATCAGGAATTCAAGAAGGAGCTTGGAAAAGTTATCATCGGTCAGGAAGAAGTGATCGAGCAACTCGCGATCTGCCTCTTCGCCCGTGGGCACGGCCTCCTGATGGGAGTTCCGGGACTGGCGAAAACGCTGCTTGTCTCCTCCGTCGCAGAAACCTTGAATCTTGGCTTCAACCGAATCCAGTTCACTCCCGATCTCATGCCAGCTGATATTTCCGGAACGGACATCATTCAGGATGGCGAGAGCGGAAGGCGGGAGTTCCAATTCGTCAAAGGCCCCGTTTTCTCCAACATCGTTCTTGCCGATGAGATCAACCGCGCCCCCGCAAAGACCCAATCCGCCATGCTTGAGGCGATGCAAGAGCGTCACGTCACCGTCCTGGGACGAACATACAAGCTGGATGCTCCCTTCTTTGTCCTCGCAACTCAGAACCCCGTCGAGCAGGAAGGGACTTACCCGCTTCCGGAAGCTCAGCTCGACCGTTTCATGTTCCTGATCGAAGTCGATTACCCCACAGAAGACGAAGAGCGCCGTATCGCCCGGGAAACTACCGGCCTTGATAAAGAGCCTCTGAACGCACTTCTCGGTGCTAAGGAAATCATCGACTATCAGAGCCTCGTTCGCCGGGTTCCCGTTCCCGATCATATTTACGACTACGCGGTGGAGATCGTCCGCCGCACTCGCCCCGACTCCCCGGACGCTCCGGAATGGATCAAGGAATACGTCGGCTGGGGCGCAGGCCCTCGCGCGGTCCAGTATTTGATCCTCGGCTGCAAAGCCCGGGCCGCACTGAAAGGCACCTACATGGCCTCGCTCGAAGACATCGAAGCCGTCGCCCAACCCGTGCTCAGTCACCGGGTGCTGACCAACTTCGCCGCCGAATCCCAAGGAATGACCGCCAAGAAAATCGTCGCCCGCCTCGTCGAGGAAATGCGGGGTGATGCGTGATTGGATTTCTACTGATCAGTCTCAGGTGGCCGATCATTTGAACCTCAGATGAAATACGATTTCCTCGATACCGGTGTCCTTGCCCGTCTGGGAGCGATTCCATTGGAATCACGCTTCCCCATGATTGGCAACGTCGCTGGTCGTCACCGCTCGCCTCACCGCGGTTCTTCGGTCGAATTCGCCGAATATCGCAAGTATGTCCCGGGCGATGACACCCGTCGGCTCGACTGGAAGGCCTACGCCCGCTCGGACCGCTACTACATCAAGGAGTTCGAGGCTGACACCAACCTTCGAGCTTACTTCGTCGTCGATTCCTCCGGCTCGATGAAGTTCTCCTCGGACGACCATCCCACCAAGATCGATTTTGCACGCAAGATCGCAGCCACTCTCTCCTACCTCATCGTCAATCAGGGAGATTCGGCAGGTCTGAGTTGCTGTAATGAAAAACTCCATCTCGAGATTCCACCAAGTCGCCGTGCCGCGCAGTTGCAGGCCATTTTTGAATCGCTGCAGGGCCTCACACCCGATGGCGAAACCGGCCTTGTTCCGGCTCTCCATCAGGTGGCCGAGAAAATCCAGCAACGTGCCTTGGTCGTCATTCTCTCTGATCTCTTCGCTGAACCCGAAGATTTCAAGGACGCGCTCCAACACCTTCGTTATCGGAAACACGACATCGCCGTCTTCCACCTCCTCGATCCTCAGGAAGTCGCCTTCCACTTCGAGCGCCCGCACCGTTTTGTCGACCTCGAGGACGGATCCAACATTGTCGCCGAGCCCAATCTTATCGCTGACGAATATCATGAGGCCCTCGACGAGTTCCTCACCACCACGGCGCAGAGTTGCTACGATGTCAATGCAGACTACCAGGTCATCCAGACCGATGCTGACCTCGAGGAGGTCTGTTCAAATTTCATCACCGGCCGCCTCACCAATAAACGCTAACCCTTCCCCTTGAACTTTCTTGCTCCAGCACTTCTCTGGGGGCTCCTCGCAGCCGCCATTCCGGTGATCATTCACCTTCTGAACCGTCGGCGTTTCCGCACCGTTCAGTGGGCTGCCACCACTTTCCTGCTCAAGGCCTCCCGCGAGTCACGCGGCAAAAAACGCCTCAAGCACCTCCTCATCCTAGCCTGTCGTACTCTAGCGATAACGGCTCTCATTTTCGGAGTAGCCCGCCCGCTTGTGGGAAATTTCCTCGGCTGGGGTAGTGGTTCGGTTGAGACTGTCGTTCTCATTCTGGATCGTTCTCCGAGTATGGAAATCCGGAGTGGCGAAGGCACACCGAGTCAACGTGAAGCGGTCCTTATCCGCATCGAGGAAACCATCACCCAGATCGGGTCACCCCGTCTTGTTTTGATCGATAGCGCTACCAAGGAATTTCAGGACGTTCCCACGCCCGACGCGCTCCCTGATCTCTCGGCCACACAAGCGACCGACACGCAAGCTGATATTCCCGGACTTCTCCTTAAGACCATCGACTACCTTCAGGAGACCAAACCAGGGAAATCGGAAATCTGGCTCGCCTCCGACCTCCAGCTCGGTGATTGGCGCGGAAGCGACTCCCGTTGGCAAACGATTCAGAGCGGATTCGCCAATCTCTCCTCCCCGGTTCAACTCCGCATCCTCGCCGCTGATTCCTCAAAACGCCAAAACACCGCCCTCGAACTCGTCTCCTCCCGTCGGGTCGAGGACGATCTTTTCCTCGACCTTCGCATCGTGCGCTCAAATGCCAAAGGCGATGCTTCCGTGTCCGTCACCTACTCCCTCAATGGTTCCCGGACCGCTGAGCGCGTCACCATTTCCGGACAGGAGACCCGCTTCCAGAAGCGCCTCAGCCTCGGCGCCAGAGACGACGAGGGATATGGCTTTGTCAGCCTCACTTCTGATCTCAATGTTCGCGATGACACCGTTTACTTTGCTTATGGGGAAAAGGCTAAGGTGCAATCTTATCTCATCACGGATGAGCCCACGAGCGAGGCTGCAAGCTACCTGCGTCGTGCGGCTGCACCCGCGGGCCTGAACCGATACCTCTGCGAAGTGTTAGCGCCCGTGCAAACCAGCCAGATCGATTTTTCGCTCGCTTCCCTGATCATTTGGCAAAGCGCCCTCCCGAAAGGAGCCGTTGCTTCCGAGCTTAGCCAATACGTCGAAGGCGGAGGTTCCGTTCTTTTCCTCCCCCCCACCAATCCGGTTACCAATGCCGCTGAAACCGTTTTCGGAACCGGGTGGGCAGAGACCTCCTACGCGCCTGACGATCAATTTTTTATCACCGGATCCTGGATCAACGACGACGGACCTTGGGCCAATGGACTCGGCGGAGAAACAATGCCTCTCAAGGACCTTCGTGGTGTGAAGCGGCTCAAGATTTCCGGTGACGCTACCGTCCTTGCCGAATGGGATGACAAGGAACCGCTTATGCGCCGACACCTCACCGGAAAAGGCACCGCGATTTTCATTGGAACCCTCCCCGACGACCGCTGGTCCAACCTCGAGTTCACCGGCCTTCACCTTGTCGCAATCCAACGCCTCATTCAGAAAGGAACCGATCGCCTTCACTCCGGCTATCGCGCTCTGGCCGGTGGCGAAAAAGCGATGACCAAAAATGATGAAATTCGAAGCCGGCTCGACTCCTTTGAGGAATTCGATCCTTCTCAGGAGCACTTCCGCGCCGGAGTCTTCCGCCTGGGCGAACGAACCGTCGCTGCCAACCGGACCTCTGCAGAAACCTCTCCGGAAACGGTGAGCGACAAGGGCCTCACAGAACTCCTCAAGGACACCCCTTACTCACTTTTTAAAGATCAGGAGACTGATGACGACTTCGCACGCGAAGCCTGGCGGGCCTTTCTCATTGCCATGATTCTCTTCCTCATCGCGGAAGCCCTGCTGTGCCTCCAGCCCAAGCCTGTGTCCGCAGCCACCTCTTCCGGCAAACCCTCTCCCGCTTCTGCTTCGTGAATCAGTTTTCCTTCGGCAATCTCCATTTTCAGGCTGGCACGGCAATCGTCGTGCTCATCGTCTTAACGATTCTGGTGACCGCCTTCCTCTGCATCACCGCAGTACAACGCTCCGCCCGACCAAAACGCACCGGCACCTTGGAGGCTATTCGTTTTGCCTGCGTCTGCTTTGCCGGGCTCATGCTCCTCGGCCCCGAATGGCGCACGGTGGAAAAATCTGACCTTCAGCCCGAGATCGCCATCATCTGGGATGAATCACTCTCCATGATGACCGAAGATGCCCGCCTCCCCAAGAGCATGTCGGCGGATGAACAGGTAGTCCCCCGAAATGAACTGATTGAGCGCATCAAGAAAACCGAATTCTGGAAATCCTTTGAAGCAGAAGACCAGAACCGTGTCACCTTTTCATCCTTCGGAAAGCCTCCTGAAAATGCCGACCCGGCACTTGCAGGCATGTTTGGCTCGGACATCAATGGCGCGCTACAAGATGTCTTGGAGAAAGGACAAAACCTTCGAGCAGTCATTCTCATGTCCGACGGCACCCGCACCGATGGAGATCCTCCTTCAAAGTCTGCACAGCAATTGCGACTCAAGGGAATCCCCCTCTACGCCCTGGCAGCAGGAAGCTCGCAGCGGCTCCCCGACCTTGATCTCGAGTCAGTCAACGCCCCCACCTACGGAATCGTTGGTGAAAACGTGCAAATCCCTTTCACCATCGAATCTGCCCTCGGCCGCGATGTTCGCACCATCGTCCGCCTCCGCAGTGAGACTGGGAAAGAGCGCACCAAGGACATCGTTATTCCCGCGAACAGCACTTATTACGACTCGATACTCTGGCGCATCGAAAAGGAAGGCGCCACCAAGCTCAACCTTTCTTTCCCCTTCATCAACGAGGAACTCGTGGAGGGAAATAACTCCCGTGAATTCGTGGTCGCCGGAAAGCCTGAATCGATCAAAATTCTCGTCGTCGACACCCTTCCACGTTGGGAATATCGCTTCATTCGTAATGCCCTTTCGCGCGATCCCGGAGTACAGGTCGACTGCCTTCTCCTGCATCCCCAGCTTGGACAAGGCGACGGACCGGATTACATCCAAACATTCCCGGAAAAGCTGGAAGATCTTCAAAAATACGATGTCATTTTTATCGGTGATGTTGGCCTCGGCGAAGGCGGGCTGACCGTTAAACAAGCCAATCTCGTGAAGGGACTCGTTGAGAATCAAGCTTCGGGAGTTGTGTTTCTTCCCGGCCCTCAGGGGAACCAATTCGGCCTCGAGGAATCCGAACTTTATGATCTCATTCCCGTCATTCTTGATGAGGAAAAGAAAGAAGGCTTCAGCGATCCGACCGAAACTTCAATGCGCCTCACCACGGAAGGCGAAAAGAGCCTCTTGACCATGCTCGGAGATGACGAACGACAGAACGAGGCTATCTGGCAAGACCTTCCCGGCTTCTACTGGCAGGCCCCGGTAATTCGCGCAAAAGCGGGATCGAAGATTCTCGCGATCAATGACAGTCGCCGAAATGCCTCCGGCCGCCTCCCCATCATTGTCACCTCCCGCGCAGGAACCGGAAAGGTTCTCTATATGGCCATTGACTCCGCGTGGCGCTGGCGTCGCGGAGTGGAAGACCTTTATCACTACCGTTTTTGGGGACAAGTCGCCCGTTGGATGTCCTACCAGCGAAACATGGCTGCTGGAGAACGCGTCCGCGTTTTCTTCACCCCCGAGCGCCCCAAGCCCGGCGAATCTGTCGCTCTTTCCGCCAATGCCTTCACCAAGGAAGGTGCTCCTCTCGAGGAAGGATCCGTCTTCGTCGACCTCACTGCGCCCGATGGCAAGATGCGGCGCCTTGAGCTGAAACCTGAAAACGAATCGAGCTGGGGGAGCTTTACGGGACGATTCAAAGTCGACCAACCAGGCACCTGGCTCATGAAGGCTTTTGTCGGTGGAGATGAGGCCGCCGCGGTCGAAACTAAGATCATTTCCCAAACCGACGCTATCGAAAAAACCGGCCTCCCTGCCCGCCTAGACACTCTTGAAGAACTCGCCAAGGTCTCCAAAGGGAAAGTGATCACCGCAAACCAACTCGACCGGCTCGTCACTGAAATCAGCGCCTTGCCAGAACCTCAACCTTTGGTCATCTCCACCAAACTTTGGGCACACTGGGCTACCCCCACCTTCCTCATCACCCTCCTCGTACTCTTCTGGGTCGGTCGCAAGCTGAACGGGACATTCTAGACGGCCTGTAGGGCCCATTGGCCTCAAGGAACCGCTTCGGAATCACCTGAGCACTGAGACTTTACAAGCTCCCCCGAAAAAGCGGTGCCGATTCCTCGCCACAAGCCGGTAGCCATAATCCCCGATAGAGACCGGAATAATTGCCAACGCGGCTGACAGCACCTTTGCGACTCCTCCGGCATGCCAAAGCATGAGCCGAATTGCTTCACTCCGGACATACACCTTGTTTTCAATCACAAGCGCCACTGTTCCCTCTTCAATTTCATATTTCTCCGCCTGAGGACTCGTGAGAGGACGAAGATCAAGCCGCTCATTTATGTCCAGATGCTTCAGCAAACGCATGGAACATGTGCAAAGACCACAATCATCATCGTAGAATACGGTCATGACTTCCCCCCCCACAGCTTGCCAAACAATCCACGCACATCCTCAAGAACAAGATAAAGCGACGGCAAGAGGATTAAAGTAATAGCCGTTGCAAACAAGATTCCGAAGCCGAGTGAAACAGCCATAGGGATGAGGAATTTTGCCTGCATATCAGTTTCGGTCAGCATGGGCATGAGACCGACAAATGTTGTCAATGAAGTGAGAAGAATCGGTCGAAAACGACGTGTTCCAGCCCTCACTACTGCGGCATACAAATCGGACTCAGTCTTGCGATGCCGATTGACATAATCCACCAGCACCAACGAATCATTCACCACAACTCCAGCGAGAGCGACAATTCCGCACATCGACATGATGCTCAAATTGAACCCCATCACAACATGCCCGATAATTGCGCCCACAAAGCCAAAGGGAATCACACTCATGACAATCAAAGGCTGCACGTAACTCTTCAAAGGAATCGCCATGAGGACATACATCAGCATGAGCGCTCCCACAAAGCCGATCGACATCTCTCGCATACTTTCCCGCTGGTCACTCTGCTCTCCTTCAAAGCTGTAACGAACGCCCGGATACTTTTCTCCAATTTTGGAAAGCACTTCCTCGGTAAACCTGGCAACAATTTCATTCGAATTATAACCCCCGGATCGATTGACATCTCCCTGCAGGGTAATTGTTTGAAAACGGTCAACCCGCTGAATGGACGCCGGACCACGACCATACTCCGGAACAACAACCTCCAGAAGTGGGACTTCATCACCAGCTGGCGTTCGCAGTTTCATCTCAGCGAGATTCTGAAGTGATTTTCTTTCCGCTTCCGGATAGCGAACCATCACCTTCACCTCTTCGCGACCGCGCTGCAGTCGCTGAACCTCGTTTCCATAAAAAGCATCGCGAACCTGACTCATCACCTGAGAGAGATCAAATCCCAGAGCTCTTCCCTTCGCCGTCAGATCACGCACGATGAACTCTTCACGCCCTCGGCGATCCGTGTTTGAGACATCAATTACTCCTTCGTAGCCATTGGCCAGCCGCTCGGTCGCCCACCGGGCAGCCTCCTCAAGAACTTCAGGATCATTTCCGGTGAGATTTACGTCGATGGCATTGCCACCGGCAGCCGTCTCCACCGAAAATTTGAGGGCGACCACACCGGGCAAATCACCCACCTTTTTCTGCCAAATGGCGCGAAGTTCATCCGATGAAATATCGCGATCCCTTGCCGCCGTTAGCTCCAGCGTGACCTCACCCAGATGGGTTCCGGTGGCTGGACCTCCGGGTGTAAATCCGCCTTGAAAGGGCTGCATTCCCGATGTCGCCAGTGCATTCACAATCACTGGATCCCCATTTAGATCAGAGATTTCCTCTTTGATTTCCAGTGCCGCTTTTTCAAGACGACGAATCACTTCTTCCGTTTCTGAAAAAGGCGCGCCAAGAGGCATCTCGACTTTCGCAGTCAGAATTTCTCCTTCGACCTTCGGAAAAAACTCAAAAGGAATCCACCCTTCCTTGGCGAGATTGACACAAATCAGCATCAGAGAAATAAAAGTCACCCAAACGATGTATCGAAACCTCAGACACGACCCGAGAAAAGGACGGTAGTAGGCCTCTATCAAATACTCGAGCCCGCTGGATATTCGCCGCTGGAGTCGCGAGAGAGGGTTTCTCTTTGGCTCACTCGAAGTCGGCTGCAGCAAGGCGAGATGCGCCGGAAGCACGAGCTTCGACTGAACGAGAGAGAAGAGTAAAACCGGAATGACGATGAGCGGGATGTTTGGCCAGATTTTTCCACTCACTCCACTCAACCCCAGCATGGGCGTGAAGGCTGCGACGGTTGTTAAAATTCCAAAAATAACGACCACTCCAACTTCATGAGTTCCCTTCCAACTCGCCTCTCGTGGATGTTCTCCTTTTTGGATCCGGGAGTAAACATTCTCTCCAACCACAATCGCGTCATCGACAACAATCCCCAACACGAGGATGAACGCGAAAGCCGAGATCATATTGATGGAGATTCCCAGCTCAGGCATCATGTAGATTCCTCCCGCAAAAGAGACCGGAATCCCTAATGCGACCAGCAGGGCCAAACTGGGCCTCAAAAAGAGAGCCAGCACCAAAAGAACGAGTATGAGGCCAACCGCAATATTTCGTTTCAAAAGATTCAGTCGACCTTCCAAAATTAAACTCTGGTCGTTCCAAACTGTGATATTCACCCCCTGAGGCTTCTCGAGCGCCCCGATGAATTCCTTAGCCATTTCCGCGAGAGCAAGAGTATCCTGTTCGCCAACACGGAACACATGCAGCACAATGGTCCTCTTGCCGTTGAAAGTGGACACCAACTCGACATCTTCAAACCCATCAATAACGTCAGCGACGTCAGACAAGAGCAGCTCAGAACCGTCAGGTCCCGTGGTGACCACGATATCGTTGAAGTCCTCACCGTTATAGCGCTTCCCAACTGCCCTCACAACGATTTCACCTGAGCTCGTCTTGACCGACCCGCTGGGTAAGTCAAGTGAAGCGCGCCGAACAGCCTCCGCCACCTGCCCAAGTGAAAGCCCATATTCCCGTAGAGTCTCCTCGGATACTTCAATGGAAATTTCATAGGGGCGAACAGAAGCGAGCTCCACCTTGTCGATCGAGGACGACCCTCGAAGAAACTCGGTAAACGGCCTCCCGATATCGGAAACGGGACGCTCCCCGCCCATCACCTCCTTAAAAAGCTCCTTACCTTTTGGAAGCTTGGGTCGAGAGTAACTCAGGAGACCATCTTTAACGAATTCAGCGTATTCCCGGAGGGAACGCTCATCGGTGTCGGCGCTAACCGCCAAACTGAGGATTTGACGATTCACAATCACCTCATCTAACACGGGACGTTCGGCATTTTCGGCAAAATTATCGATGGCATCAATCCGAGTCTTGAGATCATCCATCACGTTTCGGGTTTGATACCCGGTTTCCACCTGCACGGTGACAGTTCCTATGTTTCGCGCTGCGGCCGAGGTCACTTTTTTCATTCCTTCGACATCCGCAATCGCTTCTTCAATCGGGATGATGACACCATTATTCACCTCCTCCGGGGTCGCGTTGGGATAAGGAACGCTGACGGTCACGGCATCAAATGAGGTTTCAGGAAAGACCTCTTTGCGCAATTGAAACCACGTCGTAAATCCTGCGATCAACACCGCGAGCATCAAGAAATTGGCCGCGACATGATTGCCGCTAAACCATTTGATCATCTTTTCCATGGCTTATTCCTTCGGCTTGGCTTGTTGGACTTTCATCCCTTCAACAGGGAGCTCCAACCGTGTCAGAATAATGCGTTCACCCGGCATAATACCATCCGATACGTAGAAGTGATCTCCTGTTGACCGCACGATGGTTAATGTCCGAAATTCCAGCTGACCCTCAGCATTCATCACTGCCACTCGATCACGCCCCCGAACAGCCGCTCTCGGAACAGCAATCACACCCGGAAGCTGAATCTTCCCTACCGTTGCCTTCACAAACATTCCTGGAAGAGGGTTCCAGAACTCCGCAGGATTCTCCTCATTTGGTATCACTGCAGCAATGATGTAGGCTGAAAGCGTCGCTCGCTCGAGGTCCCCCTCTCTTCGCACGACTTGCGAAAGCCATGAATATTTACCATCTGTCAGAGAAATGACAGCCTCCTCGGGAACTAACGGGTAGTCATTGAGTGAAAAGGGCAGACGAACCTCGAATCCCGAAACATCATAGACCTGACCAATTCTTGTTCCGGCCATCACGGTTGCCCCGAGATCAAGCGTAGCTTCGCGAACTCGACAGTCGAATGGAGCACGAACTTTTGTCCGGGACAGATCCTCACGGGCCTTTTCCAAAGCTGCCAGAGCGGAAGCGACCCGAGCTTTCGCACTCTTCAAAAAGGGGATCCGTAAGACCATTTCGGAAGGCTTTTGACCCCCCCCAATTTTCCCCCAATCCCGCCTGGCCTGTTCCCCTCGTGCAGCTTCCTGTTCCAAACCGAGTTCGGCGTCAGCAAGCGTAGATTCAGCCTGCGCCACCGCGGCGCGGAAATTTACTTCATCGAGACGAAGAATCACCTCCCCCGCCTGAAACTCACCGCCAACCTCAAAGCGAGGATCCACAAAAATGATACGACCAGGAACTTCAGCGTTAATGACCGTCTCTCGACGTGCCGAGACCAACCCCTCGGAGGTGAGCGAAATCTCAGCTGAAGCCTCTTGGGCAACTTTCACCTCAACAATTGGAATGACTTTTACCTCTTTTTTTTTCTCTGCTTCAGGAGCAAAAGACTTGAGCACAAAAATCACTCCTGCCGTGAGAGCTAAAATCCCAAGGCAGGATAGCATGGTAATGATAACTTTTTTCATTCAATTATGAGGTTAGTCCTCCACCCGGTAGTCACCGCCGAGGGCGAGGTGGAGGGAGATTCGGTTGTCGAGACGAAGGCGCCG
This sequence comes from Akkermansiaceae bacterium, assembly GCA_049889835.1. Taxonomy (GTDB): domain Bacteria; phylum Verrucomicrobiota; class Verrucomicrobiia; order Verrucomicrobiales; family Akkermansiaceae; genus SW10. The sequence goes on from JBMHCQ010000008.1 coordinate 59,407, forward strand.
AAGGGTGACCAATTGGGATGCAAAATCGATCCGACTCAGTTGTGCGGTGATCAGGGTGAGCGCGTCACCGATCCCGCCTGCGTAGTCTGCATACGCGGCGGCGGCGGCACCCTTGGCACTAACGAGCGCTTGTGCGATGGCCTTTTCCCGCTGTGCCAAAAAGCGATCAGCAACCAAGGCTCGCTCCACTTCCCCAAAAGCGTTGAGAACAGTTTTCTGCAATTGAGCAAGCGCCTCGCGATCTTCTGAACGAATCCGCTTTTCCTCTGACCGGATGACCCCACCTCGCCAAATGGGCTGAGTGAGATTCGCTCCGAGGGACCAGACTCCGAATTGGGAATTCACGACATCCCGCAGGCTACCCGAACTTATTCCTCCGCGGGCGGTCAGCTGAATACTGGGATAAAAAGCGCGCTTGGCTTGTGTCAACAAGCTTCCCGTAGCGGCGAAATCTCGCTCAGCTGCGAGCACATCGGGGCGGCGCAGTAGAAGCTCGGAAGGCAATCCAGCCGGGGGAAGCGGCGGAACCTTGGGAAGCTGATGAGAACTCCTGATTGCACCTGCGGGATAACGCCCCATCAAAACTTCGAGCTGTCGGATCACCTGCGCGCGCTCCCCTTTCCGCTGCGCGGAAACGGCCTTGGCAGAAGCCAACTGACTTTGCGCGAGGCGGAGTTGCGAAGCCGAACCACCCTCCTCTGCAAGTGCTGATTCGAAACGATCGCGCACGATGCCAATGGTCGTTTGCAAAAGGCGTTCGGATTCCGCTGCGAGCTCGATTTTTTCATTAGCTTCTCCTATTGCCAGCCAGGCTCGGAGAACTTGTGCCGCCATGGAAGCCCTTGCCGCGCGATAGGCTTGCCCCTCCGATTCCGCTTGCGCAATCTTGGAAGAAATTCCCGCTCGCGTGAATCCCCAGATATCGAGCTCCCAGCTTGTGGTGAAGTTTGCTCCAAAGTTATTCGAAAGTGAAGAAGGCACCCCCCCTCCTCCAAAAGGAAACCCCACGAAAACTTGCTTGTTCCGGCTTCCCGAAAGGCCTGCTTCAACCATCGGGTTCAGCGCAGTACCTGCCGTGCGCGATGCCGCCACGGCACGTTTCACGCGCTCCGCGGCCACCCGCATATCGGGATTAGACGAGAGTGCCTCATCGACCAAGGACTCTCCGCGTGCGCCACCAATTCGGCGCACCCAGTTGGTATCGATTCCAGCGCGAGCTTCTGGGGTGGCCGACCACCGGCCAGGCGTATCGTTCCCCAAGACACTCATCCGCGAGGGCGGCGAGTAGGCCGTGCAACCCACCAGAAGAAAAGCAAGCAACCACAGGGCTTTCATCTCCTCCCTCCCTTCGTTCTTTTAAAACCCGCTTCGCAAAAATCGATCATCCGTTCCATGAGCGCCTCCATTTTCTCCCGCTTGACCGAGCCCTCGGAAATCTCACTTAACAACTCTCCATGCATCAAGCTGTGCGAAACCACCCCAAAGGAAAAATGAATATTCCAGAAGACATCCTTCAGAGTGAGGTGCGGAATCGCCTCCCGAAAGGCAGGAACAAACCCTTTCGCAACCTGACGAAATTGCGCCATGATTTGTGGCGGAAAATGATAGGGTCGCTCGCCCACAAGTCGCCCCATCAATTTACAGAAGAGCCGCTCACTGAGCTCGCTTTGCGAAAACTGGGAAAGCAATGGCTCATGAAACGCCCGCAAGAGCGCTCGAACACCGGGAGTGCCCGTTTCCTTGAGCGCAGACAGACGGGCCAGCCTCTCTGTATTGATTGGCGCCACCAGTTCCAGCACCACCGCATCGATCAGCGCTTCCTTCGAGCCAAAATGATATTTCACCGAAGCAACATTAGCTCCGGCGCTGCTGGTGATTTCACGCAGCGAAACACAATCAAAACCCCGTTCCGCGAAAAGTACGGTTGCCGATTCGAGAAGTGCTTTTTTAGTGCCTGCGGCCTCCTGACTAGTGGCAATCATGAAGTTTAAACATTTGTTTAAATCAGGCTTGGGATTTTTCAAGCGATTGTTTAAAGCTTTTTTAAGAGGCGCCTGTCATTGACAAACCACTGGTTCTGAAGGACCTCTCCCCCCCTCAAGTCCCCTTTCGATTGATGGAACAGCAAGCCGTTGAAGAATTCACCAAGGTCGAGTCTATTTTCGTCCGCGAGAAGAACTGCCTCCTACTGACCGCAGATTTCGCGCCGATTTTCACGGACTACTACGTCCACCTCATGGACATCAAGGAAAAGCACACCGAGTCGCTCGACAGCACCCTCAAGGACTTCATGGCAGGGCTTACGCTTCACCTAACGGCACGTCCATGGGCCGAAACCATTGCTTGGACAGCCAATCTCAGAGCTCCACGGGCCAACTTTTTCGCCACCGGAAATTCGACCCGTGAATCCATCACCGGACGACTCTTCACCAAGGACGTGCGCGAGCCAGATCGGAATTTCCTCTACTCTCAAACCCTCGTTCCCGGCGGCCAGCCCCGCACTTCCACCATTGAAGTTGATGGCAAAGAGCCCCTCAAATGGATCGAGCAATTCTACGGTCAATCCGAACAACGTCCCGGCAAAGCCTTTCGACTGAATGGAGATCGCTACGCCCTCGTCGCCGCACAACCGGACTTTGATGAGGAATGGTTCGAAGAACTGACTGCGGAATCAGTCGCCAAGATCACCGAAGAGCTTCCGCACAAGATTCTCGAGACCCGGAAGTTCCGCTTCCACTGCGGGTGCAATCTCGAAAAAATCATGCCCACCCTCGCCGCCTGGAAGGACAGACCTGATGAACTGTTCGGCGATCAGGACGCCATCATCGTGCAATGCCCCCGCTGCGGAAAGCAGTATGCAATCGCGCGAGGAGACTTGTAGAGAACTAAAATACAAGCCCCCTTTCTCAGGGATCTTTCCAGAAACTCATGCCACCCGCTTTCCAATCCATCTACGAGGTCTACGCCCACCAAAAAGCTGACCTCCTGCTCCACCTCCTGAGCCATCAGGATGACTGGAAAAGCACGATCGTCTTCCTCCGAAACCGCGATGAGCTTCACTTTCTCACCACCGAACTGAAGCACTCCGGAATCAGAGCCGAATCCATTTCCGGCAGCAAAAAGCCTGAACTGAGGGAGCGCGCACTTCAGGAACTCAAGAATGGCAGCACCCATGTCCTCCTGGCCACCGAAGCCGTCCTTCGCGATACCGACCTTTCAGAGGTAGAGCGGATAATTCAATACGACTTCCCCGAGCTCGACCGGGATTATCTGGACCGGGTAGAGAAGTGCTCTGTTGAGGTCACGACTTTCGTGACCCAGAACGACCGCAAGAACCTCGATCGCCTGGAAGAGCTCGCTGGCATTTCATTGGAACGAAAACAAGCAGCTCAATTTTCCTACGACGATCAGCCTCGAAAACTCAAAGCCGCGCACCGCAAGGGACAAGGCGCCAACAAAACAGGATCCAAACCGCTGCAGCATAAAAAGCCCAAGCTCAAAAACAAAGGACCCCGCCGTAAAACCGGACGCACCCGCAAGCGCTAAAAATGTCGCTCAACATCCTCTACCAAGACGAGTGGATCGTGGCCGTCGACAAACCCGCCGGCCAGCTCGTCCATCCTGCCGACCATCCCAAACCGGATGACGAGGTCACGATGAAAATCCTCCGCGACCAACTTGGACAACCGGTCGAAACCATCCACCGCCTCGACCGGCCAACTACTGGAGTTCTTCTCTTCGGGCTTTGCAAGAGCGCCGCCAAATCCCTCCGCCAGTCTTTTGAGAAGCAGCAAGTTTCTAAAAAGTATCTCGCTCTTGTCTTTGGGATACCATCCTTACAAAAGTGGATTTGTGAAACTTCGTTGCGCAAGACCGAAGACTCCCCGAGCAAATCCGCGATCACGGAATTCACCAAAATCGAAAGCCTTGGGGAAGACTTCAGCTTGATCGAAGCCCGCCCCAAGACCGGACGCTTCCACCAGATCCGACGCCACCTCTTGGATTGTGGACACCCGATTGTGGGTGACTACCGCTACGCTGGCATCGAACGGTGCGATGAGACCTCAGCCTTGTTGAACATTGAAACCCGCATGCTCCTGCAAGCTTCCGAGATTAAATTTCCCCACCCGATCACCGGAAAAAACACCACCATTACCGCGCCCCTCGATCCCGCTTTCCCTATCGCTCGTAATACTCTCCTGCCAGACTGAAGAAATAGACACCCAGCTCAGCTCTCGTCATGCAAGTGAGGCGTCATCGCAAGCGACGTCCCTTTGAATCCTGCTGCCACAAGATCTTCAATCACCACAAAATACTCATCCCCATGCAGGTAGTAAAAATCAGTCACTCCAGCCTCGATCATATCGCTCACCAAATGTTCCCGCTCAGGATACTGTCCTGCTCCGGAACCAAAAACGACCTCCACCTCCCCTCCTTCCCGAAGTTCAAAACGGTGATCCTCCTTCCCATCGAGACTCAGGGCTTCGGTCAAAGCCGCATGAAGCTCGAAGAAGCTGGCATCCGAGGGTAGACTCAATCGAACTTCCCCCACTCGATAGATCACGCGCAGTGGACTTTTCAACTGAGCAAAAGGCTCGTTCTCTGCCTCTACTTTCAGCATATCCGAAAGCACTCCGCTTCTCAACTGCTCTTCGAACTGCGCGATTAATTCAGGCGCCCCTTCAATCGCCATGGCCTTTTTCATAAAAGCAGCAATCTCCTCCTCGCTCGCCTCCTCACCCGGTCCTTCTTCCATCAAGCGGTTCAGCTTCTCCAGAGATTCGGGAGAAATCTCACCACCTTCCCCCCCAGTGGAAAACTCGAGCGCATCTATCACCCCCTTTCGATGACAGAGTTCCGACCACTGAACAAGGCACCACTCCCTTTCTAGACAAGATTTGTATGAGTGGTTAGAGTCAATTCCCCAAATCGCGGTTCCAATTCTTGCGCCGTCTTTCAAATGCCGTACATTCATTGCATGAAATTACACTATTTAACTCCCCTCTTTCTCAGCTCCGGCCTTCCATTTGCCCTCACCGCTCAGGAAATCACTCCGGAAATCAAACCAGCGGCACAGGTAACCTTCACCACTGAGGAAGGCCACTTTTACCAAATCGAAACCTCTCAAGACGGAACGTGGAAGCCTGCAGGAACGCCGATCAAAGGAACCGGTCAGAAAAACACCCAAACGCTCCCACAAGCTCCCGATTCCCAATTTCGCATCACGCGACTCCGGAAACAATGGGTTCCGATCTGGGCCGACGAGTTCAACGGTAAAACACTCGATATGACCAAGTGGTCGCACGAAGAAAACGGTTACGGTGGCGGCAACAACGAGCGCCAATTCTACTCCACCGACCCAAAATATTCCTTTGTCAAAGACGGAAAACTCCACCTTCGCGCCTATCGCGATCCCCACACCACGGTCGACGGCAAAACCCAGCCTTACACCTCTGCCCGGATCCGCTCTCTGAATCGTGGCGAATGGAAGTATGGAAAATTTGAGGTGCGAGCTAAACTCCCGAATGGTGAAGGCATTTGGCCCGCAATCTGGATGCTCCCCACCCATTCGAACTACGGAACCTGGGCCGCCTGCGGGGAGATCGATATCATGGAATCCCGGGGCTACGACACCCACATGACCTTTGGCACCCTCCATTTTGGCGACAACTGGCCCAACAACGTCCACAAGGGCAAAACATACACCTTCCCCGGCAAAAAAGCTCATGAGGATTTCCACACCTACACTGTTGAATGGGAAAAGGACGAGATCCGGTGGTACGTCGACGGAAAGCAGTGGCAAACCATCAAAAAAGAAGATTGGTGGAGCGGAGCAGCAAAAGACAGCCCCACCGCACCCTTTAACCAAAAATTCCACCTCATTATGAACCTCGCGGTTGGCGGTGGCAATTTCTTCGAAGGAACCGATCAAAACCCTGATAACATGAAGTCTTCCCAACTCCCACAGACAATGATGATCGACTACGTCCGGGTCTTTCAATGGGCGGACTGAGAATTCAGTTGTTCACAAAAATTACAATTCATGGTTTTTGCGTGAAAATTAAATTTAACACCCTCCTTTACACTGCTTTAGGAAAAACTACACCCCAAGAATCCTTGTAATGATCACCACCTTCACTTGTGCCAATCGCATTCACTCACCGAACCTCAGGAGAAGCCAAGCCGGGCTAAAACCTTAAGTGATTCACATTTCCAGCATCAGACGATGGGGATTCTCAATCCCCTCCTTAATTTTAAGCAGGAAAGTGACCGCATCTTTTCCATCAACCAGCCGATGATCGTAACTGAGCGCAAGATACATCATAGGACGGATCACCACTTCACCACCAACCGCAACCGGACGCTGCTGGATCGTATGCATCCCCAGAATGCCGCTTTGTGGGGGATTGAGAATCGGAGTGCTCAGGAGTGAACCATAAACTCCTCCGTTTGAGATCGTAAACACCCCGCCAGAGAGGTCTGCAAACTCGATCTTTCCGTCACGGGCCTTCATCGCGTAGTCAATGATGTCTTGTTCGATCTGCGCGAAGCTCTTCTTTTCACAATCCCGTAAAACGGGCACAACGAGCCCTTTATCTGTTCCGATCGCGACCCCGACATCAAAAAAGTGATTCTCAATAATATCGGTATTCTCGATTCGGGCGTTGATCGAGGGAACCTCCCTAAGCGCCTGAACAGTCGCCTTCACGAAAAAAGACATGAACCCGAGTTTGACCCCATACTTGGCGATGAAATCTTGTTGGACCTGCTTGCGCAGCGCCATAATGGCCGACATATCGACCTCGTTAAAAGTCGAAAGAATCGCTGCCGTTTGCTGGGCATTGACGAGGTGCTGAGCAATTTTGCGCCGCAATGGCGACATCTTTTTGCGAGTCACACGGGAATCATCAGATTCAACTGCCGGAGCTGTTTTGGGTGCCTGATCAGAATTAGAGTCCTCATCTTGAGTTTTATTTCCCTCTTGAGACTGATTATGGGGGGGGCTACTGGGAGCCGGGGCTGATTCGGAAACCGCAATTGAACCCAATTGGGCACCAATTTCCACCTCGTTCCCCTCTGCGATCTCGATGGAGATAACGCCTGAGGCTTCAGCCTCGAGTTCAGAAGACACTTTATCGGTATCCAAAATAACAAGCACATCTCCCTTGTTTACAAACGCGCCGTCTTGAACACTCCATGCTGCAACCGTCGCCGAGGTGATCGACTCCCCTGCTGCCGGCACCGTGATGTGAATAACCTCACCTGAAGGCTCCGCCTCTCGATTGTGAACAACTTGTGAAGAATCCTCGGATATTGGTGCTCGAGATTCAGCAAGTTCTGAAACTGCACCCTCGGCAATCGCACCGATCACCGTGCCAATTGCAACCTCTTCCCCAGTCTGAACAGTAATCGAAAGTGTCCCTGACACCTCGGCTTCCAATTCTGTCGAAACTTTATCGGTTTCAAGAGTCACAAGAGGGTCACCTTTCAGAACGGAGCCTCCCTCGGCTTGATGCCACTCGGCGACCAAAGCAGAGGTGACGGATTCACCGACAGGCGGAATTTTGATTTCGTGAGACATGATGAGGGTTAGAAAAGTGTGAATAAGTTGTGAATCAGACGGAAAAGGCGCTCTCGACGAGCATTTTTTGCTCGCGCTTATGCACTGCTTTCGAGCCAGTGGAAGGACTGGAAGCACGTTCACGACCAGCGAAGCGAACACGGGTTTGGAGGATTTTCTCCAGACGAGGCTCAACAAATGACCAAGCTCCCATGTTCTTGGGCTCCTCCTGACACCAAATGAACTTCTTGGCTGAAGAGAACGGACTGATTGCCATTCTGATGGCCTCCCGATTGAGCGGATAAAGCTGTTCTACTCGAACAATGGCCGCATCCTTGATCTTATTCTCTTCCCGGTAAGCAAGAAGATCGTAGTAGACCTTTCCGCTGCAGAAGATAATCCGACTGACTCGCTCTGGCTTTTTGAATTCAAAGTGATCTGGCAGGATTTCCTGGAAAGAGGTTTCATCGAGAAAATCCTCGAGATGGGATACCGCCTCGGGATTTGTCAAAAGACTCTTGGGTGTCATTACAACTAGCGGCTTTCGAACAGGAGAGAGTTTTTGGCGCCGGAGAGCATGGAAATATTGAGCTGGCGTGGTGAAATTCCCCACAATCATGTTTTTTTCCGCGCAGAGCTGGAGAAATCGCTCAAGACGAGCGCTCGAGTGCTCAGGCCCCATTCCTTCGTAGCCATGGGGCAGGAGCATCACCAGAGAGGACGGCGTCTGCCATTTGGACTCCGCCGAGGAGATGAACTGATCGATGATCACCTGCGCTCCATTGGCAAAGTCGCCAAACTGAGCCTCCCAAAGGATGAGCATATGAGGGCATCCCAGGGAGTATCCATAATCAAAACCCAGAACCGCAGCCTCAGAGAGCAAGGAGTTATAAACACAGAAGCGCTCTTGCTCCTCGCTGAGGGTTCGCAGTGGAATAAAGCGCTCGCGTGTCTCGTAGTCGTAAAATACGGCGTGCCGGTGGGAAAAAGTTCCCCGACGACAATCTTGGCCGGAAAGGCGCACCGGATAGCCGTCCATCAGCAATGACCCAAAAGCCAAGGACTCGGCAAAGGCCCAGTCAAAAGGACCAGCGTTCTCCAGCGCTTCCATGCGGCGTGGCAAAAAGCGCTTGGCGAGAGTCGGATGGAGGGAAAAGTCATCGGGAATCGTGGTCAGCGTTTTTCCAATGTGTTGAAATTGCTCCAAGTCGATCCCGGTCGTGACGGAGTCAAAGGAAAAAGGAGGTTGAGGCTCAGCGGTAGAACCGGTGAAAACAGTGACATCCCCCTCTTTTTCACGTTGGCGCATGCTGGCGAGCCCCCTTTCAAGTTCATCCCAGATACCATCCCGAATCGCTTGCCCTTCCGCATTCGAGATCACCCCGGTTTCCTCGAGCTCAGCTCGGTAGCGCTGCCCGGCGGTCTTTCTTCCGGTGATTTGGCGATAAATCTGGGGCTGGGTGAAAGCCGCTTGATCGGTTTCGTTGTGCCCTTGACGACGATAGCAGAGCATGTCGATCACAATATCTCGCCCCCACTTCTGACGGAAATCGAGAGCAAATTGAGCCGCCCAAAAAAGCTCCTCGGGGCGTTCGCCGTTCACATGGAGAATAGGAGCATCGATCATTTTCGCCACATCAGTCGCGTAAGCCGAAGAACGAGCATCCTCCGGCATGGTCGTGAAGCCAATCTGGTTATTAACAATGACGTGAATCGTCCCGCCAGTGCGATAGCCTTCAAGTTGCGATAAATTCAAGCATTCCGCCACTGGGCCCTGACCTGCGAAGGCCGCGTCACCGTGGATCAGAATCGGAAGAACAACCTTCCGGTCCGTCTCAACCCCATCATCCCCAATGAGGCGCTGCCGCGCACGCGCCTTTCCTTCTACCACCGGATTTACCGCTTCCAGATGACTGGGATTGGCCGCAAGACTGACCCGCACTTCACCATCCGGCAGCTCCCGCACTTTCTCATAACCGAGATGATATTTCACATCCCCATCCCCTGCCACCAGATCAGGCACGTAATTGGGTGTAAACTCGTAGAGAAGCGTCGCAAGAGACTTCTTCACAAAGTGGGCGAGAACGTTGAGACGACCGCGATGAGCCATCCCCATCTCGATTTCTTTCACTCCCTGTGTCGGACAGTCCTCAAGCATTCGGTTCAGCAACACGAGCAAACCCTCGCCTCCTTCGAGCGAGAAGCGTTTCTCCCCAAGAAATTTTTTACCCAGAAAACTCTCGAAAAGTTCCCCCTCCAAGAGCCAGTGAAGAGCTTTCTTTTTGTCTTGGGCAGAAAGATCCGGTCGCGCGTTTCGATTTTCAATCCGCTGGCGTATCCAGTGACGCACTTCCGTCTCGTGGATGTGCATAAATTCGAACCCGATTAAGCCTGAATACGTTTTTTTAAGCTCTTCGATGAGATTTCTGAGCTTCACCGGTTCTCCGCTTCGAAAGAAAGCCGTTCGCGCTTCACGATCGAGATCCTCCTCCCGGAGACCAAAGGACCCGGGCTGGAGCCTCGGATTCACCTCCGGTTTTTCTGCCAGCGGGTTGATAAGCGCCTGAGTGTGGCCGAGGGTTCGATAGTTGTAAACCAGACTCACCACCTTCCCTCGAAATGAGAGCTGCTCCTCGGAAAGCGGCTGATCACTAGTGGATTCCGCCACAAGACCACCAATCTTCTTGGGCTGGGTAGAGCCGAGTTCAAACCCCTCGAAAAACGAGGCCCAAACATCTTCGACAGATTGAGGATCATCACTCCATTGAGCGAATTTTTCGTCGAGAAGAGCCGCATTCAAACGAGGCGAAATATGCGAAGGCATAAAAAAAATAGAAAGGGGTGTGACGTTTCTAGCTTGGACAGCAGGAACGATGCCGTTAGTTAATTCGCACACCTCCGCGAGTCAACCGCACAACACCCGATCCCACCTCATTTTTTCGCAGATATGATCGAGATTGTAAATCTCACCAAACGCTACGGCCGCAACACAGCCGTGGACGGCATTTCCTTCGAAGTCCAACAGGGAGAGGTTGTGGGCTTTCTGGGTCCCAACGGGGCCGGAAAGTCAACCACACTCAAAATGCTGACCGGATATCTGCCGCCGACAGCGGGCGCCGGCAGAATTGCTGGCTTTGATATTTTTCGCGAATCACTCGAGGTTCGAAAAAAAATCGGTTACATGCCGGAAAACGTTCCTCTCTACACAGATATGAGGGTGAAAGAATATCTCAAATTCCGCGGAGCACTCCGTGGACTTGCGGGAGGTCGCTTGAGAGCACGCCTCGGTGGAGTCATGGAGACCTGCGGTCTGACTCATGTGCGGCGGAAGATGATCAAAACGCTTTCCAAGGGGTATCGACAACGCGTCGGACTGGCAGATGCGCTCATCCATGAGCCCGAGCTTCTCATTCTTGATGAACCTACCAACGGACTTGACCCTAACCAAATTCGCTCGATTCGTCGCCTCATTCAACGCCTCGGTGAGGAACACACCATCCTCCTCTCAACCCACATCCTGAGTGAAGTGGAAATGACCTGCAATAAGGTCGTCATCATCGATGAAGGACATGTCCGCGCCGCTGACAGCCCTGAGAATCTTGTCAAATCCATGCGGCGGGCTGGACGAGTGAGCGTAGAGCTCAAGATCGCGCCCGAAGTTGGCGAAACGATTCTTCCGACACTCACCAATGTCACCAAGGTGACCAGTGAGCCGCTACAAGACGGCTGGACCCGCTTCTCTGTCTATGTTGCTCCAAACACCGATTCACGGGTACGCATCGCCAAACTTGCCGCGGAAAAACAATGGGAACTGAGATCACTCGCTCGGCGCAGTGCCAACCTCGAAGAGGTCTTCGTTGAGCTCACAAGAAAGGACTGATCATCATGCGTATTTTTCGAATCCTCTTCTTTAAGGAGCTCAAGGCCTACTTCCTTTCTCCTTTCGGCTGGCTCATCTGCGGCTTTGCTGCCCTCATGCAAGGGCTCCTGATCTCCACCACTCTCAAGGCATTCTCCGACAGCGCGATTGGAAAAAGCTTCGTCCATGTGACTTTCGAAAACTCGACGTTCTGGTTCTACTTCCTTTTCCTATTCCCTGTTCTCACCATGCGGCTCTTTTCGGAAGAGACCCGCTCGGGGACCATCGAAGGGCTGATGACCGCCCCGGTAAAAACGTGGCAAGTGGTCCTTTCAAAGTTTTCGGCTGCTTACCTCACCTTTCTTGTGACCCAGATTCCCACCTGGTTTCACTTCCAACTCTTCGGTATGCTGACCGATGTCCAGCCGCCTTTCGCTCCCGGGGAGGTGACCGGAGCACTTTTGATTTTAACTCTGATGGGCGCGCTTTTCACCGCGATCGGATGCCTCGCATCCTCTCTTACCGCGAGTCAAATAATCGCCGGAATCATCGCCGCAGGATTTCTCTTCATCCACTTTCTGCTCGGTCTGGTTACTGCCATATATGGTGACCAAATCCCCTCTGCCTCCTTCTTCAACTTCATCTCTTCCAGCCAGCACCTACTCAGCTTCAGCCAAGGCCTCATCGATTCCCGAGCCTTCGTGTATTACCTGACCACGACCGGCTTCGTTCTCTTCATCACCCACCACGTGTTGGACTACCGCCGCTGGAAACCCTGAAATCCATGACCGACGACCCAAAAACTGTCATTTCAGAAATGGCCCCACCTCCACAGGAGGTGAACCGTCTGGGAACCCGCACCCGCGTCTTTCTCCAGCTAGGCTTTTCGATCGCTATTCTGGCTTGCGCCTTCTATTTGGGAATGATTTACCATACCCGGGAAGATCTCACCCGCGATGGGAAATTCACGGTGTCAGAGCAAACGATGAAGCTCCTCGAATCATCAGCACTTCAAGACCGAAAAACCCCCGTTAAAATCATCGCCGCATTGAGGAAAAGCTCTCCCCATTACGTCCGTCTCCGCACCTTGGTCGAGGAATATGAAAACCTCGCTCAAGGAAAGCTTGAGGTCGATTATCTCGACCCCATTCGTGATCAAGACCGAGCCCTCGAGGTCGCCAACAACTACAGCGACCTCCTCAACGATCACCTTTTTAGCGACGACCTTTTCATCATCGACGCCCGTGCCCTCCGGACCAAGGGGAACCCGAACAATACTAGCGTTCAAGCGATCAATGCGGGACTGAGATACATCAAGGTGCAAGATATGCTTGTGAAGCGCAGTGATGACAAAAAACAGCGGCGGGTGATCGGCTATCGAGACGAAGAAATGCTCACTTCCTTTCTTCAATCAGCTATCGAAGGCCGCCCACGTGTGATGTATCTCATTTCCGATAAGACCGATCTCGATGTCGGAGGCGGCTTTTCCCCTTCCCAGATGCTCAGCGAAACGATGGGCCATCTGAATGTCATTCTTGCCCCGATCCGAATCTCTGAAATCGATTCTATTCCGGAAAATGCCGAAGGAGTCGTACTGGCAGCCCCTCAATATGATTTTAACGAGAAGGAACTCAATATCTTCGAGGAATACTGGCGCCGCAATGGCTCCTCATTGCTCATAGCCCTCGAGCCTTCATCCCGCCTGGTCAACCTGCGCGCCTTTCTTCGGCAACACGGAGTCACCCCTCGAAACGATCGGGTTCTCAAAGTGGAAAACGGACGCACCCAAACTCAAGTTCAAGCGCTCTTTTCTCCTGGAACTCGTGTCAACAGCGTCACCGTCAGTCTTGAAGGAAAGTCGAGCCGCTTCGAAGGTCGCATCTCCAGCCTCGAGGTCCGGGAAGGCGCCGAAGATTTGGAGTCCCAAGGAATCAGTCCTTTTGCCGTGATTGAAACTGCCCCGGGATACTGGGGTGAAGTCGACTACAAAGAGCCGGATCCATCCTTTGACGATTCCTCTGATCAACCCGGCCCCCTCTTTCTTGGAGCAGCGGTGACACGCGGAAATACCAACATCGATCGTGAGGACAACGGCATCGCCAAAATGGTCATCCTCTCCACCGCAGATTTCCTCCATCCCGACCGCATTGGAAACGAACAACTCGACTTTCTCAAAAACACCACCCACTGGCTTCTTGGCCGAGAGGAGTTAATGGGAATTGGTCCACGCGGACTAGACCGCCGCAAGCTCAGCCTTATCCCCGCGGAGGCTGGTTGGCTCCAAAACATCGTGGTCTTCTTCATTCCCATTGCCTTTCTGATCATCGCTCTTTTCGTTTGGAATACCCGTCGTGCCTAACCCACCATGCGACTCCTCCCTTCCATCCTTCTTGCCATCATTGCCTTCGGGCTTGGCACTCTGGTGCTCATGCAAAAACAAGCCGGAAATCTCGATCGCATCTTCGGAGCTACAGCCCTTGGCGAAGGTGATCAGATTTACGAATTTAACCCACGAGATGTGGGTCGAATCGAAATCCTTAACTCGGATGGGACCCAGGCCGTAGTCAAGAAGCGCGGAGGCTCATGGATCACCGAAGCGCCGTGGGAAGACTTCGCCGAACCTTCGCTCGTGCAATCGATTATCGAATTTTCCAGCAAGCTTGTGATTGAGAATGTGATCGAGGTCGATGAAGTGGACGACTTGGCCGAGTTTGGACTCCGCAGTTCCAAAATTGAAGTTCAACTTTACGACACAGGCGGCAAGCCTCTTTGTCATTATAACATCGGCCGCTACACCGCTTGGCGCACTGTAGTGGAGGACGAAAAAACCGGACCCAGAAGTGTGGGAGACGAAGCCCTTGGGAAAAGCAGCTTCCCCACCGTAGTCATCTGGCCTGCCGAAGACAATCGGCGCGACTTCCTTTACGTCTGCGGTGACCGCATCAATCCCGCTCTACGTCGAATTCCAATACGATCCCTATTTCAAGACGAACTCAGGCTTTTGCGCAATCACAGCGTTTTTTACCGCCCACCCCAGTTCGCTGCCGAAATCAGTCTGCGCGACCAAAATTCAGAAATCGTGCTCACCCGCGATTCCATCGGCCCCAAAAGCAAATGGCGGCTGAACAAGCCCTTTGACCTCGCGGCCAATGCGAAGGCAATCCAATCACTCATCGCGCAACTCGCGCAACTCAAAGCAGTTGCTGTTCTTGACGAGTCCAGCGAAGCACTTGCTGAACCCCTTCCAGAGAATCTCGCACAAACCATCAGCCTCAAATTTCTTTTACCTGATGGTTCGATCTCCAGTCCTACATCGGTTCACATTTACCCTCCGGAAAACGAAAATGATGCCGTGGTTTCAGCAGTCGTCTCCTATGGCCCTAAACAAAAACGCTCTGCCATCCTGAAACTCAACCGAGAGGAACTCGCCCAACTCCCAACCAATGTGAACGATCTTCGAAGTCGCACGGTCACCTCACTGCAGGTTACTCAAATTGCGGAAGTCCGGGTCGCTGATGATGTCGGGCGAAAACTCAACATCAGCCTTAAATGGGATCCTCATGAGCGCGCCAAGCGCTGGCATGCCACCATCGGCGAACACCAGGGCCTAGCCAACGAAGGGCAAGTCAAAGGACTTTTCGAAGCGCTCTTCCTCGATGAAGTCAAGGAGTTCAGCGATGACGCCGCCGCCGACCTCAAACTCTATGGCCTCGATCAGCCTCTCCGCAAAATTACGCTCAAATTGAATGATGACAGCTTGATCAATTTTTCTCTCGGTTCAGCACCTCGTGACCATTTCTACGCGCGAAATCTCAAAACCGGACGCATTTTGGAAGTCTCTGAAGCGGCATACCAGGCCCTCACGAACGGGCGTCCCTCTCCAGAACTCGACATCATCATAAACAGCCCCATCCCGGCGATTCCACCGCGATACGACCTTCGTCTCTTCGGCCTCGACCACCCGATCAAGAAGCGTTTCCGAACGGACCAAGGCATGATCTTGGTGGATTTCGGCACGGCTAAAAAACAGCACTATTATGCAAACAGGGACGGCACCCCACGCGTCGCGGAAGTCAATGTTTCCGCTCTCAACAAAATGCCCATGCGGGACTTCAAATGGCGGGCAACCAAACTCTGGAACCTCAGTCCTTTTGAGATCAGAGGCCTCGTCATTCAGGAGCAAAACCAAGCCCCACTTCAGCTGAGTTACCATTTCTTCAAGCAAGAATGGAAGGCCCGTCTCGATGGGCTGGATGTCACCGCTACGCTCAATAAAAACCGCGCTAATCGCCTTCTCGAAAAACTCACTGAAGTCCGAGTCAGCACCTGGCTCGGCCCTCTCGATGACAACGCGGCGCTGCGACTTTCCAGCCCAGACTTCTCCTTCTCAGTGATCGTGGAAGACATCAATGACGACGGAGAAGTTATCGGCCTTAGAAACGAAAAGCTCATCTTCTCCCGTATTAACAGAGACATCTACTACGGAAAACTCTCCACCGATCCATCCTTCTTCATCATCGATGCCGGAACGATCGCGGCCCTCAGAGTTAAGCTCATCGATTGAGGAAATCTCTTGAGAATCGACATCGGCCCACCATCTGCTTTGTTTGGGATGTGCTCCTTGATCTCGACCCCGCTGCGCTCAAATCTCTCGATCCCGCCAATCGCCTGAACCTCTTAAAGGCCAAAATCGACACTGCAAACGACACACTGCATCGAAACCACCTCAGCGGCGAATCCGGCCTCAAAAACGCACAGAATCGCTCGGCCATGGTCGATGAGCTTTTACGAGGACTCTACGAGACGTTTGCTCCCTCCAAAAAACCCACCATCGCCCTTGTTGCCAATGGCGGAAACGGTCGCGGCACAATGAACCCCGGCTCGGATGTCGACATTCTTTTCCTTTGCGAGGTTTCTGCTCAAAAAATCAGCAAATCTGATGCCAAGCTCATCCAGACCATTCAAATGATCATCTGGGATCTGGGATTCAAATTCCTTCCCTCTACCCGCAATATTGCCGAGTGCATCAAGGAAGCAAAAACCGAGCCCAATTCACGCACCACTATGCTCGACGCACGCTTTCTCGCGGGAAATGAACCCCTCTTCGAGAACTTTCAGGCACGCTTTCGAAAGGAATGCATCGAGAAAGATCAGGAAGCATTCTTTAAAGAACGCCGCCTCGACATTCAAACGCGCCACGAAAAATGGTCTTATACTGTTTTCCTGCAAGAGCCCAACATCAAGGAGAGCCCCGGAACCCTGCGGGATCTTCACAATCTCGACTGGATAATCGACTCCGAAGCTGACACTCGTTCAATGACCGAGCTCGTCAAGAAGAAGATCCTCACTCGCCTCGCGCGACGAGACCTCAAGGACGCCCTCTATTTCATGCACCGCGTTCGAAATGCCCTGCATTATCACGATAAAGGAAACGACATCCTTACGCTTCGATACCAAGGAGTGCTGGCTGATGAATTCGGCTATCCGGAATCTTCAATTCTTCGCCGCATTGAATCCTTCATGCGCGACTACTACCGACACGCGCGCAACATCCACAATCACACAAAGTCCATCTTTGAAATTTTCGAGCTCCAACATGCAGATGAACCCACCGGGTTCCGGCTCTTACCATTCGGAAAGAAGAAAGCTAAAGTCATCAAACTGGACGACTACACCATCCGTAACGGACGCCTTTCCGCCCGCCGAAAAGAGATCTTCGAAGAAAACCCCAACCGCCTTATTCGGCTTTTTGTTTACTCTCAAAAGCACCAAGCTCCACCCTCCCCATCTCTGCGTAAACTCATCAAGGCACACTGGCATCTGATCGACCGCGCTTTTCGAATCAAGCGCGAAAACCGCGAAGCCTTTCGGGAAATCCTCGAGCACAAGGGACAAGCCGCTCGCACTTTACGCCTAATGCACCGCTGTGGAGTGCTGGGTCGATATCTTCCAGAATTTGGAGCGCTCGATTGCCTAGTCCAGCACGAGTTCTTTCACCGCTACACTGCTGACGAGCACACCCTCCGCTGTATCGAGCAACTGGATCGTGTCTTCGACAGCGAGGATCCCAAACTCTCTATCTATCGCGACATCTTCCTCAAGCACCCGGACTCCTACGCTCTCTACACTGCCCTCATCCTTCACGATACCGGACGAGCGGAAAACGTGCGGGAACACATTGATGGTTCGGCCATGCTCGCCTCGCGTCTCTGCAAACGCCTGCAGATCACGGGTGGTCGCCGTTCGTTGATTATGTTTCTCGTCGACCACCATCTCACCCTTTGGCGCTTTGCGACTAAAAAAAATATCGACGATCCGGAGGTCATTGCCGAGTTCGCAGGACTGATGCGCGATCGCCATCGTCTCAACACCCTCCTCCTCTTCACCTTTGCCGATTCAAACGGCACCAATGAAGAAGCCTGGTCCCCTTGGAAGGAAACTCTCATTCTTCAACTCTATCGAAACACACGCACCTACCTCACCGAGGGAAAGACGGCCGGAAAACTCGAAGACCCGGACGAATTCAACGAAGTCCACAATGAGGTCAAAAACTCCCTCAAGGAGAAGTATCATGAGACCTTCGAGGAGCATTTCAAGCTCATGCCCAAGCGCTATTTCCGCTTTCGAAGCAAGCGCAGCATTAACAAACACATCGTTGCCCTTTGGCAATACATCGATCGCCGCAAACGTCGCCCAAGCACCCCCTTCGAGTGCGCCGTCCAGTGGATTGAACGACCCAAGTTTGGCTACACTGAACTCATCATCGCCTCGCACGACACGCCTCTCCTACTCGAAAAAATCTGCTGCACCCTCGCCTCTCACCAGCTCAATATTCTCTCGGCCGATGTCTACACCCGGCCCGATGGAGTTGTGCTCGACCTCCTCAGAGTCTGCACCGAAGACTACAAGGCTCTCGAATCCCGGGAAAAACAAAAGGCCGTCGTGAAAACCCTCTACACCATCAACGAAGAGGAAAACTACCAACCAAAAAAGTATCTCAAGAAAAAGGTCAACTTCCTCAATCCGGAAACCGAGCAAGTTGTCTCATTTCCAACCCGGGCTTGGATCAGCAACGATTTGGACCCTCATTTCACCGTGATCGAGCTTCAGGCCCTCGACCGAATCGGCCTCTTGCACGATGTTTTCCGGACCGTAAACCTGCACGGATTGAAAACTGTTCACTCTCGCATCTGCACTGAAAAGGGCGCCGCACTCGATTCCATCTTCGTCAGCACTGGAGATGGAAAGAAGCTGACCGATCAAGAGACCATTGAGAAGCTAGAGCACGATCTTACCCAACTCCTCACCGGTTAACCACTTCAGCTGAAAGGTCCCTTGGTCTCGCTTACGAGATCAATCGCTTCTCCACCACGAATTTTTTGAGTGGCGTAGAGATACGAGCCCCACTCCACATCACGGTAGAAAGTCCGGTAAGAAATCACCCTGCGCCTTGTCCCGTCGACAATTCCGGAAAAGATGTAAGGCCTCAAAGAACATTTTTATTCAGCAAAACGTGAAAAATTCCTTAAAAGCGGTAAGATCGCAGGTCAAGTCAGCCTTTTGAACCGAAAACTACCCTTCTGCTCTTAGGTTGCACTTGGCAATTTGGCCAGCGCCTGCTTATTTTCGCGCCCCATCGGCACCAAAGGTGCTTCCCTTTTTCAACCTCTTTCTGACATGAGTATCTACCATCCTGACTTCACTCCTGACTCCTCTGGTACACTGCATCAATGGGACAACGAAACCGCCAACTGCGGAATGGGCGCCATTGCCAATCTCAAAGGAGAACAGTCCTATCAGATCATTGATTACGCAATCACCTCGGTCTGCAACATGACCCATCGTGGTGCAGTCGATGCGGACATGAAGACCGGAGACGGATCAGGCGTGCTCTGCCAAATTCCCCGCCCTCTTTTTGGAAAGGCTGCCGCTGCTCTGGGATTTGATGGAAAGGTCGAGGATCTGGCCGTTGGGGTGTTTTTTCTTCCTGGAAATGACGATGCCGCCGCGGCTCAAATTCAATCATTCACCGAATCCATCCTCGCAAAGCGGAACATCCCGCTCGTTGGCTGGCGCCAGGCTCCGGTCAACCCGGATGAGCTTGGTCAGCTCGGTCAAGACACCCAGCCCAACATCCAGCACCTGATTGCCAGCAAGCCCGCCGATTGGGAGAATGATCATTTTGAACGCCAGCTCTTTCTTGTCCGTCGGGAAGTCGAACTTGAATTCAAGAAAGTTTCCAATTTTTACATTCCCACTCTCTCCGGCCGCCTCATCTCCTACAAAGGACTGGCAATGCCAGCGACCTTGCGCGCCTTCTACTCCGACCTTCAGGATTCGGACTTCCAAACCGGCATTTCACTCTACCACCAGCGTTTCTCGACCAACACCTTCCCGGCATGGCCGCTGGGACAGCCCTTCCGTATGATGTGCCACAATGGCGAGATCAACACCGTCCGTGGAAATCGCAACTGGATGGCTTCCCGCGAGGAATTCTTCGAATCAGAAGTCTGGGGTAAGGATATTGAATTCTTGAAAGACCTCATGCGCGTCAATGAGTCCGACTCCTCCTCACTCGACCACGCTCTTGAGCTCCTCACGCTTTCAGGCCGCGAGATCGAGCACGCGATGTGCATGTTGGTCCCACCTGCTTATCGGCACGATCAGGAGATTTCAGAAGCCGTCCGACATTTCTACAACTACAATCGCTCGTTCTCCGAGCCTTGGGATGGTCCTGCAGGTCTCGTTTTTACCGATGGAACCAAGATTTGCGCCGGTCTCGACCGAAACGGCCTCCGCCCCTCCCGTTTCACCCTGACCGAAAGCGGCCTCCTTTACATCGGCTCAGAATCTGGAGCAGTGGTTCTGCCAAACGAGGAAATTGTCCGACGTGGTCGCCTCGGACCGGGACAGATGATGTCCGCCAACACCAAAACCGGCGAAATCCTCTACGACCGCGAGCTTAAGGAACAACTCGCTGCCAAGCAGCCTTACGGCAAGTGGATTGATCAAAACCGGGTTGAATTGAAGGACTTTATATCCCCCGATGCTCACGTGCCCGCAGAGGATCTCGATGCGCTCACACTCTCGCGCCATCAGGTCACTCAAGGTGTCACCGCTGAGGATCTCGACATGGTCTTCCCTCCCATGATCAAGGGAGCTCAGGAGGCAGTCTTTTCCATGGGTGATGACATCCCACTGGCGCCACTCTCACGCTACCCACGCCTCCTCTTCACCTATTTTAAGCAACTCTTTGCCCAAGTCACCAACCCGCCCATCGATCCAATCCGCGAGTGGGCTGTAATGTCTCTGGGGGCAGGTCTTGGGCCTGAACAAAACATGCTCGCCGAAACCCCAGAGCATGCTCGGATTCTCCAGCTGGAATCTGCCATCCTCTTCGAGCAGGAGCTTGATGCAATTAAGAACCGCACCGAGCACGGCTTTAAATCCCGTGTCATTGAT
Source organism: Akkermansiaceae bacterium (assembly GCA_049889835.1). Classification (GTDB taxonomy): domain Bacteria; phylum Verrucomicrobiota; class Verrucomicrobiia; order Verrucomicrobiales; family Akkermansiaceae; genus SW10. The sequence continues at coordinate 80,289 of JBMHCQ010000008.1, forward strand.
ATCACCTGGCCCGCCTCCGACGGAGAAGCGGGCCTCAAGTCCGCCCTTGATCGAATCTGTGCAGAGGCGGAATCCGCAGTCGAAGAGGGAGTGGAAATTCTGATCCTTTCGGATCGCACCACTTCTGCCGAGCGCGTTCCAATCCCATCCGTCCTCGCCACTGGGTCGGTCCACCATCATCTCAACCGCTGTAAAAAACGACTCCGTGCCTCTCTTGTTCTCGAGACCGGTGAAGCTCGTGACACGCACCAAATTGCCTGTCTCTTTGGCTTCGGTGCTACCGCAGTGTGCCCTTACCTCGGCTACGCCACCGCCCGTCAAGTCGTGGCCAATGACATCAAAGGCAAGCTCGGTGATATCACGCCTGAAAAAGCGATGAAGAACTACCGGAAGGCTCTGGAAAAAGGCCTGCTCAAGATCATGTCCAAAATGGGCATTTCTGTCCTCAATTCTTATCAGGGAGCACAAATCTTCGAAGCCCTCGGCATCGGAGAGGACGTGGTCAACTTCGCCTTCACTGGAGTCCACAGCCGCATCGGCGGTGTCGGATTCGAGGAAATCGCGGAAGAATCCCTCGTTCGCCACCGCGCCGGCTGGGAGGCCGCACCTCACAAAAATGGAACTCTCGACCTCGGTGATCCCGGCTACAACCGCTATCGCAAATCCGGAGAAAGCCATGCCCTCACAACCGAAGTCATCAAGAACTTCCACACCTTCGTGCGCGATGGAAAGAAGGAAGACTACGACGATTACGTCAAGGTCACCCTTGAAAACGATCCCATCACCATCAAGGATATTATTGAGTTTCAACCGAAAGAGGCCATCGCGCTTGATCAGGTCGAACCTGCCGAAGAGATCGTAAAACGATTCACTACCGCGGCCATGTCCATGGGCGCGCTTTCTCCTGAAGCTCATGAAACCCTCGCCATCGCAATGAACCGCTTGGGCGGAAAATCCGATTCGGGCGAAGGCGGCGAGGACCCCCGCCGATTCCAACCCTACTGGAATGGTGACCACGCCCGCTCCGCAATTAAACAGGTCGCCTCCGGTCGTTTTGGAGTCTCCGCGCACTACCTCGTCAACTGTGATGAAATTGAGATTAAGATGGCTCAGGGCGCCAAGCCGGGAGAAGGCGGACAACTTCCCGGGCACAAGGTGAACGCCCTTATTGCCCGTTTGCGTAACACCCAACCCGGCGTACAACTCATTTCCCCTCCTCCCCACCACGATATCTATTCCATCGAGGATCTTGCCCAGCTCATTCACGACCTCAAGGAAGTGAATCCAAAAGCCAAGGTCACGGTAAAGCTGGTCGCTGAATCCGGGGTTGGCACGATTGCTTCCGGAGTTGCGAAAGCCTCAGCTGATAACATCCTGATTTCTGGTCACGATGGAGGAACTGCAGCTTCTCCGCTCTCATCCACCAAGCACGCCGGACTCCCCTGGGAGCTTGGAATTTCCGAGGCGCATCAAGTCCTAATGCTCAACAATCTGCGTAATCTCGTCACCCTCCGAACCGATGGGGGTCTTCGCACGGGACGCGATGTCATCATTGCAGCCATTCTTGGTGCAGAGCAGATGAACTTCGGAACCATTGCCATGATCGCGATGGGTTGTGTTTACGTCCGCAAGTGTCACCTGAATAACTGCCCGGTCGGTGTTGCCACTACTGATCCAAAATGGCGCGCGAAGTTCAAAGGCACTCCCGATCACGTTGTCAACTTCATGATGGGCGTTGCCGAAGAGGCTCGCGAAATCATGGCATCACTAGGAGTCACTCAGCTCGACGAGCTTATTGGGCGCCCAGCCGAATTCCTGGCTCAGCGTGAGGTTCCAGACCATCCGAAGGCCAACACCATCGACCTCTCAGCAGTCCTTGCCGACAAGGCGGACCCCGCACTTGTGAGAACATGCAATGCTGAACGTAACGATGGCATTCACAAGCCAGCACTCGATTTGGAAATTCTCACCGACATCGCAGCCCACACCGGAGCTACCGAAGGAGAAAATCCCTGTGCCGCCCTCATGGACCGCGCCCCTTTTGCCAAGGAATATGAAGTCGTCAACACCGACCGCAATGTTGGCACGCGCACCGCTGGCCGGGTTGCCGAGGTCTTTAAAAACAACGGGCTTCCTAGAAACACCATCGATCTCACCTTCCGCGGTTCGGCCGGCCAGTCATTTGGAACATTTCTCTGCTCAGGAATCAAACTCACCCTCATCGGAGAAGGAAATGACTACGTCGGCAAAGGCATGGCTGGTGGTGAAATCATCGTCCGCCCTCCGAGAGAAATCTCAGACGACTTTGACTCGGCCAAAAACTCCATCGTAGGAAATACCTGCCTTTACGGAGCAACCAATGGCAGCCTCTTTGTCAACGGGCGAGCGGGTGAGCGCTTCTGCGTTCGCAACTCCGGCTCCACTGCTGTTTGCGAAGGCGTGGGCGATCACGGATGCGAATACATGACCAACGGTCTCGCCGTAATCCTCGGCCTCACTGGGAAAAACTTCGGTGCCGGCATGTCTGGCGGAACAGCCTACGTCTATGACATCGATGGCAAATTCCAGTCTCGCCTGAACACCGAAATGGTTGTTGCCCTCCCTGTCAAGCGAGAGCAGGACAAGGGAGAACTGAAAGCCCAGATCAAACTCCATTTTGAAAAAACCGGCTCTCCCCGCGCACAGGAAATCCTCGAGAACTGGGAAGTGACTCTTCCCAAGCTCATTCGCGTCATTGCGAAAGAAAAGTATGATCTCGAGACTGCCGAGGAAGAACGCGAAGACGCGGACGGCGTTCTCGCTCCCTAAGGATGCCATCGGAGGTCAACCACTCACCAAGATTATCAGACCCAGCCTTTCTTTCCTCTTCGATAGAGGCAGAGAGCTGGCTGTCTCGGTCCTACCCGCGCTCTCTGCAAAGGACCGACTAGAGGTCAGCGGGATTCCCGGCCAGTGGCACTTTCACGCGGCCCGATGAAGCCGAGGGAGAATCCGATCAGACCAAAACAATCTTCTAAATCGCAGAGAAAGTTCTTGGTTCGAAAAGGGAATCAGGAAGACAAAGCTCTTCAACAAGAAGCGCCCAAAATCGACCCTTACAGTCAAAGCAGGGAGAGAAGACTTCCTCAAACTGGCCGAGCAACTAGAACCAGAGGTCTGCTCCAAGCAAACCTTTGACTTCTGAAGCCTTTAGTAGACGTCTCGAGCGTAGCGCTTTTCCTTTTTGAGCTCCTTGAAATAGGATACCGCCTCCTCCTCACTCAACCCCCCATGGGTTTGGGCAATGGTGTGCAGGGCAGCGTCAACATCCTTGGCCATACGTGAGGCATCTCCACAGACGTAAAAATAACCGCCACCCTGAAGCCAGCTCCAAAGATCAGCCCCATTTTCGAGCATGCGATCCTGGACATAAACTTTTTCCTCTTGGTCGCGAGAGAATGCGAGGTCAAGTTTCGTGATGACGCCCTCCTTCTGCATGGCCGTGATCTCGTCCTCATAAATGAAGTCGGTGGCAGCGTGTGGATTCCCAAAAAAGAGCCAGTTCCGGCCGGAAGCATTGCTGATTTTTCGCTCCTCAAGGAAAGCCCTAAAAGGTGCGATTCCCGTTCCTGGCCCCACCATGATGACATCCTTTGAAAGGTCCTCAGGAAGGCGGAAAGCCTTGTTATGGTGGACAAAAACCCCCGGAAGCTCTTCGCCCATCCGGTCGGCAAAGTAAGTCGAACACACTCCGCCGCGTTGACGGCCATGAGACTCGTAACGCACCACCGCAACGGTAAGGTGAACCTCCCCGGGGTGAGCATTCGGGCTGGAAGCAATGGAGTAGAGACGTGGCTGAAGCTTTTTCAAAACTCCCACAAATTCCTCGGCGTCACCAAAGTCCGCCGGATGGTCGATGATCAGGTCAATCAACTCCCTCCCCCAACAGTAGTCCTCAAAATCCTGCTTCTCCCCACCCTCAACCAAAGCGCGCAGGAAGGGCGACCCTGAACGGGCCTGCCACTTAGTGAGAAAGGCCTTGTTCAGGCTTCGAATATCATAAGATGAAATCAAAGCCTCCCGCAGTGTTGCCTCCCCCCCTTTGGGAAGAGGAACCTCCTCGGTTGGCTTGAAAGGAAGGTTTTCAATAATCTCATCAACAAGTTCAACAGGGTTCTGTGAGAAAACGCTCAGAGCATCTCCGGTCTCATATTCAAGCCCCGAACCCTCAAGTGAGAACTCAAGATGATAAGTCTCACGCTCACTCCCCTCCTTATTGAGATTAAATGATTTTAAAACCGGAGCCGGAAACGGGCGGGCTTTTCCAAAAGGAATTTCTTCTACCTTCTCTTCTTGGACCACGGCAGTGGCGGCTCCTCCGAGAGCAGACATCACGCCAGCGCTCCATTCCTTGAATTCGCTGTCATAATCGACATCGCAATCAATACGCTTGAAAAGCCGCTTCGCCCCAAATTTCTCGAGCTGTTGGTCGAACTCAATACCGCATTGGCAGAAATCCGGATACTCCGAGTCGCCGAGGGCGAAAACCGAAAAATTCACCCCCGCAAGACTCGGGACGTTATCCCCCATAATATACTCGTGCAGATCCGCCGCATTATCCGGCGGCTCTCCATCTCCGTATGTCGAAGTGATAATTAACAGGTTCTGCTCTTTAGTGAGCTGGGCCTTGTCATACTGTCCCATATCCACCACTTGGGTTTCGTAGTTCCCGGATTTCATTGCCTTTGCCAATTTCTTGGCAACCCCCTCGGAGTTTCCAGTCTGAGACCCCCAAAGAATGGTGACTGGGACCGCAGGACCATCAACAACGGCAGGGCCGGGTCCAGTCAGGGTTTTCGCAAAAAAATCATTGAGCCAGGCACGTTGTTCAGCAGTGAACGGAGCATCGTCAGGCACGAGAATAGGAGTACTCATGGGTAAAAATTTCGTCCGTAAGGGGCGGGCGCAGCAATGTAGTGAGCTTTTAGGAGGTTTCAAGTGTGTTTCGTGAACATTCAATGAATGGGAATCATTTCAGCGATGATCGTAAAGAAGTCATCGATACTCCCTCGCGAAACGTTGAAGTTTTCAGCAGCTAATAAAGTCCGAGATTTGCACTTGTCAAATGACGCGCATCATTGTCGTGGTAGGAGCGATTCTTGAGGAAAACATCAGCTGGAATTCCTAGTTCGCAGGCAAGCACCCTCTCCCTTACGCAAGATGGATCAAAATCGTGATTACTTGCAGGACGTGAACTCGCTAAATCGTAAAACGAGTCCCTCGCCCTTTACCAAGAACGAGATCACTGAGTTGTTCGGGGTGACGCCCGTTTGCGATAATCACAGGCACTCCCGAACCCGTGGCAGCCGCAACCGCTTGTAACTTCGAAGCCATCCCGCCAATGGAAAACTTTCCCGATTCATCGTGGGCAAAATCGAGAACCTCATTCACGTCGGCAACCTCCTTGATAATGTCGCTTCCATCCGGAGGCAGAAGACCATCCACCCCGGTGAGGAGAATGAGCTGGCTGGCTCCGATCATTCCGGCCACACGCGCCGAAAGCATGTCGTTGTCACCAACTTTGAGCTCTTCAATCGCAACCGAATCATTTTCATTGATGATAGGGATGATATTCTTTTCTTCCAAAAGACGCCCCAGTGTCGCTAAGACGCGCGCCTTATTGTCGACCAAGTCGCTTCCCGTCAATAAGAGCTGGGCGACATGGAGATTGAAATTTTGGAAAAGAGTTTCGTAGGTCTGCATGAGCCTGGCCTGCCCCACCGCAGCAGCTGCTTGTTTGGTAACGATATCACCGGGGTAGGAATCCAAGCCAAGCGAGGAGACTCCAGCTCCCACCGCGCCTGATGAAACCATGATACAGGAATGCCCCGTAGCTTGGAGAGCAGCCACTCCGGTTACCAGTTTCACAAGCGAAGTTCCATCAAGCGTGCCATCGTCCTTCGTGAGGACGCCGGTGCCGATCTTAATGATAATTGGAGCACTCATGGATCTTGATTAGCTTTTACATCCGCTCAGGAACGTCAATCCCGAGAAGGTCGAGACCATCTTTGATTACGCGTGAGGTGAGATCACATAGAAGAAGGCGGGACTCCCGCGTTTGACCTTTGGACTTCAAAACCGGGCAGGCTTCGAAAAAAGAGTGGAAGGATCGGGCCAACTCCAAAAGATACGTCGCAAGAAGATTTGGACGGAAGTCATCCAGCACCGTGCGCACGCTATCTCCGTAACGAGTGAGCATCCGGACCAAGTGAATTTCCGCAGGCTCGGTGATGTCCAAGTTCTTAAGATTGAGCGTCTCAAACTCCCCCGCCTCCAGCTTTCGGAAAATGGAACGAGCCCGCACGTAGGAGTAAAAAAGATACGGCGCGGTGTCGCCTTCCAGCGCTACCATTTTGTCGAGATCGAAGGTATAGTCCGACATCCGATGATGGGAAAGTTCGGTGAATTTTACCGAATTCACCCCGATCAATTCAGCAAGTGCATCTTTCTCTTCCTCGGTTTCCAGATGACTTTTTTCACCCACCACGGCCCGAGCTGCCCTCACTGAATCGTCGAGCACATCAGCCAACTGTGGAAGGTCTCCGGCACGGGTTTTCAGAGGCTTGCCATCTTTCCCCAGAATGGTCCCGAAGGCAATGTGAACGAGCTCCAACTGATCGTAACCAAGTCGATTCGCAACCTCAAACAGCTGATTGAAATGTCCACCCTGGCGGACATCAACCACGATCCAAACCTGATCCGCTTTCCACTCATTGGCACGATGCTCGACCGTTGCTATATCGGTAGTGGCGTAATTATAGCCCCCATCCTTCTTGCGAATAATCATCGGAAAATCCTGCCACTCACCGTCCCGGTTGATCTTAAACGGATCAGCCTTAGGCTTGGAATTCTTCCCCGAGAAAATACAAAGCGCCCCGTCAGACTCTCGCGCCAGATTTTCCTTTTCAAGACGTTCCACCAGTGGTCCCAGAGCATCGTTGTAAGCCGACTCCCCCATCCAATAGTCAAAGGAAACATCCAAACGGTCGTAGATCTCATTGAGACCCTTTTCCGAAAGAGCAAGGCAGCGCTTCCAAATCGCAGTGTTTTCCTCATCACCCTGCTGAAGCTTTACCAACTCACTTCGGCAAGCATCTTTTATCGCTTCGTCTTCTTTAGAGGAATCACTGGCATGCCGATAAAGGCGCAGAAGCTCTTGCAAAGGAGCTTTCTCCAAGGCCGCCTCATCCACCCCCTGCTTCCAAGCCCAAGTGACCATTCCAAATTGAGTCCCCCAGTCTCCGATATGATTATCCTTAATCACCTTGTGACCGAGGCGCCGAGAAATCCGTCCGAGACATTCCCCAATAATCGTCGAGCGGATATGCCCAATGTGCATGGGCTTAGCCACGTTCGGCGCCGAGAAATCAATGACGATGGTCTCAGAGTTCTCGGTTGTGGAAACTCCAAGCTTCTCATCCGCAAGTTGATTGCGCGCTTGAGCACTCCAAGTTGCAGGGGTGAGGGTGAAGTTCAGAAAACCGGGACCTGCAATCGAGACCTCCGCAAGTTCCCCGACCTCCAACTTTTCCTTTAACTCGCTCGCAAAATCGCGAGGATTCTTCCCGATCTTCTTGGCCAACATCATCGCTATCGTGGATTGGTAGTCACCAAAACGAAGATCATCGGCGGGCTTCACCTGAACCCGTGCAGGGTCTGGGACTTCGACTTCGAGCGCGGCAAGCGCGGAGAGAAGCTTCTCGGTAAGCTGGGAGGGAATGGTCATGGGATTATGCAAGTTGGCCGGCACCGGCTGAAAAGATCGCTGAAATTTCCTGCGCGGAGCGAGCCAACATCAACTCCTCCCGGCATTCACACTGAGAAAAAATCTTGGCCAAGTCGGAAAGGACTTGAAGATGCTGGGCGGTCTGCCCCTTAGGAACGAGAAGAAGAACGATGCAATGGGAGGGCGCGTTATCCGGAGACTCAAAATCGACACCTTCACTAGAACGCCCGAAGACAGCCGTCATTTTCTCGATCCCCTCAACACGGGCATGTGGAATCGCAACTCCCGATCCTAGCCCAGTTCCAACCTGCAGCTCACGATCAATCACCGCACGGACAAAGGGGTCACGTTGCTCCTCAGAAATACGACCAATCTGGATGAGATGATCAACCATTTCCGAAATCACGTCTTCATCCTCACTCTTCTCAAGCTCAAGAATAACGCTCTCAGGAGAAACCAATTGTCGAAGGTTCATAGGGGTTTTACCTACGCTATACACCGCTGCAGGACCATGGTGCTAGTTTGCTTATCTGAAATATTCAAGACGAAATGCGGAAGGCCGTTTCCCTGGATTCTCGAAGCTTGACCCCGCTTAGGAAAGCCGGAGACTCCTCGCAATGCGTGTATTTTTCTTTCTGAGTTTTATCGCCCTCCTCCTTTCCTCATGTGTCAGCGGGCCATGGGGAGGCGAACTCGGAAATCTCGGCATAAGCCCTTCCCCGGAAGTCCGCCGTGCGCAAATCGCAGCTGAGCCTCGCGGGGATTTTTACTACGGTCGCCGATACTACGTTCAAAAAACCCGATTCTGGGGTTACCTTCGCAAGCCCGGAAAATCAGCAAAAACGGCCCAATTAGTAATTTTCAACGAGTCCAAAAAGCGTAACCCAGACCGTTATCCGGAAAATGGCCCTTCCGATCGCCGCTACGGCTTTGATCAAAATTACGAATACAAAATCTACGGCCACTATACTGGCCGAACCCTGTATGAGCCCAACAGCAACCAGTTCCTACCGGAATTTGAACTCCAACGCTACGAATTGCTCGATCGCAGCCCCGGATGGCTCTTTTCGCCTTCCGACGTATACTCGCCAACTCAAATCACCCTCCTCCCCTAGCTGGGTTAAACCGACCTGTCCGACACCGTGGTGGGAGCCACATGGCGACCTTAAAGTCTCTCACTCCCTTCCCCTGCTCATCCAAAGCGGATTGGCCCTGAAGTCAGACTTTGTGAAAAATTTCACAAACTCCTTGCGACTCCCGTAATATCGGAGTTTGATCATGGGGCACGATGACCGAGACGACCACTTACGAGGCGCCAGACGCAGCAGCTACCGCAGCCAAGGCGGTTGACGATTACCGATCCGAAACAGACGATGTTTTAGGTGAAAAAATGGTACTCAATATGGGCCCTTCCCACCCTGCAACTCATGGAGTGCTTCGCCTCGTTCTTGAGCTCGATGGTGAAATCATCGAGAAGGCCGAGCCCCATATCGGCTACCTCCACCGGGGGGACGAGAAGATCGCCGAAAACATGCATTACAACCAGTTTGTCCCTTACACCGACCGACTGGACTATCTTGCTCCTCTTGCCAACAACGTCGCTTACGCGTGTGCCGTTGAAAAACTCATGGGTTGGGAACTCCCCCCCCGCGGACAGGCTCTGCGGGTCCTTTGCTGCGAATTGGCTCGTATTTCCTCCCACCTTCTGGGAGTCGGAGTCTGCGCAATGGATGTCGGCGCAATGACCGTGTTTCTCTACACCTTCACTGAGCGCGAAAAGATTTACAACTTCTGTGAGCAGCTCACGGGAGCTCGCTTTACCACGTCCTACACCCGGGTCGGCGGTCAGCTCCGAGACATTCCAGAGGGACTGGAGATCGAGATTCGCAAATTCCTCGTCGAGTGCTCCTCCGCTGTCGAAGAGATTTCCAAGCTTCTCGACAAAAACAAGATTTACCTCGAGCGCATGTGCGATGTCGGAAAAATCAGTCGCGAGGACGCCGTCAACCATGGGATGACCGGCCCAAACCTTCGCGCCTCGGGCGTTGACCGTGACCTTCGTCGTGACAGTCCCTATCTGGGTTACGACAACTACCAATTCGATGTCCCCATTGGGGAAAATGGTGACTGTTACGACCGCTACCTAGTGCGCATGGAAGAGATTCGTCAGTCTCTCCGCATCGTCGAACAAGTTCTCGATACCATGCCTGAGGGCGACATCAACTTGGTCAACGCCAAGTCCGTCCTCCCAGACAAGGAGCGAGTCTTGATGAGCATGGAAGAGCTCATTCACCACTTTATTGTCTCTACCCAGGGCATCGAAGCCCCAGAAGGCGAAGTCTATTTTGCAGCAGAGAATCCCAAGGGCGAACTCGGCTTCTACATTCACTCCAAGGGAGGCGGCGTGCCCAACCGCCTCAAAATCCGGGCCCCGTCTTTCGTCAACCTCGGCATTTGTTCCGAGCTCCTCAAAGGCCACATGGTTTCCGATATCCCGGCAATCCTCGGCTCGCTCGACTTTGTGATGGGCGAGTGCGACCGCTAATTTATTTTATCCCCACCCGAATTTCCCGGTGAATTCTCCATTCGTTGTTCCTAAGCCCGCCATAATTGACCGCTCGAGATTGAGCTTCCTCACAGGTACCATCAAGGTCCCAAAGCTTCGAAAGATTGATCGTGATTCTGTTGAGCGGGTCGCACCGGATCTCACCGAGCTGGAAAAAAACATCCACTCGCCAACCACTCCCGGTCAGGTCCATTTCCCGCCTTTTGAGGTCACTCCCGAACTCGAGGCCGAAGCTTCCAAACGGATCGCAATGTATCCCGCCGAAGAGCGTCGCTCAGCAGTGCTTCCCCTCCTCCATGCCGTTCAGCATAAGTTTGGATTCATCAGTCCCGAGTCCATCGATTGGGTCGCCGAGCAAATCGAGATCGAGCCGATCAAAGTCGTCGAGGTTGTCACGTTCTACCCTGGCTTCCGCCAAAAAGCTCCCGGCAAACTCCACCTCCGGGTCTGCCGCACGCTCTCCTGTGCCATGGGAGGGTCCTATGAGCTGATGGATCAACTTTGTGCAATCACTGGCATCGACCGCTCGAAAGAGGACGGCCACAAGGATACCATCTCGGTTTCTCCCTGTGGAAACTACTCGGTGGAATACGCGGAATGCCTCGCGTCCTGCGGCACCGCACCTGTTTGCCTCGTAAACGATGACTTCCACGAAGGGGTCACCGCGGACAAAGCCCAAGAGCTTCTCAACAGCTATCAAAACGCCTGATTTTTTATCCTATGAGCGAAATCACCTACCTGCCCGGCAAGGAACCCCATCCCCGCGAACACCGCATGATCTTCAAGAATGTGGATCGCGAAGGCTGGAATAGTTCAATCGATCGCTACCTTGAAGAAGGGGGGTATGAGATGCTCAAAAAAGGTCTCGGAATGGATCCCAAAGCGGTGATCGACGAGGTGAAAACTTCAGGCCTACGCGGACGCGGTGGCGCTGGATTCCCTACCGGTGTCAAATGGGGCTTTATCCCGCCTCACAACACGAAGCCAGTTTATCTGATCTGTAACGCAGATGAATCAGAGCCTGGAACCTTCAAAGACCGCTACATTCTCCATCAAGATCCACACCAGCTTATCGAAGGCATGGTCATCTCAGCCTTCGCGGTAGGAGCAAATACGGCTTACATCTACATCCGAGAGGAATTTCCCGAAGCAGCGATCACCCTCGAAGCAGCCATCGAGGAAGCCCGCGAAAAGGGATTTCTCGGCCAAAATATTTTCGGCTCCGGTTTTGACCTCGAAATTTATGTTCACCGTGGTGCCGCAGCCTACATCTGCGGTGAAGAAACCGGCCTGATCGAGTCACTCGAGGGAAAGCGTCCCTACCCACGCATCAAGCCTCCCTACTTCCCCGCAGCGATGGGACTTTACATGTGCCCCACCATCGTCAATAATGTTGAGTCACTCTGCCATGTGGTCCATATCCTCAAGATGGGCGGAGAGGAATATGTCAAGCTGGGGACGCCACGCAACTCGGGAACCCGAATCCTCTGCGTGTCGGGTGATGTGCAAAAGCCCGGCTACTATGAGATCGAGGTCGGCAAGATGACCTTCCAAGAGCTCCTCTACGATGTCTGTGGCGGACCAAAAGAAGGACGCGAGTTCAAAGCCGTCATTCCCGGTGGCTCCTCATCGAAAATCCTACGCTGCAACGAATCCTTCAAAATCGGACAAGGCGAGGACGCGAAAGACCTTTCTTTCTTCGACCTCCCGCTTGATTTCGATACCCTCGCGGCAGCCGGCTCCATGGCTGGCTCCGGCGGCGTGATCGTGATGGACGACTCTCGCAAGATGTCCTGGGTCCTGAATAATATCACCCATTTCTATGCTCACGAATCCTGCGGGCAGTGCACCCCGTGCCGCGAAGGCTCGACTTGGATGATGAAAATCTCCGACCGGATCGCCAATGGCACCGCAAGCCCCGAGGACATCAAAACGCTCGAAGAGGTCGCCTACCAGATTGATGGGAAAACAATCTGTGCCTTCGGTGAGGCGTCTGCTTGGCCAGTGGAAGCAATGATCGACAAGTATCGAGATGAATTGATTGCCGAAACCTCCGATGAAAACAACTTCAAATCAAAGGAGCGGGAAGCACAGGAGAAGTTTCTCCAATCCGTTTAACGGAAAACCCTTAGCTCAATCCAAGTTCGGTTGACCGGGCCTTCCTGAATCAAGGAAGGAGGCAGTTGTTTTCTGCAGGTTGAAGGAAACAACCATTACAGCTCTTCAGAGCCGATAGCTCACCGGTATTCACATGCCATAATCGCAATAGCTGATCTGCAATCATCCAGCATTTAAAGCCGTTATCGTTCACTCGCTTGGGGATCATCCTCCAGCAATTCGAGTCATTTGCCAATTTTAGCGTTGTCAAAAAGGCAGACTACCTGTGGCAATGAGCCTTACGGTAAAAAATCTCATTTTTAAAAAAATTAAATAATGTTGACATTGTGGATATATTTTTAAAAATATGCTCTGAAAGCTCCATTTCTAGCCCTCATAAGTTGTTATTCACATCTTATGAGCAAGTTATCCACGAACTTTCAACAACTCGGGCCATGTTGTCCGGCACCAACCCTAAAAAAATGAAAAATAATACAACCAACATAAAGAAGAATCGCAAGGGGTTTACCCTGATTGAGGTGATCGCCGTTCTTGTCCTTTTGGGAATCCTGACTGCCGTCGCAGTCCCCAAATACATCGACATGTCCGAGCAGGCCAAAATCAAAGCAATTGAGGCTGGAGTCGCCGAACTCAACAGCCGCGAAGCACTTCAGTGGGGACAAAACCAACTCACTGGAACAAATACAGCCGTTGATACCGCTCTTGGAGATGACTACACGGTCACTCCGACCAGTGGAACAGTCACCAGCATTGAATTTAAAGACGTCACCTATGGTGTCTCCTACGCCGCAGCAGATGGCATCGGACCGGGTGTCTACACCCTTGGAAGCGAACAATAGGCTCATCCAGTTCCTCCTGAGACACGTTCAAAGCTTCTCAGTAAGTTAGAAACAAGAACGATCAGCTCAATCGAGTTCTAGGTTTCTCAGGGATTGAAAAGCCGCCACACAAGTGGCGGCTTTTTGTCTTGCTGAAGGCAATTAAGCTTTCCGGGGAAACTTTATCATCTTTCCTTAATTAACAACGTGGGTATTCTTAGCAACATGAGGAGAGCAAGGAGCATGCTTCACGGGAAAAGGAAAGGATTTTGCCGATCGCCTGGATTTACCCTTATCGAAACGATCGCTTCTCTAGTCCTTATCGGCATTCTCTTAGCAGTGATCTTTAGCCAAAAAAACAAGATCGACGCAGAGTTTACCCGTGAAATCGACAATTTAAAATCCCACCTCCGCTATGCTCAGCTCAGAGCACAAAACGATGTTTACCCCTGGCGCTTAGTTTTTTCTAGCAACAGCAGCTATCAGCTCGGCCCCGTAATCTCACCCGGAGATGGCTTTACCCCCTCGCTCATACCAGGGACACAAGAGAATCAGCGAAACTTGGGAGAGGAGATCACTACGACCTTAGGGACCGTCATTCACTTCGATCCTTGGGGCAGACCCATCTCCGAAACAGGTGCTTTTCTGAGCTCGGATCAAGAGATTATTTTATCCAAAAATGGAGTTTCCAAAACGATCACGATCGTCGCCAACACGGGTCTGATACAATGAAGAAAACCCCAAAAAACGGAATCAAGCCCCTCCCATTCAGGGGATTCACGCTTCTTGAGCTGATTATGGGGTTACTTTTATCAGCGGTTCTCATCGCAATCATGCTTCCCTTGATCGGAACTTCGATTGAAGGGAGCCGCAAAGCGATCAACAGCTTGCCGGACACCCAAAATCTCCGGAACCAAATGGAAATAATCTCATCTCTCTATCGAAATAACTACGCCGATAATTTGCAGGCACTACATGATGAAATAGACAATACCCTTGCATCCTC
>JBMHCQ010000009.1:0-270387 GCA_049889835.1 Akkermansiaceae bacterium
GGCCGTAATATGAACGGCAGAACGCCTCTCAAAGCCTTCAAAGAAGGACTCCTGAAATCCACCTCGAAAACCAATCCTAAATCCTCTAAAACAACCAAAGCCTGAACCACAATCTGTCAGGCGAATACCGTCACTTTACAACCTGTTGAAGCAGAATCCAATGACTATCAGTTTGGAAGACTATCACAGGCAGCTTGAACGATTTGCATCAGAGGACTCGAAAGAGTATCTTCGATCCTTACATCCTGAGTCGTAAAACATGGATATTCTTCAAATCGATCCAGCGACATTGCCGCGCGATGATTTTGATCCTCCTCTAGGGGGGATGCCGATAGAGGAATATGAGAGATGGAATTATGAGATGCTGAAACCGCATCTTGAACGGTTGCGAGAGAATCCCAGTCCGCTTAAGGATGGTGAGCCATTTGTTCTGACCGGAGACGAATGGTAAGCCAGGCGTCCCGCCCTTGTTGGATGGAAAGGATACAGCCGGGACGGCTGTGCTCCCTTTGAGATCACCGATCGTCGGGAACGATTTGTGACGATTCAAAAAGTCGCTCAGCCGCATCCGGAAAGCGTTTTTTGAGCTCTGCATTCCAGTCAGATTCCGCGGTGAGATTCACGCTCTTGCCTTCGGGATTGATGATGTCGTCGAGGAAAATACGATCGGGCGGTTGATGGCTCCATGGATTTTCCCACTGGAAGGTGGCGGTCCAGCCATCGCGATACCAGGCCATGCAGACGCCGGTGACTCCGGTATTGCAGGCGAAGGTCATTTGCGTGCGCTCATTCTCTGTGGGTCGAAGGAGAGATGTCCCCGGGAGGGATTCGTGATCGGGAATCTCCAGGTAATCCATTACACTGGGGAGAAGATCGAGATGGGAAGCTGAGGGTTGTGCTGGAGCAATGGTGCCGTGTGGCCATTTGATGAAGAGGGGCACCTGCGTTTGCACCGGCATGAGAGAAGAGCTGTGGAACCAGCCACCGTGCTCGTGGAATTCCTCGCCATGATCGCCTGTGATGATGATGAGGCTTTCGTTGTAGCGGTTTTCTTTTTTGAGGAAATCGACGAATTCCGCGATCTGGAAATCGACCCAGCCGATGGCATTGTAGTAACGCCTCTTGAGCGCTGCGATGTCTTCCTCGTCCGGAAAAGCGGGCGGGCTACCGCCATCGAAGTAATCGGAATAGGGGAGTTTGAAATCGACGGGCCAGAAATATCCCCAATGGGTGGAGTCCAGGGCGATGAAATGAAAATTCCCCCCCGCTGGGTGAGTGCCGAGAGATTCCCGCATCGCGGAAAAGGCGGCCTTTTCGCGATCGGGGATTTGCTTGTAGTAATCCTTCCAATGAATCTCGCCCTCCGGAGCGTCGGTGAAACTGGCGAATTGGCTGCGGTCGGATCCAAAGCTGGTTTCCGAAATGTTCATGAAGGAAAGATCGCCCACGGTATGAATCTCAGAGCGGTAACCGGCATTTTTAAGTGCGCGGAACCATGGAGGAAGCGCGGCCGATCCCGTTTCGTGGAGGCGATGGCGGTCGCCCGGCCAGTTGATGGGGAGGGTTCCGTGAAAGAGGCCATACCACGAAAGCATGGTGGCATTGGAACTTGCACTGGTGACGCCGAGCGGCTGGCATTCCTCGTCACGGAATTTTGAGAGAAAGGGTGCGTGTTCCGGCTGAATGGCGTCTTGCCGGAGACTCTCGATCATGATGACAAAAAGGTCGGGTCGCTTTTTCACACCTGATCCAACCTTGGAGTCGAGCCGGGGTCGGTCCCTGAAAGCCACTTCGTATTCCACCACTCCAAGTGGAGGTTCGAATCCCGTCGTGAAATGAAGATCGAAATTGTGATGTTCCCAGCGGAGTGCGTTGCGGGATTTCCAGGTCATCCCGATGGCTTTCTCAGCCCAAACGCCGGCAAAAACCGCAAGCATTGAGAGGACCACGGTCCTGCGATGAAGATGGGTTTTTGCACTCCATAAGAAAATGCGATGCAGAGCGAGCACGAGCAGGATAAAGCCGAGGACCACCATCCAGGAGGGCACGGAAACCCCTCCCCCGGCAAGCGCGGTCCCGAGATCAAACCTCCCGCTGCTGTCGATGACATTGATGATATTGCGAAGTGGGTTATTCCACATCAACATTGCGATCACATCCGCGATGAGCACGGCTGGGATTATTCCTGCCACCACCCATGGCCAGTGGCGCAAGCGCTCGGGGGCCAGCGCTCCCGCGCTCCCGCAAGCGATCCAGTAGAGCCCGATGACGATCACTCCCGTGAAAATTCGGCCCAGCATGGTGCTGAATTTTTCCATCTCGGAAAACTGGTATCCGTCCAGTACGAGTAGGTTGTGAATCGTAAAAATCACCAAGGTTAGGAGGAACCAGATCCAGTGGAAAGTCACCTTGAGAGGAATGCGCCCCCGGAATGGGAATCTCCCAATCAGTCCTCCCAGAATCATGCCGCCCAAAACCCAGCGGGTGGCGAGCACTACGTTGTCTCCAAAGGATCCTGAACCCTCGACCCACGGGGGACGGGAAAACCCGGTCGCGATCGGGATGAAAAAGGGCAGGAACGCCAGCAAGGCTCCGCCGAGCCACCATCGGCTGAGGCGGAGGGAATCGTGCTGGCGGGAGGTCTTTTTCATATTGGGTGGTCGCAGGAACTAGCACAGGAATCTGCCGCAAACAACATTTGTGAAATGGCGAGGCTCGTTTAGACTTCCGGCATGTCACACGAAGAACGCAAGCGTCTCACCGAACTCGCTTCCTGTGGAGGATGAGCCTCGAAGCTCGGCCAAGCCGAACTCACGCAAGTCTTGCGTGGCCTCCAAACCCTTCCCGATCCCAACCTCCTCATTGGTTCCGCGAGCTCGGATGACGCAGCCGTTTATAAAATCAACGAGGAAGTGGCGCTCGTGCAGACGCTCGATTTTTTCACCCCGATTGTCGATGACCCTTATCTCTTCGGTCAGATCGCTGCGGCGAATTCGCTTTCTGATGTTTACGCGATGGGAGGTAAGCCAATTACCGCAATGAATATTGTCGCGGTGCCGACCGATGAGGTTTCACTCGACGATGTTAACGCGATTCTCCGCGGAGGTGCTGATAAGGTCGCCGAAGCCGGAGCCGCTCTTGCGGGCGGTCACACCGTGCAAAACCCCGAGCCTCTTTACGGGCTTTCCGTGACCGGAACACTTCATCCACATCGCACCATTGCCAACAATGGAGCGCATGCCGGCGATCACCTTGTGCTCACGAAACCTCTTGGGACCGGCATCGTTTCCACCGCGATCAAGAAAGGTCTCGCTTCCGCGGAACTTGCGGAAAAGGCCTCCAAACTGATGGCGACACTTAACACGCCGGGAGCTCCCGTCGCGCAAGCCGGACTCACTCGTGCGGGAACCGATGTGACTGGTTTTGGCCTTTTGGGCCACCTCTCCCACATGTGTCGTGAGTCCGGGCTGACCGCGCGTCTCGATGCCCATGCCGTTCCCGCGATTGATCCCGACGTTTTGCAATTCATCAAGGATGGCTGTGTCCCCGGAGGGTCTCGAAAAAACCTCGCGCTTGCCGAGGAGTTCACGCTCTTCGGAATTGACGTCCCAGAAGAGCTTCAGATTCTTCTCGCCGATGCTCAAACCTCTGGCGGGCTTCTTCTCGCGATCAAGCCCGACGACTTAAAAGAAGCGCAGGATCTCCTCTTCGCGACCGGTGCTCCCATCGTCGCCGAGATCGGAGTGCTCACGCACCAAGAGGAAAAAGCGGTGGTGGTGGCTTAAGCTAGAGATTCCTGAGCGCTTCCGAGATCTTGGATTTTACGTTTTCCCAGTTTTCGACCGCTTTGAGCGGGTCGGGATCTTCTTCGGCATCGTCGAAGTAGCCGAGACTCCGGACCGCGGTGAAGGTGTCGACATTCGGATACTTCCGAAGATAAAAATCGATCATCTCTCTCAAGGAGTGAATGTTCATCAGGCAAGAGAGATCAAAAAAATCTTTTTTGGTTCCTCGCCGGGTCACGGCATTGACCTTCATTGCGCAGACATCAGGCACACTGGCCAGAGTGATGCTATCAATGGTTTCAGGGTGTCTCAGAAGAGGGTAGCGGTGCGATAGCACATCCAATTTCACTCCTTTAATCAGCAAGGTGAGAGTGTTGGAATCTTGACCGATCAGTTCGGGTTGAAGCTCGCTCAGTTCAGTCAGGATGTGGTTGGTTTCGAAGGGCTTGTCGGTAAAGAAATCAAGATCTACCGAAAAGCGATGCCCGTATCGCAGGGCCAGTGAAGTTCCTCCTGCGAGGTAAAACCTAGAGAGACATTCCAATGAAGGAACGATCTCCAACAGACCAGCTAGGTTTTCTGGAATGCAGTCTTTTCGAAGCATCGGAAATCTTCGGGATTGAGATTGTAGCGAGCTTGGCAGAAAGCTCGGCACTTTGGCCGCAGCGAACGCATTTTGGTGACGAGGTCACGGATGTGTTCTCTACCGTAAAATTTTTCAACCTGGTTCCAGTCCTTCCACTTGCCATACTCAAGCACGCGCTGAATCAACCACCGGGCATTCTTTTCAAGATGGATCGATCTGTGATCGACATCCCAGAAAAGATGGGGGGAAAGCTCGTCGACGTTCATTTTCTGGAAACACTTTAAGAGTTAAATGATCCATCGTCGATCTATTCCTGCTGACCGCAGGATTCAAATCCTATCAATCATGGTCCGGCACTTCGTGATGACGAAGAACGGTTCCTTTTTTGCTGACGATCCAACGGAAGGTCGAAAGGCTGTCTCATTCCTCGGGGCGTTGCCAGGAAATGAGAAGGGTCCCTGCTGAGGCTCCAGGCATCCAATTCCTAGGCGCTGCTAAAGATTATTCCTGCCATCCAGACGACAAACATCCAAAGTTTCATCACCCGGGAAGCGGAGCTCCGGTCGCGTTCCGTCTTGAGCGGAAAAATCAGCCAATCTTGTCAGATCGTTTCGTTTTCGCTTCATTTGTCCTCGGGTGAACAAGTCTCTCTTCAGAATCCTCATTCTTTTCGCCGTGGGAGCTCCGATGATGGCGGTCTATCTCTGGATCAATCAGCGGGAAGGAATCGATCATCGTTTGCTTACGATGCCGGACTACGTGCCCTTCTGGCCGCACATGACGATTCCTTATCTTCTCATGCTCTTTGCCCCTTGGTTCGGGAGTTTCGCGCTCAGAGAACAGCGACGCTTCTTTCAATATCTGATTTCGATCACCGTCATCTTTGGCGTCATCGGAAGCATTTGGTATTTGGTCCCGACGGAAATGACGCGCCCTCCGACCCCCGATGGCGTGCTCTACGAGCCGCATCGTTATCTCGTTTCTCAAGATGCTCCGGTCTGCATTTTTCCATGCGGTCACGTGATGGGCCCCATCACCATGATCTGGCTGCTCGCGGAGGAAGATCTTCGCCGACTCCGCTGGCTTCTTCCACTTTTGGCGATTGGAATCGTGGCCGTGGCGACCACTTGGCAACATCGACCGATTGACATCGTGATCGGTTCGGTGATCTCGGTGATCTGCGTCCTTCTCGTTCGGAAATTTTACCCGCTGAAGTAGCGGGTTTCACTTTTCAAACACCAGCAATTTTCGACAGGAAAAATTTACCAGCGCGGAGGAGATGATGAAGGAGAGGTCGGCGATGGCATTGGCCACGCCGAAGTCGCGCACGAGCCACTGAGGGAGGACTTGACCGAGTGCAAAGCTAATAAAAGAAATAAGAGTGAAGAGCCAAAACTCGCGGGACACCGTGTGCTTGCCGGGGGTGAAGACAAGCCAGCGGTTGAGGAGGTAGGCGGTGACGTTGGAAGGAACGAAGGCGATGAAATGGAGAATCGTGTTGTGCGTTGCACGGGTGGCTTCAGGAAGATTCTCGGTGAAGGATGCAGGGAAGAGTGCGCGACCAAGCCAGACTACGGTGAGCAAAACAAATACCGAAAGCACGCCGCAGACACCGTATTTTCCAAATTGAATCAGAAAGGGAGTGTCGCGGCTGAGGAGCGTGGTTTTGAAGCCCTCCTGACGGAAGAAGGTCCAGGCTGCGGAGATCTCGCGGAAGATCACGATCTCAGGGAATCGATGGGGTCAACGCTTGCAAGCACCGCTTTTTGCGCATGGAGGCGGTTCTCGGCTTGTTGGAAAATCGTGTCGGAATGCAGCTCGAGAATCTCTGCGGTGATTTCTTTTTCCCGGTAAGCGGGAAGACAATGCAGAACGATATGTTCGGCAGCAGCGTGTTCGAGAAGTTGCTTGTTGACTTGGTAGGCACCGAAGAGGGCCTCCTTTTCCGCCTGACCTTCCTGACCCATCGAGAGCCAGACGTCGGTGTTGATGACGTGAGCATCTTTGACGGCTTCCGCGGGATCGGTGGTGAGGGTGACATTGGGAGCATTGAGATGCGTTACGAAATCGTGAGGAGGAAGGCATTCTTGCGGAGCGGCGACTACGAGCTCGAAGCCAAGATACTTCGCAGCCCACATCCAGGATCGGGACATGTTGTTATCGCCATCGCCGATGAAGACAATTTTTTTGCCGCCCCATCCTCCAAGTTTTTCCCGAACAGTGAGGAGGTCGGCGAGGATTTGGCACGGGTGTTCCTCGTCGGTAAGAGCATTGATGGTCGGAATGTGCGAGTAGTGCGCGAAGTCGACAACATCCTGCTGGTCAAAGGTCCGGATGATGGCGCCGTGAACCATGCGGCCGAGCACGCGGGCGGTGTCCTTGATCGGTTCACCACGACCGAGCTGGATGTCATTCTTGGAAAGAAACATCACGCTCCCACCCAGTTCACGCACGCCGACTTCGAAAGAAACCCGGGTCCGGGTGGAGGCTTTGGTAAAAATGAGCGCCCAGGTTTGTCCGGCAAGGGGCTGGCTCGCGTGATCCCCCCGAGTCGCCTTGAGTTCGATGGCAAGATCAATGAGATCAGTCAGCTGCTGGGCGCTGGATTCTTCGATGGAAAGAAAATGCATGGTAAAAGGGAAGACAGAACTTTAAGGGAGGGCGATGGACTGCGCAAGATTTGTCTTTCTCTGGTTTTGTCATGGGGATGGTGGCAGGGCCGGTCTGCCCGCTTTGTTGGAGGAGAAGATCTTGAGAGGCGGTTTAGCTCTCTGTTATTGGGACCGCCTCAGGCCATTCATGATGATTGATAAAACCGGTGGGGAAGGAGGTGTGACGGGCGGAGCAATCAGGGTGCTTTCGCGAGAAAGTGGAATGGGTTCTCGAGAAAGCTTGCCGGGTAAGAAAGGATCGGGCAGCGTCTCTCGGTATGGCAACGCCCAGCATTGAATTTTACAACGCCGCGGTCGATGCGGTGCAGGCCGGAGATCTTCCGAGTGCTCTGAAAGCAATCGAAACGTCCCTCACCGAAGCGCCGCAGGATGCGCAGAGCTGGCAGCTTTATGCGGTGATCTTGAATGCCATGGGCGAGTCTGAAAAAGCGGCCAAGGCGATGGGGAAAGTGAAAGAGCTGGGCCTGGGAGAAGTGGATGAACTTCTTATGAAAGCGGCGGATGCGGTCGGGGTTGGAAAATTTGGAGTTGCGATCACGCACTACGAAGACGCGCTGGAACTCGAGGACGATCGTCCTGAAATATATATCAGTTATGCTCTCGCTCTCATGGAGGAAAAATACACCAACGATGCTCTCGAGGCATCGGCCAAGGCGGTGGAACTTGCTCCGGAAGATCCGTTTGCGCAATACACCCGCGGACGTATCCTTCGCCTGAGTGGACAGAAAGAAGATGCTTTGGACGCGCTTAGCAAGGCTGCAAGTCTGGACGATAATCTGTTACTCGCGCAATACGAGCGGGGGATGATTCTTTCTGAAATGGGAAATCTGGCCGAAGCGCTCGAGTGCTTTGACGCGGTGCTCAAGGAACATCCCGAGGATGTCAATGCCGCTGAGGCCAAAGCGATGCTTCTTGCGGCGATGGAAGGCGGTTCGGAGAGTGCCTGAGCTACTGGTTGACCAGCGTGTAGAAGACTTCAAATTCCTGTCCTTTGGTGGCGGGAAGCTTGGTGGAATGGAAGCGGATGATGGTGTTCTTCCCGGCGATGGGGAGTTTATCCACCGTCACTTTGATACTGAGTTGATCGGGTGATTTCTCCAGCTTCGAGAAGGTGTGATCCATGCGATCATTCTCCTGCGAACCGTAGTTTGGGCTGTCGAGCATGGAGTAGGAATGGGCCTTGAGCTCTCCTTTTTCCAAAGTGCCCTCGAAGGGGGCGGTGAAGCGGATGGTGAAGGTCGAGCCTTCGCGAGTGAGGTCGGCGATCTGGGGAGCAAGTGGCCCGGAGGAGCGCAGGATGGAGATGAGGGCATGCTCGCTTCCGCCTCGCGCACGCCAACCACGGCCGGTTTGGCCCACGAACAAGCTGCCATCATCGGGAAAACCAAGGCGCATAACGCCAGAGGGGAATCCGTCCGCAAAGGGGATGAGCGCGGACTCGTGGTTTTCCTTCGGGAGGATGCGGAAGAGGCTCGAAAGGGTTTGATCACCAACAAACATTTCTCCTTCAAAGGCTCCAAAAGATGAGCTTGCCCAAGCGGGGCTTCCAGGGGCGTTGGCCAAGCGGGAGTGAGCCATGAGGGCGATGGCTCTTTCCTTTGTATCGTGAAATTTATCCCAGTGAATTTCTGGCGACTCCGGGGTCATCCCGGGGAGATCGACGAGTCCGCCGGGGTGTCCGTAGTATTTTCCTTCTTTGAGGATGAAGAGCTTGGAGGTGCCGACATATTCGCCTTGGTTCTCAGTGTAGTAGAGAGTTCCGTCCGGTCCGGTGGCGAGGCCGGCGGGGGAGCGAAGTCCGCTCGCAAAAGGCGTGGTCACTCCTTCTGGAGTTACTCGCAAGGCCCATCCGCGATAGCCACCTTGGGCTCCCATAAATTTGCCGTTGGCTTTATGGATTGCTTCCTTCTTGTTGTGATGGGCGAGGTTGAGTTGGAAGTAGTAGTTTCCGCTTTTGTCTTTTGTGGGCCCGTGGAGATATTCGTGATAATTTCCGGTGGCGAGGAAGTCGGAGCTCAGCACTTCATGGGTTTCATACCAGCCGTCGCCATCGGTATCGCGAAGACGAGCGAGCTCGGGCTTGTGACCGATGATGAGGGAACCGTCGTCTTCAGCAATGACCCCGAGTGAATCCAAGGAGCCTTCGGCAATCAGAGTCCACTTTCCTTTTTCAAGCTGCCAGATGCCGGCGGTCCGGGTGGTGACGATCAAACGATCATCGGAAAAAAAATCCATTCCCATGGGTTCAAACAACTGCTCCCGTCCATGGACATCAGTCGGCGCGGCGATCTGGATCGCCTTGAATCCTTCAGGCAATCGAACCTTGGGGGCTTCATCTATTTTTGAAGGTTGAGAATCGACGGTGGTGATTCCTTTTGGTCTCCAAGCTGGATGGACGGGAATGGAAAAACTGAGTGTGGCGGGCAGTTTTTCAACGGTCCAGGTTTCGCCTTTCTGGAGAAGAGGAGAGAGCCCGAAAGTTTGGGGATTTGCCAGAGTTCCCTTGAGTGAGAGGGTTGCTTTTCCTTCGGCGGTTGCGGTGAACTGGAGATCAAATTTGTTCTTCCCAACGGAGAAGTGGAAGGTGGGAGTTTCTGCGTGACGATAGCCGTGGAAGTGGGCCGGCGTGGCTTTCAGTTGGTCCGCGAAGTCGACCTCACTATGAAGGTTCTTCGCGATGGTCTCGAAGCCCATCATCCGGGGTGATTTGAAGGAGAGGTCGATAGGTTTTCCGGTTTCAGGATGGAGGGGAGCGAGGAGAGGTTTTGCGCCGTGGACCTCAAGAGCGTTCTGACCAAGGCGGGAGGCTTTACCACCGCGTCCGGTTTGCTCTTCCTTGATGTTGATGAAGCCGCCCCACCAGATACGTTCGATCGACATGGAGACGGGGTCGAAGTTGTAGTTCAGCCCGGAAGGAGTGCCAACGAAGGCCGAACGGATCGAACTTCCGTTGATCCGAGCGCGGTAGATGCGGGTGCGGTCGGTCACCAATATTTCCCCGGGATCACGGACCGCGGGAAGGGGTGCGTGTTCTCCTCTGGTCTTGGCGAGGAGCTTGGCCGGGCCTCGCTGGTCCTCGTCATTGAGGGTGAGAAGATATTGGTAGAGGGCCTTTGTTTTGAACCCGGAAATGAAGCTGCCATCGTAGGGAGGCATTACCGGAAGGTAGGGTTGTCCCTTGGTGGCGCCGGACTCGGCAATCGCAAGATCAGCATGTGGCTGGCGGAGAGACTGAGTGAGATACTTGAGGTTCGCGTTGACCTCCAGACGGTGCTTTTCCCCTCCGGTGATGATGACGCGTTTCCGGGGAGTTTTTTGGAAAAGACCATAGAGTCCGGGGCCGGTTTTTACGGAAGGATCATCCTTCACTTCGGAGTGACATTCCGCACAGCCGACGGCGTGGAAGGTTTCACGGCCAAGTTTAACAAGATCGACTTCCTGTTGAGCGACCAATGGCAGAAGAGTGAAGAGAAAGGTTGTGGCGTAACGCATTATGAATGATGGTGGCGACTTCGGAGAAACAGTCGAATCAATTTGTCGCGGTGGCCTTGAACGATAAGAACTCGCCAAGGTCTGGAAAAGAGGGTTTGTTTCTGCTAATGGATTATTCTTATCGATCACCTGAAACGCCTCCCCCTCTTGGTCTCCCGCCCGAGGTCCCCCGTATCCCCTGGAATGGTTGGTGGACCTTGTTGTGGATCGTTCTATTGGTGGTGGCGTGGCAGATATTCCAGGGAGTGGGAATGGTCATCTATCTTGTCGCCTCAGGAGGATTGAGTGAAATTGTCTCTCGTAAAGGGGTAATGAATGAGGAGCAGCTGATGGCTCTCGTGATGGATGGTGATGTGCTGGGAGGATTGACCTTTGGCTCGATCTTGGTGGTGTGTCCCTTGGCGTGGATGTTCGGGAAATTGAAGAAGCCATGGGGCGGGATGGAATATCTGGGCCAAATGAGAATAGGGTGGTGGCAAATGCCGATCTGGTTGGGAATCACCTTCGCGCTCATGATGGGGATGAATGCGCTGGGCCCCTCACTCGGCATGGATGAGATGCATGATTCGATGGTCATGATGACCCAAACAACGGATTACCCCATGCTGCTTTTCCTGGGAATCGCGGTTGGAGCCCCGTTGGTGGAGGAGTTTATCTTCCGCGGAATTGCATGGAGAGGGTGGCGAAATTCAGCCATGGGCCTGTGGGGCACCATCGCCGCGACCACCGTGATTTGGGGCGCTCTTCATTTGCAGTATTTGAACGAGCCACCGATTTTCATCTTTCTGGCCGTGTTCGGAGTGGTGCTCGGCCTGGCCCGGGAATACAGCGGTAATATTTGGGTTCCAGTTGCGATGCATGCGCTGAACAACGGCGTCGCTGCATGGGCGATGCTAACAACAGATTTGTCTTAAGCTTCCCGTTGTAGATCACGTTCGGGTCGATCACATTTACTCTTCCTTTTCGGGGACGGGAGCATTCTCGGCACCTGAAAGGGTATGGATGTAGTGACGGATGGCTTCGAACTGTTTGTCGGCATCACCCTCGTAGAAGCTTCCGTTGAGGGCCTTCTTTTTGTCGATGGTGTATTTCGGCATGATCGTCAACGGAGCATGGCGCTGGGGCCAGAACATCCAGGTGCGATAGTAACCGGGGCGAAGGCGATGACTCGAAAGCTGAAGGTTTGGGCCTTGGCCTTCGAAAGCCTGGAGTGCCGGAGTCTCGCCCATGGCATGACAGGTGGTGCAAGCGTAGCCGGTCAGTCCGGCAATTTCCTTTCCGGTCGGGACGAGGGCCGGATCGATATCAAATTTTCCAGAGGAAAAATCCATTCCGGCACGGTAGGAAAGACCTTTAGCGAGGGCTTCGGAATGCCCGGGGAAGCTTGGCATTTTGGCCTTGATCCAGGGGCGCACTTTTTGGGCGTCTCCGAGGAGAAGTGACTGGAGCCAGTCGCTGTGGAATTTCTCTCCGGCGAGATCAATTTCCGGAAGCTTGTTCTCACCGGAGTGACAGGAGTTGCACTGGAAGCGCTCAACGGTCCGGCTGGCGTATTCGTGAGGAACGAATCGACGGAGTGAAGTGTAGTTCTTATTTCCGTCGATGTTCTTAAAGGCGAAGAGAGCCTGTTTGTCCTCGAGGCTGAGGCGGAGTTCTGGCGCATTGCCTTCCTCTTCGGAGAGGCAGCCGTGTTCGAACCAGCCGGTATTCCACATGTCCTTGAGTCCTTTGGCCCGGAATTCATATTTTACGCCTTGGCCCGGTTGGTGGCAGGTCGCGCAGCGCTGTGCAACGAGGGTTTTCCCTTTAACCGCATCGCCCGGGGTGGGGGCTTTGGCTTGGGGTGTCTTGGACTCGATCCAAGCGGCGATATCAGCAGCTTGCTGTGCGTTTAATCGCAGATTAGGAAAGGTGGTGTGTTTGGCGTGTTGCTCAGGGTGCTGCAAAAGTGCCTGCAATCCTCCACGGGTGTATTTTGCGCTTTGGGCAAGCTCTTCAGCCCATGGGGTGAAGTGGAGTTCCTTGATGAGGGTCTCGCCGGACTGGGCGTTGCCTTTGACCGTCGGGATGTTCTGGTCCTTGAGCGTTGCAAGGTAGGCGGCGATGTCATTGGCTTCATCCGGCGCAACGGTCGGGCAGTGATCTTCAGGCTTCCTGACCCATTGCTCCAGCCAGCTCTGATGGAACCGATTTCCAGCGTTTTTAAAATCCGGGAGGGTTTCAAAAAGCTCGGGCATGCGATCTGACTTGAAGTGATTCTTGTCGGCGGTGTGGCATTTCACGCAGTGCATGGAGGCGAAAAGATTCCGTCCTTTCCGGGCCTTGTCCTTGACGGCTAGCATCGAGTTCGCGGTATAGCGGTAGGCCGAAGGTTTTACGGGT
The DNA here is from genome assembly GCA_049889835.1 of Akkermansiaceae bacterium. Lineage (GTDB taxonomy): Bacteria > Verrucomicrobiota > Verrucomicrobiia > Verrucomicrobiales > Akkermansiaceae > SW10. The sequence continues at coordinate 12,918 of JBMHCQ010000009.1, forward strand.
TCCCAGACGAAATCCGATCCACTCCAAAGAAGGCGAATTTGGCTCGTACCTTCTTCCATTCCTTTGAAATGACAATAAATCGCCTGAGGACCAGCTTCGAATTCGAGAGGATCACATTCGAGAGGAAGGTCTCCTTCCATAATTTTTTTTCCATTGATCTTGAGGCTGGCCCAGCCTCGTCCTTCCAAGCGAAAGGCACGTTCACCGCGGGTATCAATGATGAGGCTTCCTTCAAAGACGGCTTGTTTGTCGGCAATGAAGACACTGACTGCCTTACGGTTTTCGATGGTGAGTGCGAGGCGGTCGACGACCACTGCGTCGTCCGAGCTTCCCTTCGAAGCGCTCAGGAGAAGGCCGGGTTCGCCCCGAGCTTCCTTCTTTATCACGGGAAGATTCGCGAGGTCCAATCCATGATCATTGAAAGCCGGGTGTAGATCGTGGACGGTGTTCCAGATGGTCTCTTTAAACTCCTTCTTGGAAGTGTCGGCGAGGTCCATGCGGATTTCCATCTGCATTGCGGGAGTCATCTTCGGGATGTAGAGGAACACCGACTTGCCATCGGGAAGAAGCTGGGCGGCGTGGACTTCCACCGAGTCGACCTGGTTGACTGATCCTTTTGAAGGCTCGCGCAAGGCGAGCTCGCGGGCTTCAGTATCCCGCTCATCAATCGAGAAGCGTCCCGAGCCATATTGTGGTCCCCAAATGTAGTCCCACTTGCTCACGGAGTAGCGTCGCGGATCGCGAGTAACTTCTTCATCAAGCGCGCTGCTGAACTCAACACGAATTCCGTTTTGGTATGCCTCGAGCTTCAGAGGCACCGGCTTCTCATCGGAGAGAAAACGAACCCGCTGAAGCCCGGTCCCACCATTGGTCTGCCAGCCACGGAATCCAATAATGTAAAGCTCGCCGGTTTCGGGGTGAAACCGTCCGCGCATGATCGCGGTGGTGAGCTCGATGGGGAGGCGATAGAGCCCGCCCTGGACCTGGCCACTCACTTCATCGATCAAGGTGCGGTAGATCGAGCTCTTGCCGTAGGAGAAGTGAAGCATCGTGTTGGCGTGGTTTTTCCACGAGGAATTTTCAGGAACCCACTGCTGGCTTCCGCTGGAATTGTCCACGGAATAAGGGAGCCAGCAGAGTGGCTTTTCATAGTCGGTTGGCGTGTTTGGAAGAGTACGGACAAACTTTTTTTCATTCCACTCGCTGGGCACCACACCGTGGAAACTGCTGCCATCCCGCTTACTCCAGGTGATCTTGCATCGCGGCACGTAGCTGCCTTCGTTCTCTCCGGTGGTGAGTTCGCCATTGGGTCCGAGCCCGAGTCCGCCAGGAGCACGCAAGCCCCAAGCCACGCGTTCCATCTTTTTGCCGTCCGGGCTGACCTTGAGAATCGCTCCGGTATGATCCGTGAGCTCGGAAAAGCCGCGGCCTCCTGAAAGAACGGGAGCGCCTTTACTGAAGTAAAAATAGCCTTCTTTGTCGGTCTGAAGATCGAAAGCGAATTCGTGGAAGCCCGGTGTGATGAGGACGTCATTGTTGAAGCATTCGTAGAAGTCTGCCTCACCATCGCCATCGAGATCGTGAAGTCGCGTCAATTGATCGCGGCCCATGGTATAGATGACGTCATCGACGATTTTTAGCCCTAGTGTCTGATAAAGTCCGCTGGCAAAACGGCGCCATTTGATTGCGCCAACCTCCCCCTTGATGTCCTCGGCAATCCAGACGTCACCATTCCAGCTGGAGCAGGCGACTCGATTTCCATCCGCGAAGAAATCGAAGGCCCCAAAACGGATATTTGATCCCCAGGGGTTGTCTTTTGGGAGGGGAAGGTCATCAACTGCGTAGCCTGCCTTGGCCTCACTGACCCGGCTTTTGGTGGTGATTACTTCCGGAAAAATAGAAGGCCCTCCTTGGGTAAACGAGTTGATATCTTCGCGCTTAACCATTGGAAGTTCCACCCCCTTGGGGGCAAAAGTGATTTCAAATGACCCTTTTGCCCCTTTTTTGATCGAGGCGACGACGCGCCCTGACGCCTGTGTTTCCAATTTCACCCCTTGAGGAGCTCCGCGCAGATTGACGGTGATTTCACGTCCTTCTTCCAACGGATCGAGAACGAGGATCTGAAGATCATGATGCGTTTCTTCAAATTCAAAAGAGCGGATCAACCCGCCGCCGATTGCAGATGGCATTTCCAGAAATTTTGAGCCGCCCACCGTGTAGCTGAGAACGGTGCCATTCTCATGGCGATAGAGCCCCAAATATTCTCCCCGCTCATCGGGCAGGGGTCCGTTTTGGGTTGCGCGTGTGTCTTTCCAAGCGCCATTGACGGCCACTCCTGGCCCTTTGTGGGTGGCGAAGAAATAATCAGTCCGCTTTTCCGGCAGGTAGGAATTATCATTGTGCCTGCCGCTCCACGGAGTGCCCTCGAGCATCACCGTTCCCTCGAAGCCAGCCACCATGCGGAGGGTCTCGGTATCAAAAACCACGGTGCGGTCTTCTTTTTCTCCAAGCTTAATCGCGATGCCCTTGAGGACCGTGACTTCGCCCTTCGGCCCGAATCCGAGAAAGGTATCACTGATGAAGGGGCCGGTATCCATGGCGTCCCACCAGCTCAGTTTTGGGTTTTCGGCGATCTTCTTCTGGGTTCGTTCGGCTCTGGTTTCGGCGCACAGCGGGGTGGTCAAAATCACGGAAAATCCAACGGAAAATATGAATCGGGATAACTTCATGGCGGATGATTGGCACGACTCTCCCGGCTCAATGAACGAGCCCGGGGAAGAAGGGGGAAACCTACAGGGACAATCTACTTCATCGCCACCAAAGAATTTACAAAAAAGAACGTAACCGCCCCGCCTGTTTTCGGATCCTCATTTACGGAGTATCAAGTTTGTCTTGATCATTTTCGTATGCCAGAATGGCTTCAACGTCGATCGTCGCTCCATTTCTTGGCAATACACCATCGAAAGCAGAAAACAGAGAGCCGGTTCTTTGGGTAACTGTTTGCCGTGAAACGAGTTTTTCTCGCCATTGAACGTAAGCTGGGAAATTATTTTCCTGACTGTAAGCTTCCCCGTCAAGCGGACAGTTTTAAGTTAGAGTATTGAGATTGCAAAAGCTTGATGAGCTTTCAATTTTCAGTCGAGTTTTTTCAATTCTTCATCCGTCCAGGGTTGCGCACGATCCTTCCACCGACTCCGTGCGGCTTTGACTTCTTCCTGGCTGATTGGGGCCGCTTTGTTTCCCCAAGCGTAGCGAATGTAGCTGACGATTTCTGCAAGGCGGTCGTCCCGTGTGATACCAAGCGCGTGGGCCGGGGCCATGTAGCCAACTTGGTAGGTTTTCCCATCGATGGGGCCGGCGAGTCCGTTGGCCATCACCGCGAGCAATTCATCGGGGTGTCTTTTCACCCGCTTTGATCCGGCGAGACTGGGGGCAAGGGCCAGTTCGGTGCCGGGAAGACTGGTCCCCTTGCCATCGCTCCCGTGACAGCTGACGCAGCTTTGAAAATATTGCACCTCGCCACCTTCGATGCGACGCCGATCGGCCTTTGAAATCTCGGGTCCGAACTTTAGGCCGCGATCCCATTGCGCCAGCGCTTCGGTCCAAGCGGTGGCGGCAAGAGTTCTTTTGGCGGCCGGGAGTTTTTGAAAAGCCTCGCCGCTGCGAATCGTCTTGATTGCCTCCGTGTTGTTTCCCCAAAGGGCAACGGTGCCGGCGAGAGTGACCCCGAGATCACCGGGGTGTTTGAGAATGGCCTGATCGATGGTCTGAAAAACAGATTCATCCTTCGACCATCCCAGACTCAAGATCACTTGCTTGCTGACTCGGGCGTCGCGATCTTGAGCGAGTTTTGAAATGCGCTGAACGACTTCTGCTTCTCCTGCTGTAATCATCGGCTCATGCATGCGCACGGCAGCGGCCCGGACGCGCCAGTCACGATCGCTCAAGGCGGATTGGAGAACGTCTGTGTTTTTGCCGATTCCCTCCAGCGTCCAAAGCGCATGAAGACGAGCCAAGGGTCGGTCTGAAAAACGCACCATATCTTCGAGAAGCGGAACCACCGAGTCGCGATCTTTACGGAGGATGATCAGTTTTTGGGCTGTCATGCGCCACCAACCATTCCGATCATCAAGGTGGCGTATGAGTTCCGCCGTGGACTCATCAAGCATGCGTGGCTTGCGGCCATTCCAAGGGTGATCTTGATGAGCGACACGCCAGATACGACCCCGCTGGATCACTTGATCCATGCCGGTCTCACGAATGTATTTCCGTGGTCCTTCACTCAGCCAGGGAGCGTCCTGGATGATGCCTCGCGCCATATCTGAAATATAAATCGCACCATCCGGCCCCATCGTGGTGTTCACCGGGCGGAAAAAGACGTCGGGCGAAACCAACCATTCTTCCTTCCCATGGGGATGGGTGAGGAATTGACGTCCCCTTTGATCAGTAATCAAGCCTCGGCGCACCACGTGAGCGGTGGGGTCGGTAATGAAGAAACTGCTGAGATCAGCGGCTGGAAGAGAACCTCCCTTGTAAACACTCTGTCCGCCTGCGGAAGTCATGCCGCGCCGCGGCTGGTTCTTGGGTCCACGGTCATCGGTCTCGCAGAGGTTTTTCATCTCGAGAAAACTCAAGTCGTAGGGCTTTCCAAAAGCGACAGGCTCGGCATCGCGTGGTCGCTTCCCGCCGCGGTGTCGGATCAGTCCCCAGTATTCGCGCGGCATTTGTGAGCTGAAGAAAGGCTCGGAGTTTGTGGAGTAAAAAATCTGTCCGGTTTCATCGTGGTCGAGACCCCATTGCGCCCAGAGGCCTTCGCCGCGCGAGCCTTTCCACTGGTCGTCGGTGAAGCGATAACGGGTGTGCCCGTAACTCACATAAATGTTGTTATCGATGTTCCAAACCAGTCCGGAATCCTGATGTTCAACCGACTTGGTGGCTGGGATCTCTTTGCCTTTCCAAAGCTGAATTTTCTCATCGGAAATTCCATCGCCATCGGTATCGCGATACGAAAAGACCGAGGTGGTATCCGTTTCCACCACCGCCAAGCGATCATCAAGGGGAAGAAGCATACGCGGGAGATTGAGGCCATCGATGAATACCGTGACACGTTCGTAGTGGCCATCGCCATCCTCATCTTCGAAGCGCTTCACGCGTCCGTTCTTGAGCGTCTTTGTGCCTTCGCCTTCGACGTTCTGCATGTAGCTCCGCATTTCAGCGACATACATCACGCCGTTGCCATCCCAGACGGTGAGCACGGGTTCTTGAACTGCGGGTTCGGAAGCGATCGCGGAGATTTCATAACCCATGGCAAGGTCCATCGCTTCGCGCGATTCCTCGACGTTGAGTTGTGCGAAAGCATCCTCGGCTTTCTTGGCCTTCCAGCTGGTTTGATCGACCTCCTGAGGCTTGCTCGCCCAAGCAAGTTCATGCGGAGGAAGAATTGAAGTTTGCTCCGCTGTTGGAAATTCGGAAGGAATTTCAAGCGTCACCTTACCGGTTGCCAAAAACTCCATCCCCCGTGCTGCCACGGTTTGGAAACCTACACAGTGAAGCGAATCCCGCTGTCGGTCGCCCACCCAGAAATGCCCGAGTGAGGTCACGAGCACGCGCCCTTTTCCGAAGTTCTTCGTCCAGATCATCGGTTCGTGTTTTCCAGAGCCGCCTTTCTGTGGATCGGACCATGCGCTTGAGAGAACCGTCACTCCTTCCGCGGATCCTCGCATACGATGATAGAGTTCATCCCGACCGTGCATCCATCGGTTCGGGAAGCCCTTCATCACGGGATGCGCATCGTTCTGAACCGTGATTTGAAAAGGATGCTTGGCACCATGGCCTGACTTCCCTTCCGCGGACTCGCTCAGTTTTCCATCCACCACCGAGATCGCTTTTCCGAATTTCTCGTTCCGCCATCCGAAGCCGATCATCTCGTTGTATTCCTTCCAGTGAGTGAAGGGATTGTTGGCCGCGTGCACCATCATTACGCCGCCACCGTCGCGGACGTATGCGACAAAGCCTTCCCGGATCTTCTCCGGCCAATCCGGACCATTGTAGTTCACCAGGACGGCATCATATTTTGAAAAATCGATTTCCCATTCGGACCACTTCGTCTTCTCCTGCTCTTCCAGCGAGGCGCGGAGTGCACGATGACGTTTTTGAGCTTCGGCAAAACGACGCTTGGTTTCCTCGCCAGCATCGCGTGGAAGTCGCGGAGCGCGAAGCAAGCCGGACTCGGGAGCAGATTCGACTTCCACTTCAAAGCGTCCTGTCCTCTCCAAGATTGCTTGAAGAGCTTCAGTAGTTCCACGCCAGTCATGGTTATTCCGCCCATCCAAAATAAGAACCCGCAAAAGCTCCGGTTTTTGTTCACGGCTCTTCTGGCCAAAGCTGAGCAAGCCGATGATCAGAGTCAGTGGCAAAAGAAGAAAGATGGTGCGCATAGAATCCGAACGTCAGGAATGATGATGTTCTTTCGCGGTCAGTATTGACTTCAAGCCCCGCGCGGCGAAGTTTACCCACATCATCCGTCCCGGAAATTACAAGCTCTTCCGGCTTGCTCATAATTTGCACGTCCTCAAGGCACCCTGAAGAATGAAAATCACCATCCTTACCGCAGGCACCGGGAGTTACTATTGCGGTGCTTGCATGAGGGATAACGCCTTGGCGAAGGCGCTCCGTGCGGGCGGTCATGATGCATTCATGGTTCCGATGTATCTTCCCTTGCAGCTCGATGAGGAGAAAAGCGAGGCGGACCGGGAGACGCCGGTTTTTTTCGGAGGGATCAATGTATACTTGCAACAGAAGTACGGTCTTTTTCGTAAATTACCCCGTTGGGTTGATCGCTTTTTCAATGGGCGGGGACTTCTGAAAGCAGTGGCAAAACGGAGCCACCTGACTTCGGCAGCGGAGCAGGGAGAAATGACCTTGCAGATGTTGAAACTCGAAGAGAGTCATCTCGAGAAGGAGGTTGATAAGCTGTGTGATTGGCTCGCGCAGGATGGAAAGCCAGAGATTGTCCTTCTCTCGAACACCCTTCTGGCCGGCTTGATTCGCACCCTGAAGGAGAGGCTCGGGTGCAAAGTGGTGTGCACCTTTCAGGGAGAAGATTCCTTTCTCGATGGCCTACCTGATCCTTGGAAGGAGAAGTGCTGGGAAGAGATGTCCCATCGTCTGAAAGATGCTGACTTGGTGATTTCTCCCAGCCGGTTTTATGCTGATTTGATGGAGGAAAGGACCGGGATTTCGTCCTCGGTCATTCCCAATGGGATCGATCTTTCCGGCTACCAACTTTCCGAACCGGGCGATGATTCAAAGCGGATCGGCTACCTCGCCCGGATGTGTCATTCGAAAGGGTTGGGGAATTTGGTGGATGCATTTATTGAGCTCAATGATCCCTCCCTCACCCTTGCGATCGCGGGAACGATGGGTGGAGGAGATGAGAAATATGTCGCTTCGCTCAAGAAGAAACTAGAAGCCGCCGACTTGCTTGGCTCGGTGGAGTGGCATCCTGATCTCGACCGTAAGGCGAAGACGGAGTTTCTTGCGGGTCTTTCCGTGTTCTCGGTACCGGTGAATGGTCCGGAGGCTTTCGGGCTTTATGTGATCGAGGCCATGGCGTCGGGCGTTCCGGTGGTGATGCCGCGCGCTTCGGCTTTTGTGGAAATTGTTGAACGAGCCCGGAGCGGCATTTTAGTGGAACCTGGGGAGCTTGCCAGCGGGCTTCGGGCAGTGCTTGAGAATCCGGGTGAGATGGGGTCGAATGGTCGTCGGGCGGTCGAGAAACACTATCATGTGGGCGCGATGGCGGAAAAATTCGCTGAGCTCTGCCGTTCCCTCTGCTAAGGTTAACCCATGCCCGCTCCTTTTGAATGGTCCCGTCCGGTCGAGTTTTATGAAACCGACCTCGCTGGAATCGCACACTTTTCAAACTTCTATCGCTGGATGGAATCGGCCGAGCACGCCTTTCTTCGCTCCCGGGGGATTTCCCTCCACGACGGCAAGGTTGGCTGGCCGCGGGTCCATTGCGAGGCGGATTTTAAAAAGCCCGTGAAGTTTGGAGATTCGGTGAGAGTCCGGGTCTCGGTGGCGGAAGTTCGGACGCGTTCGGTTCGTTATTCTTTTGAGTTTCTGAATGCAGCAGATGAACTTTGCGCGACTGGGGAAATCACGGCCGTTTGTGTCGATCTTTCTCTCATGAAGGCCCTTGAAATTCCTGATGAGATTCGTGGAAAGCTCTGCTGAGTCCGGAAGGCCATTTTCCGCTTGGTTTTTCGCTCGCCGTTCTTGGAAAAGGTGATAGGGTCTCCTCCGCTCTTGGAAGTTATGCTGGGGGAGGTATGGGTGATGCCAACGGCCCTTTCAGTCTGGGGAATGCCGGTATTCTCGGCGGCACCGTGACCACCGAGCTTTTCGATTCTATTTCTGGAAGCTTTGACGTAAATATTCCTGTTGGGCAGTCAATCTCGCTCCGCCTCGAGCCGGGCAATGGCGGCTACAACGAGCGAGTCGACCTTGGAGTTACGGTGGACGGCACCGGCGGTTTCCAAAATGTGACCTTCAATGCGGCGGATGCAACTGATGCGTCCCAAAAGACGACTTTCGTCAATACGCTGAACAGCACCGATGGGCTCGGTATCAAGTTTGTCTTTCAAATCAACAACCAAGCTGGAGCCGTTGGCTCGGACTTCGTCTTTGATAATCTGACTCTCACCTCTGCGGTTCCAGAGCCTTCGACGGCCCTCTTCTCGGTCGTTGCATTGCTTGGGTTGACTCGCCGGAAGCGCTAGTCCAAAGAGTGGGGTGATTTCTGTTCTACCCCTCTTTCGCAGATTTGTGAGCCACGCTCGATCACTTCGGGAGGGCTTCAAGCTCTTCCCAGCGGGCGTAGAGCGCGGCAACATTGGCCTCTTCTTCTTCGACTTGTGCGGTGGCATGAGGAAGAGCTTCGAAGTCAGTTTGCACCTCGGCGAGGTAAGTTTGGGCGGCGGCGAGAAGCCCCTCGGCCTCGAGAATGCGATTCTCGATTTTTTCGAGCTCTTGCGCTTCAGCCATCGTGAGTTTTCGAGGCTTTGCTTTTTGGAGGGCCGCTTTTTTACGGGCTGCCGCTTCTTTGGTGGCAGCTGCCGCTTGCGCACGTTCGGCATTTTCGCGGGCCTGCCGTTTCTCGAGGTAGTAGGAATAGTTCCCGGGAGTGACACGCACGCCATCTTCCTCAAAGCCGATGATCTGATCACAGATACGATCGAGGAAATAGCGGTCGTGTGAGACGCAGAGAACGGTGCCGGGGAAGTGGGCGAGAGCTTCCTCGAGGATGCGAAGAGACTGAAGGTCGAGGTCATTGGTCGGCTCATCGAGCACGATCAGGTTGCCGCCTGTTTTCAAGACCTTGGCAAGCATCAGCCGCGCACGCTCGCCCCCGGAGAGGAGATCGACCCGTTCGTTGATGCGATCGTCGGAAAAAAGGAAGCGCTTGAGGTAGGCACGGGCTCCGATGGTTTCGGTTCCGAATTCAATTTTCTCGTTTCCACTGGAAATCTCATCGAGCAAGGAGCCGGTGCCATCGAGTTGCATGCGTGATTGGTCGATGTAGTTGATCTTCACTTGCTTGCCGAGCTTTGCCGTGCCCGAGGTGGGGTCCAATTGCCCGAGGGCGATTTTTAGGAGCGTGGTTTTTCCGACTCCATTTCTCCCGACGATACCGGTGCATTGACCGGCCTCCAGTGCAAGGTTGAGGTGCCGAAACAAAGTGCGGTCGCCGAGAGTGATCGAGACATCATCCAGCTCCACGATGGTATCGCCCAGTCGGGGCGGGGGTGGCATGAGGAGCTCCATTTGTAGATCCTCGGGAGGGGCGTCCTGGTGCTTAACCTCGTAGAAGGCATCGAGGCGGGAGCGGGACTTGGTGGTGCGGGCCTTGACTCCGGCGCGGACCCACTCGAGTTCATCCTTGAGGAACTTCTGCCGCTTCCTCTCGGCATTACGGGCGATATTTTGACGAACTGATTTTGATTCTAGAAAAGCCGTGTAATTTCCCGGGTGGGAGTAGGCCTTTCCGTGGTCGATCTCGATGATCCGAGTGGCGATTTCATTGAGAAAATAGCGATCGTGGGTCACGAAAATGACAGCTCCACGATAGCTTTCCAGGAATGATTCTAGCCAGCGGATGGAATCGGCATCGAGGTGGTTGGTCGGTTCATCGAGAAGGAGAAGATCCGGCTGTGAGGCGAGAGCCCGGCAGAGTGCCACCCGGCGTTTTTCGCCACCGGAAAGAGGTCCGGTTTCCACCTCAAGAGGCGGCGTCCCGAGTGCGTTGGAGAGTGAGGTGATACGGGAATCGAGATTCCAGCCATCAGCATGCTCGATCAGTTCGAGGTCGTGTTGCAGTTCGGCTTCAGTGCCGTCGCCATTTTCGTAGCGTGAGAGTGCGGTGACGATATCGGCGGCTCCGGCGGAAATATTTTCGTGGACCGAGAGCTCGGGAGCGAGCTCGAACTCCTGAGGCAGATATCCGATCCGGAGTTCGCGGCGGGTGGAAATATCGCCCCCATCCGCGGCGTTTTCTCGGGCGAGAATCTTTAAAAGCGAGGTCTTGCCGCATCCATTGCGACCCACGAGACCGACCTTCTCTCCAGCTGCTACCGCGAGGGTAACACCATCGAGCAAAGTCTGGGGGCCGTAGGCTAGGCGAAGTTCGCTAGCGGAAAGAAGCGTGGACACGGCGGAACTGTGAACGGTCATAGGCGAAGGTCGATTTATTTTCAAAATTCCACGACGAGTTCCTCGTTCCGAGTGGATCTTTTATCAGTGGAGGTTCTCGGCTTTTCTCCCTGAATGGCGTTGCAGAACGCAATACCGGGGACTCAAACAACCTTTGCGCCTGTGGCTGCGGCGGCGTATTCCATGAAGCCGGGTTGGTCGGTGTCCCCGATGTTATCAGCAATGCGGCCCCCAAAAATGCCGCCCAACTCTTGTCCGAAGACTCGTTTTGTTGGAAAGTTATCGGAAATTGCAGAAATCCTTTCGTTTGTGCTCGGATCAGTCCTTGCGCTTCGCGAAATGGTGGTCTAAGTCGGCCTCGACATGAGGAAGCCGATTATCGCCGCCAACTGGAAGTTGAACAAAGGACCGTCTGACACTGAGGACTTTATCCGAAGCTTTGAAAGTCAGCTGGATGGCCTGCCCAAGGGAGTGGACATTGTGCTGGCGCCTCCGTTCGTTTCCTTGGTAAAGGCGACGGAACTTCTCTCAAAATCGCGGGTGCGGATTTCGGCTCAGAACATGTCCGAGCAGGATAATGGGGCATACACCGGAGAGGTGAGTGGGTTCATGCTGAAAGAGATTTTCGTGAATTACGTCATTCTTGGCCACTCTGAGCGTCGCTCGATCTACGGCGAGACGGATGCGGTGATTAATGCCAAAATTTTGAAAGCTCATGAGGTAGAGTTGAAGCCGATTTTCTGTATTGGCGAGACCTTGCAGGAGCGTGAGGACGGAAAGCTTGAAGAGGTTTTACGGACTCAAATTACCGAGGGGCTTAAGGGTGTTTCCGAAAAGCAGATGCTTGATACCGTGATTGCTTACGAGCCGGTCTGGGCGATTGGCACCGGGGTCACCGCTTCTCCCCAGCAAGCCCAGGATGCTCATGAGTTCGTCCGCTCTGTGCTGACTGACCTCTACGGAATCGCAGTGGCTGAAAAAATCCGCATTCAGTATGGCGGCAGTGTAAAGCCTGACAACGCAGCTGAGCTGATGGGTCAGAAGGACATCGACGGTGCCCTCGTGGGTGGCGCGAGTCTGGAGGCCGCATCTTTTGCCGACCTCATCAAGAATGGTGTGGTAGAGTAGGGACGTGATTCCTCAGTCTCCCTCTCAAGGTGCCGCAGTTGAGCGGGCCTTTTTTGGAACGCGGGACGGAGGGATTTTGGTCGGCTACGGCCCTTTTACCAAGCAAGCGATCCCCCCGGAAAGCGGGGTGGCTTTTTATCGGAACGATTTCTCCCTCAGTGAGCCAACGCCATGGTGGGTTCCTGACCGGGTGGCCGAGTTTGAGGGAGGGGATGCCATCTCAACTCCTGAAATTCATTGGACTACGCCTGAGCCTGCTGATTTTGCCGAAGTGTTCCGGGAGGTGAGTGTGGCGATTGAGCAAGGGGTGATTCAAAAATCTGTCCCGGTCGTGACGGAACGCGGAAACTTAAAAGCGGGTCATGTGGAAGGAATTTTGAGTCGGTTTGACGATTTGGCCCCAGCCTTGAGGCCTTATGGATGGATTGGGGACGAGGAGGGATTTCTTGGGGTCACTCCGGAGGTTTTGTTTCGATTCTTTGACGGACGGATTGACACCATGGCCTTGGCCGGGACTGCACGGAGTGATGAGGCAGATATTTTTGCGGTGGATGACAAGGAGATTCGTGAGCACGAATTTGTGGCGCAGACCTTGATCGAAAAGTTATCGAGTCTTGGAATGGTTCGCAGAAAGGAGCGTGATATTTTAAACCTCGGGCAGTTGATTCACTTCCGAACCCTGATCGAAGTGGAGCTTTATAAGCACGAGGAGATTGGCAAACTCATTGCCCATCTGCATCCCACCCCGGCGCTTGGGCCGCTTCCCCGGACAGGAGAAACACTGTCTCAGCTGCACTTCTGGCGTGAGCGTTTGGATTGTCCGCGCGAGTTTGGGGCCCCCTTTGGCCTGCTCCAGGATGGTGATTTCGAAGCCTTGGTTGCGATCCGTATGTTGGGATGGAAGGGAGATGAGTTTCAGCTTCCCAGTGGTTGCGGAGTGATTGCAGAGTCCCGGCTCGTGAATGAATGGCGGGAGCTCGGGCTTAAGCGCGATTCGGTGCGCCGTTTATTGCTGGGTTAATTTTCCCCTTACCCAGCAATTTCAGGACAATTTTTTTGAAAGCGCACACGCAATGCGGTGATGCTTTTGGAAATTTTTTCCCAGAGTTTTGTGGTGAGTACGACCGCGAGGATGGAGACCGCGAGGAAGACGAAGAAGCCAACGACGGGGGCAATCGCCATTAGTCCCAGGCCACCGAGCACGAGCCCATCTTCCGTCACGCTTGCGACAGTATTCGAAACCGGTTCGGGGGAGAGATTGATCAGGAGACGGCCACCGGCCTTGAGATTGTGGGTTGTCAAGCTGGCTCCTCCGGAAAGAAGGGCAGCGATAACGCTCATCGAGGGATCAAGGTCACCAAGGGCGGCCAAAGCGAGAAGGATTCCGCCGGCAGGCCTCACGATCGTGTGAACGGTGTCCCAGAGGGAATCGCCCCATGGGATTTTATCGGCAAAAAATTCGATCGCGAACAAGACTCCTGCAAATCCAATGATCCCCCAGAAGCGCGAATTGCTCATACTGGGTGGCAAGTTCGGCCCAATTGAACCGCACCGCGAGTCCGGTGACGAACACGGTCAGGTAGAGATTCAGACCCGAGAGGGTCGCGAATCCGAGGGCCAGGCCAAGTTGAGTGAGGAGGTCCATTGGTGAAGGTTTTTACCATTTTTCACGCACCGAGCGATGCGAAAACGCTGACCGCTTTGTAAGCTTCTATCTTGATTGTTTGAGCCGTTCGAAGCGTTTCTGGGCGCGATCAAGGTAGTCGATGATGGGGTCGTTCTTGGGCGTGCTTGGTTTTTCGAATTCTCTTTTAAGCTCGAGGTAGTCGTCGAACTCTCCGCTTTCTTCCCTCACTGTTGAGAGATGATACCAGTCGAGGTAGTCGACGAGCAGGTGGTGCCGGCGCTTTTCGGCCTCGCGGAAGAGCTCGAGATTATCGAGAGTTTCAGGGATGTGCGTGCGCTCTTCACCGGTGAGATCGGTGAGGGTTTTGAGGTAGCCGGCGATGACGGGTCGATACGTGGGAAAGCAGCGAAAGCTCAGGTTGGAGAGCAGGTTGGTGGCCTGTTGAATGGCGGCGACCCGGTCCTTGTTTTCTTCCAGGTCCATCACCTCGGGCCAAGCCTCGATCCCGTAGATGGCCGGCTTTCCATCGTCATCGGTGAGGTAGAGTTTGAGGGATTTCTCGAGTTCGGCATCGGTGTCGGGAATAGAGAGAACTTGGGTGAGATTGGGCTCGGCAAGCGCGGCGACTTGGGAGAGCCACCATTTTTCCAGACCCTCGCGCCCAAGGTTGACGTCGGGAAAGTGTTTGCGAAGCAGGGCAAGCTGTTCGCCCTCAAAAGTAGATGCCTCAAGGAGGAAAGACCTCATGGCCTTTTTCCCTTCCGGCTGGGCGAGAAGAGCCATTACAAGCGCTCCGGATGAGGCGCGGAAAAGTTCACGGCTCAGGGGGTCGAGACCTTCCACGGATTCCTTCTCGATGATGCGGTCGACTTCCATCCACCCACCTCGATCCCGAATTGCGGCGTAAACGGAGCGATCCCCCCTTTGGGTCCGCCAGGCGATTGCTTCACTGATGCCATCGACGATCCAAGGAGCGATCGCAATTTGATGGGTCATTTCATCGGCGATGGCGTTTCGCAACCCGCGTTCGATGAGAATGAGGCGGAGGAGGGTCTCATTGAGTTTCTTTTTGGGGTAGGTTTGCCCTCGGGAGAAGCGGACACTGACTTGAAAGCGAAAGCTATTTTTTTGTTCGGGAAGTTCGAAGAGCTGCTCGGCAACAGCCCCTGGTTTTCCTTCTTCAGCCGGGTAAAGTTCGATGACAATGGGATGAGCCTTTCCGGGTGATTTTTCGATGAGAGCTTCGAGATTGCGCACCATGACCTCGATGTCCTGTACAATGAGAGCGCGGGTGGCGGAAAGGCCATGGTGTACGGTGAACTGTCCGCCATCAGTAACGCTTTTCTCCGGGAGGACGAATTTTGGCTTCGGCGCGGGTTCCTGTGCCAAGATGGATCGGGCGAAAAAGATAAGCGTCAGGAAAAGCCGGTTCATGGCAAGTGCGTGATTTCCCAAAAGAGCGGTCCCGGTTCCGGAGCTTGTCTACTTCGGATCTTCTTCCGGGAATTCGATCCGGAGCATTTTGTCTTCAAAGATGACCGCACCTCCGGCTTTTCGAATGATGTCATCTTCGATGTAGCTGATCTCGTTTTTAAAGAGAGCTGCCAGGGAATGGTAGGATTTCTGGGTAAAAAGAAGGAAGCCCTGAGGCACTTTCAACTGGCCGAAGCGGCCGCCGATGAGGATGGCCCCGAGAAAGCGCCCGCCGTCTTTCCGCACTGTGGTGGTGAAAGCTCCGTTTTCTTTCCTCTTGCGCTCCAGACGCAGGTAGAGAGAGGAAGTATGGGTGATCTCACGAATTTTGCGCTCAATGACGATCTCGGCGCGTCCTCCTTCCGCTTTGTCAAAACGGACCCAAACGCCCTTGAGGTCCACTTCATCGGCGAAGTTTCCTTCCTGGCGCACCTTGATGTATTGAGCGAGCCAGGTATTGAACTGTTGCTCTGAAATGGTGACGGTCTGGCGCGTCTTGGCGGCGGCCTCGATGCGTTCTGGGACATCGATGATGGATTCTGAGCGGTCGGCGGAATGGTAGCCGGAAATGCCGGCGAGGTCCTGAGGCTGGAAACTGAGATAGATCGACAGACTCATCCCCGCCACGAAAAGAAAGGCGATGATGAAGAACAAGCGCTTCGAGGTGCTGCCGTTTTTTCCCATGGCGCAGCGTCACCCAAGGAGGGTGAGGGTGCAAGGATGGATCAAAGGCAAAAGGGAATTACGATTCCTTTTTCTTCTCGGGCGGGCGTGAGGCCTCGGCGGCTTTTTTCTCGCCTGCCTTGTAAGAATCTGAACGGTAGTCGGTCTGGTAAAAGCCGGTGCCCTTAAAGATGAGCCCGGCTCCCGTTCCAAGGAGACGCCTCACCTCGCCATCGCATTCGTTGAGGGGGCAATCCGTCAGCTTGGGGTCGTTCATGGACTGGAAGACCTCAAAGAGGTGCTCGCATTTCTGGCACTTGTAATCGTAGTTCGGCATGGCCGAGGAGGGTTACGCTTCTTCGGGAGTGAAGTTTTCGAGCTCCCAGCCGGAACTTCCAACTTCGTCGGCCAGTTCCTTGAATTCCGCGAGTTCGGCTTCGGAGAAGAGAAGCCCGCCTGCTTTTTCCGTGCGTTGACGGAAGCCGGCTTCGATTTGTCCGGGAAGAAGGCACTTCTCGTTTCCGTGTCCGAGGACGTCATCGAGAACCGCCTTCATGTTCGCGGATTGGCTGCCGGGGATGTAGGATCCGGAGTTCCAGGCATCGGGATGAATGACCTGGAAGTAGAAGCAGGAGGTGGTCTTGTCACCCTTGAGCCCACGCTCGGTCGGGATGCTGCCACCGATAAATCCGCCGACGAGCTCGTTGATGAGTGCCATTCCATAGCCCTTGTGCGCGCCGAAGGGGAGGAGCGCGGCGACTTTATTGGGATCGCGGGTTTCGTTTCCGTCTTTGTCCACGGCGGCTCCCGGTGGAAGTTCCTTCCCTTCGCGCTTGAGCTGCTGCACGCGGCCCATGGCGACGGTAGAGGTAGCCCAATCGATCACGATGGGGAAGCCATTGGCCTCCTGGGTGGGGAATCCCCAGGAGTGCGGGTTGGTCCCCAAGGTGGGGTGTTTTCCGAAAAAGGGAACCACTTCTGCGAGGGTGGAGGTGCAGTTGGTGTAGGCGATGTAGCCTTTTTCAGCGGCTTTCATGACGTAGCCACCGCCCCAGAGATAGTGGAAGGCATTGTCGACCGCGACCTGGCCAACACCGTATTCGTCCGCCATTTCCATGCAGCGTTCGAAGGCTTTGACGGCGACCGCTTGGCCGAGCTTCTTGTGGGCATTCCAGACTTCGGAGGCCTTGAAGCGGTCATTGACGACTTCGATTTGCGCACCCGGCTGACATCCGCCGGTGGCGGAACCAAAAAGATGATCGAGATGCAACGCTTTGAGCGCGTTGTGAGTCCGGATTCCGTGACGGGTCGCATCCTGACAGACTTCAGCGGCGATCTGGGATTCCTCGGCATCGTAGCCGCGGTGTTGATAAGCTGCGGTAACCAGGGCGTCGTGCTTTTTGGGAGGGACAATGTAGAATTCGCTCATAGAGGAAGGTTGAAAATGGAAGGGCGGTTCATTGAATTTTGTCCGACAAATGGCAAGCCTGAACCATGACCATCTGCGAAGGGATTCAGAGTTCGAAGTGGGTCCGAATCTTGCACACCAGCTCTTCCGGCGTCTTGCAAAGATCGATTACGAGCGCCTGCTCGGGAGGTTCCAGATCTGCGAGTTGGGAGTCGAGAAGAGAAGGGGGCATGTAGTGGTCCTTCCGCTTCTGAAGGCGGGACTCAATTACTGCGCGTGGGCCGTTTAGAAATATGAACTCCGCTCCGGCAAGCACTTCGCGGTAACTCTGCTTGAGCGCTGAACAGGCAATTACGGTGTGTTGGTCAGCCGCTTCGATGAGTTCGGCGAGCTTCTCGAGCCAGCCCCTCCGGTCCTCGTCGTCGAGAGGGCTACCGGAGGCCATTTTGGCTACATTTTCCGGAGGATGAAAATCGTCGCCGTCAAAAAATCGCCCGCCAATCGCCTCTGCAAGCTGCCCCCCAATGGTGGATTTTCCCGATCCACTGACGCCCATGATGACAAAAACCTGCGGCTTCATGGCACCAGGAACCAGAGGATCGAGGCGAGAGCCACACCGATGACGCCCACCCAGGTCGAGACGACGCTCCAGGTCTTGAAGGTCTCTTTTTCCGTCATCTGGAAATACCGGCTTACCATCCAGAATCCACTGTCGTTGACATGGGAAAAACCAGCCGCGCCACTCGCGATCGCAATGACCACCAGGGCGAGTTTCGCGTTCGAAAGGTCCATCTCCGCGAGCAGGGGAGCCATCAGCGAAGCCGCCATAACCATCGCCACCGTGGCCGAGCCTTGAGCAATGCGAGAAATCGCCGAGAAGGCGAAGGCCAGAAGGACTGGAATCATTCCGAAACCGGCCAGTAAGTCCGCCAGTGCATCGCCTACTCCGGTCTTGCCAAGCATCCCTTTGAACACCCCGCCTGCTCCGGTGATGAGAATGATGATGCCCGCAGGACCGAGCGAACGTGTGGCAATTTCCATCAGCTTATCTTTCTTCACCCCACGCTTTGCCCCGAGGACCCAGAGCGTGAGAACGGTCGAAAGGAGAAGAGCTAGAATGGGATGGCCTAAAAAGGAAACGATCTGCTGCCACATCGGGGCTTCAGACATCAGCTGAGCTAATGCAATGCCTCGTTCCTTTCGATCCATACCGGAAGCAATCCCGCTCCCCACTGCCTGCTCCACCAGAGAACCTGCGACGATCAGGATGACCGGAAGGAGCAGAATCCCAAGAATCACCCCGAAGCTCGGTCCCTCTTTTTCTTCCGTCATCTTCAGCTCTGGAGGGTCGATACGCACCTTGTTGGCAATCCGTCCCCCGATGAAAATCCCCGCGACCACCGCCGTTGGGAATCCCACCAAAACACTGTAGAGAATCACCGTGCCAATCGGCACCCCAAACTCATAAGCCACCCAGGTCGGCCCCGGCGTGGGCGGAACAAAGGAATGCGTCACTACCATTCCCGCCAGCAGGGGCAGACCGAAGGTGAGGAGTGACTTCCCCGTCTTACGCGCCAGCGCGTAGAGAATAGGAGCAATGATCACCAGCGCGACATCGAGAAAAACCGGAATGGAAATCAAAAAGCCGGTCAAAAGCATTGCCCAAGTCGCCTTCTTCTCCCCGAAGATCCGCAGCAGCCCGTTTGCCAGACTGTGCGCCCCGCCACTGTGCTCGATCATCGCTCCAAATATCGCGCCCAGCCCGATCACCGTTGCGATGAATCCCAGGCTTCCGCCCATGCTGTCCTGGATTGTTTTACCGACCTCCGTCAGCTCCATCGTCCCGGAGATCACCCCCACAAAGACACTTGCCAGCAAAAGGGCGATAAAGGCCTGCACGCGCCATTTTAGAATCAGAAATAGAATCAGCGCTACCGCCGCCACCAGCGTTCCCACCAGCCAGGCCGTGTCTGCCTTTGCGGCTTCGGAGGCCGCTGCAAGAATCATCATCCCTTACCTTCTCCAATCCACCTCCCCCTCGCCAAGCGCGAAGTCACATTTTCTTGGCAAAAGCTTCGTTTATACAGTCATCGTCAGTTGGCAGTTGGCAGTTGGCAGTTGGCAGTTGGCTGAGAGCTGATAGGAAATACGTAGCTTTTCCGGTAAAGGCTGAATCCGTTTGGCGACAAACAATGGGGAAGGTTCTTGTGGACGACAATTCGGGGAGATGGATCGGTGCATGAGGTATCCATGGGCAGACATTTTGTTTGGTTCTTTTGTTGCCAATATTTGAGAAAAAAAGCCGGAAAATGGCGATTGAATCTTGCGCTGAAAGATGAGTTTTAGGGGAGTTTTTTGAACCACTCTCTGTCTTTGTTTGAAGCAAAGCCAGCGATTCGATCCCGCTTTGACAAGGTGCGGTCGATGCGTCAGGTCTTTAGCGAAGAATGAAATATCAAATCGGGATCGTCGGCTTGGCTTTGGGGATTTTTGCGGTGGGAATGGCTATTTTCCAAAATGATCTGAGGTCCCCGAAACCCGCTCCAGAACCGGAGCCCGAACCGACCTTTAAGGAGCTGGCGGTGGAAGCGGGGAGGAAGGTGATTCAGGAAAAAATTCTTAAGAAAGAGGAGAGAAGTCCCGCGAAGAACGGTGCTGAAGTGGCCGAAGAATCAGTGCGGGATGGAATCGAGCTGACTTATATGATTCTCGGATTTGTGGCAATGGTGCTGGGAGTTCTTTCCTGGACTCAAAAGGATCACATCAGGATTTCCGGAGGAGCGGTCGCTCTCGGCCTCATGGCGGTGGCTTGGCAATATGTCCTGATCGGGGTGGTGATTGCGGTGATCATTCTCGTGCTGGCAAACGTGTCTGCGTGAGTTGCTCGAAACGTTGTGAGAGAGGCAGGTGTGGGTTTGGGAAAGTTTGGGAGACCGGGAGCATCTGCAGGGCGATTCGAAACCCGCGAGCAAGTAATGGATGCTGGCGCATGAGACGTAAGAAGGGCGGTCTTTAGCGTAAGCTGTTCAATGTATAAGTGGCTGCCCGGGTGGTCATGGGAGTGCCATCGGTGGCACGGATGGAATCTGCGAATTCGAGGCGGTAGTTGCGGCCTTCGACAAGCTCGTTTTCCCCGAGTTTGACGTTGAGAGTGAGGCCGTCATTGGAGAGCTTGGAATTTTTGATGGTGATGGCACGAGTGTCTCTTTGGGCGGAACCATAGTTGGGCTCGTAGGGGTAGTAAAAGGAGCGGCCCTTGAGCTTGAGGCCTTCTTTGATGGCAGGTTTGGTAAAGGTGATTTGGAAGCCGGTTTTGGTGAGGCGGAGGTGTTTGATCTCGAAGGGGATGGTTTTTCCATCCCAGGAAATCCGCTGGAGTCCGAAGGTGGTGGGTCCGACACTGCCCCATCCGCGACCGGTTTGCCCGACCCAAAGGGCGCCGCCGGGGCCGAAGGAGAGCCGGATGCAGCCGGATTGGAGGTGCTGGATGAAATTGATGACGGCGCCTTGGTAAACGCCGTTGACTTCCTCGAGAGCGATGCGGAAGATGTTGGAGCGGGTTTGGTCGCCCACGAACATATTGCCTTCGAAGGGGCCGAATTTGCCTTGGGTGAGATTGACGACGGGGTTGCCAGGACTATTGGCAATTTCTCCGTGGGGAATCCAGACGGCAGGAGGTGTCCGAATTTCTCCATATTCTTCCATGGAGATTTTGTTGAGGTCTTTGCCTTCGAAATCAGGGTGGTATCGCAGGGAAGCGGGGTGTCCGTGGAAGGCATTCGGGGTAAGGTGGAAGAGTGCGGAGGTGGCGACGAAGTCACCCTGATTGTCGGTATAAAAAACTTGGTCGGTGCGGGGGTCGAGGACGAGTCCTGCGGGAGAGCGAAGCCCCCAGGAGAGGGTGGTGTAGGTGCCATCGGGTGAGATTTTGAAGCTGGTGCCACGATGCTTGGCGTCACAGCCCATAATGGCGCCTTTGACGCGGAAGCCGTCGTTGTTATGGCTGAGGTTAAGCGTGCCATAGAGGTTGCCCTGGGAATCGCGAACGGGGCCGTAGGTGTATTCGTGATAGTTGCCGGAGAAGCCCCAGCCGGAGGCGACTTCGAGGAAGAGGTCGGCGGCACCGTCCTTATCGGTATCGCTGATGCGGGTGAACTCAGGGCGTTGGCCGATGAGGACGGAGTTGGGGTGGTCGTGGTCGATAAGGAGTCCGGTGATTTCGTGGAGGCCGCTGGCAAAGCGGGACCAGGTGGGACTGTTTTTTTCGAGGCGCCAAATTTCGCCATAGCGGGTTCCGGCGTAGACCATGCCGTTGTGATCGAGGTCGAGGCCGGTGACATCGAAGCCCGTTTTGGGGGGCGGTGGAATGGTTTCCACCGAGTATCCGGAAGGGAGAAGCTCGGGTTCGGCGCTGACCGAAGCGGTGAGGAAAAGAGGAATGAGTGCGCGCATTACTTAGGTTCCTTAAGGGTGACGGTGAGGGTTTCGGGGATGGAGTCGAGGTGGAGTTCGTGATTGTGCCAGACGCCGGCAGAGCTGTTGCGAATGAGGGAATTCTTGGGAGTGGTGGTGAAGATGAGGGGGCTTTTGCTGCTACCCTGAAAACTGAAATGATGGGTGAGGCTCTTGGCCTCAGTCGAGGAAATGCGGTGTTCGATCTTGAGTGGGCCGGAGTGGTAGAGAAAAACCGGAATGCCCTTGTTGAGGCGGTAGCCGCGATATTTGTATTGCGGAGTTTTGTCGGTCACTCCGAGGCGGAAAGGGAAGGCGGTGAGACCGCTGGAAAATTTTTCTCCGAGGATTTGACACATGCCACCACCGCGATGAATGCCCCGTCCGCGGTCGGGCCCAACATCGAGGAACTTTCCGGACCAGGCATAGGGGAGGTAGCCCTTCTCGGCATCGAAGATGAAGCTCGTCCCGCCTGGGAGGCCAACCGCGATGGAACGTGGTGAGGTGTCGGGGAGGTTGACTCGCTGGATCAGGGGGCGGTCGGTAACTTTGAGGTGAAACGTTTCCTCATTGTGAGGGATGCCGACGCGGCCGCTATGGTTGAGTTTAACGTGACCGAAAAATCCATGTTCGGAAGTGAGATTGAGTTCGGGGTCACCGTCGTGATTGAAAAATTCGAGGCGAAAGGGCCGTTGTCCGGGCTTGATGTGGTGCGTGCCTTTGCGCTCTTCCCAGGCATCGTGGAGGCCGTCGTGGTCGATGACGAGTTTGTTGTCGAGGTAGAGTCGGGTTCCATTATTGGACTGTATCTTGAAAGGTTGCGCATCCCATTCACGGACGGTGGTGTGGGTGGCCTCGAAGACGAGAGCAAAGTCTTTCTTGCGTTTGGCTGCGCGGAGATCGAGGTAGGGGCCCGGGATGCGGCCTTGGTGGATGGGAGTGAGCTTGTCGAAGTCGGGGAGCTTATCCCAGCTGCCTTCGTAATATTTGTAAGTGATGTTGCTGAGGCCACGTTTGCCGACGACCATTTCGCCGACCATGACCTGCGAGTGTCCGGGATAGGTGCAGACGAAGGGATGGCGGTTGATTTGGTCGGGTGCAGTGAAGGTGATGGTTTGTGACTCATGGGGTTTGAGCATGCGGGTGGCGTGGAGGATTTCATCGTGTTCAGGAAGCCAGCCTTTGGATTCCCCTTCGGCGCCAAGTTTGAGAGCCGCGGCAGCGACACGGCGTTCAGCGTCGTGTCGAGGAGCACAGATCACAAGATTGTGTGCGATTTCGTCGGGATTGGTGAGGGTGAGTTTGACCTCTTCGCCGGGAAAGACGTGGAAGCGCTTTTTGTCGTAGTTGAGCTTTCCGGGGACAGCGGTGATGAGGATGTCGCGGGAATTGCCCTTGGCGTTTTGAGGGATGGTGCCGCCGGTTTTTCCTTTGGGGAGGACCCAGATGTTGCGGAACTGGACGGGGTTGCCGTGATCTTGAAGGTGAAGCGGGCCGAGGGGGGATTCCTTGTTGAGGGGTGCGGCGGCAGTGGGCTTGGGGACTTCGACATCATTCTGCACGAGGATGCCGTTGAGGAACACGGTCATGCGGGCGTTGGCAGTTTTGTTGCCTTTCTTGTCGAAGCGGGGAGCAGTGAAGTGGACGTCGTAGGTTTGCCAGCTGAGGGGAGGGAGGCACATGTTGAGCTTGGGTTTGGAAGTCCCGTAAATGCCTCCGGTGTGTCCTTCGTTAAGATTGGAGCCGAAGGAATCGAGGACTTGAACTTCGTATCGACTTTGAAGATAGACGCCGCTGTTGCCACGGCCTTGTCCGCGTTCGAGAGGTCGGTAGGGGGTGCGGAATTCGAGGTGGAGGTGATGGTCTCCAAAGGTGAGATGGCTGATGGTGCCTTCGGTCAAGTGACCGAGATGATTGACATGGCAGTCCTTAAAGGCAGTGGAATCGAGGCCGTTGTAAAGAAGGATGGAATCGATGGGAGCTTCCTGACCGAGGGTCTTGGATTGTCGTTCAATACGTTTGAGTTCGCCATTGTGATTGGGGCGGCGAATTCTTTGGTTTTCGAGAATCCATGGGTCATTGTTTCCCCCAAAAATGATTTGCCCGTCGCTTTGGGTGCTGTGGTATTCACGCTTGGCGAGAGTGCCTCCGGCGCCGGGAAGGCCTCCTTGGTAGTGGGTGGCGCGAAATTCGTTGTTACCAAGCGCGGTGATTTGGAAGCCATGGATGAGTCCGTCGATTTGTCCTGTGTATTCGCCCTGGGTTTGGAAATCCGGGTCGTGCTTGGTGGCGGATTCGGGAGTGAGGTAGGTCTGAGTCAGGCTGGGATGTAATCCGGGATCAGGAAATTCTGTGGAAGGAGAAAAAGCGCCGGAGACAGAGGGAGCGCCTTGGTTGAAAACGACCGAGCGTTTCAGTTCTTGAAGGAAGAAGCCGGGCCCACTCCATTTCACTTCAAGGGATTCTCCGTGGAGATTGTCGAAGTATTGGAGCTCGAGGTTTTTTTCGCCTGGGGTGAGTCGGACCTGGGCGGTTCGTGGATTGCCACCACCGTGGATGTGATCGTATTCGACGATCATTTTTCCGTCGATGAGCAGCCGGGAGCCATCGTCGGAGTCGAGAGAGAAGAGGTATTCGCCTTCATTGGGGACGAGAAGTTTGGCGCGGAAGCGGAGGCCAAAGTGGTTGCGGTCGCCTTCGGACTTTAAAACAAATCCGTCGGAGAGGGCGCCTCTTGCGGTAGCTTCCAACGCAGTAAAATCAGGAAGTTTTTCCCAGACCCCATTGAATTGTTCGTAGGTCAGATCGCGGAGGCCGGCTTCTTGGGCCGAGGCAAGCTTGATGGCGGCGAGGGTGGAGAGAAGGAATAAGCGCATGGCTATGAGGGTGTCTGGAGTCTTATGACTTACTAGGAATGAGCGCTGGGAAGGCGAAGTGGACGATGGGCTGGAGAACTTATCAGTCCGAGCTTCTTTGCCAGCGCACGGGACAATCAATATTCGCGGTCAAGGAGGGCCTTCAATTTTTGGGTGATCTCCGGGTCTTCGATTTTCTCAGAATCACTGGAGGAGCGCATGCGGTAGAGTTCATGAGTGCCATCCTCGTGCGCGATGAGGCGGTGGGTGCCGGTGCGAATGGTGCGGACGTTTTTACGATAGCTGATGGCAAGATTTTTGGAAGGCTCGTGCGGGTATTTCAGCTGCGGGGTAAGAGAGCTGCCGTGAAGGAAGTCGGGTTTGGGGAACTTTGCGAGATCACACAGGGTAGGGAAGAGGTCGAGGGTCTGCACGACCGCACCGGAGCTTTCTCCACGCCGGCCCATGCCGGGTGCAGAGATGATGAGAGGAGAGCGAAGTGATTCCTCAAAGAGGGAGTGTTTCCCCCAGATGGCATGTTCACCGAGGTGCCAGCCATGGTCACCCCAGAGCACGATGATGGTGTTATCACGCAATCTGAGTGCGTCGAGCTGGCCGAGCACTCTGCCGACTTGAGCATCGGCGTAGCTGACGCAGGCGGCGTAGTGCTTACGCACGGCGGTGGCGTAGCCGGCATCGGTGTTGGGATCTTTCCCGTTCCGATTGTATTTCATGAACTCTCCGGATCCGTGCCAGGTGGTTTTCCCTTCGGGTTTGGTGGGGTGCGGGATTTGAGGGAGTTGGACGTTTTGGTAGAGATCGAGATACTTTTTGGGAGCACCAAAGGGGAGGTGTGGGCGGAGAATTCCGGTGGCGAGGAAGAAGGGCTTTTTGTCAGCGGCGAGGAGCTTGAGCTGCTTCAAGGTTTCCTCGATCGAGAGGCCATCGGGGTAAATTTCATCGCCGCCTTCGAGGGCCTGGATGAGATCCATGTCCTTCGCGTTCTTGCGAATTTCGCCGTGGGCGAGGCCATGCATCCAGCCGCGCGGATGTTGCCACGCTCCGGCGGGGAGGAGGTGGCGGTCCCAGGAGTTTGGCATTTCGAGCGTGGTGCCATCATTCCAGTCTTTTCCGCCTCGTCCACCGGGGTGATGGCTGACTTTCCCTACCGAGACGGTGTTGTAGCCTCGTGCGCGAAAGTAGGCGGGAAGAGAGGGGTGCTGGATGTCCTTGGCTCGGGCAAAGAGGGCGCCGTTGCTCGCTGGGCCGTAGCGTCCGGTGAGGAGGGTGTAGCGGGAGGCTCCGCAGGTGGGGGCCTGAACGTAGTGCCGGGTGAAGGCACGACCGTTCCGGGCCAGTGAGTCGATGTGAGGGGAATGGATGTAATCTTTTCCAAAGCAGCGCAGTTCGGGCCGGAGGTCATCGACACAAATCAGAAGGACGTTGGGCGCGGCGGCTAAAAGGGCGGGACACAGGAGGAGAAGGAGACGGTGGAACACAGCGACAAAATGTTCTTTGCGAGACTGCTATTCGGCGAGTTTTTTCTTCAAAGCAGATGGTTCTCGTTGGGTCCAATGCGCAGGGGTATCATGAGCCCGCTTTGAGCGTTTCGCTTGAGGACAATATTCCGAATAGGGTCTTCCCGTGCCATGGAACTCCGATCACGCCGCAGTTCTTCGCTGATGGCTTGCAGGTGTGCGATATTTTCTCTAGAGCTTTTATCCCCCAACTGACGCTTAGCTGAACGTCGAAGGGCAACAAGGAATACTTCGTTCAGCAGCTGACTGATTCAACCACGAAACCCGCTGACCTGAGCGGCCATCAGGCCTTCGGTATTCTCGCACTCAAACCTTGATCACACTGATGACCTCCCCTCTCTTTTCCAAGGAGCTTCCTGCCTGGGTGGCTCCTTTTTTCTTCCTCGGACTGACTCCTCTTGCGACTGCCCAAGATATCGTGATTTCCGAGTTTATGGCTTCAAACTCCGAGACTCTCGATGATGAGGACGGGGACTCCGAGGACTGGATCGAGCTTTTCAATCAAAGCGGTTCTTCATTGAACCTGAGCGGTTGGTATCTCACTGATGACGCCACTGATTTAACGAAGTGGGCGATGCCGGATGTGACGCTTTCGCCGGGGCAGTTGATGGTAATCTTTGCTTCGAACAAAGACCGGGTTGATCTCTCCGGCGAGCTGCATACCGATTTCAAACTCTCGGCGGGTGGTGAATACCTCGCGATCGTGCGTCCCGATGGATCCACGGTGGAGCATTCCTACTCTCCCACCTTTCCGCAGCAGGTCACTGATGTTTCTTATGGCCTCCAGCAGTCCACCTCCACGGTCGACCTTCTGGTCGCAGGAGCGGGGGTGAAGTATCACGTGCCGACAAACGGAAATGACGATGTCAATGACGGGCAAAACGTAAACTCTTGGATCAGCTCGGGATTTGATGATTCAGGCTGGAATTCCGGAACTACTGGACTGGGTTACGCCACCGCGGGCACGGACCCTTACGACCAGTTCATTTCGACCGACATCCAGAGCATCTTCTTCAATCAACCAAGTGGGGCCCAGTCGATCTACATGCGTATTCCGTTTATAGTGGCCGACCCTTCGATCATCGCGGGCCTCACCTTGAAAATGAAATACGATGATGGGTTCGTCGCTTACCTCAATGGGAGCCCGCTTCCGATTGCGGAAGACAATAATCCCCCCACCGGCCAACTCGACTTTCAATCTGGAGCAACCGGAACCCATTCCGATGCAGCGGCCATTGTGGATCAGCCATTTTCAGTTGATTCCTCGCTGCTCATCGTCGGAACAAACTACCTCTGCATTCACGGCTTGAATCGGTTTTCCACGAGTTCAGACGCGCTTTTTGTCCCCTCTCTTGAGGCTTCCACGGTAAGCGGGACATCCACTGCGGCCTACTTTAATATTCCGACCCCCGGAGCTCCCAACAGCGGGGGTGCTTCCAATCCCGGGCCGCTGGTCCGGAATGTGACCGATGAGCTCGCTCCGATCGAGCCTGCTGCCGGACCGCTGGTCATTGAGGCCGAGATCATCCCGACGCTTAATCCGGTCGGCACGGTCACCCTTTATTCCCGCATCATGTATGGCGGGGAGACTTCCACGACGATGAACGACAGCGGAACAGGCTCCGATATCACGGCAAATGATGGTATATACACCGCGGAGATCACCACCTCTGGGCTTGCCGCGGGAGAGATGTTGCGCTGGCGGGTGGTGGCGAATGATGTCAATTCCAACTCTACCAAGGCGCCTCCGTTTCCTGATCCGCTCGATTCGCCGGAATACTTCGGTACGATTGCAGAAGATCCTTCGGTCGCGAGCTCGAACCTCCCTGTGATTCACTGGTTTACTTCCAACCCCGCAGGAACCACCACGGTGAGCGGCGCGCGCGGGTCGGTGTATTACCTCAATGAATTTTACGATAACATCCAGGCGGACCGACACGGCCAATCAACAGGAAGCTTCCCGAAGAAGAGTTACGACTTCGATTTCAACAAGGGCGATCGTTTCCTTCCTGAACCGGGTGGCAAGCGGGCGAAGGACATCAACCTGATCACCAACTGGGCTGACAAATCTAAAACCCGCAACACCATCGGCTATGAGATGATGCGTGATTCCGGTCATCCGGCGCATTACTCCTTCCCGGTTCGGGTTCAGCAGAATGCGCAGTTTTTCAACACCGCCGATCTCATCGAGGATGGCGATGACCGCTACCTGGAGCGCGTCGGGCTCGATGGAGAGGGAGCTCTCTACAAAATGTATAATCGTCTCGATTCTTCGACCAGTGGGGTGAATAAGAAAACGCGGAAGGAAGAGTCCAATGCGGATCTAGCGGCTGTGGTTTCGGGACTCGGGCAGACTGGCGATGCCAAGCTCCGTTTTGGTTATGACAACATGAATATCCCCGGCACGATCAATTACCTTGCGGCCCTCGATATGACGAACAACCGTGATCACGGGCACAAAAATTATTATTTGTATCGCGATACCAATGGCACCGGGGAATGGCGACCATTGATTTGGGATATCGATCTCAACCTCGGCCGAAACTGGCGCAGTGGTCCGGCTTACTTTGATGATGTCTTCCGGAACAATAATTTGCAGGCGGGTCCTAGCAATCGAATGAAGACTCTCATTTTTGATGACCCAACGCTCAGAGATATGTTCCGTCGTCGCGTCCGCACGCTCATGGATCAGTATTACGGTGCTCCGGCGACTCCGACGACTTACCTTTCGAGCCGAGTGAATGCACTGGTCGCGCTCATGGACCCGACCAACGACAACGCCAACACCGGATCCGATGACGCCGACCTCGATTACCAGAAATGGGGTTCCTGGGGCAATAATAACGCGATGCGGCCTGCCGCGAACCGGATCCTCAACGAATACATTCCAACCCGCCGGACGCAGCTCTACGGTCTTTCTGCAGTCCCCTCAGCGCAACCTGCCACGCCCAATATCAATATCGTTGGGGTGAATTTTAATCCCGCCAGCAATGGGGCTTCTCCCGATCAGCGCGGGGAATATTTCATTCTGCTTAACCCGAATGCTTATGCGGTCGATTGCTCGGACTGGGCCATTTCCGGAGGTGTCTCGATGACGCTTCCTCCGGGCGCGGTGATTCCTGCGAGTGGAACAATGCATGTCGGTCGTGATGCCGTGGGCTTCCGCGCGCGGACGATCAGCCCGAAGGCGGATGAAAAGGCTTATCTCGTCAGCGGTTACGACGGACAACTTTCCGCACGCGGAGAAACGATCAATCTGCACGATAATGTCGGCAATCTCATCAACACCGTCACTTATGCGGGCAGCGAAACGCCGGTGCAGGCACGACTCCGAGTCAGTGAAATCATGTATGCTCCTTCCGCTCCCACCGCGTCCGAGCTTGCGAGCATCCCGACGCTGAGTGCTTCAGATTTTGAGTTCATCGAACTGGTGAATATCACCGGGACCAGTGTCGACCTTAGCGGAGCGAAATTTACCGAAGGAGTTTCGATGACTTTTGCAGGTGGAGTCACCCTCGCTCCCGGGCAACGGGTGATCGTGATCGCGAATCAAGCGGCCTTCGAGCTGCGCTACGGAAATGCTCTTCCGATCGTTGGAGTTTTCACTGGGAATCTCGATAACGGTGGTGAGCAGATCCAGATTGTCGACGCAGTCGGAGAAAATGTGCTCGAGTTCAATTACCGCGATGACTGGTATGAGCCCACGGATGGAGACGGCTATTCGTTGGTCATGCTTACGCCGGAGTCGACACCGCTGACAGACTTCGATGTCGCTGCCAACTGGGGAATCAGCCCTACCGTTGGAGGCGATCCTGCGGGTGCTTCCGCCAACACCGCGATGATTTACCAGATCTGGCAGGACGAGACTTTCAGCGCAGCTGATCTTCTCAACCCTACGATTTCTGGGCACGGTGCGGATTGGGATGGCGATGGTCTATCCACTGCCCTTGAGTATGCCCTCGGGTTGAATCCCAAGGTTGCTGATGCTGCCCTCGGTTATCAGGCGAGTTTTGCTCAGTCCGGAGGAAACGATTACCTGGCCCTCACTCTTCGGCGTCAAAAAAGCGCCATCGATCTCGACTACGAAGTGCAAGTTGACGATGAATTTCAGAGCTGGAGCTCAACCGCGATAGAAGTGGGTGTTCCAGTTGACAACGGGGATGGAACCGAGACCGTAACCATCCGAGACACTGTCTCCTTCACCGCTAGTCAGAAACGGTTTATTCGTTTGAAAGTGACTCTTACTGAGTAGATTCGCGTCGATGACATTACTGAACTAGAATAAATATTGGTCCCGGACCGTTGTCAGGGAGATGAAGACGTCTTTTCTGACTGTGATAGTCATAGCCGCGGAGACCGTTTCTAAAAAAGGTGTTCGACCTCCACGAAATGATCGAAAGAGAAGCAGTAGTTTCCCACTACGACCGCCCCTCAGATCGTGTCGCCTCCTTCTCCTTCCAGATTTCGGGACCCTCGTTAAAATCCTGATCATAATCTAAGGGCTCTGTCAGCCCCATCTCTCCCAATGACTCTGCCTCTTGATCATGACGTGAAAGATCGTAAACCGTGTTTATCAGGCGCTCAATTTCCCTTGGATCTGAGGTCGAGCAAAATCCTCCAACTTACTAGCGGGAAAAGACCCATGCAAACCCTTCCTTCTCTAAGCTCTCGCGAATCCTTCTGAATGGAGTGTAGCAGTGCTGCATTGAAACCTTAAAACGCTCCTCTCCTGTCTTCATCGTTCCTTTAACTCCAAACCGCATGGAATAGACACCTAAAAACCGCTTGTCCTGATCAAAAACTCCAGACCCACTGCTGTATTGGCCATCTTTAAAAAAGATCCTTTCAGAGGGTATTAGCACCTCCCTGCGATAGGGTTGATTGGAATTGTAATCGATACCGGAAACAAAACCCTTGGTTGGAAATGTGGGGATACCTGAGATCAAAGGAATCGAATGCAGTGGTTCTCTTCCTGTTCGGATACGGATAAGCGCGACATCAAATATCTGAGGCGATTTTAATTCAGTAATCGAGCTTGCACGATATTTGGAATCAATCAGAAATTCGTTTATAACATATTTTCCGTAGAGGACCTCTCCTCCGAATTTCTGCCATTCTGACCATGGAGCATCTCCTCGAATCACGTTCTTATGTAAAAAAACATCGAGTTCTCCCTCTTGATCGACAATGTATTCTTTGCCTGAAGGAGTGTAAAAATCATTTATCGAACCTTCCAATAGCATATCGGGATGGTAGGCGGCGACATGCCCACACGTCAGGACAATTGTCCCTTCCTCCTTTGAGCTGTGCAGAATAAGCCCGCTACCCAAACCTTTAGAAAAGAGCCCCAAGTCTTTGCGGACCAGTACGTGTGACAGTGCTTTCCCCCTCAGTTCCTCAGGCCAATGGCTTTCAGGGGCAAGGCTCCTGGTGCATCCCGTGACGGCGCAAAACAAACTGATGACAAAAAGTTGAAATACGGATCTCATGGGAAGGGGAGGCATTTTATGATGTTTTATAAGGAATGGGGTTTGTTTTTCGAATTTTTGGGGGCCTTGTTTGAGTTGCATTTCCAAGCAATTGCTCAAGCCTTCACCCTACACTCCCGCAAAGCTGAAAATCAGACAAAAAAAGTCATTTTTTTTGAGACCTTCGCTTTCGAGTTTGAGCTTGCCATGATGCTATCGGTTCGGAGTTGTTTTGTGCTGCCCATCCGAAATCCATCTCAAGCTTGTTGCATGCTGTGGCTCCAATCTGGATCATTGGGTCTCTACCGATAACGAACTGCTTGAGACCTTTAAATTCAGCGGGCGATCTGCACTATCTTTTATCAGAGTTTAGTGCATCGAGTTCCGGAGATGGTAATCGCCTTTGTCAGATCGTGGGACTAGTTCTCTTTTGTGCCCGACCCTCTCCATGGCGTAAAGCTTGAAGAAATCATCACCTCGCTCGTCAAAGAATACGGCTGGGAAGAATTGAGCGATCGAATTCGGATCCGCTGTTTCGTCAATGACCCTTCGGTCAAATCAACGCTCAAGTTTCTCAGGCGCACCCCGTGGGCCAGAGGCAAGGTCGAGAAACTGTGGCTGGAGACCTTTGCAAAGTAGAATTGGGACGGACTTGCGCACTTTCTGAGGCGTTCGATCTCAAGGGCGAGATCCTCGGGGTCTCGATCACCATTCACACAGCGAGTCCACGAAGTCTGCCGATCCATCCCGGAGCCAGGAGTCGAGTTGGGCGGGATCTTTGAGCTGTTGTCCTCTTAATCTTGGGACGACTAAGAAATTGCTCTGAATTTCGGGGAGGGTGGTGAGGTCGGACCAGAGTTTCTCGAACTGGGTGACGGGGAAGATATCTTCCTGGCCGTGGCCCCAGCGTTTTTTGACTTCCTTGAGAGTGACGTAAGTTGGGAGGCGGCTGGCGATCTCGCGGACCGCGCTGGCGATCTTGTCCTCGTTTTGGGAGAGAATATCATCGCGCGTGAGGTCGAAGAGAGCGAGGACCTGGTCGACATCGATCCAGGTGGTCATGGTGTTGTAGTAGCTGAGCTCGAATTCGTCTTCTTCATGGGGAAGGGCGAGGCCTTCGAGAAGACGCGGGCGGCCATTGACACGGGCGAGGCCACCTCCGCGGTCTTCGAGGCGGCGGGTGATGACTTCGAAGGAGAGCCCGGCTTCGCTCTTGAGGTGATGACCAAAGAGGGCGGGGTCGAGATCGGCACCAAGGGTGTCGATGTTATGAAGCATAAGGGTCTTGAGCTGAGGTCGCTCGCCGAGGAGATGAGCGAGGGTGCCATTGAGGAGCATGTTGGGCAGCTCGAAGAAGTGTCCGATGGGGTGGAGGCACTGGAGGGGAAGGTTGTCGGTGTAGTCGGTCGTTTCCCCGGTGTCATGGGCCCAGCCGATGAGTGCGCTACGGACGGACTCGCGCATTTTCTGCTGCTGCTCGTCGAGAGTCTGCTGTGGCATTTCCTCCCAGCTGAAGCGGAGGTCGCGCACGGTGGGGACCATCCTTAAGCCAACAGATTGGCCGCGGGAAAGGTGAAGGGGGCCGGCGTAGTGGTAGTTCTTTTGGTGGTCGAGAAAATGACGGGTGGGATCATGCGTGAGATACGAGGTGGTGAAGACGTGCGGCACGGTGGTGCCGAACTGGTGTCCGCGTTTCCGCGACTTCGCGAGGTGGGTCTCGATGAAGGTGCGGTGCCTTCCGCCGAACTTATTGAAAGGATGGAGGGCTTTGCAAACACCTGCACCCTGGGTCCAGCGGGAGCCCGCGCCAGCGGCGAGGGTGATGACACCAACTTCGCCGTTTTTAAGGGCCATTTCTCCGAGCTTGCGGAGGGTTTCGTTGGGCTGGGATTGGGAGTAGTCGGTGACGTCCTCGGGCACGACATCTTCGATCCGGGTGGCGGCGGGAAGGCGGTTTTGGGAAAGGCCGATGCGGCCTTCGCGGAGGGACTTACGGATGGATTCGTGCTGCTCGCGGTCAAAGCCGTTGGCTTTGAGGAGATCCCTGAGGGAGGCACCGGAGGGGTCGGAATTTTCGACTCGAGGGATGAGGGTATCGAAGAGAGCTTGAATGGATTCCGAAAAGGGTGGCTGCGTGTGGCAGGCGAGGGCGAATTGATCCAACTCGGCGCGGTCTGATGGAGAAAGATCTTTGGCTTGTGTACGAAGGAGTTTGGCAATGCCGAGTTGGTAGTAGCCGGGCGGGAGGAAGGCTTCGGCGCCCTCGAAGAGATGGGCGAAGCTGCCGTGCGGGTTGATGCCGAAGTCGTAAACGACCGGGTCCATGGCGAAGGGAAGAGCGTTCTCCAGTTCGCGCTTGGTCTCGATCATAATCTCTTTCATGCGGCCCAGGGCTTCGGCTTTACGCTTGGGATCGACAATGAAACCCATGCCGCCTCCGGACATGCCACCGAGCATCCAGAAGCCCCAAAAGTCTTCGCCAAATGCTTCTTCAGCACGCTTGATGAGGGTTTCGGTAAAGTGGTTGGTCGCCCAGGGGATGATGGTTTGGAGGGGACCTCGGAAATTTTGAGTAGTTAAGGCGCCAAGTGTTTTGATGTCGCCTGCCTTCAGGGCGTTGAGGACTTGGTCGAGGAGGTCGAGGGCTTCCTTGCGGCCCTGCCATTCAGCGGAGGAGCGGAGGAGGTATTTCTCGGTCACCATCTCAAGAATGGGGCCGACGTTTGAGGCCATGCCGCCGTGGACGAGGATGAGGGAATCCTGAAGAGCCTGGCGTGCTTCCCCGGAGATTTCATCGGTGCCAAAGACGTGGTGCTTGGGCATGAGACGGCCTTTGGAAATACCGTGCTCGGGGTCGGTCTTGCTCGCGAATTCGCCTTCGATAAGCTTGATGCCGGGCCAGACGCCTCCGGAGTCCTGCCAGCCGCCGCCGGAGCCGCCAATCCACTCGCCTAGAATGGCGCGGGCAAGGACGAGTCGACGCTCGTCTTCGGTAAGTGCGCCGGTGAGCGATTGCGTCTGGCCGGTGGCTCGCATGCAGGCGGCAATGAGGGCAGCGAGAAGGTTGGTGGAGACCGCAAGTCGAGAGCCTTTTGGGATGTTGTTGACGGAAGAAATTATTTCGATGCCACGTCCGGGTCCGGCGAGGCGGGCGAGGAGTTTGGCGAGGGATTTTCCGGATCCTTCGATGCCCGGAGGGATGATTCCGGAGGCGATGACGGCGGCCTTTAAAAGCCCGAGGTAGTCTTTGGCAAAGTCGAAGACTTCGGCGAGGGAATCGATCTCGGCGGTGGCCTTGAGGTCGATGGAAGTGAGCCGGAGGACAGGTTTGTCAATGACACGGAAGTAGGCCTCAACCGGTGGTTGCGGAGAGTCGTCACGGCCATGGACAGCGAGGTCGATGGAGACGTTGATGACGCGCGCGCCCTCGGGGAAATCCATGCCGAGGAAGAAAATGTCGGACCACGCGGAGTGGGTCAGGTCCATACGGACGGGGGTGCGCTCGCGGAGGACGGGGAAGAGGTCTTGCGAGTGAGCAAGGAGTTCCTCGCGGATGCGGAGCGGATGGTCGGAGGGGTGGCCCATACGGAACATCCATTGGTTACCGCGAACGGTGCGGACGGACTTGCGGACTTGGTCGGCGAGGGTTTGGAAAGCCAGTTGATGGTAGGCAGCGGCGAGTGCAGAGCAAAGGGCATCTGAGGCGCCTTCGGATTGTTGAGCCACGAGGAAGGACTCGATCGCCTCTTCGAAGCGGCGGGCGAGGAGGTCTTCGTAGGCGGCGAAGGGGATGGAGCCGCTCTCGGAATTTTCCAGCTTTTCCGGAAGGTGGTAGCGGTGGATGGCGGAGAGGAAAAAGAGGGCGCGGACACGGTCGTAAAGATTGTCCGCAGTGCGACGGAAGTCATCGAGCTCTTGGCACTCCTGAAGGAGGGCGGCGGGATCGAGCGCAGCGCAGGCGTCGGCGAGAGCTTTGTCACGCGTGGCGGGATCGGTGGAGGTGATGAGGTCGGTGAGCATCAGGGACAGGTTACTAAGTTACTGAGTGAACAGGTTACCAAGTTGGAAGGCTAGCGGGTGGTGCCGATGAGCTCAATGATGGTGGCCATGATTTCATCGCGGTCGGAACCGGCGAGGGCCATGCCGAGGTTCGCTTTAAGGAGGCCGTAGTCTTCGCCAATGTTGAAACGACGCCCTTTGATTTCGAGTGCGAGGTAACGTTCGTTCTGAGCGATGGTGGTGAGACTCGGAGTAAGCGGGAGGCGATCAGGCTGTTCGGTCATTGCTTGCTCCAGAGCTGCCAAAAGAGACGGGGTGAGAACGTGCATGCCGAAAAAGCAGAGATAACGGCCGGCGCGGAGTCCGGGAATGATGAGCTTTTGCTCGGCTTCGGTGGGAGTGGGCTTTTCGAGGATGGAATTGACCTCGTAAAGGCCGGATGCGTTTGGAATCCGCTCCCCGCCGATGGCTCCGTAGTAGGGAAGTTGACTCTCGCGGGTGGGTTGGACTGCAGAGACGGGACAGCTTTCCTGACTGGCGACATCGAGAAGCTGTTTCATGCAGCCTTTTTCATCTTGGCTGAGGTAGAGGTGATCGCCAACCAGAAGGAGGAAGGAGTCGTCGCCCACGAAATCTTTGGCGCAGAGCACGGCGTGACCGAAGCCCTGAGCCTGAGGTTGCTCGATGAAGGTCACGGCCTCGGCATGAGAAGCGACGGCTTTTTGATAGTCCTGAACGGTGCCGGGAGCGATGACGATGGCCACGGACTCGATTCCAGATGCCAGTGCTTCGTCAATGAGAAGCGCGAGGACAGTTTTCGTTTCTCCGGATGAAGAGACGAGGGTCTGGAGGGGGAGATGTTGTTGGTCGGGGCCGGCTGCCGTAATGACGGCTTTGGTGATCTTCATAGCGCGGCCCGACTATGCGCAAAAGGACGCCCTAGGACAAGCTGGAGAAATCGGGCGGGGAATTTTAATTTTCGGGGAAGTCGCCTGAGAGCGAGACGGATCGCACGGCGCTGACCGTGCTTCCTTGTGCGATTGTTTCCTCGATGAACTCCAGAAATCCAGTTCCAGGGTGGCAGGGGATGACATCGAAGGGAATGAGGGTGTCTCCCGCTCGCACCACGTTTTGATCATGAGCATCGAACACGCCGAGATTATCCTCTTCCCGGTAGTAGGAGGAACGGGCTATGGTGTGAAAACCCAGACTGCCGAACCATTCGCTGATTTCATCCTGCTTCACGGCCTCCAGATCGAAGCGGGGCTGAGAGGTGATGATCGAGAGAGTTTCTTTTTGGAACACAAGACCTTCGAGACGGTTGAGCTGCGGGGTGAGATGGGTGTTTTGAAGAAGAAGCCGCTCCAAGTAAAAGTAAGGGCTGGCATCCCAGAGATGGAAGCGCCGGGCATCCTCGCCAGAGGAAACGAGAGCTAGCTCGATCCCGGGCTCGAAGCCGAAAACCCCGTTCTTGGTGGCTTTAAAGACGCGGGCACCAGTATCAAAAACATCATGTTCCTGACCGCCCCGGGTGAAAGGATCGAGGAAATCCGAATCTAACAAGAGACCCTGAGAGCCTCCCCATCTACGAAGACTTTCTTGTAAGCCGGGCGTATGGGTCTTCCAGTATGAATCGCCCGAGCGTTCGCAGCTTCTTCGGAGGTCATGGAGCGCCGAGACGATAAGATCTGCTCCATCTTCTCGGGAGAGACGAGGGGAGGGAGCTTTTTTTTTGCCTGGTCGGCCATGAATGGAAGATAAGGCTTTGACGTGAGATTTCAAGCTTCACTCTTGCAAAGCCATTCTCACGCCGCGGGCCTTGTGTTCGGTTTCCTCGAATTCGGCGACGGGATCGGAGTCGGCGACAATTCCAGCGCCGACGTGGTAGGCAAGGGTGCCTTGTTCGTGAATCAGAGTGCGGATGGCGATGTTGAATTGGGACTCGCCGTTGAAGCCGAGGTAGCCGATGGCTCCGGTGTAGAGGCCGCGTGGGGTGGGCTCAAGTTCGGCAATGATTTCCATGGCGCGTTTCTTAGGGGCGCCGGTGATGGAGCCGCCGGGGAAGCAGGCAGCGAGGGCATCGAGATGGGAGATGTTTTCACGGAGAGTACCGCGGATGGTGGAGACGAGGTGGTGGACGTGCTGGAGCTTTTCGAGCCGGAGCATGTCGGTGACTTGGACGCTGCCGAATTCGCAAACCTGACCAATGTCATTGCGAAGAAGATCGGTGATCATAACGAGCTCAGCGGTTTCTTTTTCAGACTGGCGGAGGTCAAACGCGGAGCGGGAATCAAGTTCGGGATCGGCAAAGCGGGGGCGGGTGCCTTTGATTGGGCGGGTTTCGATTTCCTTGCCCGAAAGACCGAGGAAAGTTTCGGGGGAGGAGGAGAGGATCTCGCGGCCAGCGAGGTTCAGGTAGGAGGCGAGGGGGGCGGGAGAGGACGTGCGAAGATTTTCGTAAAGCGGAAAAAGGCCGTCCGGAGCGGAGCACGGGGCTTGGATTTTTCGCGAGAGGTTGACTTGGTAGATGTCGCCGGCTGCGATGTATTCTTTGGCCCGGGCGACGGCTGCGGTATATTCTTCTTTCTCCAGTGAGGGTTGCCATTTCCCCCAGCTGGGTTTGGCAAGGTGAGGGGTGCGGAGTTCTTGGGAGAGCGACCCGGTTTCCCACCAGCGACCGGTTTGATGGTGGTGGATGAGGAGTTCGGGGTAGATTCCGAAGGTGAAGGCGCCATCGTAGTCGACCCATCCACAGGCGGCTCCGGTGGGGAAGCCGGAGTCATTTCCGGTGGAAGACCGGCGGGCGAGTTCTTCTTGGAGTTCACCGGAGTCGGAAATGTGGCCACGCAGGATGCGTTCCGGGCGTGCGGCAATGATTGAGACTGGAGGACGATGGTTTGCGGGAAGATTTCCGGCGGTGTCGAAGAAGATGAGGCCCTCAAGGTGCTGAAGGCGACGCGCGACGCCCTCCGGATCGCCCTTTAGCTCGGAAAGGCGGGGTTTGGGGAGTCGGGCAGCGGGCATTTCTAAGGGGAATGGAGCACGAAATGCACGAGTTTTCACGAAGATTTCGCGCGGAAGTTCGGGGGATGTTGAGACAAGCGCAGGTGGTGAATTCGATGAGAGGGTGCCCTTAGGCTCGTTGACACAAACGGGTCCCCAATTTATAAACAGCCCCCGCAATGAATTATTCCGATCAAGATCACCCCAAAAAAATGACGGCCTTTTATGTCTCGTGCTGGGTGATGGGCTTGGTGGCCTTCGTTCAGCTGGTCTCGATCGGGACGGCGATGGCCTTTCGCGACGCGGCCCCTCTGCCTCCTGAGGTCATTACGGAGATTAAGACCGAATACGTTCAGGTGGAGAAGCCAGCGGCAGTCATCCCGACTCATGAACGTCCCACGGGTTTGACGAAGGCGGAGGTCGCCGCGGAGGTGAATGCCTTGATTGCGGCGAGCAGCCCGAAGGAATTGGTTGAGCCGGAGGTTTTAAAAAGTGCTCCTGCCATTGCGGATCCGGTGCTGGAAAAGCTCCTCAAGGAAGCGCGGGCCTATCGGGTCATGGGAGATGTGGAGCGGTCCACCTTGAAACTAGAAGAGGCCCAGTTGATGGAGCCGGACAATCCCAATGTGCTCTATGAAATGGGAGTGAATTTCGAGGAACTGGGAGTGTATGACAATGCAACGGATTACTTCATGAAAGTCCATAAGCTGGGGCCATTGAAGGCGGGGGCTCTTTTTAAAAAGGCGGCCACCAAACTGGAGAGGGGAGTTGTTCCCGATACCCGGGGATTGGCGGTTCTGAATGGAGTGCGCGTGCTGGAACCACTGGTCGATGCCGGGGGCGAGCGGCGGAGGGTAAACCTTGCGATTACGGCGGCTCCGGAGCGGGAGTTTGATCCTGATCTGGTGCACGTGCAGGTCCACTTTTTTGAGGAGAGCAATGGTGATCTCCGAAAGGCTCCGATTGACACCTCTGATCCCGATGCGACTGGGAGCCAGTGCACAAGCATGCCTTACGATTGGGGGGATGGAGAGGAGATTGTGGAAGTTTGGTATCAGTTGCCCCCTCGCGATCGCGCGGATCGGGAAATTTTTGGAGAACGGAAATTTCACGGCTTTGTGGCGGAGCTTTACTACGATGAGAAGCTCCTCGATATCCGCGCCCAACCCCGCACTCTGGTGCAGGAGATTCGACTCATGAAGAAGCAAAGTTCGGGAGATGACTGGAATCCGGATCTCGACCCAATTCTGGAAGCGCTTGAAAATCACGGAGCAGGATCGACTTTGCTTCCCAAGCTTCCGGGGGAGTAATACAAGGGCCACATGCAAAAAGTTGGCGATGTCATTGGTGATTACCGCTTGGTTGAGGAAATCTCGGCCGGAGCTCTCACCCGGACATGGAAGGCCGAGCAGTTGTCTATTCGACGTGGTGTCATCCTTGAAATCCTGACCTCCAAGGCCGCTGCAAATGCTGAGGTGAAGGCTGGTTTTGTCGCTGACATCCGGGCCAAGGCGCATGTGGCTCATGCGGTTATTGGAGCGGTTTATGAGGCGGTGGATGAAAATGGGGTCACCTTCTATGCCCGGGAGCAGCTCATTGGGAAAAATCTGGAGGATCTTTATGAGGATGGGAAACGCTATACCGCAAGAGAGCTCGTTATCCTCCTTGAGCAGATCGGTGATGCGCAGCGTTACTTGGAGAAGCGCCGCCTCGCGGCGGTTCCGCTGGCCGGGCATCATATCGTGATTGATGACCAAACCGTCCGGATTGTGAATCTGGTGGCTGCGGGGCGGCGTGATGAAAAGCAGGCCGCACGCGACAAGCATCTTCTGGGGGCGGTTTTTGATGAAATGCTGATTCGCAAGCACCCTGGATCGACTCGCGTTGGATCTCTCCTTGGATTTATGGCGGATCTTGATCGTGAGATTCCTCTCACTTGGCGCCAGGTGCGCGATCTTTCCCGGCAAGTTCTCGATCAATTTGAAGACCTCCATCGTCAGAAGCCTTCAGCTCCGGCCCCAGGCCAGCAAAAGCCTGCCGAAACAACCATTCCTCCTTGGGTTTGGGCGGCACTGGGTGGAATTGGAGCGATGGCTGCGGTCTTCGGCGTGCTGCTCGCGCTGGAGAAGAAGAAGGAGGAGGAGTCTGTTGTTGTTCCAGAAGGGCCGGAGTTGGCCCCCATTTCCTTTGGGGATTTGGCAGATGGACTTTGCATGGCTCCCCATGAGGTGACGGTGGCTGAGTACGCCAAATTTCTGGAGAGCCTCTCCCATCTCTCCCGAGAGAATCAGACTGCTTTTGATCATCCTGCCCAGCCCGAGGCTAAAAAGGGGCACATTCCCGATGATTGGTCCAATCTACTCGCTGCTGCTCGATCCGGTGGGCTCTGGAACGAGCGTCTGGTCAATGAAGGGTGTCCGGTCGTGGGGATCGATTGGTGGGATGCCTATGCTTACTGCACGTGGTTGGGCGATGGCGCCCGGCTCCCAACCCTCAAGGAATGGGCTCAAGCTGGAGGGCCCACCGAGGGCATTTCAGGTTGGGGGAAAGCATCCTCTCCGGAAAAAGACCGCACCATTTCCGGCCTCATTGGCATGGGGGGCAATGTCCGTGAGTGGACTCGCGATCCCGAACCGAATCCCTCGGCCCCGCTTGCTCCAGAAAAACCGGTGGCAGCCGGCGGTTCTTTCCGGGACCCGGCGTCTGGTCACAAGGCTCGCACTTGGCTGGATGATCGCATGACCCGGGCAGATGACTTGGGTTTTCGGGTGCTTTTTGTCCCTGAGTAGGAGGGTAAATTAGTCTCCCTGCTCATCGGAAAATCAGCTCCTTCCGCAGTTCACCCGCGATTCTCGCAAATCCCATAACCACGCGGAAAAATGGACTTTGTGAAATTTTTCACAAAGAAAACTTGCTTGATCGCGACCCTCTGGCTAAATCGCGCCCGTTGCTCTTCCGGAACGCACGTCACACATGGCTCTCCTTTCCAGATTTTTCCCGCTCTTGGCCCTCTTTCTTGCCACTGCAGCCCCGGCTGCCGCTGCTGGAGGCGAGCAACTTCCCCTTTATCCAGAATCTCCTTTTGGCGCGGACTCGCCTCTTTCCTGGATTTCCAATTCCATGCTGATGGTTTGGATGGGAGCGGGACTCATCATTCTCTTTTGCCGCGCGGCCACCAAAGAGCTTTCCCTGGTGCCCACCGGCTTCCAAAACTTCGCTGAGTGGCTCATTGAAAGTCTTTACGACTTCTTTGGAAACATCCTTGGCGAGCACCTTGTGAAGCGCACCTTCTGGTTTTTCGGGGCAACTTTCATGCTCATTCTCACGGTGAACTACCTCGCTCTCATTCCAGGGGTGGGGACGATGGGATTCTGGGAAGATGCCGAGCGCACTCGTTTTGTCGGCCATGGCCTTCTTCGGGGTGGAAATGCTGACCTGAACATGACGGCGGCGATGGCGATGACCTTCTTCGCGCTTTGGATTTACTGGTCCTTTTCTGAAATTGGAGTGAAAAACTTCCTCGCCCACATCTTCGCACCGAAGGGAGACTTCGCCGGCCTGATGAAGGTCGGGATGATGGTGATCTTCTTCCTCGTGGGAATTCTCGAAGTGGTTTCAATCTTCATTCGCCCGGTGGCCTTAAGTTTCCGTCTCTTTGGAAATATCTATGGAGGTGAGCAAACGCTCGGCGGGCTGATGGCCCTCCTGCCCAAGAGCATGGCGTTCCTTCCCGCTCTTCCTTTTTACTTCATGGAGCTCCTCGTGGGGCTCGTTCAAGCCTTGGTGTTCACGTTGCTCTGCGCCGTGTTCCTGAAACTCATGTGCGATCACGGAGACGAAGAACACCACTAAAACACTTTTGGAGTCTGACCATGGGCAAACCGTGGAGGCTTCGGAAAAAAACAAAAAACCAACCTACTAATACAATGGTAACCAAAGCACTTGCAGTCGGACTTGCCGCCCTTGGCGGTGGCATCGGTATCGGCCTTCTCGGTTCTAAAGCCGCTGAAGCAACTGGTCGCAATCCTGGAGCATCCACCCCTATTCTCGTGATCTCCATTATTCTTGCGGCTCTTATTGAGGGTCTCTTCATCCTCTCCGCATTCGCTGTTAGCTATCAGTAAGCAGCGGATTTGATCAAAATCCTATCGATGAGGCACTGGGAAGTGTCTTCGCAGTGCCTCATCACTTAACTTTTTCTTTTTCTTCACTATGTTTCCCATTCTCGCAGCCGCAGGAACCGAAGCCGCTCAGCAAGGCTTCTTTGAGACCTTTGGGGTGAACTGGCCGTTCTTCATTGCCCAGTGCATCAACTTCATCATCGTTCTCCTTGTGTTGAAGAAGTTCGCCTTCGGACCAATTCAGCAGATTCTCGACCAGCGTCGTAGCCGAATCGCTGATGGCGAGGCTAAGCTTGCGGAGATCGAAGAGCAGCTTGCTGCCAGTGAGAAGGAAAAGGCCGCACTCCTCGAGAAGGCGAATGCCGATGCACAGCGCCTCATCGCCGAGGCCAAGGAAAGTGCCGCTTCTCTCGGTGAGAAAAAAGCCCAAGAAGCTGTCTCTCAGGCGCAGAACATTATCGCCAAGGCTGAGGAAGCAGCAAAAGCCGAGCGCGCTACCATGGCTGCCGAGCTTAAGCAGGAATTCGGCCGCCTCGTGGTCGCCACCACCTCTCAGGTATCCAGGAAGGTCCTCAATGAAGATGACCAGAACCGCCTCAATCAGGAAGCTCTCGCAAGCGTCCAAAACTAATCATTTTTAGAATCCGACGATGAAAGCTTCCAAGGTTGCCGTCAGCACTGCCCGCCGCATCTTCCGTCTCTGCTATCAGGACGGCCAGATCAACGAGCCGAATTTGCGAACCGCGATCCAGAAGATCGGCACGGACAAGCCACGGGACTACCGCGGCATTCTGCATGTTCTTCGTCGTCTTGTTTCAGCAGAGCTTGCCAAGAAGCAGGTTACGGTGGAAAGCGCTATTGCGCTCAATCCAAATGCTGCTGAAAATCTCGCTACTTCCCTGCGCCAGAATTATGGTCA
This sequence comes from Akkermansiaceae bacterium, assembly GCA_049889835.1. Lineage (GTDB taxonomy): Bacteria > Verrucomicrobiota > Verrucomicrobiia > Verrucomicrobiales > Akkermansiaceae > SW10. The sequence continues at coordinate 56,285 of JBMHCQ010000009.1, forward strand.
GGACCTTACTTTCGATTTCAAAACCAACCCTGAACTTGTCGGGGGACTTCGTATCCGAGTCGGAAACGATGTCTTCGACGGCTCTGTCAAATCTCGTCTCGAGCGCCTCGCGAACTCCCTCTAATTCTTCTCACCAACCTTTAAAACCATGAGCAGCATCCTCCAGGAACTGGAAGCCCAAATCGCCAACGTCAATACGTCTGTCGAAAAAACCAATGTCGGTATCGTCCGTGAAACCGGTGACGGTGTCGCAAAAGTCGAAGGTCTCTCTGACGTTCAGCTCAACGAGATGATCGAATTCCCCGGTGGATTGACCGGTCTTGCCTTGAACCTCGAGGAAGGTGAAGTCGGGGTCGTTTTCCTCGGTGACGGTAAGCACATCACGGAAGGAATGGAGTGTAAGACGACTGGAAAACTTCTCTCCGTTCCCGTTGGTGAGGCCCTTCTCGGTCGCGTCGTCAACGCGCTCGGCCAGCCCATCGATGGAAAAGGTGACATCGCAGCGGAGACCGAATACCCGGTTGAAAAGATCGCTCCGGGCATCATTAAGCGGAAGTCCGTTTCCGTTCCTCTTCAGACCGGCATCGCAGCGATCGACGCCATGATCCCCATCGGTCGTGGTCAGCGTGAGCTCATCATTGGTGACCGCTCCACTGGTAAGACCACCATCGCGATCGACACCATCATTTCCCAGGCCCAGCAAAACAAGGCCGCTGCCGAAGGTCACAAACCTGTCTACAGCGTCTACGTTGCCATCGGCCAGAAGCAGTCCAACATCGCCCGCACCATCGCGACTCTCGAGGAGGCCGGCGCATTGGATTCCACCATCATCGTGGCCGCGGGCGCATCGGATTCTGCAACCAACCAGTTCCTCGCACCATACGCTGGTTGTGCCATGGCGGAATATCTCATGGATCAGGGCAAGGACGTGCTCATCGTTTACGATGATCTCTCCAAGCAGGCGGTGGCTTACCGTCAGGTCTCCCTTATTCTCCGCCGCCCCTCCGGTCGTGAGGCATACCCTGGTGACGTTTTCTACCTTCACTCACGTCTTCTCGAGCGTTCCGCTCGTCTTTCTGACAAAGAAGGTGGTGGTTCCATCACTGCACTTCCGATCATCGAGACTCAAGCGGGCGACGTCTCCGCTTACATTCCGACCAACGTGATCTCTATCACCGACGGTCAGATTTTCCTCGAGACCGACCTTTTCTATCAAGGTATTCGCCCTGCGATCTCCGTGGGTCTCTCCGTTTCCCGTGTGGGTTCCGCGGCACAGACCAAGGCGATCAAGAAGGTTGCTGGTACCACCAAGCTCGACCTCGCCCAGTTCCGCGAACTCCAGGCCTTCGCCCAGTTCGGTTCGGACCTCGACGATGCCACCAAGGCAAAAATCGAGCGTGGTCAGCGCATTGTGGAACTCTTCAAGCAGAACCAATACGCTCCTCTCTCCATGGAGATGGAGGTGGCAGTTCTCTGGGCCATGCAGAACGGTTATTTCGACGACGTCGAAGTCGACCGCATCAAGGAATGCCAGGATGCCCTCCAAGAATTCCTCGCGACTCGTAAGTCCGACCTCCTTTCCAGTATCGCGAACGAAAAAGCGCTTTCCGACGAAATCGTTGATGGTATCAAGACTTCACTCGAAGACTTCAAAGGAAGCTGGAAGTAAGTCCTCCTTTGCCCTGAACATTGTTTCCTGATCCTCTTCTCTCATGGCCAACCTTCGAGACATCCGCCGCCGAATCAAATCGGTTAAGAGCACCGCGCAGATCACCAAAGCGATGGAGCTCGTGGCTGCGGCCAAGATGAAGAAGGCACAGGACCAGGCGCTTGCCGGACGTGACTACGCCGACAAGCTCAATCAGGTCCTCGTTAACCTCAAGGAGAACACTGACGAGGAAAGTCACCCGCTTCTCGAAAAGCGTGAGGGTTCCAAGGAGCTTATGCTGGTCATTTCCACCGAACGTGGACTTTGCGGCGGTCTCAACACTAACCTTCTTAAAGTGGTTCGCGGGCACGACTCGACTGACGTCGAGTATGTCACTTCCGGTAAGAAACTCCGTCAGTCCCTTGCTAAAGCCGGTGACAAGATTGTGACCGATTGGGATGTGGCCGACCCCGTTCCATTTGCGGACGCCAAGCCCATCTCTAAGTTTCTCACCGAGAAGTTTCTCAGCGGGGAATACGACAAGATCACCGTCGCTTTTAACAACTTTGTCTCCACTCTTCGTCAGGAGCCTACCGTCAGCCAGCTTCTCCCCATCGAGTCTTCTTCGCTTGCGGAGAAGCAGGACTACGAAGGCGTCGACAAAGGAGACATTGGAGAAACCGACAGAGCTGCCGCGCTCGGCGTGGACTACATCTTCGAACCCAGTGCCGAAGGTGTCCTCGACAAGTTGCTTCCGCTTTACATCAACTTCCAGGTCTACCAGATGCTCGTCGAGGCCCGCGCATCCGAGCACTCCGCACGGATGGTCGCAATGAAAGCCGCGACCGATAACGCGAAGGGCATGATCGACGATCTCACTCTCGAATACAACAAAGCCCGTCAGGCTGCCATTACTGCCGAGCTCCTCGAAATCACCACCGCTATGAAGGCAATGGAGTGATCGCACTAACAATTTTATCTTTTTCCAGATTCTAAACTTTCCCAACCACCACCATGAGCAATCAAGGAACCATCGTCCAAATCATCGGCGCCGTTGTTGACGTCGACTTTTCGGCTGCTGCCAAGCTGCCTGAAATCTATAACGCCCTCGAGGTGAACTACACGCTCTTCGGAGAAGACATCAAGCTCGTGCTTGAGGTCCAGCAACACCTCGGTGACGGCTGGGTCCGCACCGTTGCGATGTCCACTTCCGATGGTTTGAAGCGTGGCATGACTGTAGCCGATACCGGCCAGCCCATCGCGGTTCCCGTTGGTGCCCAGATTCTTGGCCGCATCTTCAACGTGACCGGAGAAATCGTGGACGAAAACGTCGACCTTCCTAATCCAGAAAAACGCGCTCCGATTCACCGTCTTGCGCCGACTCTCGAAGAGCAGTCCTCCACTGCAGAGGTTCTTCCTACCGGAATTAAAGTGATCGACCTCATCTGCCCGCTTCTCAAGGGTGGTAAAGGCGGCATGTTCGGTGGTGCGGGTGTGGGTAAGACCGTGGTCATCATGGAGCTCATCAACAACATTGCGAAGGCGCACGGTGGTTACTCTGTCTTCGCAGGTGTGGGTGAGCGAACCCGTGAAGGGAACGACCTTTACTGGGAAATGATCGAGTCCGGCGTGATCTCGGTCGAGCAAGACGAGAACGGCCATCCAAAACTCGATGCTAACGGTAACCCAGTCCTCAAGGACGGTTCCAAAGTGGCACTTTGCTACGGGCAGATGAACGAACCTCCGGGTGCGCGTCTCCGTGTTGCGCTTTCTGCACTCACCATGGCTGAGCACTTCCGTGACGAGGATAACCAGGATGTTCTCCTCTTCGTTGACAATATTTTCCGTTTCTCCCAGGCCGGTTCCGAGGTCTCTGCGCTTCTTGGCCGGACTCCTTCCGCGGTGGGTTATCAGCCCACTCTTTCAGAAGAAATGGCCGGTCTCCAAGAGCGAATTACTTCCACCAAGAAGGGGTCGATTACCTCCATTCAGGCCGTTTACGTTCCTGCGGATGACTTGACCGACCCCGCTCCCGCCAACACCTTCGCTCACCTTGACGCGACCGTGGTTCTTGAGCGTTCTCTTGCGGAGCAGGCTCTCTTCCCTGCGGTTGATCCTCTTGCTTCCACTTCGGCAGCGCTTTCTCCCGAGATCGTCGGCGAAGAGCACTACCGTGTCGCCCGTGGCGTCCAGCTTGTGCTTCAGCGCTACAAGGACCTTCAGGACATCATTGCGATTCTTGGAATGGACGAACTTTCCGACGAGGACAAGACCACCGTGTTCCGTGCTCGTAAACTCCAGCGTTTTCTTACCCAGCCTTTCCACGTCGCCGAGGTCTTCACCAACGTGCCGGGTGTGCTCTGCTCCATCGAGGACACCGTCAAAGGCTTCGCCGAAATTCTCGACGGTAAGCATGACGATGTCCCGGAAGGAAACTTCTACATGAAGGCGGGAATCGACTCTGTTGACAAAGGCTAAGGCCTTTGGAATTCGAAAATTTAGAACCAGATATTCCAAAACATGGCCTTGCTGCTCGATATCGTGACTCCTGAGAAGACCATCTTCTCGGACACAGTGGAGAACGTCTACCTTCCCGGAAGTGAAGGGGAGATGGGCATCCTTGAGCTGCACACCGCTTTGGTGGCTCCGATTTCTCCGGGCGAGCTTCGCTATCAGAAAGATGGTAAAATCGAGGAACTTGCCGTTGGTGAGGGCTTCATCGAAGTCACCCAGGAAAAAGCGATCGTTCTGACGGACCTTGCTGCGACCGATGCCGACATTGACGAAGCAAAAGTTGAGGAAGCGATGAAGCGTGCGGAAGATGCACTCGCCGGAATCGGTGATGATGTGGAAGAACAGGCTGCCCTGCAGGTTCTCATTGCCAAGCAAGCTGCGATGCTCAAGCTCAAGCGGAAGGGGCGTTAAAGATTCCAGCGGACTTTATTCTTTCCGAGCGGCAGCCTGAAAAGGCTGCCGTTTTTGATGGCGATACACAGGCCCTCACAGGGAGGGGTGCTGGTCTGGCCAGTCGATTAAGAGAGCTTCTGGGAGTTACTGACTCAGTAGCCCTTCATCTACCACTTTCGTTTGCCCACTCAGGTAGCGTTCCAAGATGATTTCGTTGTAGGGATTGAAGGGTCTCCAGCTTTCGTCTTCGGGGCCCTCGTCCCCGGGTTTGAGAATGACGGTTTTGACGGTGCCGTCACTCCAGAGGTAGCTGAGGAGAGGGTTGGTCCAGCCCCAGTGTTTAAGGGGTTCGCCGTAGGGCTCGGGCTTGATGAATCCGGATTCCTCGGCGAGGACGGATTTGAACAAGGAGCGGAAGGAAATCCAGCTTTGCAGATGTCTCAGGTGAAGAAGGCTGATTAAAACGACGATCAAGCTAGTGGAAGATACTAAGATTTTTCCAGCACGCACGAAACTGAAGGCATATGTTCCGGAGATGAGAAAGAAGATGGGGAGGACACTCAAGGTAAGAGTGCGGGTGGAAAAGGAAAGGTTTCCCGGGACACCGGGTGCCGTGAGGGAAAAAAGGACGAGGACAATTGGGACGATCAGGGAAAGCTTGAAGAAGAGTCGCTTGCGAAAGAACTGGGAGAGGGTGGTGAAGATCAGAAAGGCCATTCCGATCCATGGGTAGGAGTGCCCAAAGCTGAAGATCATAGCGCTTAGGAAGCTCGATCTATTTTCTGCATCGCGAGGGAAAATGGTCCATTGCAAAGCGATGGCGACCGCTCCAAGCGCGATGACGATGAAGGCCGCAGACCAGAGACGTTCTTCTTTTTCTTCAAAAACCCACGCACGAAGAAAAAAGAGAACTGCAAAGATCGAACCGGTAACCATTGCTGATTCGTAGAGCTTCAGGTGAGCAACGAGGAGCAGCAAGGCGAGGATGCGCTCGATCCCGTTGAGCGGGCGCTTGATGATGGCGAGAAAGAAGAGCGGCCAGGCAACGGAGAGGAGCACGAGATGTTCTCCGATCATGAGAGCCCATGCCGCCAGATTGAGAGAAGCGAGTGAGAGGAGGTAAAAGAAGATGAGGAAGGGCTTTTCGCGAGTGGCGTAGAAGGAAATTAAGAAGCCGATCAACCAGGGGAACCAGAGGCCGAAACCGAAGATGATCTCGAGGACTTTGAGATCTGTTACGCCTATATTCACAGCGAGAACCATGGGCCATTGGCTGATGAATTCGGCGTGGGCTCTGGCAGGCGCGTTGCCAGTGAACCACATCTTATCACAAAGAACCTTGAAGTAGTATGGGCCGTCGCTGGCAAAGAAGGTGTCGACACTGAATCCGATCCATAACACGGCAGAGATGAGGCCGAAGAGGAGAACTGCAAGGCGGCGTAAGGTGGCAGCGGGTAGCTCCGGGACACGAGAAAACAGGGAGCGTGAATCCGGTAAGGTGATCATGATTTTCTCGGTTGCTGAATACCGACACGATCAGCGATGAGGTAGCCGGGACGGCCTTTGACCTCGGTGTAGATCCGGTTGAGGTATTCACCGATCACGCCGAGAAAGAGAAGCTGCACGCCGCCGAAGAAAAGGATGACGACGATCGTCGCCGCAAAACCCGGGACGATAGGAAGCCCCACTCTCACGAAAGGGTCGGGAAAGAGTCGCTGAATGATGAAGAAGACAGCGAGGGCCGTGGAAATCGCCGAGATGAGAAACCCGAGATAAGCGGCAAGCCGTAAGGGAACTCCACTGAAGGAGAGAAGCCCATCGGCGGCGAGGTGGAGGAGCTTCTTGAAGGTATATTTTGGCTCGCCAGCGAAGCGGGCGGAGCGTTCGTATTCCACTCCCGTTTGTCGATAGCCGGACCAGGCCCGAAGCCCGCGGAGGAAGCGATTTTTCTCGGGGAAGGCGACCAGGGTATCGACGACCTTGCGATCAAGGAGGCTGAAGTCGCCCGAATCGAGGGGGAAATCCTCGATGTCGGTCATCGATTTCATGAGCCGGTAAAAGCAGAAGTAGGCAGCGCGCTTCAGGGTGTTTTCCTTACGCTTCTTACGGACGGCGTAGACGACCTCAAAACCCTCACGCCATTTCTCGATCAGCTCAGAGATGAGTTCAGGCGGGTCCTGAAGATCGGCATCGATGATTGCGACGACATCGCCGGAGGACGCTTCGAGGCCCGCTGACACCGCAGCCTGATGACCGAAGTTTCGACTCAAGAAGAGTCCCTTCCAACGCGGATTCTTCTTGTGCTGCTCACGAAGAAGGGCAGCCGTGGAATCTGATGAGCCATCATCGATACATATGACTTCATAGTCTTCCGGCCAATCAACGGCCACTTTTTCGATCCGCTCAAAGAGCGTAGGCAATCCTTCGGCCTCGTTGAAACAAGGCACGATCAGGCTCAGAGATCGAGGGAGGGACTTCATCGGAAGGAGGCTATGCTTAGCACCCCCCGCATTTTAAAGCAACCACTGCCAATGCGGAGTGGGGAGGGAGTCACCGGGGTTTATGTGGGAAGCAGGTTGATTGATCTGGGGAGCTTGTTTGGGATATAAAAAAACCCACCACCCTCAAGGGCGATGGGTTTTGCTGAAAGGAAAACATTGAGGGCTTCAGGGAACGATGAAGATCTCATTGGTCCCGGGTACCTTGGCCAGTTCCCCGGATTGGATTCCGGTGATACGGACCTTCTGAAAGGGAGGATAAGGACTCCGCACCACGCCAGCTTGTTCGGTCGGAATCGCGGTCTTATAGAGGGGTGTGGAAGGAATGGCTGGAGAAACGGGAGGGTATTCGCCACCGGTATTATAAGCTCCAGCGTTGCGCTGTTGGTTTTCTTGATAGGCGGCCGTGCCGGCGCCTGCTGCGGCCCCTAGGGCAGCTCCACGAATGACGTCACTCGAGTCATCGCCAAGCGCGGCTCCGGCTAGAGCACCGGCAGCGGCCCCGCCGAGGGCGTAATTTTGCTGATGCTGTGTGCAGGAGACAAGTGCTCCAGCAGCAAGAAGGGTCAAGAGGAGAGAGGATTTCATCATATGGGAGACGGTTCGGGTCACTGTGATATTCAAAGTATACCGCAAAAATCATCAAATGCCACTCTTAATGCTGTTTTTGATGCAATTCATTGACGAGTGAGTCGGGTTCTCGATCCTTGAGGGGTGTCCACGACTGAAATCGCAGAACGGTAAAAAGGATCTGGTCTGCAAGAAAAGCTTCGCCATTACACGCGGAAGAGAGATCGGCCGCAATTGATGCGCTAAAACTCAGGCGAGTTTCAAACGCTCGTCGTTGGCGAGAGCTTCAGTGAGCGATTCCCAGCCTGATTGCGTTTGCAGGTTGAAGACCCGGAGGTAAACCGTCACTAGAGGGGCTTCGTGTCCTGCAAGAAGGGTGTCGATGGTGGTTTTTAGCTTTTCGGCATCGAGAGATTCAGGAAGGTCACCTTCAACCTGTCCTTCGCCATCGTGTTCGATGCCCATGCCATCACAAAATGCTTTCAGGATGTCCTGTTTTCCTTTCATGAACCAGACCTGAAAGAGGTGCTCACCCACGGTGTCGCTGGTTCGGAGCTTGAGAGTCTTGTGCAGCCAGACGGCCTGATCCTTGGGCTGTTTGCGCTGAACAAAAATCGGGCGCAGCTTGCGGTTCGCCGCGAGGCTTGCGAGTGCGGTATTATAAAGCTCCTTTTCGTTTCCACGGAGCCACTGGCACATCTCCTCGACGATAGAGGGAGCGATTTCTTGATAGATTTCGTAAGCTTTCACGGTTGTTTTCGGCTGGGGGGAGTCAACACTCCGCACCAGCGAAGGCAAGAGCAAAGGCCCGTGTTGCTTTTTCTGGCAAGGTATCCCTTGTGTCTCAAAATTCCCTCATCAGCGCTTCTTCAACTCCTGCCGGGCTCCAGAGTGACATTCTTGAATCCGCCGAACGCGTGATCCAGATCCGCCTTGAGGATTTCTGTGGCGGAATTTACGACTGGGAGTGGAAGCTGGGGCGAGGTCTGCTTGGCGCTTTGGTGATTACTACTCCTCCAAAAAACACCCGCGCTGCGTTCTGGCAGGGGGGTGTTTCAAAAGAGGAATCTCTTGGTTATGCGAGGTCGAAGCGGTCAGCTTCCATGACCCAGGTCCAGGCCGAGATGAAGTCGTTGACGAATTTTTCTTCGGAATCAGAGCAGCCATAGACTTCCGCAATGGCGCGAAGCTGGCTGTTTGAACCGAGCACGAGATCGACACGGGTGGCGGTCCACTTCACCTCGCCGCTGGCGCGGTCCTTGCCTTCGAAGACCTGCTCTTTCTCACAGGTCGGCTCCCAAGTGTAATCCATGGAAAGAAGGTTGGTGAAGAAGTCGTTGCTCAGCACGCCCACCTTGTCGGTGAAGACCCCGTGGCTGGCGCCGTCATGGTTGGCGCCGAGGACGCGGAGTCCGCCGACGAGCACCGTCATCTCCGGAGCAGTGAGTCCGAGCAGATGAGCACGGTCCACAAGGTGTTCTTCGGGAGTGCGGATGAGGTTTTCGGAAAGGTAGTTCCGGAAGCCATCGGCGTGCGGCTTGATCGCGTCGAAGGAATCGACATCGGTCAGCTCCTGCGTGGTGTCATTGCGTCCCGGAGTGAACTTCACGCTCACTTCGTGACCGGCATCGGCGGCCGCTTTTTCAACGGCGACACTTCCGGCGAGCACGATGAGATCGGCGAGGGAAATTTTCCGCTCTCCGGAGGCATTGAACTCGGATTGAATGCCTTTGAGGGCATCGAGAACCTTGGCGAGTTGCGCGGGTTGGTTGACCTCCCAGTCCTTTTGAGGAGAGAGTGCAATGCGCGCGCCGTTTGCGCCGCCACGACGGTCGGTGTGGCGGTGGGTCGAGGCGGAAGCCCAGGCCGTGGAAACCAGCTCGGAAATGGAAAGTCCGCTGGAGAGAACCTTCTCTTTCAAAGAGGAAACATCGTCTTCATTGACGAGTTCGAAATCCACAGCCGGGATCGGGTCCTGCCAGATTTGAGCTTCAGGGACTTCATCGCCGAGGCAGCAGGTCACTGGACCCATGTCGCGGTGCGTGAGCTTGAACCAGGCACGGGCGAAGGCATCGGCAAATTGATCCGGGTTCTCGAGGAAGTTTTTCGAAATTTTATTGTAAGCAGGGTCCATTCGGAGTGCGAGGTCCGAGGTGAACATGATCGGCACATGTTTCTTATCAGGATCATGTGCATCGGGGACGGTGGCCGCATTAGGAGCGGTGGGTATCCACTGCTGCGCTCCGGCAGGTGAGGTGTTGAGGTCCCAATCGTATTTGAAAAGAGTCTCGAAGTAGGAGTTGTCCCACTGGATCGGAGTGTCGGTCCAGGCGCCTTCCAGTCCGGAGGAAATAGTATCGGGACCTGCTCCGGTGCCCATGGAGTTCTTCCAGCCGAGTCCTTGCTCGTGGAGGGGAGCACCCTCGGGCTCGCGGCCGACGTGGGCATCGGCATCACCAGCGCCGTGGGCTTTTCCGAAGGTGTGACCACCGGCGATGAGGGCGACAGTTTCCTCATCGTTCATCGCCATGCGACCGAAGGTCTCGCGGATGTCGCGGGCGGAATCGAGCGCGCTGGGGTTTCCATTGGGTCCTTCGGGGTTGACGTAGATGAGGCCCATTTGCACGGCGCCAAGGGGCTGCTCGAGCTCGCGGTCGCCCGTGTAGCGTTGGTCATCAAGCCACTCTGTTTCGGGTCCCCAGTAGATGTCTTCTTCTGGCTCCCAAACATCCTCGCGTCCCCCGGCGAAGCCGAAGGTCTTGAAGCCCATGGACTCGAGAGCGACGTTTCCGGTCAGCACCATGAGATCGGCCCAGGAGAGGCGGCGTCCATATTTCTGTTTGATTGGCCAGAGCAGACGGCGGGCTTTGTCGAGGTTGACGTTATCCGGCCAGGAGTTGAGCGGGGCGAAGCGCATGCTCCCGGAGCGAGCTCCACCACGGCCATCGTAAATCCGGTAGGTTCCGGCGGAGTGCCATGCCATGCGGATAAAGAATGGGCCATAGTGACCGTAGTCGGCTGGCCACCAGTCTTGGGAATCGGTCATGACCGCTTCGAGGTCCTTCTTAAGCGCAGCGAGATCGATGGTCTTGAACTCCTCGGCGTAGTCGAAGTCGTCATCCATGGGATCGACGAGCGAGGAATTCTGGGAGAGTGACTTGAGCTTAAGCTGCTCGGGCCACCACATGTGGTTGGCGATGGAGCCGGAAACCGGGGCGGCTTTTTCGCCATGGAGGAAGGGGCACTGGCCGCCGGCTTCCTGATCGGGAGAGACTGGATCTGAGCTCATAATGGATTGGTGTATTTAGGAAATAAAGGGAGGGTAATCAGAGTGTACGTTGGCGGGGGGAGTTCTCGAAGATCCCGCTTGCTTTGTCCATCGGGAAACGTGGAGAGAGGGACAAATCTTGCGAAAATAAACTCCCAAAAAATCTAACTCAATCTGAAGCGTTCCCGCAGAAGTGCCATGACTTTTTGGGCTTTGTTCAGGCGGTAGCGTTTTTCGAAGACCCGGAAGCCATCTGCGCGCATTTTCTGGAGGAGGGTGTGATAGATCCGGTGCATGATGCGTGGAGCGAGAAGTGCCTTGAAGTCCTCCTTTGGAAGGAGTTCTTCGGCCTTGGCGTAGAGTTCCTCCGCACGTTGCGCTTGGTATTCCATGTAGGCAATAAATCGCCCGTCGTGCACGCGGCCCAGCAGATCCCGCTCGGTGTAGGTGAAGCGTCCGAGGTCACTGAGGGGGACGTAAATGCGGACGCCATTTTCCAGATCTTCTCCGATGTCGCGCAGGATGTTCGTGAGCTGCAGGGCATCTCCGAGCGCGATGGCGTAGGCCTTAGCCCGCTCGATATCCGCTCCAAAAAGCGGTAGGCAAACCAGCCCGACCGAGGATGCCACGCGGTAGGTGTATTGCCGGAGGTCATCCCACGTGCCAAATCGCTGGGGATGGAGGTCCATCTGGCAACCTTCGATGACATTGGTGAAGTATTCCGAGGGGATATCGTAGCGGTCCCGTACGTCTAGAATTTGTTGTTGAAGATCGAGGTAGCCAAGGTCTGCGTTGGCCGTGCGAGTCTCAAAGAGTGTTTTCCATCCTGCGAGTCCCTTCTGTTTCTCTGGGAGCGGAAGTTCCAGATCATCAGCGAGGTCATCGATGATTCGGCAGAAGGCGTAGAATTGGACCAGATGCTCACGACGATCCGGCGGAACGCACTTCAACGCGAAAGCCAGATTTGACTTCGCTTTCCGTGTGATTTCCGCTGCCGTCGGTTCGGGCGCCATCATTCAATCAAGCCCCAATGTCCGCTGCTAAATGGCCAGAGTGAGAAGAGAGCGGGTCCCACCAAATTATACTGCTTCACCGAGCCCCAGTAGCGGGAATCAAGAGAATTTTTCGAGTTATCTCCGAAGGCATAGAACTCCCGGTAGTTGCGGTCTTCCGGTGCTTTCAATTCCACCTCATATGCGGTCGATGAAAATTGATTCCGGGGGCTCCGTCGGTCGGTGTTCCAGTAACCACCGTAATTATCCTTCCCGGATGCCACTCGCAGAATGGTTTCTTCTTTGGGCAGTTCTCCATTGAGGTAGATGTTTGGTTTTGCGACCCGGATCTTGTCCCCGGGGACGCCGACCAGGCGTTTGATGTAGTGAGTTGCGTTCTTCTGGCTTCGCATGGCACTGCCTTCATAATCAGTATCGATCCCGCGGGTGTTGAAAACGATGGATTCTCCACGTTTCGGTTGGCGGAAATGATACGACAGTTTGTCGACCAAGACCAGATCTCCGGAGGTCAGGCTTCCCTTGAAAATAGCGTCGCCTTTTTTGTAGTGAACGCCGGATTTGAATTCGATTCCCCGGCTCGTTTGTTTGACAAATGGCTTGATCGTTTCGATCGAGAGGGCCTCGGTCACCGGTGCGGAAATGACAATGTCGGTGCCATCGTTAAAGACGATGCATGTCCGCGAGAAGATGAACTTCGTGCGGTCTTCCACTCGGACGATGCTCTTGTCCTTGTCCGCGACAATGTTGCTGTAGGTCTTTCCCTGCATCACAAAGTCGAAGGCTTGCTTTCCGAACCAAGGAGTGTCCCAGCTTTCGTCTTTGTGCTGTGATTCCGCGATGATTCCGTTCAGGGAGGGCTGCATCGATCCGGTGGGAATACGGAAGGGCTGGACGAAGTAAGCCCGCACGCCGAGGGCGATTACGATCGCGACCCAAAAGACTTCAAGGTTTTCCTCCAGAGCATTGGGCGGCCTGTAGTGAGCCAGTGATTTTTCGCACACGTTCCGGAGCTGCTTTGAGGTTTCCTTTACTGCATCGCGGTCCTTGGCCTTGATGGCATGCTTGAGATCATCCTGACGGGACTTGATCTCGCCAATCTTCTCGGCATCCAGAAGATCGCGCTTATAGTGCACAAATTTCTGAGCGCCCTTCAGCAAGAGCTTGGCCTCTTTTTTCCACTTGGGAGTAAACACCCCCAAAAGGTGGGAGGATCAGCCCGATCTGGCAAGGAAGAGTTCATCACCATTCTCGCCCGGAGCGGGACCTTCTGGCGCAGGGATATTTCCACCCTTTACCACCGGTCATGAAAAATCGCACTCTTTGGCAATGCGTTCTTTGCTCCTTCTTGCGCTTCTCATTCTCCCGGCTGTTGCCAAAAAGCCGAATATTCTTTGGATCTTTGCCGAGGATCTTTCGCCCTATTTCGGGTGCTACGATGATCCTATCAATGCCGGTCACACGCCGACCATTGACCAATTTGCGAAAGACGGGGTCCTTTTTAAGCGGGTTTTCATGCCCGCGCCAGTCTGCTCGGCCTGTCGTTCGGCAATGATCACCGGAGTTTATCAAACCACCACCGGGACCCATCAGCACCGCTCCAGCCGATTCACCGATGGCGAGATCGTCCCGGAGCACCTTCGCATTCATCTTCCAAAGGGAATGAAAACCATTCCTGAACTCATGCGCGAAGCGGGATACTTCACCTTCAACTGCGGGAAGGACGACTATAATTTCCACTACAACCGTCATGATCTTTATCAAGTCGGAACCGACCCAAAATACAAGGTGGGAATGAACGGATGGCAGGGGAACAAGGATCCGCATTTCAAGGACTGGACCAAGTCCACTTGGCGTGCACAGAAGGACAAGGAGCAGCCATGGTTTGGCCAGATCATGATCTGGGGTGGAAAGGCCAATGCCCGTCATGTGCGCAAAGGCCACCTCCTCAAGCCCAACGATGTCCCGATTCCTCCTTACTTTCCCGATCATCCCGAGCACCGGAAGGCCTGGACCACCCACTACAATGCCGCCCGCGGAACAGATCACCGGATTGAACAAATCCTCGCTCTCCTAAAAGCCGACGGGGAGGTGGAAAACACCATCATTTTTTTCTTCTCCGATCACGGGAATAATCAATCTCTCCGGCACAAGCAGTTCTGCTATGAAGGCGGCGTGCACGTCCCGCTCATGATCAAGGGTGCTCACCCAGCACTCAAGGCGGGCACCGTTCGGAACGATCTTGTCAACGGGCTTGATATTTCTGCGACTACTCTTGCGATGGGAGGAGCGAAGCTTCCCGACTACTTCGATGGCGTCGATTTGTTTGCGAAGGACCACAGGGCTCGGACGCATGTTGTATCAGCACGTGATCGCTGTGACTATACCATTGATAAGATCCGCACGGTGCGCACCGAGAAGATGCGCTATCTCAAAAACTACCACCTCGATCGCCCTATGCTGCAGGCCCAGTACCGCGACAATCGTCCTCCCGTGATTACGCTTAAGGAGCTTCGGGATGCTGGAAAACTCACTCCCTACCAGCAGAAGCATTGGTTCGGAGAACGCCCAGTGGAGGAGCTCTATGACCTTGCTAAAGACCCTCACCAGATCAACAACCTCGCGAAAGATCCTGCCTACGCTGATGAGCTGGATCGGCATCGCGGGCTGCTTGACTCCTGGATTCAGGAGTCTGGTGATCAAGGCCAGAAGCCCGAAGATGTGGCCCAGCTGAGAGCGACCTTTGACCTCTGGATTGAGCGGCCGATCTTTCGAGATGCACAGGTAAATCCCGAATATGATCAGTTCCGCAAGGGCAACTAAGCGTGCGATGAAACGATCTCCCTTTCCAGACCAAAGGACTGGCGGTAGAATCCATCGTCAAAGGTCAGGGCTTTGAAGCGCAAGAAATACCCGACGAGATGGGCGAAGCGAGAGGGTTTGCGGCAATAAAATCCCCTAGTGGGCGACGTTTACCCGATCTTATTACCCCTTTTTGGAAATTCAGGCCTACTCCGTGCCCTCCTCTTGGGCCTTTTCAGCCTCTTCCTCTTTGAGAAGCAATTCGAACTCTTGTTCCTCTGGAGTGAGGGCGTCCCAGCGGGCTTTTTCTGCGGCTTCTTCTTCGGCAAGACGGGCTGCTTCCTCAGCGGCGGCTTTCTTTTCAGCCTTGGCTGCATCGCGTGCCATGCGTTTCTCGAGCTTTCTCTGTTCCCGTTCCTGACGTTTGTAGTCTTTGCTTGGTGTGTATGCCATGGCTGAAGTCCTTTCTGGAATGTGTGATTCGCTTTCGGAGTGATTTTAGTTGCTCCGGGGAGATGACACCTGCTTCCTTACAGTGATGGAGCTCGAAAAATCAATAGAAATTCCTGTCTAGGGAGTCGTGTTCTTTCCCGCTTTTGGAAATGGCTGCTGATAAAACATCAGGGTGCACCACGGGACGAAGCAGCGACGGCGGGATTCGGGGCGGTTTTTTTCGGCGGCTTGTTGGGTGAAGGGGGCCTCGAGGCCGCGACGGTGTTGGTAGTGGTTGAGGATTTTTTCGTAGATGTTGTGCCGGCGTCCGCGGGCTTTGTCGGAGATTCTTTTGTAGTGATAGCGGCCTTCGAAACTCTTGTAGGGCTCGTAGGGGACTTCGTGGCCGAGGTTGTATTTGGCGGTATATTCGAAACCCTTCAAGAGACGATTATCGAGGGTGCGGTAGAGGTCGAGGCCTTGAATCCAAGCGGTTTCGGCGGTGTTGGCGAGGAATTCGAGGCCCATCTGAACGTGGGCTTGGTCGCGGCCGGTTTCCTGGCATTGGCCGCTTGGTTTGAAATACATCCCGATGGCGCCGTTTCCTTTTCCGCTGAGGAAGTAGTCTTTGGCGCGGTCGAAGATGGTCTGGTCGTCGAGGAAGACGCCCATCGCGATCATGGTCTGTTCCATTGCGGCGTCCCAGTTGCCATTGGCGGAGGGGTAGAAGTCCTGAATGACGGGATACCAGACTTGGCGCAGCATCTTCTCGAAGCGCTCTTGTCTTTCCTGGGGCCAGCCTTTGAGGCCGCCTTGATGATGACGCAGGAGTTCGGCGGCGGTGATGTAGTTGAGTCCGCTCATGCCAATGAGGAGGCGGGCGTCGTGGTGGGATATTTTTTTCAAGGTTCCGGACCAGGCGTCGAGAATCTGGGCGGCTTTTTGAGCGTGCGCTTCCTTGCCCGAAAGCGCCCACTGCAGGGCGTGGGTGTAGGCAGCCCGGCCATCGTTGGTGAACTCGGAAGAGCCGATGTCGGGATTGTTTGAAGGACCGCGTTGGACATGGGGAAAGGGCTGGGGCTGCCAGCCGGGATCGGCGTAGCGGGATTCCTGGAGCTCTTTCCAGGCGGTTTTCCAAGGCTCTTCTCCGGTAGCGAGCTTCTTTTGAACAAAAGCGATGCCCTCGGCGCTGTGCATGATGCCGGGGTGGGTGAACTCGGCGCGCAGATTCAGGGAAAGGCAGGCGAGGAGAGATAGAAGGCGAGTGAGAACGGTCATCGGAGGTGCCTCCAAGATACGGGAAAGAAGAAGTTTACTTTCGCCGGAGATGCTGCGGTGAGTTTTTTTGAGTTTTTTTCCTCAGGCTGTCCCAATGTGGCGTGCTGCCTCAGAATACTAAATGTTAAACCATCTATTAGGCTTTTCCATTTTTTCATCAACATATCCATGAATTCCAAAACACTCACTACCGTCCTCGTGTTTGCAGCGCTCACGACCCTCTCTCAAGCAGTGGTCATCAATGTGACTCCTGTTGACATTACCTTTGCCTCCGTGAGCACCACCGCGAACGATCCGGGAACGATTGTTCGTGGGAATAGCGACCAGTTTGAAGTGAGGAGCCGCACGCAGGCGCAAGTGCTCGGCGGGGACAACCGCACCGTGAGCACTTTTGCCAACTTCGACATCAGTTCCATTCCAGCGGGGTCGATCATCAATAGCGCAATCCTTTCGGCGACTTACGATAGCCAGTTGAACAATCTGAATGATTCCGGCCCTGCTTCGGTGGGTGCGGTGACGCAGGCTTGGAATCCCTCCGGAAGCTTGAATCCCCTTTTTACCTATGGTGAGGATCATACTCTCTCGGGCTTGGATGCGAG
This sequence comes from Akkermansiaceae bacterium, assembly GCA_049889835.1. Taxonomy (GTDB): domain Bacteria; phylum Verrucomicrobiota; class Verrucomicrobiia; order Verrucomicrobiales; family Akkermansiaceae; genus SW10. Next base: position 73,297 of record JBMHCQ010000009.1, read on the forward strand.
CAACAGTGAGGTCCTGGTGGCTGATATCGACGGAACTGCCGCCACGGGCCAGACCCAGACGGCTGATCTCACGTCGATCTTCCAAGGGTGGTATGACGGATCCCTCGATAACAACGGGCTGGTCTTCTACATCGATGGTTTTGGTGCCCAGGGAGCGGGATCGGAGATGGATGCTTCGGTGGCGGCTTATTCCTCTGGAGTGGCGGCGGTGAATCCGGTGGCCGCGATGGAAAGTGCTCGGGTGATTACGAATGTTGCCTTGCAGGAGAAAGTGATGGTGAGAATCGTGCGCCAGTGGCGGGATCGACAGCCACAAAAAATGCAGGACTATTTGGAGCAAAGCGAAGGGCTGCCTGGGAGGGTCATCGAGATTGGGAAGGCGGAATGAGGAAACAAAAAACGCCCCAACCTTGCGGACGGAGCGCTTGAGAAAATCAGGACGGGATTTAGATCACGCGATCATTCCCGCCGTCGATGGGGATTTGGGCACCGGTGGTGGCGTAGAAGACGGGGCCGGCGACTTGGCTGACCATGGCGGCGACGCCGGGGGAGGTGATTTCGGCGCGGAGGAGGTTTTTGGTTTTGTATTCCTCGACGCTCATGCCGTAGCGCTTGGCGGATTTTTCGAGGGCTTCGTCGGTCCAGATTTCGGTGTCGAAGACGGCATCGGGATGCAGCACGTTCACGCGGACGCCGAATTCGGCGAGTTCGAGGGCGGCGACGCGAGCGAGTTGGGTGACGCCGGCTTTGGTGACGGAGTAGGCGGAGGCGCCGGGTCCGGGAGCGGCGAAGTTGCGGGAGCCGATGATGATGATGCTCGGTTGCTTGTCGCTTTCCTTGAGGGCGGGAATGGAGAACTTGAGGAAGCGCTGGGTCGCGGTGAGGTTGATCTTGAGATGCAGGTCCCAGGAGTCTTCGGGGGCGTCGATGTATTCGCCGGATTTGAAGATGCCGGCGTTGGCGACGATGATGTCGAGGCCGCCGTGGTCGGCAATGACTTGCTCAACGGCAGCTTTGAGGGCGGCGTCATCGGAGATGTCGCAGACGGCTCCGAAGAGGCGTTCGCCGGAGAGGTTGGTGACGACGTCGGGGTTGATGTCGAGGCCGACGACGGTGGCGCCATCGTTGCGAAGGAGTTCCGCAGTGGCGCGGCCGATACCGCCACAGGCTCCGGTGACGATGGCGATTTTGTTGGCGTGGATTTGTTCGGACATCTGGCGATGAGTGTTAAGTGTTGGGGAGTGGGTTTTAGGACAATGCGTCTTGGAAGAAGGCGATGTTATCGGCGGGGTCTTCGTCGTTGAAGATGGCGGAGCCGGAGACGACGAAGTGGGGCTTCATGGCGGCGATTTGAGGGATGGTGGATTTGTTGACGCCGCCATCAATGCAGATGAGGAGGTCAGGTTTCCATTCGAGGAGGGTTTTGATTTTGGCCGGAATGTCGTCGAGGAAGAGTTCCTTGCCGGAGTAGGGGCCGACGCCGAGGAGGAGGACGTAGTCGATTTGGTCGAGGTAGCTTTTGATGAAGCTGACGGCGGTTCCGGGATTGAGGGAGACGCCGCGGACGATGTCCTCGTGCGCGGAGATACGCGCAAGGGTGTCGTCGATATGTGCGGTGTATTCGACCGAGAAAGAGATGAGGTCGGCGCCCGCTTTGGCGAAGGCGTCGATGTGCTGCTTGGGCTTGTTGATGAGGAGGTGAACGTCCTTGAGAAGGTCGGTCTTGAGGCCGGCGACGAAGGGGGAACCGACGGTGATGTTGGGCCAGATGTTGCCGTCCATGACATCGAAGTGGAGCAGGTTGACGTCGTTGTCCTTGAGAATCTGGAGGGCCGCGTTTTGGTTGCCCATGTCGTGGCTCAGGGTGGCGACGGAGAGGTGTGGGCGGGAGCGGATGAGGTCGATTTTTTCGGCTCTGGTCATGGTGGGGCCGGCGGCGCCGGAGAGTTCAGTTGTCAGTGGACAGTTTGCAGACCTGCCGTCCGGAGCAGGGTTTTTTGAGAGAGGAAACCCAGGGCCTTTTTGATGGGGCCCTGGGTTGAGAGAGTTGGGAACACAGCCAGGATGGCTGTGCTACGTTTAGCCGGCGTTGTAGATTTCGATCGCTTCGGAGGGTTTGGCTCCGTTGTGAACGACTTCCTTGACGGCACGCATCATGGCGAGGGGCTTGTCGGATTGGAAGACGTTGCGGCCCATGTCGACTCCGGAGGCACCACACTGGATGGCGTTGTAGCAGAGCTCGAGGGCTTCGATTTCGGGGAGCTTCTTACCTCCGGCGATCACCACGGGAACCGGGCAAGCGGCGACGACGTTTTCGAATCCTTCGGTGTAGTAAGTCTTCACGATGGAGGCTCCGTTTTCGGCACAAACACGGGAAGCGAGACCGAAGTAGCGGGAGTCGCGGGCCATGTCTTTACCAACTGCGGTGACGCCCATGACGGGGATGCCATACTTGTTTCCGATGTCGACGAGCTTGGAGAAGTTCGCGATGGTGGAGGCCTCAGTGGCGGCATCACCGACGGCCAGCATGGCGGCCATGGCGGAGGCGTTCATGGAGATGGCATCCTGCTCGGAGATGAGAACGTTGTGGTTCATCTCGGTGAGAATGGTGGTGCCGGAATCGGTGCGGAGGCAGATGGGCTTGGTGTTTTCAGCGGGGATGCTGGTGCGGAGCATGCCGCGACAGCCCATGAGGCAGTCTGCTTCTTCGGCAAGCGGTGCGATGTTGAGGTCGATGCGCTCAAGACCGGAAGTCGGTCCCATGAGGAAGCCGTGATCGAAGGCGAGCATGACGGTGCGTCCGGATTCGCGGTTAAAAATACGGGACATGCGGTTCTTGATTCCCCATGAGGCACTGTTCATGCCTTTGAGGTAAAAAGAAGAGGTGTCGGCGGGGGTGTTGAGACCGAAGTTGTCTCCGTCTCTGATGTCGTCTAAGTCAGCCATGGTAGGTAGGGTTTAAGTTTTGAGGATTGGGTTTTAGGTTTTAAGAAATGAATGTTGGGAGAATTTTTGTGGCTTGGGATTTGTTAAGAGTTTCTGGTTCGCGAATTTAGCAGTTCTCGAGTTTCTCGATGAGGTAGTCGACGGCGCGTTCGACGAAGGCGTGGTCCTCGGCGTTGTTGTCCATGGATTCGACTTCGATACGCTCGGGGAGTTCTTTTTGAAGGGAGTCCCAGTAGGCGGCGTCGAGTTCGGGGTTGTAGAGTTCACCTCCTTCAGCGGAGTAGCTGGAGACGCCTTTGAGCGGCATGAGGAAGAGGGTGTCCTTTTGGGAGTGGGATAATTTTTCGCCGATGGCTTTGGCAACCCGGCCTTGTTCTTCGGCATTGAGGCGGGGAACGAAGACGTAGGGAGAGTGCCAGGTGATTTGGTGGTTTTCGTAACCTTTGGGGACTTTGTTGGGCTCGCCGACGAGGATACCGAGGTGCTCGGAGCCGCCGGGGACGACGACCTGGGGGAGGCCGAGTTTTCCAGCGACGGTGAGTCGATCGGGTCCGCCGGCACGGAGGACGCCCCAGACGCCATCGGCGATTTCCCCAAGGCCGTAGTCGAAGACGGCATTGATGATGCCTTCTTTCATCATTTGCTCCATGGCATCGCCTCCGGCTCCGATGGCGTGGAAGGTGATGACTTCGTAGCCCGCTTCTTCGAAGCGCTCGATGGCGTGCATCGCGCCCTGGGTGAGGACGCCGAGGTTGGACATGCCGATGACGCCTTTGGCTTCAGACTTGGTGACACAGATCTCATTTTGAGCCATGCCCCAGGCGCAGGTGGCGGCGTTGGCGAGAATCTTACGGGAGAAAACGTTGAGCCCGAGGATGTCGGAGACGGCAAACATCATGGTGATGTCCTTGATGCCGACGAAGGGGGAAGTGTCGCCCGCGGCGGCGGTGGAGAGCATCACTTTGGGAAAGCCATAGGGAAGGGCCTGCAGGATGGGGGCGCAGGTTGAAGTGCCCTGGGTGCCGCCGAGGGTGACGACGCCGTGGATTTGATCGGACTGCTGGAGTTCCTGAAGCAGCTTGGTCGCACCAGTGGTGATGAAGGGGTTGGCTTGCTCACGGCTGGGGTTTTGAAGGAGCTCTTCGAGGGAGCCGCCGCCAGCGGAAATGACTTCGCTCTTGGAAACGTCGGGCGCCACTCCGGGCTCGCCGACGAGGCCGATGTCGATGAGTTTGGCCTGTCCACCCTGAGCCTCGATTTGCGAACGCATGAAGCCTGCTTCGGCAGCTTTGGTATCGAGGGTTGCGAGAATAGCGATGGTTTTCATGCCGAAAGGCTAAGAAAAGACGGGAGAAATGTCTTGAAGGAAATGGGGTGTTTTTTGAATAAAATCGTCAAAGGTTTCTTGACTATATTCGGTAACGCGAGCGGTAGGATTTGGGCGGCTCCTTCATGATGCGGGAGAATTCACGCGAGAAATGGGCTTGGTCGGCGAAGCCACAGTCGTGACTGATTTGGGCGAAGGTTTGCGTGGTGCGGGCAATGAGGTGGCAGGCTTCCTGAACGCGAAGATGGCGTAGGTATTCCTTGGGCGTCATGTCGAAGCAGGCTTTGAACTTTCTCAGAAAGCTGCTGAGAGAGAGATTGGAAGCTTTGGCCAGTTGGGTGATGGCAATGTTCTCGCGGAAATGAGACTGAAGCAGCGACAAGGCGGGCCCGAGTTCTTCGTTTTTCGCGAGGGATGTGGTGCCTTGATCGAAGGGTCGGGTGATCCCAATGATGCCGCAGATTTCGCTTTTTTGATTGGTGAGGGGCTTCTTGGTGGTGGTGGACCAGTCGACAAATCCATTTCCCCGTGGGACGAGCTCGACGCGGTTGATGACGGCTTGTCCGGTTTCGAGAATGCGGAGGTCATCGGCACGGATGTGTTCGAGGATGTGGGGCGGGATGTAGTCGTCGTCGCGTTTCCCGAGAATTTCGCGATCTTCGAAAATCTCGCAGAGCCGCGAGTTGTAGGCGACGTATCTTAGGTCGCGGTCTTTGACGAAGTAGATGAAGCCGGGAAGGTCGTCGAAGATGTGCGCAAGATGGTTCTCGACGTGGTTCCTTTGAAAAAATCGGTCATCCTGCACGGCGGCAGCATGACCGATTTGGGAAAAAGGGAAAAGCCTTTCAGGTGGTTTTGCAGAGCGGATTAATTCCGTATGATGCGATAGAAAATCGCACCAGACGCTGGAGGGCTGAAGTCAGTGAAGCGAGTGCCGGTAGCCCCATCATCGATTTCGGTCCAAGTGGTGAGGTCAGTCGAGCGCTCGATGAGATAGGACTCGGCAGCAGCGGAGTCGGCCCATGTGATTTCCACGGATCCTGCAGAAGGGACAACGGAAGTGACTAAGGGTGGTGGGACTCCTGCGCCCACGAGGGTCAGGGTGAAGCCGTCCATCGCGATTCCTTCGTCCTGATATCCGCTGGTCGCTCCCTGGTCGAAGCCGTGGAAGAATTCAATCGTGACGGTATCGGCGGTGTGGGGAATGGCCTTGAGGTTATCATCAAAAAGGTTGTTGAAATTGTAAGCGGCATCGTTCGTCCAGGCGATCGGGTGGCGGTCGTTGGCATCGGTTGGGATCGCGCCGGAATTATCCTGTCCCCAGTTTTCACGATACTGGGCGGAGTAGTTGAGATTGGTTCCAAGTTCTGTCACCCCTTCGGAGAAGTCGAAGATGAATCCGGAATTGTCGAAGCGGTTTTCGTAAACGGTGACGCCGTCGACTACGATGCGGAAGTTGGGGCTGTCGCCAAGAGGATTAGAGGAGTTGGCATCGGGATTGGCGCTGATGTCAGGGTCGTTCCCAATCCAGTCGCCCGGATCGATGGTGTCAAACGCAGCGATGACGAAGTCGAGGTCGAGACCCCTATGGGGAGGGAGGTTTTCAAAGGTGAGCGTGGCTTTTCCGGAGCGGGTGTCTGAGCCGATTGATTGAATCCAGGACCCTCCGAATCCGGGATCGAGCGTCGAGAGATCAACGGGTGGATTGGTGACGGCGAGAGGGGTGGCGAAGGGTTCTCCAGCATCGCTCATACTCGCAGTTCCGGTATCGGGGTTGAAAAAATAGCCGCTGGGGCCGTTGGCATCAGAATCGCCGATGGCTTGATTGAGCCCCCACTGGGCCTGGTCGCTCTGGTTTCGGGTCAAGCTTGCGATCGGAGTGGGAAGGCTTGTTTGCGACCATCCGCTGAAGCTCCAGTATGGAACGAGGGGTCCGGAGAAGTCGGTGGTGTAAGATCTTCCTCCGGGCCATTCGTTTGTATTTGCGCTGAAAGCAGTGACGGTGAGATTGTCGATATAGAAAACAGGGTCCGCGGAGAAGGCAGCTCCCTGGCCGTTGAGCCCGAGGACAAGTTCGACCCAATAGGGGTTGTCTTCGACATCAGGATCGGGATCCAAGGTGGCGAGATAGAGCTCGCCATCATTGGAAACGGATCCGGTCGCTTCGACTTGAATCGGGACCACGACAGGAATGACTTGAACGGCCGGAGTGAGAGGCCACGTTCCACCAGGAATGTTCGCTTGATTAACCACGGTTTGGTCCCACCCTCCCGTCCCTCCGTTGTCAGCATTGGTGGAGTTTCCAATCACAACGGGCTGTAGCCAGTTTGGCCCAGTAGAGCCATCGGCAAGGCTCGATGCCTGATCTGCGGTATCAACAATAAAGTCGAAGCTCAGTGAGCCTCCGTTGAGGGCAGCTTGTTGAAGGTCAGGCCATAGGGAGGAGCCCCTGAGCCCAAGCTTGAGTGAGTTTCCGGCCCAGCCGGATTTGACGGTTGCTTTCAGGCTTCCGCCGTGGTCGGGCGACCATTCTACACTGGTGGAATCGGCATTGGCTCCGAAACCTTCAAGATCGGAGTCGAAGGTGAGAGTCTCAGCTGCAAGGGAAAAACCTGACGTTGCCAACAAGAAAAAGAGGCATGATTTCATGATCGGAAAACGGGGTGGAGTCTATCGTTTCCGATGAATGAGACCGAGTGAGGCCAGCGCAAGAAGAAGGGCGGAGGAAGGCTCTGGGACAGCGTTGACGCTGATGTTGTCGAAGTAAACAGTGGCGCCATCGATTGCCGAAGAATCGTTGTTGAGCCCGAGAGCGACTTCGGTCCAACCTCCGGGTTCGGTGGTGTCGAGGAAGATTCCACCATTTCCAACTGCCACGGGACCGGAGGGAAAAATGTCGACCGAGACATTGAAGGTGCGTGTATCCGGGGAGATAGGCCAATCGCTCTCGTTAAGGCCAAAGCCGACGACTTCCTGATCCCATCCCCCGGTTCCGCCGGCCCCGGCATTGGTGCTGTTTCCAATGACGACAACTTGAAACCAGTTCGGGGCCTTGTCTCCGATCAGGCTTTGCTCGGACCCGACGACGGTGATATCGAAGTTGAGGGTTCCGCCGTTGGCAGCAGCGAGCTTGACCTCGCTCCAAAGGGCTGGGTTGCTCCGGAGATTCAATTTGGCTCCATTTCCCGCCCAGCCACCACCGGCGGTGACTTTCATGCTGCCGCCGAAATTGGAGGAGTGCTCTAGACCGGTGAAGTTGTCGGAAATCACAGCGCCTTCCAAATCGGTATCGAAGGTCAAAGTTACGGCGGAAGCAGAGCCAATGAGGGAAAGCGCAAAGGAGAAATGAAGTTTCATGGAGTGTCCTTAGGAAAATCTTTAAGCTCGGAGCATGCAACTTTTGCTCGGGTTGTCACTCTAAAAATCTTTGGGCGTGGAAAATGAGGCAAAGCCCCCTGTTTTGGAGTGGGTTTCGTGGAAAAGTAGCGCTTCCGGATGTGGCGGTGAATGAGTTAAGAGGAGCTCCCTCTTTCAATCAGGGTCGGAACTTTGAAAAATCGCATTCAGCGAGACTATCACTGATGCCAAGGCGCCGAACGTCCATCCCGAACCCCCGAACATTCTAAAAGTAGGTTTTTGTGGGTTTCCGATTGAGCTGGAGTGGAATCCCGTCTGAGAATAAGAAATGTCGAGATTCTTTCTCTTTCTTCTTGTTTCCCCGCTGCTTTATGGAGAGCCGGCGGTGTTGCATCAGAGACTCGTTCATAGACAGGGGTGTGGGCCCTGTGCCTTGATCAATCACTTGCAGTTTGGAACCGTCGAGGAGCGAGCCGTGTTCAAAAAGCTCCGGGGAGAAACAGCAGCGACAAAGGCTAGGGAGATCATCAAGCGATATGGACAGCGTCAGTCTCCGACCGATCGTGATGGGCAAGCGGTTTTTCGGAAAGATGGGGTGGGCTGGCAGGACATGACGCGACTCGCGAATTGGGTTCGCAAGGATCGTGGGCTGCCGAAGTTGTCCGGAGGATATCTCGATCGAAAGAAGAACGAAGATCTCGGCGCTCATCTTGCCCGGGTGCATGGCCTCTTAAAAACTTCACTCGATTCAGGGGTGATGCCGATTGTTTCCTTCCGGGCTTTCGCCCCAAAATTCTACGAGGAGAATGACCTGTGGATCTGGGACCCACTGGCGGGGCATTTTGTGACCTTGCTAGAAATTCAGGAGGAAATCGCAGAGGGTGAGAAGGGGTTTCGATTTCGGTATGCTGATTCCGGGACCGGAAAGATCGAGACGGGTTATATTTATCTCTCGGAGGCTCGGAACTTTGTTGCGATCAAGGGGGGGCGGAGAGATTGGAAATGGGTTGATCAAAGGCCCTTTCTGCTGGTCCAGGCGCCTTCGCTTCGCTTGCGGACCCAAGAGCAAGATTGGTTTCTCAGAGTGACCATTACCTTGAATCATGCGGTTTATTTTGATCCGGCAGAGGAGCAATAGAAGAGGGAGATTGGTTCTCGCGTCATGAAGGAGAAGGCTTTAAACTAAATGCCCCTTCTGATCGATGACGACACGCAACCACTTGTTCCAAGTTTTCGCCGCGCTTCTTTTTCCGGTTCCTTTGTTTGGTGAAATCATTATCAGTGAGTTTCTTGCTGAGAATTCCGGTGTTTCCACGCTTGATGAAGATCGTTTTCCGGCGGATTGGATCGAGCTGCACAATTCCGGCGAGTCGGTGCAGTTTCTCGGCGGCTATCACCTAACCGATGATGCCTCAAATCCTACGAAGTGGGCGATTCCCAACGTTCCCATCGGCCCCGGGGGATCGCTTCTGATTTTTGCTTCGGGGAAAGATCGTCAGGTGCCGGGATCGGAACTTCATACGAACTTCAGCCTTGATGCGAAGGGTGAGTTTCTTGGTTTGGTGAAGCCGGATGGGTCACTGGCGTCAAACTTCGGGACGGTATTTCCCCGGCAAGTAGAAGATGTATCCTACGGACTCGGGGTGGGTGGGGCTCCTGTGAGGGAATCTTTCGTGGGCGTCGGATCGCCGCTTACTTATCTGGTGCCCACCAAAGAAATCGGCACGGCTTGGCAGAAACCGGGCTTTGATGACAGCGAATGGCTCTCCGCTCATTCGGCAGTGGGTTGGGGATACTCGCGGACTGCGGTGGGGGACAACATTCCCCCGGATGGTGATCTCACCCCGACGATGCGCGGGGTGAATGCTTCGGTTTATTTACGCTATTCCTTTCAAGTGGATGATGCTGCTGCGGTGCAGTCGATGGTCCTGAAGATGAAAGTCGACGATGGTTTTGTGGCTTATCTCAATGGGAAGCGGATTGGTTCAAAGAACGATCGCACCCCGCTTCTCTATAATTCGACCGCTTTAAGAAATGAGGAAGTGGAAGTGGGAGACTCATTTGAAACCTATCCTGTGGATCTTGCGGGGAATCTCGTCTCCGGAGAAAATATTTTGGCGATTCAGGGGCTCAATGCGAGCGCGGGGAGTTCGGATTTCATCATCATTTCTGAGTTGGTAGCGGAAGTTGATAATCTCACGACGGCGGGTGCGTTCGGGTTTTTTGAGGTGCCAACGCCGGGTGAAGGGAACACAAATTCTTTCATGGCAGCTCCGCAAGAAGTGGTGTTTAGCGCCGCGAGCCAGGCGTTTACCGAGGATTTCAATCTCACTCTGAGTCATCCTGATCCGGAAACGGTGATTTATTATACGACCGACGGGACGCTCCCAACCAATGACTTTGCAGATCCTTCTCCGGTTTATGTCAGCCCGATTGAGATTGATACCACTGTTCTGGTGCGTGCCCGGGCTTTTGCTCCGGGAGCGCTTCCTGGCAAGGGTCGCTCGGAAGGGTATTTTAAAATGGCTGCGACGGAGGGCGACTTTTCCTCGAACCTTCCCGTTGTGCTGCTTTCGAGTTTCGGAAGAGGTTCTCCTCCGCCTACCTCATCGACCACGCGTGCCGATACTTTCATGCTTATTTACGAACCCAATCCGATTACCGGGCGAACGACTCTTGCGGGGACACCTGCGCTGGCCACCCGAGGAGGCTACCGAAAGCGCGGCTCGAGTTCGTCGAGCTTCCCGAAGTATGGCATGTCCTTTGAGAGCTGGGATGAGTTCGGGGAGGATAAGGGCATTGAGCCATTGGGTTTTTCCAAGGAGGCAGACTGGATTCTCAATGCACGTTATACTTTTGATCTTTCCCTGATGCGAAACGCCTTCCTCTACGAGCTGAGCAATCAAGTCGGCCAGTGGGCGGCGGGAACCCGGTTTGTGGAGCTCTTCAATGATCTCAATGGTGGTGAAATTGGTGGGAATGATTATTTCGGAGTTTACACGTTCATGGAGAAAATCGAGATCGACAAAAATCGGGTTGATCTCCGCAAACTCGATCCCTGGGAAAACGGGGAAGAAAAGAAGACGGGAGGATTTATTTTCAAAAACGACCGTCCCGATCCCGGTGAGCCGACCTTCTCGGTGAGTGGTTTTCAGCGATCGCTGGTGTATGTCGATCCCGATGGTCTTGAGGCGACCGCTGATCAAAGGACCTTCCTTCGCACTTATGCCAATGAGGTGACCTCGGCCTTGCGCAGTTCCGATGGAACACACCCGACGACGGAGTTGCATTTCTCGGACTATCTGGATGTGGATTCGTTCGTCGACCACTTCTGGTTGAATCTTCTTGCGATGGATCCGGATTGGGGGCGGTTGAGCCAATTTTTCCACAAGGACCGGGGAGGAAAAATCGCGGCTGGTCCAATCTGGGACTACGACCGGACAATGGGATCGCGCGACAGTCGCGATGACACTCCTCTTCGCTGGGAGGCGAACACCAGTGATACGAGCTTTGCGTGGTTCGATCGGGAATACGAATGGTTTGGGCTGCTCTTTGGCTTCACCACAGCCGATGACCAGGTGCGCAACATGAGTGATCCGCAGCTTCGCACCAACCGTCCGGATATTTTCCAGCAAGTCATTGACCGCTGGTATGATCTGCGTGCAGGACAGTTTGGGGAAGGGAATATGGAGAGGGTCATTGATGCCATGGCGGCTGAGCTATCGGAAGCGCAGGCCCGAAATTTCGAGCGCTGGGGCGCGCTCAACCCTGGATTAATCACCGGAACGAATTTTGCCGAGCCCGGACTCGCAGGATGGGAGCGGGAGGTGTCTCATTTGAAAGGTTGGCTTAAGGCACGGACGGAATGGATCGATGGCCGTTTTTTTAGTCCTCCCGGCTTAAGCCAAAGTGGGGGAGTGGTGCCGAGCGGAACCCCCCTTAGGATCAGTGCCTCGTCGGGTGAGGTCTATTACACGACCGATGGAGGTGATCCCCGGGCACCGGGTGGATCTCCAGCTGTCGGAGCGGTGAACGGAAGCTCGTTGAGCCTCAATGACACGACGGTCCTAATGGCGCGCTCGTATGATGGTCAGCAATGGAGTGCACCAACCCGGGCGGTTTACGTGGTCGATGCCACCCTCGCGACTCATGAAAACTTGGTCATTTCCGAAATCATGTATCATCCTGCTGGGCCGAGCGAAACGGAGGCCGAGGCCGGCTTCGGGAGTGCGAGTTTCGAGTATCTCGAACTCCTCAATATCTCCGGTCAAGCGATTGATCTGACAGAGGTGAACTTCACAGACGGGATCGATTTCAATTTCATAAATGCGGCGATCACGGAGCTGGCACCAGGGGGGCGACTTCTGCTTGTTCGAAACAAGACCGCCTTTGAGATGCGATATGGGCTGGGCTTGAGTTCTCTGGTTGCGGGGGAGTTTGCCAATGAAACAGGCCTCTCTCGAAATGGAGAACGCATTGGAATCGTCGGAGCAGAAGGAGTCATTCGTGATTTGACTTACAACGATAAATCACCTTGGCCGGAGTCCCCGGATGGCAACGGTCCGAGTCTCGTTCTGGTCGCTCCCGAAGCGAACCCCTCAGAAGGTATCGCGACCAATTGGCGCACCAGCGTGGAAGGAAATGGAAACCCGGGAAGCTCAGATGCTGTTCTTTTTGCGGGTGATCCGTCCCTTGATCAGGATGAGGATGGCTTGAATGCCTTTGCCGAACACGCTCTTGGATCAAGTGATACGGAAGTGAACCTTGAGCCTCTCATTACGGGCTCTGATGAGCGGGGGAGATTCACCGTAACTTTCTCTCGGAACCTTGCTGCGGATGATACGATTATCATTCTTGAAACCTCCGCCGACATGGAGAATTGGACCTCTCTGGATGCGACTCTCGAACTGGATGAAGAAACCCACCGCGAGGATGGGACTGTTTTGATGTCCTACCGCACGCCCGCTGCTGCAAATCGAGCGAACAAACTCTTTGCCCGCCTTCGTATTTATCAACGCTAGTTCCTTCCTTCTATGAAATCTCTTCTCCTTTCCCTTGCTCTGATCACCAGCCTCTTCGCTGAAAAGCCCAACTTTATCATCATCTTCACTGATGATCAGGGATATGGAGATCTGGGGTGCTTCGGGTCCAAGACGATCAAGACCCCGAACATCGATCGCCTGGCCAAGGAAGGACGAAAGTTCACCAACTTCATGGTGGCCTCGCCGGTATGCACGCCATCGCGGGCGGCGCTTTTGACCGGTTGCTATCCCAAGCGGGTGGGAATGCATCAGCATGTCTTATTTCCTTCCTCAAAGAAAGGGCTGAACCCGACCGAGCACACCATCGCTGACCATTTGAAAGCGCAAGGATACGCCACCGCGTGTTTTGGCAAGTGGCACTTGGGTCATCATCCCGAAACGCTTCCCCAGCAAAACGGGTTCGATACCTACTTCGGAATCCCTTATTCGAATGACATGAATCATCCCGATAATAAAGGGAAACCAAAAGGAGGGCACGTCGGGATGGATGTGCTCTGGAATGATCCCGAGTCGACACTGACCAAGTGGAAGACTCCGCTGATGGAGAATGAGAAAATCGTCGAGCTTCCCGTAGATCAGCGAACCGTGACGCGACGTTACACCGATCGTGCGCTCGACTTCATCAAGAAGAACAAGGATGAAAATTTTTTCGTCTATCTTCCGCATTCGATGCCGCACATTCCACTTTATGTTCCGGATGAGATTCGCGATCCCGATCCCAAGAGCGCCTACATCAATGTCATTGAGCACATCGATGCCGAGGTCGGACGAATTGCCGACTACCTTCGCGAAGCGAAGCTCGACAAGAACACCTATCTCATCTTCACCACTGACAACGGCCCTTGGCTTCCTTTTAAACACCACGGCGGATCGGCCGGTCCGCTTCGCGAGGGAAAAGGGACGACCTTTGAAGGCGGTCAGCGCGTCCCTTGTGTGATGTGGGCACCCGGGCGCATCCCGGCCGGAACCACTTGTGATCGACTCTGCGGAACGATCGATCTCCTTCCAACAATTGCAGAATTAACTAGAACATCTCTTCCCGGGAACACTGTCATCGATGGAACGAGCATCACCTATCTTCTTAAAAATAACGACCGGTCTCCCCGTGAAGAATTTCTCTACTACACCTCGCGCGGGGACATCGAAGGTATTCGCTCTGGCAGTTATAAGCTCTTAGTTAAAAAACCTCGTCGCGCAAAACAGGGGAAACCACGAACGTTTCTCTTCAATCTCGATGATGATCTTGGTGAGCAAAAGAATCTCGCCAGCGAAAAGCCTGATCTCGTTTTGAAACTCAGAGCCCGAATGCATGAGCTCGATGCGGAGATCGCCGAGAACGCGCGTAAGCCTTGGATGAAGAACTGATCTCGTTTCTGCTCACTCGCGGCTCTGCTCGAAGAGCCATTCGTGGTGCTCTTTTTCCTGAAGAACTTGACCCACGATCCCGTGATCGCCATTGGGATACTCGGTGTATTTCACTTCGCCTTTGGCGTCTTTGAGCGCTTCCACCATGCGCTGGCTTTGGTCGACTTTTACTGTCGGGTCCTTGGCTCCGTGGAACACCCAGATGGGAATCTTCTTGATGTCTTTGGCCGTGCCGGGATTTCCTCCGCCAGCAATGGGCACTCCGGCGGCAAAAAGCTTGGGCTCTTGAGCTAGAAGATGGAAGGTGCCGTATCCGCCCATGGAGTAGCCGGCGAGGTAGATGCGGTTTTCATCAACGGGGAGATTCTTGACGAGTTCTTTGACGATCTTAACCACGCCATCAGCGCTGTCTCCCCGCCAGCCTTGTTGATCGGGGTTCTGGGGGGCAATGATGAAACAGGGACGTTTTCGGAAGTTGTCTTTCTGTGAGAAAATCCGGGCTTGGCCGGGCTGATCCGGAGCCATGACATTTCCGTTTCTCCCGTGCAGCCAAATGACGAGAGGATAGCCGCCGGTGGTGGAGCGTTTCATCTTTCGTTCGCCGAAGAGGCGATACTGAAGACCGTGCCCCTCGGTGCGCTCCCAGTCGCCAGTGAGGAGCATAGCGAAGTCCTCGGTGGCAGTCATTTCCTCGCCTTTTTCCTTCTCGGCGAGCTTAGCCTTCACCCACTCTTGGTCTTCTTTGGAAAAAAGGGAGAGGTCGACAGTCATGACCCGGCGATCGCTGGCCCTGCGGATTGTCACCTTGTCACCGGACGCACGCACAAATTCGGCTCTCAGGATCTTGGAGTCCGCGGCGCGGGTCCATTCGCGAACTTCGGCGTGGGCGAAGACTCCCAAGGCAAAACAGAGACAAAGGATAATTTTTTTCATTTGCTCAGCTTGAGCGAGACCTTCCTTGAGGCAATAAAATTGTGAAATCGAGTTGTTCCGCGCTTTAGCCTTGGTCCCGATGGGGTTGGCGGGTGATTCTTCCGGAGATGAGAGTTCCGAAGGTTCTGGTTTTGGGTACCGGCGAATACGTCACTGGTTTTGTCAACGGAGCGGAAAGCTCGTCGGACAAAGGAGCGGGGGTGGTTGCGCTCACCTTGTTCGACCTCCGGCAACGTGGACTTATCGATGAGGTTTTTCTTGCGGGAAGAAATGGTGAAAAATTTCCGGCAGTCCGTGCGCATTTGCAGAAGGTGATAGGCGACCGCTACCAGCTGGGTTGTTCCTTCCGGTCTTTTCCCGGAGATGATGAAAGTGATGGTGCAGCATGGAAAAAAGCGCTTACACATCTTGTTCCCGGAGATGCCGTCTTGGTGTTCACGCCCGATGATCTTCATTTTGAAATGGCGCATGCCGCAGCCTCGAAGGGGCTTCATGTTTTGGTAGCCAAGCCCATCGTTAAGACCTTGGCAGAGCATGACGCTTTGGAAAAAGTGGCGCATAAGATGAATGTTCATGTCGCGATGGAGGTCCACAAACGTTGGGATCCTATTTATGCCGACGCTCGTGAGCGAATTCGATATCTCGGTGATTTTTCGTACTTTCAGTCCTACATGAGTCAGCCGAAATCCCAGCTTGAGAGCTTCCGGACCTGGGCCGGGAAATCGAGCGACATCAGTTACTACCTCAACGCGCATCACATTGATTTTCATGTCTGGGCGATGGAGGGATTGGCGCGGCCTCTTTCCGTGGTGGCTTCCGGTTCCTCCGGAGTGGCCCGGGAGAGGGGAATTGAAACAGAGGATTCGATCACCTTGATGGTGGATTGGGAACACTTCGATTCAGGCAACCGGGCCACCGCGGTTTACACTTCGGCTTGGTCGGCTCCCAAGGCGGAGGTTCATTCCCAGCAACGGTTCACTTGTCTCAGTCACCGGGGAGAAGTTCGGGTGGATCAAGCGCATCGTGGATATGAAGTCGCGACCGATGACTCAGGCTACGCCACTCCGAATCCGCTTTTTATGCGCTATCAACCTGATGGTCACGGTCAATTCGCGGGTCAAGGAGCTTATGGGTATGCCAGCATTGCGGCATTTCTGGAAGCGGTTCGCGGTGGGGATCCAGATCTTGCCACGATTCAAAGGACACGCTCGGTCACGGCGATTCTTGAAGCTGGGCGCGAGAGCCTCGATCAAAACGGAGCCCGCATTTCTCTGATATGATCGAGGTGATCGGATTTGGGCTGGCGGGGGCTTGTGTAGCGCTTCGATTAGTGGAGCGCGGTGCGGATGTTCGCGTGGTCGATGATGGAAATCCCGGAAGCACGGTGGTGGCGGCGGGATTGGTCAATCCGGTGGCGGGAAGAAACTTTGAACCCAGCTGGCAGGTTCGCGAATACTGGGAAGCGGCGGAGAAGTTTTATCACGATCTCGATTCCTCCCTCTTTTGCCCTCTTCCGATTCATCGCTTTTGGAGGGATGAAAAAGACCGCGCCAAGTTTGAAAAAAAGCGGGAGATTGTGGAAATGTGGATCGATGGAATGAATGAATCTGGGGTGACCTGGAAAGGTGGCGGTTGGCTGGACACGAGGAAATTTTTGCAAGCGGCCCGAGCCCAACTGGAATTGCAAGGCGTTGAGTTTTCCTCAAGGCAGAGGTCTGCCGAGAAGCGAGTCTGGTGCACGGGTGCGCGAGGTTTGATCAATCAGGAGTTTCCAGAGGTCGAGCATCGTTCGGCGAAAGGAGAGATTCTTACGGTGCATGTCCCGGACTGGAAGGAGGAGCGCATTCTGAATCGAAACGGGTGGCTCATTCCGCTGGGGAATGAGCGTTATCGGGTCGGTGCCACTTATGAATGGGACGAACTTGAATCGGGGCCGACTCCAGAGGGACGTGCCAAGGTGGAGCGCATTCTGAGATCGTTTTGTGATCTTCCGTTCACGGTCGAAGACCATGTGGCCGGAATTCGCCCCATTATCGAGCGAAGTCGCCCGGTTATTCTGAAGTCCGACCAGGGCTGGATGTTCAACGGGCTGGGATCGAAGGGTGTGATCTATGCCCCCCTTTCGGCGGTATATTTGGTCGAACAAATCCTTTAATCCGGGCGAAGATGAATTTTACCCAAGTAAGTTTCGCAGTGCATCAACTTTTCATTTTTCGTGTGCCCTTGCGATGACTGTTTTAGCGGTTTTGCTCCGGTTTGATTTAAAGATCGTGCGAGGACGAGAGATCAAGGAGTTGAAGTCTATTCAAGTCCTTCCATAATAACCGCTTGAGCGGATCACCCGAACGAAGGGGGGCTTCTTTCGGGGGCACAGGAAGCTTCGTGAAATCGGTATGCGCTACCGTGATGAAGAATGGACATGGGAAGTTTATCGCACGTTTGGAAGCGACCGTGAGTCTGGTTTTCGTAAGGGGATTCCACAGCAGGGATCTTTCCTTCGGATTTTTTACTCCACATGTGGCCACTTTGTCTCAAGGGTTTGCCTTCCGTTAAATTTGTCATGCGGATTTGGCGGGCCGGACAAACACACTTTGATGAGACTCTCTTTAGCTGGATTCTCGCTTCCGCTCATCGCTGCTGCTTCATTTTGTGAAGCAGGCTTGGTGAGCGTGTGGCGTTTTGATGAAACCTCAGGATCGACCGCGACCGATTCCATTGGCGGGTTCGATGGGAATTGGGTCCCCGGTTCGAATACCTCGCCGAATTGGCAGCCCGCGAGCGGTCTCTTTGGGGGGGCGATCGATTTTCCCGGGCGGGGGAATCATCAGAACTTTTTCCGTGTTTCAAACTTCAGTGCCTTGGAGGGAACGAGTGGATTGACGATCTCAGTCTGGCTGCAGCCTCAAGGAGCATCGGGATACCGCGGTATTTTTATGACGCGGGATGTTCAGGATTCTGCGTCCGGCCAAAACTATGGGCTTGGTCACGAGGGAACTCATCTCGACGCGCGTATCAGCGGTTTGGCGGTTGATACCCCCAATCAAACCTTGCCCGTTTCCACCTCCTGGATTCACACAGCGCTGGTCTGGAACAGTCGATCGGGAACTTATCAGGCTTACATCAATGGGCAGCCCTCGGGAGGGTCGAATTCTGAAACTCAGACAATCATCGAGAGTGGTGAGTGGCGCATTGGAGATGACGCTTGCTGTAATAATCGAATTTTCAACGGCCTCATGGATGACCTCGCGGTCTGGGATGAGCCCTTGAGCGCAGGCGAAGTGCTCGCGATTTACAACAATGGTCTCAATGGCATCCCAGCAGGGGAAGAGCCGCCTCTTCCTCCTACGGATCCGCTCAATGTGGGGCTCGTGATCAATGAGGTTCACTACGATTCTGACCCCAAAACGGAGTTTGTGGAATTCGTGGAGCTTCTGAATACGAATGACACCGCGCTCGATATCAGCGGGTATCGATTCAGCGGTGGCATTGACTACCAATTTCCGGCGGGCACGATTCTGCCTCCGACCGGCTACATTCTGGTGGCGGAAAACCCCACGTCCTTGATGAACACCTTCCCCGTGGTTCCGGATGATGTGCCGGTTCTGCAATATGCCGGAGGTCTGGACAGCGATGGCGACACTCTTGTGCTGGAAACTCCCACCGGTTTGGAAGTGGACCGGGTGGAGTTCAAAGACGAGTTTCCCTGGCCGATTTCGCCAGATGGCGATGGCGACTCGATGCAGCTGATGAACGCGACGGTCGATAATGATCTGGGCGGTTCCTGGAAGGGGAATTTTCCCACGCCCGGGTACCAGAACTCGGTCTTCGCCACGAATATCGCGCCGCAAATTCGGCAGGTGAATCACAGCCCGAAAATGCCGACTTCCAGCCAGACCACGACTATCACCGCGAAGGTCGATGATCCCGATGGGGTGTCCTCGGTAACGCTGAGCTATCAAGTGGTCGCTCCTGGAAATTACATTCAGGCCTTCTTTGCCCTGCCTCGCGGAGTGGTGCAGAGTGACCCGAATCGGCCCCGAACTCCCAACCCGGTTTTCGAAGATCCGGCGAACTGGACTTCGCTCACGATGGTAGACGATGGCACGGGTGGGGATCTTTTGGCGGGAGACTCGATTTACACCGCGATCATTCCCGCGCAAGCACACCGGACCCTGATGCGCTATCGGATCACCGCGACGGATACGCAATCGGAGTCCATTCGTGCGCCTTTCGAGGACGACCCGAGTTTGAACTTTGCCTACTTCGTTTACAATGGAGTGCCGGATTACACGGCGGACCTTGATTCAGTGCATCCTGATGGTGCCGGGCACACTTATCCTTCTACCCTCCTGACCTCAATCCCAGTCTATCACCTCATTACGGATCCCGATGACCTCATTCAATGTTGGGCGTATGACTCAGCGGATCGGGTTGGCTCTGTGGAAGCGCGCAAGGCCTACAACTGGGAAGGAACGATGGTTTATGACGGGGTGGTTTATGATCACATGAACTATCGGCTTCGTCAGAAAAATGATCGCTATGCCGGAGTGGGTCGTCGTTCGATGAAGATGCGTTTTAACAAAGGGAATTATTTTCAGGCACGGGACCCCGAAGGGAAGAAATATGCTTTCAAATGGCGCACCCTCAACACGAGTAAGATGACTCGTTTTGGGAGCAACAGTTCCTTTGGATTGCGCGAGATGACTTCGTCCCGGCTTTGGAATCTCGCCGGATCGTTGGCGCCGGAATTTCAGCACGTGCACTTTCGGGTGATCGATGGAGCTGTGGAAGCACCCGATCAATACACCGGGGATTTCTACGGCCTCGCGATGGTTTTTGAAGATGTGGATTCCCAGTTCGTGAAAGAACGCAGAATGCCGCGTGGAAATATATACAAGCTTAAGGATGGATCAAGTTCACCGACCGACCTGCAGAAGTATCAGGCCCGCAACGCGGTCACCGATGCCTCAGACTTCATCACGATTCGTGAAGGTCTGCGTCCGCCGACCAATGCCAATCCCACCGAGCCGACCGATCAGTGGCTGCGCGATCATGTCGATTGGGACCGGTGGTATCTCTACTCCGCTCTCGGGGAAGGCTTCCGGCACTGGGACTTTTCGCCGTGGTTCGAGAAGAATCGCATTTGGTATTTTGCGCCCTCGGATCAGAACCCGTTGGGGCTGATGTCGATCATTCCGCACGACACTGATGCGACATGGGGCTACGGGACCAATGACAACGATCGCTTCAGCGAGCAGTGGGGACCTTATCAGGACGAAAACGGAAACGGCGTTCGTGC
Source organism: Akkermansiaceae bacterium (assembly GCA_049889835.1). Taxonomy (GTDB): domain Bacteria; phylum Verrucomicrobiota; class Verrucomicrobiia; order Verrucomicrobiales; family Akkermansiaceae; genus SW10. The sequence continues at coordinate 93,566 of JBMHCQ010000009.1, forward strand.
GCGTGTTTGGGGTGGTGTTGATCTGCCAAAGCAGCCAATCATCGAAGTGACCGGACTCAACGGAGTGGATGGCATCAATCATCCAGAACGCGAGTCCTTTATGCTCGAGTATCGCAATGTCATTCGTGAGGTTTATGACCTTCTTTGGAATCCGGAGACGGTCCATAGCGAGATGCATCGTGCTTACCTCAATATCGCGGAATTCAGCCTCGCGGATCGGGACCGCTGGGACAAGGGGCCGACCAGTTCCGGCAATGAAAACATGGTTCCGATCGAACAGATCTTTAATCCCATCAAGAGTCTCGCTTTTGACGCGGATCTTTACGCAGGAGAGGTCGTGATGGGAGGGCGCAAGGAATGGTTGCGCCGACTTGCCGTGGACCCGGCAATTCCGACGACTCCCACTTTGACCTACACGGGATCGCCGGAATTTCTTCCCGGCTCGATATCATTCTCGAGCTCGGCCTTTGCCGACCCGCAAGGAAGTGGGACCTTCGGAGCGATCGAATGGCGGGTAGCCGAGGTGCCGGTACTCCAGACGGCAATGCCGACCGAGTTTATCTCGACCGGACATTTCTGGAAATATCTCGACGATGGCACTGATCCGGGCGCGACCTGGTTTGCGGAGGCTTACGATGATTCCGCTTGGAGTTCCGGGCCATCCGAGCTGGGTTACGGCGATGGCGATGAAGCAACGGAAGTGGGCTTCATTGATCTCGATCCCGGGACCTTCGGAAACCAACGCAACTCGACGACTTTTTTCCGGACTACTTTTAACCTTCCGGATGTTAATGCGGCTCAGGGTTACGACATCGAGGTTAAGTATGACGATCGCGCGGTTGTTTACGTAAACGGGGTGGAGATTTTTCGTCAGGACGTTTCCACTGCCACCGCGGCTTACCTCACCTACGCCTCGGCAAATCAGACTGACGAAAGCGCTTACATTCCGGTCTCCATTCCCATGGGAATTCTACGGACTGGAACCAACCATGTCGCGGTTTCCATTCACCAGCGGAGCGAGAGCAGTAGTGACATCAGCTTTGATCTGCGCTTGCGCAATCAGACGGGCTTTCCGGTATATGATGTCAACGAATGGACTGCCACCTGGGAGTCTGGATCTCTGACTAATTTCCAACAAATTGTTACTCTTCCGGCGGCCGCAACACGGGCGGGGAGCACCTATCGGGCCCGGGTGAGGCATCAGGATTCGACCGGTCGATGGAGTCACTGGTCGGAGGGAATTGAATTCGTCGCGGGACAACCAAACGCGGCGGACTTCATCAATGCCCTTGTAGTTTCGGAAGTGATGTATCACCCAGGCGATCTCACTCAGGCCGAGCTTGATGCCGGTTTCCTTGACTCCGACCTCTTCGAATATGTCGAAATCAGAAACGTCAGTAATCAACCCGTGGACCTCTCGGACATTCGCTTCACTAAGGGGGTCGACTTCGACTACGTGGATGGCGCGATCACGACGCTCGCCCCTGGAGCTTTCGCTCTCATTGTTCGTGATGAAGAGGCCTTCAATTTTCGTTATGGAGCAGGGAAGCCGGTTGCGGGTGTCTTTAGTGGGCGGCTCAGCAATTCGGGCGAGCTTTTGAAACTTTCCTTCGGAGCAGGGGAGCCGGTGCGCGAGTTCACTTACGATGACGCGTCTCCATGGCCGACCGGGCCGGACGGCTTGGGTTACAGCTTAACTTTGATCGACCCGCGAAGCCTGCCGGATCACGCCGACCCTTTCAGCTGGCGTCAGAGCCTCATGCCTTCCGGATTCCCGGGAACGATCGACGGAAATCTCTTTGCCGGGACCACTTCCGAAGAGCTCAGGACCTACGCCTTTGACAATCGGGGGCCTTCTTTATCGTTCAGTGGTGGGGCAATCAGTTTCGAGGCGGTGGTGCGCCTCGATAGTGATCATTTGGACTACGAACTCATCGCTTCTGATGATTTGGTCAACTGGACGGTTCCGACTGATTTTCTCACCCGGACGAATCTCGAAGCAATCGGAAACGGTTTGGGTCGTGCAACCTTTAGGGGAGTCATTCCCCCGCCTTATGAGAGACTTTTCATACGATTAAAAGTCACAAAATTAGAGTGAGTGCTGCGGTGGAAGAGATCTCGATCACTCCATTTTTATACCGGTGCTGGATGTGCTGTGGCTCTCCCCTTGAAGCGGACTCACCAGAGGAAAACCGGAACAGTGATTTCAGGATTGAGGAAGCGCCTACTTTTTCGCGATGCGATAGACATGTGACTTGGTCCTCAGGAAAAGCGAGCTCCCGGCAAGGGCAGGGGAGGCCATGAAGCCGTCATCGAGTTCATTACATGCGATGACTTTCATTTCTGGTCCCGGTTTCACCACGAAGGTCCTCCCTTCCTCGGTGAGGTAGTAAATGTGGCCATCGGCATAAACTCCCGAGGCGGAATAGTGTCCCTTGATAGTGAGGCGGCCCTCGGTTTTTCCAGTTTCGGGATCGATACGACTGAGGACTCCTTCATCGGAAGTCACGTAAATTTTTCCAGCAACGATCACCGGAGAAGAGCGGGTGGGGATGCGTTTGAAAATATCCCAATTCACATGGGATTTCGTGATGTCACCCTTCATGGCATTATCAAGCGTGACTCCAAGCAAGTGCGCTTTGCCAAGACCGGTGTTGATAATAGCCGTCTTGTCATCGATAAATACCGGGCTCGCGGCATTGGAAAATCCTTTGTAGGTGATCTTCCACAGTTCTTTTCCGGTGTCTGCTTCATATCCATAGCAGGCTTTTGCTCCGCAGCTTACGAGCTGGGTCACGCCGTTAATGGTGATGAAGTTCGGAGTGGAGTAGGCTTTTCGGAAGTCCCCATCGCCCCGGATCTTTCCTCCTGTTTCGACATCGCCAAAATCGGTGGTGCGGTCGGTCTTCCAAACTGTTTTTCCGGTCTTGCGGTCCAAAGCAACGAGATACTGAACATCAATGCCGTCCATGGTGAGGATGACGAAATTCTTATAGAGAGCGAGTGATGATCCCGGCCCCCGAAAATGCTGGCAGGGAAGGTCCCGGCGTTGCCAAATGACTTTCCCTGTCTTGCGATCCAGCGCCGCTGTTCCGTAGCTGCCAAAATGGATGTAAGCGTGGTCCTCGTCGATCGCGGGCGAACAGGATCCGTAACCGTTGACCTTGTTGCTGAGAGCCTCGGGATTGGAGTTTTCGAAAAGGAGGAGATCGTGGACTTTCTTCCCCGTCGCGACATCGAGACACACCGCTGACATCTTCTTGCCATCGGGAGTTGCGTTTGAGAGCCAGACTTGATTTCCCATCACCACGGGCGTGGACCAAGCGCGACCTTCCACCGGGGTTTTCCAGACGACATTCTTCTCCTCGCTCCACTCCAGAGGGAACCCGTGGGCACTACCATCTGTTTTTACGGGGTAGATTCCATCGCTCGTTGGTCCGCGGAACTGTGGCCATTCTGCAAGCAGAGGGGTAATCATCAGGGGAATGAGAGGGAGGAAACGCATCCCTTTCACTACTCCTGAAAAAGAACGCGCCTTTCTCGCTTTTCACGATGAAGAAAAAACGGCACGCTGATTGAGCTGCGAATCTGGCAGAACACACCTTTAACGATCAACCCAACGCCCACAGTGCTTGAACTGAAAGATGTCTGCTTCACCATTCAAAAAGATGGTGAGGATGTGAACCTGGTGGACCGCGCCAACCTGGAAATTCCGCGTGGACATTTCATGGCCATCGTCGGCCCCTCCGGGTGTGGCAAAACAACACTTCTCAAGACTATCGCAGGCCTCAATCCCGAATCCGATGGTTCCCTCTGGTGGAATGGCCGCAATCTTTCCGAAGAAGGGGATCTCGAGCCTTGGGAGATTGGATATGTTCCTCAATTCTCCATCGCTTATGATGAACTGACGGTGGATGAGTCGATTGAGGCCGTCACCAAGCTCCGGGTCAAAACCCACGGGAATGAGGATTTGGACGGACGAATTGATCGCGTTCTCGAGGAAACGGGTCTCGCTCCGATTGCCGACCGCCCGGTGAGCGTGCTTTCCGGAGGTCAGAAGCGGCGTCTCGGGTTGGCGATGGAACTGGTTTCCGACCCCAAGTTGATGCTTTGCGACGAGGTCACCTCGGGGCTTGATCCCCGCTCGGAGCGCGAGATCGTTCATCTTCTTCACGATCTTTCCCGGAAAGACGGACGCATCGTGATGTCGGTGACTCACTCGCTTGCGCACCTCGAGCTTTATGACTCCATCCTCGTCCTCCATGAAGGTTGCGTCGCTTTTCACGGGCCGCCGGATATGTTGACGCATTATTTCTCGGTTGATCACACCGAGCTGGTCTACCCGCAGCTTGCGAAGCAATCGTCCAAAAAATGGCGCTCCTCCTGGCTCAAACATCGCGAGACCTACTACGGAAAACTCGACCAATCCCGCACTCGTCTCATCGAAGACGGCCGTCTCACCGTTCCAATGGATGACAGCGAGGAAGAAGAGGAGGAAATTATCGAGCAACGCGCGCCGGGATGCGTGAGCCAGTTTTTCACCTTATTGGCGAGACGTTGGAAAATCTTTTTTCGTGATCGGGGTCAGGTGATTCTCCAGATCGCAATTCTCATCTGCTTTCCTATTCTCGTGACCCTGTTCTCCAGTCGGGGAAATGAACAAATGAGGCGTTACTCAGAGACCACGAGTACCAACGTCCAACAGCAATTTCAGGAATACACCGCGGTTCAATCGGATCAGATGAAGGTTGGATCGGCGGTTTCAGGCATCATCATGTTTCAAGTCGTTCTTCTTTCCCTCATGGGGTCGAACAATGCTGCGCGTGAGATTGCGGGGGAACGACAGATTCTCGAGAAGGAAAAATTCGGAGGAGTCAGGCCCTCGGCTTATCTTTTGAGCAAGCTGGCCTTCCTGAGTAGTCTCGTCATCATTCAATCCGCATGGATGGCCTTCTTTGTAGAGTTTTTCTGGCCCTTCCGGGGGGATTTCACGAGTCACCTGATCTTCCTCATTCTGGTCAATGGGGCGATGACTGCGATCTGTCTGGGCATATCCAGCCTCATGCATACAGCTGAGCAAGCCTCACTCCTCTCGGTGTATCTCGTCGGTTTCCAACTTCCTCTTTCCGGGGCCGTTCTTGCCCTCCCGGAAAACATTGAGGTGCTCACCCGGCCTTTCATTTCTGCCTACTGGGCCTGGTCCGGAAGCGTTAAATCGCTCTCCGGCCAGCATTACGATGCCGTGAAAGCGGTGATCGAAACCAATCTCAGCGGAGTGAACCCCTGTTTTCTCGTCCTCATCATTCACATTTTTCTTGGTCTCGCTGCTTCGTGGATCGGCACCTGCCGCCACCAGTGGGATTGATTTTCCCAGCAATTTAATCTAGTTTTTATTCATGGCCCGTCGCGCAAGCTCAGGCGTTAACACGCAAGGTCTCCTGATCGGGGCCGTCATTCTGATTATCGTCCTCGGAGGCGGATATTGGTTTTTAAATCAAAAACCGAGCGCTTTTGATGAGCCGCTGGTATCTGTCCGCGATGCGCAGTCGAATGGTCGCAGCCTCGCCGGGAACACTTATCAAGTGATCGGCAAATTAGTGGACCGGAAAATCGAAGATTCCGGTCAGATCGTGGCTCTTGAAGTTCAGGAAAATGATTCCGTGCGCATTCTTCCCGTCATGTTGGGTTCCGATTTCCAGAGTGGAAATCTCAGCCTTCAGCAAGAATACGCTTTTCTCGTTCAGTTCAATAACGATGGCGTGGCAGTCGCGATCGAAATGAAACAACTCTAGCTCCCTTCAAAAAATGAAGATTCTCTTCCTTTTCCTCGCTCTCTCAATTCCTGTCCTTGCTCAGGTTTACGTTCCGCCGAAGGACAATGGCGGTCCTGCCAATCGGACTCCGACCGATACCGTGGTGCGTCCGCAGGAGAATAGTTCCAACAATGGGAATTCCGGCTCTATCCTTGGAAACGAAATCGGGGTCTACAATCCACAGGACGACACCATTTCTTGGAACGGCTCCACCTGGGCCGCAGGTAATAACCGCCTCTTCGAGATGCGCTTTCAGAAGTATCTCAATGAGCCGGAGGAAAACTCCGAAGCAGCTCAGGAATATCGGGCAACAATCAAGGAGATCCTGAACATTCTTTCCCCGCACACCCGCACGGATCAGAAGCTCTCCAAAGCGGCAGCCCTCTTGCCCCGGGCTTCTTCCTATCCGGGCGATGCCAATTTGTGCGACTCTCTCACCAATGCTCTTTTCACGGCAATGCTCGCCCGTAAAGATGTCCGTGCCACCGAGGCGCTCATGGAGGCTCAGGAAAAAGAAAAATGGCGTTTGATTAAGAAAGGTGATTGGAAAACCCGCACTGATGATGATCCCGATGTCGGCCAGGCCAACACAGGAGGCGGACAAGGTGAGAATCAAGATAACAACAATCGCGAGGCCACCGAAACCGGCCGCGGTGCGCAGTCACTGGAATACGCGGAATATCTTCGCCGCATTGCCGAGATCGAAGGCTTGAAAAAGACTCATCAGCTCAAGACCGAAGTAAAAACCGAACTCGCCAAAATCCAGTATCAGGCGCTGATGATGCAGTTCTTTCTCCAGCGTCGTTTCGAGCACGTCGTCATGGCCGCTCGCTTCTATAATCTGATTTGGAAAGATGGCGATGGAGCCCTTTATATGGAAAAGGGGTCGGACATCGAAAAGCTATTCAGTGAAGGCGCGGGCTTCAGCCCTACCGTGGCTTCCCTTGATTCGCTCGCCAATGAAGCGATTCGCGATGTCGATAAGGGAGTTGAAGCCTTCAAATTTCTCATTGAAGAAAAGGAACTGGAATCCGCCTCCAAGCGTCTCGCGGAATCTTATTTGATGGGCGAATTCATGCCGTCGATCGCTACCCTCGAGCGGACCAAAAAGCGCAAGGTGCTCGCTTTCGTGAGAGAAGCAAACGTGCTTCTGGCCGCTATTGACTCAAAGGATTACGGAACGGCTGGCGAGCAAGTCACCAAATTGAAAAGCATGGCGGGTGATTTTGATGCCACCAAGGCCGAGGCTGCGATTGCGGGATACACGCGTGCCAGCAACATGCATATTGGAAAAGCCAAGAAGCTTCTCATTGAGCGCAAAGAAGATGAAGCAGGAGCCGAGGTTCAAAAAGCGATGGAGATTTGGCCGCAGAATCCCAAGCTCAAGGAATTTGATCAATTGGTGGAAGCTGGTGGAACTCTTGCGATGGCCCGAAATGACTTCGATCGTCTTTTTTCAGAAGAAAACTACCGCGAGGTTTTTAAGCGTCAGTATGAATTCGCTCTCGCCATCAAGGGCGATGCCACCCGGGAGGATCAGTTCGAACAAGTGATCAAAAACATCGGCTCGATTGAGCGCGCAGTCGAGGGAGCCAGGGAAATGAGTCGAGTCGGTCAGCCGTATGCAGCTTGGGAAAAGCTGGATGTCGTCCACAAAAAGTTCCCCCAAGATCCCGTCCTTAATCAGGAGATGACCCAGATGGCTCCGCAAGTCGCCGATTTCACCCGCGCGCTGCAAGATGCGATTTCGCACGAGGAAAACAAGCAGGTCGGCTCTGCCTTGGCGATGTTTTACCAGGCGCGTCACATCCATCCTCAAAGCACAATCGCGCAAGAGGGAATTGACCGCCTTTCCAAGCGGGCTCTCGGCATGAGTGCAGAATAGGTCACTCGGATATTTCCTCGTCACCTGCCTTAAGGTGTTGCAGGCCTGCGGCTTTGCGCTCGCGGGCTTCGCGGAAGAAACTTTTGAGGAGGGCGACACTCTCTTCTTCCATCACTCCGGGGAGGACCTCGCACCGGTGGTTCAAGGGAGGGTTACTTTCAAGGAGATTGATCCAGCCTCCGGCAGCGCCACCTTTCGGGTCGACACAACCGAAAACGACGCGATCTGGTCGACAATGAACGATGGCACCAGCGCACATTGGGCAGGGCTCTTTTGTGACGTAGAGGGTGCAGCCTTCAAGTCGCCAATCACCAAGTGCGTTTTGAGCTGAAGTAAGCGCGAGCATTTCCGCGTGAGCGGTCGCGTCCTTGAGCGTCTCGACCTGGTTCCACGCACGGGCAATGATTTGGTCGTCTTTGACGATGACCGCACCAATGGGCACTTCCTTTGCCGCGTAGGCACGCCGCGCTTCCCGTAGGGCCTGGCCCATGAAGAAGTTGTCGGGTTGGAAGTCGGTGAGGAGGTCTTCGGACATGAGCTTGCTGAAATGCTGGAGGAGAGCGGACGCGAATCCACGCAAATAATCGTGAATTCAGAAGAGGGAGGCGGATTGGCTCAATCCGCAGGGCTGGATTGAAGGATCACCGCGGTTCTGTGAAGGCAAGGCGCCCTACCCATTTTTGATGGAGTTAAGGGCTTCGGCACATTTCCGGCCATCAAGAGCGGCGGAGACGATTCCTCCGGCGTAGCCTGCACCCTCGCCACAAGGATAGAGGCCTTCGATTTCCGGATGCTGGAGACTATCACCGCGCGGAATTCTGACCGGCGAGCTGGTGCGGGTTTCACACCCGATCAAGAGGGCGTCTGGTCCGGTGTAGCCTCGCATCGATTTGCCAAATTTTCGGATTCCGGCGTTGAGTCGTTCACTGATCGGCTTGGGAAGAACATCGGCGAGCGAGGTGGATTTTAAGCCGGGAAAGTAACTGGTCTTGGGGAGTTCGCGGGAAACCTTTCCCGCGAGAAAATCAGTCACTTTTTGGGCCGGGGCGACTTGTCCGCCACCTCCTGCTTGTTTGGTCTTTTGTTCGAGCTCCTTTTGAAAACGAATGCCGGCGAGAACATCCCCCGGGACATCCTCGGGCTCGACTCCTACCACCATGCCGCTGTTAGCAAAGGGTGAGTCGCGACGAGAGAGGCTCATTCCATTCACAACCACTTCATCATTTTCAGTCGCTGCGGGAACCACAAATCCACCCGGGCACATGCAGAAGGAATGAACACTACGCCCTTTGATTTGGGTGGCGAGTCGATAGCGCGAGGCGGGAAGGTGGTCGCCGCGCTTTTCACCCTCCCTTAGGTGATACTGCACCCGGTCAATCAAGGGCTGTGGGTGCTCGATGCGCACTCCGACCGCGAAGGGTTTTTTCTCCATCAGGATGCCCTTGGCATGGAGGAGCTCGTAGATGTCGCGCGCGGAGTGTCCGGTGGCTAGGATGACACCATGGCCGAGAAACTCTTTTCCGTCAGCGGTCGCAACTCCCTGGAGGCGATTGCCCTCCAAGAGGAAGTCGATCACCTTCTCTCCGAAGTGGACCTCGCCTCCCGCCTCACGGATCGAGTCCCGCATCGCCATCACGACTTTTGGAAGAAGGTTCGAGCCGATGTGGGGGTGGGCGTCGCTCAGAATTTTCTCCGGAGCGCCGTGGGCCACCAAGATTTCATAAACGTCACGTACCGGCCCCCGCTTGGTGGCGCGTGTGTAGAGCTTGCCATCGGAAAAGGTTCCGGCGCCACCTTCGCCGAAACAGTAGTTCGATTCCTCGATGACGCGGCCCTCGCGCATGATGGGGGCGAGGTCGAAGCGCCGAGCCGAGGCGTCTTTACCCCGCTCGAGCACGATGGGTTTGAGCCCGAGTTCGAGACAACGTAAGGCCGCAAAAAGGCCCGCCGGTCCGGCTCCGACGATGACCACTTGGGCGGCGCCTGCAGAGAGAGGTGAGCTCCTCCAAATCCGCTCGGGAATGAGTGGGAGGGCTTCGTCGATTCCGACTTCGAGCCGGAGAAGAAACTTTACAGGACGTTTGCGGGCATCGAGTGACTTCTTGAGTAGGCGGACTTCGAGAATGCGACCAGACTTCACGCGGAGTTTGCGCGAGGCACGCTTGATCCAAAGTGATTCGTCCGCGACCTCTTCAGGCGCGAGCACGATTTCGACAAGTTCGACCGCCATCAAACTAGCCTTTTTTAATCAGCATCAAGACCCCGAAGAGAATGACGGTGACGCCGAAGATTTTCGTAAGCGCAGGATTCTTGAGGCTTCGCATCAAATCCGCACCAAACCACGCGGCGAGCCCTGCCCCAATCCCGGTGACTAAAACGAGCTTCCAGTCGATGAGTTTGGACGCTGAAGTGATGTTGCTGAGTGTGCCGGAAAGTGCGGTCACCACGATCACGGCAAGGGAAGTGGCTACGGCGGATTTTTGCTCCATCCCAAGAGCCATCACGAACGCGGGAACCATCACCAATCCACCACCGACACCGCACAGGGCTCCGAGGAGTCCCGCTACCGCACCAATGCAGAGTCCGGTGATGAGGAGCTTCATTTAACCAAGGAGTTCGCTGCGCGTGAAAATGCTGACCACGGGAACGCCATCGGCTTCGATCGCCGCACGCCCACCTTCCTCGCGATCAACGAGGACGAGACAAAAGGAAACCTCACCTCCCGCTACGCGAATGGCTTCGATGGCTTTGAGCGTCGAGCCGCCCGTGGTGATCACGTCATCGACGACGACGACCTTGTCACCTTCCTTGAAATTCCCCTCGATCTGTTTTCCGCGCCCGTGGCCCTTGGGCTCCTTCCGAACGGTGAAAACCTGCAGGGCTTTGTCGTGATCGGCACTCGCCATTCCGACAACCAGCGAAATCGGATCGGCTCCCATAGTCATTCCCCCAATGGCATCGATGCTCACTCCATCAGCTTCGATTCTTTCCAGAACGAGATTCCAACCAGCCTCGCCGATCCACTTCGCGCCATGATGATCGAGCGCGGTGACCCGGCAATCGACGTAGAGGTCGCTCTTCTTTCCAGAGGCCAGAGTGAAGTCGCCCGTGCGGACTGACTTCGCGAGTAACATTGCTTTGAGGTTTTCCTTCGCGCTCACGCAGCGAGCGTTCCTGATTCAGGAGGAAAAGACAATCTTGCTTTAGAGTTCTTCCACTCCCGCATATCCAAATCCCGGCCCGCTGAGTGTCGAGAGGTCGAGGATGCCATCCCGGCGTTGGTAAAGTCCGGGGTGGGTTTTGAGAAACTCGGAAGAAGCTTCCGGGTAGAATTGCATCGCGTTACTTTCGACTCCGCAGATGGTGCCGGCGTAGGCGGCGAGGAGGACGTGTGGGACTTGAGCGAGGCGGGGGTTGGTCAGGTCCTGAACCATGAGGGTCATGTCATGCTCCTTAGCCCAGCAGAGGCTGAGAAGGGCGCCGGTCATGGTCTTGCAGGTCTTGAGGGCAACGCTGGTCCATCCGAGTTTGCGGCCAAGCCTCACGAAACGCCAGTCGTGCGCGCTCTCGTCCATGAAGAGAGGCTTGCGCTGACTGACGGAGTGGACGTCGATTTGGTGAGCTCCGAGATCGTAAGGGAAGGGCTGCTCGACGTAGACGATGCGTTCGTAGATTGCTGGTTCAGCAGCCTTTAGGCGGTCGAGGATTTCGTTCACGTAGTCGGGATCGGTGACCATGCAGTTGAAATCGGTGGTGAGGTTTTCGACACCCATCTCAAGGGAGATTTTCCCGATGGCGAGGAGGCGCTGATAGTCCCATTCGAGGTCGTTCCCCCGCAGTTTAATTTTGAGGCAGTTGAGCCCGTCGCGCTCGATCCAATCGCGGAGAAGCACGGGATAGCCGTCATCGGGCTCGTGGCCGGTCAATTCGGATTCTTCGATGGGGTCGAGTCCGCCGACAAGGTGCCAGACGGGTTGGATCATTTCGGGCTCGACGAGAAAGTCGGCAGGGTATTTTCCCACGAATTTTTCAGCAGGTTCGAGGAAATGACTGAGGTCTTTTTCGCCAAGCCAACTTTGGTCAAGGCACTCGAAGGCTTTGACATTATGGAGTTTTCCGAAGGCATCATAAAGCGCGAGATCGAAGGCCGAGAGGCAGACCAGGGCGGCAAGGTGAGGCATGTGCGCGGATTCCGGAAGGTCGGCATTTTCTTCATTAAGTCGCGCGTGCAGGTGCTTCTCAATAAAGTGATGGCCGATCACCATGGGGTGGCCTTCAAGTGCGTTTTTTTCCAGATCAACCCGGAGGACTTCCGAGAAGGCTTTCAGCCGGTCTTCACGCTCACGGTAGCCAAGATCGGAGGGCCAGACCCAGGCCACACTGAGAGGAGTCTCGGCCCAACCGGTGGCCGTCTTCCCCTCAACTTCCGCATGGACGGCCACGCGTGCGCAGGAGACCTCGGTGAGGGTTTGGTTCCCGAATTTTAGCGGGACACGGGTGACGACGGGAACAAAGCTGAGATCAATTCCGGTGATGTTCATGAAGTTGCTGGGAAAGGAGAATCGAGAGCGGGCGTATTGGAAAGGATGAATTACGAGATCGCACACTTTGATGAGATCGAAGCCGTCCCCTGTCCCTGCGGGATGAGCAAGAGGGCCTTTCTGACTCCGGAAAACAAAGTGGCTTCAATCCATGAGGTGGAAATCTCGCAAGATGCGCGGACGCATTATCATAAAAGGATGACCGAGATTTATCTCATTCTGGAGGTCGAGGACGAGGCGTTTCTGGAGCTCGATGGCGAGCAATATCCGGTGCGACCGATGAGCACAATTCTCATCATGCCGGGGTGTCGGCATCGTGCAGTAGGAAAGATGAGGATTATGAATCTCGCGATCCCCGCCTTTGATCCGGAGGACGAGTGGTTTGATTAAAGGCCACCGCTACGCTGCGTTGAATTTCGCTGTCGCTTTCCGGAATATGCGGAGGAAATCTTCCTCGACCATTGAGAGCTGGCGGGAGTCGTGGCAGAAAACGCCCCATTCCCGAGGGTGTTTGATCTTGCCGAGTGACAGTGGAATGAGGGTGCCGTTTCCCACCTCCTCGTGAGCGACCCAGGGAGCGACGATGCCCACGCCGATGCCCTGTTTGGCCATTTCTTTGATTGCACCCATATCGCCGAGACTGAGCCCGGGCCGAAGTCGCCCGCCCGCGTTCTCGAACGATTCCTTAAGGAGCCGGTAGGTCTCGCTGGCACGGGCGTAGACGAGGAAAGATTGATTCTCGACTTCGTTCATCGGCACTTGATCCAGCTCCGCCCAAGGGTGATCAGGGGCGACGACAAAAATCATTTCATCTTCGAAGACTTTTTCAAAGCGAGTCCAGCTGGGCCCGCGTCCGCTGATTCCAAGAAGGATATCAATTTCCGAATCGTCGAGATTTTTCATTAAATCCGAGGTATCTCCGGATTCAATGTGGACCTCACATCGGGGGTAGAGTTTTCGAAATTCGCTAAGGACCTGTGGGATGACGTAGTTGCACAAAGTGTGGGTGGCCCCTATTCGGAGGCGTCCCTGGCCCCAGCGCTTCAGCATCGCAAGGTCTTCGCCCGCGCTCTCGAGTTCCTGCAGAGCCCGGCGAAATCGCCGAACCAAGACAACTCCTTCCTGTTTCAGGGCAAGGCGTTTTCCGCTACGCTCGATGAGTTTGGTTTCGAGAAGCGTTTCCAAAGCTCGAATCGAATGACTCACCGCAGATTGCGTCACTCCAAGCCGCTCGGCAGCCTTGGTAAAGCTCTCCGTTTCCGCCACTGCCACCAGGGAACGGACTTGTCGCAAGTCAGGGAGTTCGATCATTGTTTAAGGGCTTCTTTTGGGAGTGCTTCGTATCTAAGCAGCAGGAATGCCAAGATCTGGATCTGCCTCACAGCGCAGGGTGAGGGGGGTGTAAACTGCGATTTCAAGCATCGGATCACAGGATATGAGAGAACCCTGACCGTCTCTGGCTTTGAGAGATGATTGCAGCCCGCGGTTCCAGAGCCATGCCGACGAAAAATCAGGGCGGCTTTTTGGTGCTTTCTTGGTAATCAGTGGATTTATGATAGGTTTTTCAAACAATCATGCGACGCCTCTACGCTCTCTTTTCTCTGATTCCAGCAGGAATGATCTCTGGAGAGGTGGTGATCAATGAGATTCACTATCATCCAGTTGAAGAACCGGACTTTCTACCGGACTTCAATCCGGTGATGGACTTAAGCGAGGATGTTCATGAGTTTATTGAACTCCATAATACAGGAGATGGGGCTGTTTCCCTTGCTAATTGGGAACTCACCAAAGGAGTGAGATTCACCTTTCCGGCCGGAGCCTCAATCGAAGCTGGAGGATTTGTGGTGGTGGCAAAGAATCCTTCGCGCCTGCTGGCCATCACAGAGTATGACGCCTTAACTGCTCATAATGTGTTCGGCCCTTGGACGGGTGGATTGAGTAACTCAGGGGAGCGGATTGTTTTGCAGAATGCCACGCAAGAAACGATTGATGAGGTGGAATACGGGAGTGAATTTCCGTGGCCGGTGACTGCAGATGGCTTGGGTGAAACGCGACGGTGGGCTGATCTGGATCTCGATTTAGTGCAGTATCGTGGCAGTTCGCTCGAACGGGTGAGCACCAGCTTCTCAGGAAATGCACTGGAGAACTGGCGGGCTTCGGTGCCTCTGAGCAACCCATCACCCGGAAAAGCCAACGCCATTTTGGCGGATGTCCCTGATCCGGTGGTCACCTTTCTGGATCTTCAACAGAGTGACAATGGTGAACCGGTGATTAGGCCTTCCAAAAATGCTACTGTGAGTTGTGCATTTTCGTCGGAGGAGGGTTTTTCCAGGGTCGTGGTGGAGTATTTTGTCGATAACATTGAGACGACGAATGAAACGGTTTTTTCGGTGACAATGTCTCGCGAGGTATCTGGTCAACGGGTCCTTTACCAGGCGGAACTCCCCGGGCACGCAGCCGGTCAGATTATTCGTTATCGGATCAAGGCGACACGAGAAGAAGGAGATCCGGTGCTTTCGCCTCGCGTCAATGACCCATACGATTGGTATGCTTATAGTCCTTGGAGTGGCGCGACAGATGGAAAACGTTATGAGGTTTACTATTCAAGTGCTTCGGAAAGCGAGATTGACGGTCACGTGAATCTTTTTGATCCCAATCGATTGTCGGATATTGACTATTTTGGGGAATCTCGTTCAGCGGGATGGAACGGAACTGCTCCCGGGGTGTTCGTGCGGGATGGAGAAGTTTGGGACGTGCATTTACGATATCAAGGGAGTCCCTATTTTCGTTGGTTTGCAAAGTTCGCGGGAAATGTGCCTCGCTTGAAAATCAAATTCCCAAGGGATCATCGTATGGATGGTGAGCGTTCGATTTTACTGACCGATAAGGAGAACGAGACTCTGGATGCCCACCGTCTTTTCCAACATCTTGGCTTGCCGATTTCCTACGCGCGTCGCGTTTCCGTTACGGCGAACGGAGGAAGGGCCGAAAGTATGATTGAGCTTGGAGGGATGAATGGCTCGATGCTTGATCAGTATTATGACCGGGAAAAGGCCCGTAACGGAATCGCGGTTCCGGATGATCCGGGTTGGATCGTAAAAGCGAGTGGGCTCTTCGATGACTCTGGGCCTTGGGGGAGTGCCAACGGCTTGCCCCTGATCGAACGATTTGGGTATTTGGCCTTGGAGCGCTACGCGTGGACTTATCCGCTAAAAAATCAGGATTGGCGGGGTTATGTGCCTTTTCATCAAATGCTGCTGGATCATCCGGGAGTGATAGGAGCACCGAGCGAATTGCAGAATTTTTTCAACGCCCAGTGGGATGTTTCACGAGCTCTTGATTACTACGCGGCTGCCGAGTGGGGGGGGATCTGGGATGATGATGTGCACAATTACTTTTATTATCGAACTCCGTCGGGGCGGTGGATCATCCTGCCGTGGGATTTTGATGAGGTCTTTGCGAGCCGAAATCTGAGATCACATGTGTTTGAGTCGACGATTAAGACTGCCTTTCCGACGGCCTATGCGGACCGCCTCTATCACTTGAATAACACCTTGATGGATCAAAGTAATCTGATCGCAAACAAGATCACGTTTCGTGCTTCTGATTTCGCTTCCGCCCGACAGAGCACCATTAATGAACGTCTTGATCGGGGTGCTTATGTGCGTCCCATCACTCCGATTTTAAAGAAGCCGCTCAATGGTGGTGGACATCATCCTGCCCTGGCCTTTGAGACTTCGGAATACCTCCATCCTGATGGAAAAACGCACACTGCTACTCTCTGGGAGTTTCGCACGGAGGAAGGAGATTACCTCAATCCAGTTTATCGGCATCGGTCCGAATCAGCTCTCACCGGTTTAACCCTTCCACCAGATTCTCTCAAGGTCGGTCAGAGGTATTATTGGCGGGTCACTTATATCGATAGTGAAGGTCATGAGTCATTGATTTCGGTTGAACAATTTTTCACGGCGGGGGCGTTTAACGAGTTTCCAGGGGCGATTCGGCTCGGTGAGATCGTGGCGCATAATTCTGAAACCACCGAGCATGACGGGCAGTTTCCTGACTGGGTTGAGATTCACAATGTTGTAAGTGTTGAACTCCCTCTCGGGGGAATGACCTTGCTGAGCGATCCCAATGGTCCGGTCTTTGCCTTCCCTGAGGGGGCAGTAATTCCGGCGGGCGGGAGAGTCATTGTTTGGCTTTCCGAGCCGGTGGTTGGAGGAACTGGTTTTTACAGTGGCTTCGGACTCTCGAAAGACGGAGATTCCTTGATCTTGCGATCTGCGGATGGAACGGAATCGGATTCGGTGACCTTCGGCCCTCAACCAGATGGGACTTCGCTGGCAAAGGATGGCTCGATGGAGTGGAAGCTCTCCGTCCCGACTCCACTCGCGGCCAATGAAGCGGTTTCCATGGGGCATTCCTCCGCGATTCGATTTACCGAATGGCTTGCCGACCCGCAAGAGGGAGATGACTGGTTGGAAATTCAAAACACTTCCCCACTTCCGGTCGCGATAGGCGGACTGATTTTTGAAGATTCTTCGGGAGAAAAGACAAGCTTCCCACCGCATTCTTTTATAGCGGCCGGGGAATACCTCCAGCTCATTGCAGATGGGAATGCGGAAAATGGTCCCGATCATCTCGGCTTTTCACTATCGAGCGATCGCGAGGAGGTTTTTGTTCGTGAGGCTGATGGCACGCTGATTGATCGCATCTTTTTTTGGGATCAGGAAGAAGGGGTTTCCGAAGGGCTGCTTGATGATCTCGTGGATATCGCTCGGTTCACCGTTCCGAGTCCAGGCCGCAAAAACCTCCCGCCAGACCGTGATGCCGATGGTATTCCGGATATCTGGGAAGATACCTTCGGGTTAAATGCCGATCTTGCCGCTGATGCTGCGCTTGATTCCGATGCTGATGGGTTTTCCAATCTTGAGGAATATTCGGCGAACACCGATCCCTTTGACTCCGTAGATTTTTTGACAACAACGGTGCAGAGACTGAATGCAAACGTCATTCTTTTTACCTTTTCTCAGAAGGCTGGTCGGGCCTACGCCATCGAAATTTCAAATGGAAAGGGCTCTTGGGAAACGCTCAAGATGATAAACCCTGAAGCGACGCCGCGAATCCGCCTGGAAAACATCGCTGTTTATCCTGATGGAGTTTATCGCGTGCGCGCTTCCTTGCCGGAGTAGCTACGACTCCGAGCCGGCAGAGATCAGCACTGTTCGGCTCACAATCAAAAGTTCCCAAGAGCGGGACTCAAAGCTCCTTCACGAAAATATTTCGCCACTGCATGGGTGCGCCGTGGGTCTGAAGCTGGATGGGTCCCTCCTTGGGGAGGCTGCCTTTCTTATCAAAGTAATTAAAGAGCTTGGCCTGCTCGACTACAGTCTTGCCATTGAGAACGATGGTAACCTTTTCTCCAACGAGGCGAACGGTCATGGCATTCCACTCGCCAATGGGTTTGTCGGCGTGGACGAGGGGCTCCCGTCCGGCGGTGCCTTTGGGATTGTTCCACAGGCCACCCGATCCTTTGCCGGCCCCGTGTTGGAGTGAGACACTTGTTTCCTTGGTGGTGTCCCAGATTTGAACTTGGGGGATGCCGCGGAGGTAAATGCCGCTATCGGCCTTGGGGTCGAGCTTATATTCCAGCCGGAGCTCGAAGTCGGCGTAGTTTTTTTCGGTAGTGAGAAAAAGGCCGTGGCCATCATTGTGAATGATGCCGTCCTTGACCTGCCAGTGTTTGTAAATGTTGTGGAGGCTGTTCTTTTTCTTTTGCTCCAGTTTCGACGGGGAAAGAGCGAGATATTTTGCAGGATTCTCGGTGGCTGCTCCCCACCATCCTTTGAAATCCTTGCCATTGAAAAGATTGGTAAAACCCTCTGGTGCAGCAAGAAGCGGAGAAACGAAAAGAGTGGAAAGGAGAATCGATTTCATGTAGAAGGAATACAAACCGATCTTATCGATTGTTTCAGCTCAAAAATGTGAGAGCGCGGAATTGAGGGATCTCATGATCGCGACTGACTCGAAGGTCTCGGTTCCTCTTGTTGAAGGCTTGGCGGATGCGCCTTGCTGAACCAGCGATGAGGTGCTCGATCTCGATTTCCGACCTGAAAACGTGATCGTTCTTGGTGGGGGAATCTTGGCGGGGGGGTTGATTCATTCCTTGGCGGTCGGTGTGACCTTAAAGGGAACAGGCGATGATTTTTTGAAGGTTTACTTATACCATCCGAGGCTTTCTGAAAGCTGCTCCGATCCCTCGAAAACATTCAGGAAATTTTGGCGAATTTGTCGTAGGAAACGCTTCTTCATGACGTATGATGTCGGCATGCACCGCACCGTTTTAGTTTTTGCGATTTTTTGTCGTTCTCTTTTTGGTCTTGAGCCAGAAGCCACTCCAGTGGATCGGCTCAATGTGAAGGAGGGGTTCAAGGTCGAGCGACTCTACACTGTCCCGAAGGAGAGATTCGGATCATGGGTGGTGCTCTGTGAGGACGATAAGGGCCGTCTCATCGCAGGTGACCAGTATGGCTCGCTTTATCGCTTCAGCCCACCAGTTGCCGGCGGGGTTTTAAAGGATTCTGATATTGAAAAAATCGACCTCGATATCGGTCACGCCTGGGGGATGTGCTATGCCTTTGATTCGCTTTATGTGGTGGTAAATGACAAGGCACATAAAGGGCGGGGGCTTTACCGTCTCCAGGACACGGATGGAGATGATAAGTTCGACAAAGTCACCCTTCTTAAGAAATTTCAGGAAAGCGGAGGCGAGCACGGCCCGCATGCAGTCATTCCGGGGCCGGACGGGAAGTCTCTTTATATCGCTTGTGGGAATCAGACCGCAATTCCTGAATATGTGAGAAGCCGGTCCACCGAAGTCTGGGATGAAGATCTTCTTTTTCCCCGGGTCTATGGTCGGGGGCACATGAAAGGAGCGCTCGCTCCTCGTGGTTGGGTTTGCAAGACCGATCCTGAGGGAAAGGAGTGGGAGGTCGTCGCGACGGGATTCCGGAACCAATACGACATCGATTTCAACGCCGACGGTGAGCTCTTCACTTACGACGCCGATATGGAATGGGATCTCAACCTTCCCTGGTATCGGCCGACGCGTGTTAATCATGTCATCAGTGGAGCGGAGTTCGGCTGGCGGAACGGGTCTGCGAAATGGCCTGACTATTACAGCGATAGCTTCGGTGCGGTGGTCAACATTGGCCCCGGCTCACCAACTGGCGTCGTCTTCGGAACGGGGGCCAAGTTTCCAGCGAAGTATCAGAAGGCTTTCTTCATTGCAGATTGGTCCTATGGAAAACTCTACGCCGTCCACCTCCGCCCTGATGGCTCTTCGTATCAGGCTGACTTTGAA
The DNA here is from genome assembly GCA_049889835.1 of Akkermansiaceae bacterium. Classification (GTDB taxonomy): domain Bacteria; phylum Verrucomicrobiota; class Verrucomicrobiia; order Verrucomicrobiales; family Akkermansiaceae; genus SW10. The sequence goes on from JBMHCQ010000009.1 coordinate 113,168, forward strand.
GAATTCCTTGCTGGTCAGCCACTTCCGTTGACTGATCTTACCGTTGGAAAGGACGGAGCGCTTTACATTGCCGTCGGTGGCCGCCGGGTTCAGTCCGGTCTCTACCGCGTGACTTACGTGGGCGATGAGAGCACTGCTCCGGTCGATGGTAAGCACCCCGGGCAAGCCGAGCGCGATCAGCGTCTTGCGATGGAAGATCTTCATCTGCAAAACAAGGCGGAAAATCTCCCTCAGATTCTGCCACATCTTGGAAGCAAGGATCGAGCGCTCCGTTTTGCGGCTCGCACGGCTTTGGAGAAAATCCCATCCAAGGATTGGGCCGATACCATCCTCAACGAGAAAAACATTCCCGCCCGCCTTGGAGGAATTCTCTCTCTGGCACGGGTCGGTGAAAAATCCCAGCAAGTGGCGGCCGTCTCCGCGATATCTGAAATCGACTTCGCCTCACTTGATCAACAGACCCGTTTTGATCTCATTCGTGCATACACCCTGGTTTTCACCCGACTCGGAGAACCGTCGGATGCGCAGAAGCAAGCAGTTATCAGTCAATTCGATTCAGCCTTTCCGACGAGCAAACGCTCTGAGAATATCGAACTCTCCCGTCTTCTTGCCTATGTCGGAGCTCCCAAGCTTCTTGAGCGCGGCATTCCTCTGATGGAGGACGGAGCGACCCAAGAAGAGCAAATTGCGATCGCTCTCATTCTCCGGAACGTAGATAAGGGCTGGAATCGTGATCTTCAGAAGCGTTACTTCCAGTGGTTTACCAAAGCGGCCGGATACAAGGGAGGCGCAGCGATCGGGAATTACATCCAGAACATCAAGAAGGATGCGGTGGCTCGGCTCAGCGAGGAAGATAAGAAAGCTCTTGCGGCGGTTCTCAATGCCAAGCCGAATAAAAAAGAGCCCGCCTTTGCCACCAAGCCGCGCAGCTTCGTCAAGAATTGGACGATGGACGATCTTAAGCCGCTCCTCGCTTCTGGACTCGAAGGGGGACGGAATTTCAAGAATGGCCGGGAAGCCTTCGCTGCCGCAAATTGCTACACTTGTCACCGATTCGGCAATGAAGGCGGGGCGATCGGGCCTGACCTCACCAGCGCGGCCGGCAAGTTCAGCCCACACGATTTTCTGGAGCAGATCATCGATCCCGGGAAGGAAATTAGCGACCAGTATGGTTCCATGGTCTTTACCAAGAAGAATGGTGAGGTCGTGATCGGCCGCATCGCCAATCTCAACGGGGATCGCTACATGATCATCACCAATCTTTACGCTCCAGGCGAGATGACGACCTTGAAAACCAGCGAATTAAAGTCGGTGGAGCCCTCAAAAATCTCGATGATGCCTCCCGGGCTTCTTAACACCCTGACGGATAAGGATATTCTTGATTTGATCGCCTACAGTCTTTCAGGAGGAGATCCGGAGCACGGAATGTTCTCAAAGTAGGGTGGTCTTATTTGCCAAGAGCTTATCAATGCCGAGAATTGAGGCTGGCAATTCCTTAAAACAAGGGTAGGCTGCCGCCCCAGCTGGGCGACTTATTAAATCGCCTGCAGAGAGCTTTTTCTCCAAAATTTATGAATCGAATTCCATTTCATCGCGTCAACTGGACGAACACTTCCTTTCTCTTCGTCATCACGGCAATTGCTCTGATCGCGGCTCCCATTTTTCTTTGGAATAACTCGGTGAGCCCTCTGATGTGGGGGATGTTCGCGTTTTACATGATCGCGACTGGAATCAGCATCACGCTCGGCTATCACCGCCTGTTTTCCCACCTTTCATTCAAAGCGAAGTGGCCTGTGCGCCTGTTTACTTTGGTTTTTGGAGCCTGCGCGTTCGAAAACTCCGTGATTCACTGGGCTTCCGATCATCGCCGTCATCACAAGCACGTTGATGAGGACGAGGACCCTTATGATATTTCCAAGGGCTTCTTCTGGGCTCACATCGGCTGGATTCTCTTCAAGCTCGATGCTGAGCAGCCCATCGACAACGTGAAGGACCTCCGTAAGGACCCACTCGTTCGTTTTCAGGATCGTTTCTATGTCGTAATCGCCTTCATCGTCGGACTTATTTTCCCTGCCTTTATTGGTTACCTCGAAGCGGGAGCTGTTGGCGCTTGGGCTGGATTTTTGATTGTCGGAGCTCTTCGCGTGGTCCTCGTCCAACAGTGCACGTTCTTCATCAATTCCCTCTGCCACATGATTGGCAGCCAGCCCTACTCGACCAGAAGCTCTGCGCGGGATAGCTGGATTATGGCACTTGTCACCTATGGTGAGGGTTATCACAACTACCACCACGAGTTTCAGCATGACTATCGCAACGGCGTGAAGCCCTGGAATTTTGATCCTACCAAATGGTCCATCATTGCTCTCGAAAAACTTGGACTTGTTTCCGACCTTCGCCGCGTTCCGACTCACAAGATCGTGGCTGCTGAGATGAAAGAGGCCCAGCGCAAGGCGGAAGCTCGCATCGCCGAGCTCTCCGAACAGGGGTCTGTCTGCGACCAAACGCTTGCCAAGATTCAAGCATTGATTAAGCAGCTCAGTGCAAACCTCGAAGAGTTGGAACATACTCTCGCGGGAAAAATGGAAGCCTCCCGTGAGAGTGTCAAACGTTGGCGGAAGGAAACCAAACAGCTCATTTCACAGCTGAGCGATCTTCAGCTTCTTCCCGCTTAATTGTGGTTCTCAAATCTGATGAGCGACGAGCGTGATCTGGGGTCCCAGCCTTTGGATGAAATCTTGACGGGGTGGAATCTCTCGAATCACGCGCTCGTCGAGATCTCTCCTGAGCAGCTGACACACAAGCAAGTTCAGAAGGCGCGGACCGGAAGACGTCTCACCCTCAAGATGAAGCAAAAGATGGCCCGCACAGTGAACTTCGCCGTCTGGGGACGCCTCACCAATGAGGAGCGCGAGACCTTCACCGAGTATTTTCCGAAGCACCTCTTTGACTATCACAAGGGCTATGAGAAAGGCGACCTCAACGCCGGACTCTACTGTGATCTCAGCGAGCGAAAAGTGCGCTCGGATTTTCTTCGGGAATTAGGTGGTGGGGAGTAGTTTACTTCCAGGTCACTGCGCCATGAGTGCCCACCGAGCATTGGAAACGCTGTGTCCCACAGCGAACCTTCAGAATTCCCTCACCCCATTTCGCCGTGATGATGGAGCTTTGATAAAGTGCGGGATTCGAGAGATCGCGGCGTTTTCCGTTTCGCCAAACTCCAAGATCGAGAGGGTCGTCGTTCCAGTGGATGCCGAGGTGTTTTCCGTCCTGTGATTTGTAGCGGATGGCACCAGTTTGGAGATCGGAAAGATCGAGTTTGGCCGCCAAAGCTGCTTCTCTGAACTTGGCGAAGCTTCCATGGGACTCCTGTTCCCCGACTTCGATGGCGAGACCGCAGAATTTCTCCGCGCTTCCTTGAGTCGAGATGACAAAGTGATCGGGGAAGCGGGATTTCTTCGTCTGCTGGAGAAGTTTGGTGAGCTTGGAATCACGTTTTAGAGGCGATGCTCCGAGGGTCCGAATGGCCACCCAAGTGCGGTCAGCTTTTAAGAAGGTGACTTCGTTTTTCTGGCTCACTTCGACTTCCGGAGGAAGCACCCAGAGCCAGGGGGATTTGCCATCCTTGACGAGCCAAAGCGCAAGGTTCTCGAGTTGAGCGACCCGGTTCGGAGCGGTGATGATTCCTTTTTTATACATGGGCGAGCCCGGATAAAGCGGGTTGGCACTGGGAGAAGCGTGGAGGGCGCGAGATCCTTGGTCTGCATCGAAGGCAAGAATCTTGAAGCCGTTGACATCGCCGCCATCGACCGAGGTTCCTTGGGTCAGCGAACCGATGAGGTAGGAGTGCGCAAGATATTGAGTTTCGAGATACTCAGGCCGGGCTTCCATTTGGCAACTGGTGGTGGCCGAATAAGGCGGTTTGGCAGCGAAGAGTTCGACCGGTTTTTTAAAGTCCTTTTGTGCTAGTTTGACTACCGCGAGTGGCGGGCGGTAGGAGCTAGTGATCATGTGGATTTCGTCCGACTCCCAGTGGCTGTCTTTTCCAGTAGGCTGATCTCCGAACCAGACCCAGAGAGAGTTGGCGGCGCTTCCACCAAAGGGTTGAGCGTGATTGTAGTCGCGCTTTGTAGGGCCATTAAAGCCGCCACGATAATATTTCACCGCTCCGGCTGCGGCGTAGAAATCGAGACAGGCTTTGGCCGCACGCTGGACTTCGAGGTCTTTGGCAAAATCAAAAAGATTCAGCAGGGGAGCGATGGAATGCCCGTGGTAGTTTTCGGAATCCCACTCGCCGATTCCGATGCGGTAGAGGGTGGCAGTGTAGCGGAGGAGATGGTCTTTATACTTGTTCGCAACCGCTTTGTTTCCCGTTTCTTCAGCCATCAGAAAAACGGAGGTTACGCGCATGAGGTGAAGGTTTTCGGTGGTGCGGATATCGACCCAGGAATTCTTGGCATCGGGACCCCATCCGGTAGCTTTGTTGAACGCATAATGCGGACGCTTCATCGGATCCTGTGCAGTCCACTTCTTTGCGCCAGTGAACATTTGTTTTTTGTAGGCGGGGTCGAGGAGGTCGCCAAAGTAGAAATACTTTCGTATCTGATGTTTGAGGGTGAAGGCGGCGTAGTAGTCGATGCCATCGGTCTCGCGGTGCCAGAGTTTGTGCTGATGGTCTTGCCCCTGAAGCGATTCGAGAGCCTTTTCCCGCTCTCCTCCGAGAACGTGAGCCATACAAAATCCGTACGCTTTCTTTTCGTTTTCGAAGTAGGTGTTGGCCTTGGGTTTTTGATCACGAACGATGCCTTTGATGATGTGTTGGGCTCGTTTTTGAAACTCGGCTTCCAGTTCTGCTGGCCAAGGATTGATAAGGGAATGGTCGACGGGTTTGGCGTGGAAGCCCTTTTCAGACACCATGTCATCGATGGTCCAGCCGGCGAGAGCGGTGGAGACAAAAAGAAGGAGGAGAAGCGACTTCATCGTGATTTCAAGAGAACGCAAACCTGAAGGTGAATCTATCTGAAACAAAGCTTTGGAAGATCGGAGTAGGTTGAGGGCTTGGCGTGTGATAAGAGGATGGGGTGAAGATCATTCAGAGTTTCATCGTTTCGGTTTCGCTCAGTCTTTTGGCAGGTGCCGAGAAGCTTCCCAATATTGTTTTCATTCTTGCCGATGACTTGGGCTACGGCGATGTCGGCTGTTATAATTCGTCCTCGAAAATCCCCACCCCCAATCTCGATCGCATGGCTCGCGAGGGGATGCGCTTCACCGATGCCCATAGTCCGGCGACCGTTTGCACACCGACGCGTTACAGCTTGCTGACCGGGAGGATGTGTTTTCGTACCGGGCGCTCGCGGGTTTTTTCCGGAGTGGGTGGACCGTGTTTGATCGAGGATGACCGACTGACCTTGCCCGCGATGCTCAAGACGAAGGGTTATCAAACGGCGATCTTCGGGAAATGGCATGTGGGGATGAGTTTTTTTGATAAAGAGGGAGCGCGCATTGAAAAGCGCGGGCTCGAAGCGGTGAAGATGATCGACTACTCAAGGCCGATCGAAGGTTCTCCGATCCACTATGGTTTCGATCAATTTTTCGGCACGGCCTGCTGCCCGACGACGGATTGGTTATACGCTTACATTGAGGGTGACCGCATTCCGGTTCCGCCGGTGAAGCAGATCGATAAAAGCACTCTCCCAAAACATCCCTACGCCAATGATTGTCGCGGAGGAATGATTGCGCCGGACTTTGATTTGGAGGAAGTGGACCTGGTGTTTCTCAAAAAGAGTCTGGAATTCTTGAAGGCTCAGAAGAAGGGTCAGCCCTTCTTCCTTTTTCACTCGATGCAAGCGGTCCATCTTCCTTCCTTCCCCGCAAAGCAATTCCAGGGAAAGACAAAGTTTGGTCCGCATGGCGATTTTATTTTTCAAATGGACTGGATCGTAGGCGAGCTCATGAAGACGCTCAAAGACCTTGGGCTCGCGGAGAACACCATTGTGATGTTTGGATCTGACAACGGACCGGAGGTGCCGACGATCAATGCGATGCGTCGGGATCATCAACATGATGGCGCAAAGCCATGGCGCGGAGTGAAGCGGGATCAATGGGAAGGAGGTCATCGCACGCCTTTCATCGTGAAGTGGCCGGGGGTGGTAAAGCCGGGGTCCGTGAGCGATGAGATCGTGAGCCTCACCGATGTCTTCTCAACCTGCGCCTCCATCACGGGTGCGACTTTTCCAAGGTCAGCGGGAGAGGATAGTTTTGATCTGATCCAGGTCCTTAAAGGAACGCAGGGGCCGGAAGCGCTTCGACCTTATCTCCTTCAGCAGACCTTTGCGCTGAAGCTCTCGATTCGTCAGGGCGACTGGAAGTATATTGATCACAAAGGCTCGGGAGGAAGCAACTATGAGAAGCCTGGGGCGTGGGGGATGAAAAAGTATGCCCTGCCTGATAACGATCCCGAGGCGCCAGGTCAGTTGTTCAATTTGAATGATGATCCCGGTGAGACGACCAATCTTTTTTCCAAGCATCCGGAGGTGGTAAAGAAACTCAAGGCGCTTCTGGAGGAGAGTAAGGCTTCGGGTCGGACGGCGGTGTCGAAGTGATCGTAATCTTTACCTCAATTTGATCTGGCGGTAGTGTTCCCATCAGTGAAAGCCTTCCTCTTTTCCCTCGCTCTGGTCACTCCGGTGGCGGCTTTGGATTACAAGAAAGACGTTATGCCGATTTTTAAGGAAAAGTGCTATGACTGTCACAGTAGTGAGGCGAAGAAAGTGAAGGGGGGCTTGCGACTCGACGACGAGGAGCATTTTTACAAACGCTTTGCCAAGAACGACGTCGTCATTCCTGGTGACTGGGATGCGAGTTATCTCTTCGTCACCGTGGTGTGGCCCGAGCATAAAAAAGGGGCAATGCCACCTCGGAACAAGGGAGAGCGTCTCACGGAGAAAGAGGTCCGAACAATGGCTCGCTGGATTCATGAGGGAGCCAAAATTGATGGTAAAAAAGGGAAAGAGGGTCCGGACAAATGGGATCCGGATAAGATGTTAAAGTTTAAAGATGGCCGATTGGTAACCGAACAATTTGGTCCTGAGCCCAAGATCCTCGAACCCGTCTGGGAAGAGTGGAAGAATGCGGAAGGGGATACCATCGTTGCTCTTTTCCGTGGCTTGACCAAGGGTAAGGTCACTCTGGAGCTTCAGAAAACCGGAAAGCGCGTATCGTATCCGCTCTCCCAACTCTCCAAAGAATGTCAGAAGAAGGCCAGGAAACTGGAGGCGGCATCATCCAGTATGGAGATGATGGAGAAAGAGTAAGCAAGTTTACTCCGAAGACAGGAGACGAAATGGATCGTGCTATTTCCGGGCAGGCAGAGCGTCGTAAGCCATTTGTTCTTCCTTGCTCCACGCGAAAGGTTTGAGCTTCGCGCGGTCCAAGTCTTTGAGGTGGGGATCGTTTTTGCGTAAAGGATTGCTGGGTTTCAAGTAGGTCCAGTCGTTCTTTCCGAAGACCTCTTGGCAGAGTTTTGCGATGGCGGGATCGTAGGCGATGAGCTCGGCACGGGTGTTGACGTGATTGTGATCGTGGTCGTTTTCGCGGTTGGTGCCAAACCACGATTGAACTGCTTCGGCCCAATATTCCCGGTGGTTGGTGGCGGCATATTTTTCAGCCCAAAGGCCTCTTTTCATGGCTGAATCGAAAGTGTTTTTGAGCCGTCGGTCGAAGGTCGGATCCAGAGTCGAAAGGGCGGTGTCGTGAATGGCATGGGCAAACTCGTGGATCGCGATGGATTCGGTCGCGTAGGGGTCTCCGGGATTGGCCAAAAGGTTTTCCGAACCACATGAAACGACGGGGCGCTGAGGGGTGGCTCCCAGACCGCGGGCACGGCGGTTCCAGTAAGCGGGGGGCTTCAGATCAGCGTGCTCGGGAATGTCACAGGTACGTTCATCGACCGCCATGACGGCAAAATGGATGCGATTTTTCCCAAGTTCCCAAAGAATATCAGGCCGGTTTTTCAGCATGGAGCGGAAGAGATATGCGGCTTCTTGAAGAGAAGTGTCCGGGACTTTTTCGGAAGCAAGAATGGGGAAGGATTCGATAATCAGCGTCTTCTTGTAAAAGTGGGTGAGTCTGAAATCTGTACGGAGTTGCGGGCTGACAGAGATGACTTCCGGAGTTGCGGGCTCTTTCACGGTCGTGAGGGCAGCCCCGATCAAGGTGAGGGGGAAAAGGAGAGAGAGGAGCGATTTCATGAGTCGGTTCTGAGGGATGGGGTCCACAAAGCCATCGGGGTAGGTGCGAATCGTAAACTGGAGCCTGAACGAATCTCAAAGGAAGGCAAGATGACAAAAGAATGGCTCAATCAAGATGGAGCTCTTTCATTTTCTCCTCAAGCTCCTTCAAAACATCATGATGTTTGGGGTCGGAAGCGAGGTTGTGCCATTCGTGGGGACCCTTTTGGTGGTCGTAGAGTTCCTGGGATCCATCGCCATACTCGAGGTAGCGATAGCGATCGGTTCGGAGGGAACGTCTGCCGTCAGTGAGGTAAGTTAAGGCCGGGTGGTTCCATTCGACCTTCTCTTGCCCTAGAAGAGGTTTGAGACTGCGGCCAACGAGTTTGTCATTGGGCGGGAGCCCACAGAGGTCGACCAAGGTGGGGTAGAGGTCGATGAGCCCGACGACCGCATCGGACTTTCCGCGATATTTTTCCCCATTCATCGCCGGAGGAAGACGAATGATGAGAGGGGCTTTAGCAGAGCGCTCCCAGAGAGTGTGTTTTTGGAAGGTGTTTTTCTCGCCGAGGTGGTAGCCGTGGTCTGACCAGAGAACGACGATGGTGTTATCGCGATACGGGCTTGCTTCGAGAGCATTGAGAACCCGCCCGATCTTGTGGTCGACGAAAGTGATGCTGGCGAGGTAGCTCTGCACAATATTTTTCCATTGGTTTTCTTCCTTAGCCCACTCGGTGCGCGGGTAGCCATCGTTGATGGTTTCGCGACCGGCTTGAGGGACATCGGCGAGGTCATCAGAGCGATAGGGAGGGCATGAATTCAATTCCCGGGGCCTTTGGTTCAGGTGTGGAGTCAGTTAGAGTTTGAGGCCGGTGCCGGATTTTTTTGTGAGGTCGGAGAGCTCTTTAAGGGCCTCGGCATGGTCAGGATGACCTGCGACGTTTTCATGGGGGTTTCCCTGGAAGTCGATGAGAGTGATGTCTTCCAGTCTTCCATTGTGGTCGCTTTTTCGCCATTCGGTGTAGCGATAGCGATCGGTGCGGAGGCTGGTTCCGAGGACTTTTCCGACGCCCGGTTTTTGTTTGAAATACTGACTGAAACCTCCAGCTTTCCATGGGGCATTGGGATCGTTCAAGAGAGGTTTGAGAGAGAGTCCGTGGAGGTTTTTAGGGAGAGGATTTCCGGTGAGATCGCAGAGGGTGGGGAAGAGGTCGACGAGTTCGGTGATGGCTTTGGTTCGTTGATTTTTGGGGAGACCGGGAGCCGCGACGATGAGGGGAACGTGGGTGGCGACTTCGTAGGTGGTATGCTTGCACCATTCGCCGTAGTCGCCGAGGTAGTAGCCGTGGTCGCCCCAGAGGACGATGACGGTGTTTTTGGCGAGGCCGGTTTCATCGAGTGCGTTGATAAGGTGACCGACCTGCGCGTCCATGTAGCTGACCGAGGCGCGATAGCCGTGGACGAGTTCGCGGGTTTTGGCGTCGTCGAGATATTTGATATCGCGCGGGATGTCGGAGTAATTTTTCAGCTCGCCCCAGCTGGAGCCATCGTAGGGGAGCCCATTGATGATTTTGTCGCGGGAGGGAACGATGATCTTCGAGCGGTCGTAGAGGTCCCAGTATTTTGCGGGAGAGTTGAAGGGGAGGTGGGGTTTATTGAAACCTACCGCGAGGAAGAACTGCTCTTTACTTGAGGCGAGTTGCTTGATGCGGGCGACGGCGGCTTTGGCGACTCCGCCATCGTGGTAAATGTCATCGGGGACATCGCCGCCGTTCTCGATGGAAGGGCCATTACTGCGTTGGCCAGTTTCCCGTTCGATTTGGCGAGCCTTCTTATGGGCTGCGATTCCTTCGGGGGAGGCATATTGTTTTCCGAGCCCGCGGAGTGGTTTCTCAGACCAGCCTTGGGGGAAGTCATCGTTGGTGGCGTGGTAGATTTTTCCGATGGAAAGTGTGAGGTAGTCTTGCGCTTTAAAATGCTGTGGCATGGACAGGGCATCAGGATTCTTCTCCCGCATGGGCGTTTTGAAGTTCCAGCAGCGAGTCGTTTGCGGCCGCAGTCCGGTCATGAGACTGGCGCGGGAGGCTCCGCAAACGGCGATCTGGCAGTAGGCGCGTTCGAAAAGGGTGCCGCGCGCGGCGAGGGCGTCGATGTTTGGGGAGTGGATGGCTTCGTTCCCGTAGCAACGGAGCTCAGGGCGGAGGTCGTCGACGGCGATGAAGAGGACGTTCATCCTCTCTGCGGAAACGGTACCGATAAATAAGAGTAAGAAGAGCGAGAGGAGCGTTTTCAGGGGACTCATAGATGAGCGACCCTAATGAGATTCTTCAGTCGGGGGAATGCCCATTTTTTCGGCGCGTTTTTTCCAAAGATCGCGGGCCATTTGCTGCATATCTTCGGTATCATCGACCTCATCGACGATCTCAGTTCCGAGGAGTGTCTCGATGACGTCCTCCAAGGTGATGATGCCGGAGAAGGTGCCAAACTCATCGATGGTTGCAGCGATGTGAATACGGTCGGCAATCATTTGATTAAAGAGGTCAGAAAGGTTTTGGGTGTTTGGAACTGCGTGTATGGGCCTTCTAAAATGGTTGAGCGGAAGGGCGCTTTCTCCTTGGGCGTGAGCTTGGAGGAGTTCGATGCGGAGGACGAAGCCGTCGGCGTCATCTATGGCTTGATTGTAGATCGGAATCCGCGAAAATGGTGTTTCGGAATGCTCAGCCATGAAGTCCCCCACTGTGCTTTCGCCAGGGAGAGCAAAGACGACGGTGCGCGGAGTGGCAGCGTGTTTGGCCATGGTTTCGCGTAGGGCGAAGAGGTTTTTGACGATGCGGCCTTCGGCTTCTTCGATCGATCCTTCTTTTTCGCCGATATCGGCCATGGCCACGAATTCGGCCCGGCTGAAGGCGCCTTTCTTTTCACCCTTTGAAATCCCGCTGGTAATCTTATTGGTCATCCAAATGAGGGGAGACATGATGCGGGTGAGTTGGGTCAGCATCGAGCCGGTGAGCGAGGCCAGTTGCTTCCAATAAACTGCGCCGAGGGTTTTTGGGATGATCTCGGAGAGAATGAGAATGAGAAGTGTGAGAACGGCAGAAATGATGCCAGTGGTGAGAGGGGCGTCGCCAAAAATTTTCATGGCCTGAGCTCCGACCCCTGCAGCACCCACGGTGTGAGCCACGGTGTTGAGAATCAGTATCGCAGAAAGAGGTCGGTTGATATCGTTCAGGAGATGCTGCCAAGTTCGGGCGTTTTTGGGACGGGTCTCCTTTTCGGTCTCAATATAAGGGCGGCGAACGCTGAGGAGCACGGCTTCAAAAACCGAGCAGAGGAAGGAAAAGACCAGCGCAATCAGGAGGTAAGTAATAAGTAGAACGAATTCCACGGCCACCTAGCAAAGGCTAGATCTGAGGAAACGAAAGGAAATATTTTTTATTGGGGATGAGAAAAATCCAAAGTCTTGTGAAAGGTTGTCTGGAAGAGAAGTGCTATGAACATCGGATAGGAAGCCATCTTTCCGATTAAGGATAAGAGCGGCGATTTCCTTGATTTTAATAATTTATTCGGGGGCGATCTTGTTTCTGAATCAAGCTTCTCGTGCTAATTTTCAGAAGGTTAAGTTTTGTTTTTGAATTTCTGTATTTTTCTGTAACCAAGGGGCGCGAGGATTCGTCCTCACTGCCAACTTCCCCTTCAGAAATTATCTCCCGATCCTTATTTTACTTTAAAGCGGCCTCGTGCAGGTTCTTTGAGCAGCCTCTAGTGTGCCGCCGAAGAAGTGACTCTTGCGTGAGAAAGTTCACGGCCAATTTTGATCCCGCGTGCAGGAATTTGGGGGCTTCCTCGGGTCTTTGTTCCGTTCTGCTGCTGATGACTTTAGCACTGGTTTCAGGAGCTAAAGGGCAGTTTGTAGGGTCGGAGGATTTTTCGGGGCAGCTGAGGCAGGACAAGTGGTTTCCATTTACTCAGGGTTCTGGCGATATTTCGCTGACTGGACAGGAGTTCAATTTCACTTCTACGGTGATTTTTGGGGAGCACGAGGCGGGCTTGGCTTGGGTTAATACGCCGGTAAGTTTCTCTGAGGATTGGGAGTTTCAATTGGATGTCGCGAATTCGCTGAATGTTTCGAGTTCCTCTCGCTATGCGGCGGTGGGGATTTATGTGGCGAATGAGGATGACGAGAATGACTTGGCGTATCTCGAGTTCTATAGTGCCTACTTTGACGATCTTGGAAGTTCCGTCAGGGGCTTTACTTCGGGGCTCAAACGAAACGGAGTGGAGCTCCACGAAGGAGATACCTTTGAGCTGCCGGTGGAGATCGGAGCGTTGCGGGCGAAGTATGATGCGAGCGAGAATTCGCTTGCACTTTATTTTCACACTGGCTCCACGGAGGTGGGGTATTTTTGGCAATTGCTGGCGAAGTATGGCTTGAACGGAAGTGGTGGAACGGATGCCAATGCGGTTTGGGGAATGTCTGCGGATGGGACGTTCGACGTGGGCTTGTATGGCTCGGTTCAGGGAACGCGCTCAAGGGTGGGACAGCTGACAGCGGACAATTTCAGTGCGGATCGTCCTGCTGTTGGGGTACACGAAGTCGATTTTGAGCTGACGGCGCAGGCGCACGCAGCAGAAGATACTGGGGAGCTGAGTTGGTTTTCCTTTGATGGGCTCGAGTATGTCGTGGAAAAATCGGCCGACCTCAAGACTTGGACCTTTTTCAAGACCCTGCCGGGAACGGGAACTTATTCTGAATTGGAGGTTCCCGCGAATAGCAATGATGCTCCTTTGTTTTATCGAGTTTATTCTCGGGTCCCTTAACGCATTTAGAAGTTATGTCTTCGATTTTTGATAATGGCACAGCTGGTTGTAGCGGCGTTCCGGCCGCGGCGGGTTCGGCTTTGAATCCCAAGCAGGAACGGGAGATTGTGCCCCCCGAGGTTTCCTATGATTTCCGTGGGGATCAGTTTTGGCGCAGGATTTCTGGGTGGCAGGATGTCGGCGCGGAGGATTTCGGAGATTACTCCTGGCAGCAGCGGAACAGTGTGACTTCCTTGCCGGGAGTTTCGAAAGTGCTGGGCACTTTGCTGACGGATTCCTTGGCTAAGGAGATTGAGGCGGGGCTGGAGCGGACGCCGATGAATGTGCGGATCACGCCGTATATTTTTTCGCTGATTGATTGGAGCAATCCGATTGATGATCCGATTCGGAAGCAGTTCCTGCCGCTGGGTTCGCAGTTTTTCGAAGACCATCCGTGCTACATGGATGATTCGCTCAATGAGGATGGGGATAAGGCGACGCCTTATTTAACGCATCGCTATCCGGATAAGGCGCTTTTCCTACCGATCACGCTTTGTCCAGTTTACTGCTCGTATTGCACGAGAAGTCGCGTGGTGGGTGGAAGCACGGCGGTGAAGAGTAAGTCGACCTATGGCGCGAAGAATCAGGAGTGGGATTCGACCTTCGAATACATCCGGAACAATCCGCAGATTGAGGATATCGTGATTTCAGGTGGGGATGCCTTTCTTTTGCGTCCGGCGCAGATCAAGCAGATCGGGATGACTTTGTTGGACATTCCGCATATCCGTCGCCTGCGGTTTGCAACGAAGGGATTGGCGATCATGCCGATGAAGATTCTGAGTGATACGAAGTGGACGGCGGCTTTGGATGAGGTGGTTCAGACGGGCCGTAAGCGGATGAAAGAAGTTTGTATTCATACGCACTTCAGTACGGAAAATGAGATGTCGGCTTGGACTTTGCTGGCGATGGAAGAGTTGGTGAATCGGGGGATCAAGGTGCGGAATCAGTCGGTGCTGATTCGGGGGGTGAACAATGAGTTCGAGGTGATGTATCGCACGATCAAGAAGTTGGCTTATCTCAATATCCAACCGTATTACATTTATACTCATGACATGGTGCCGGGTTGTGAGCATCTTCGAACGACCTTGGGGCAGGCGGAGGAGCTTTCGAAAAAATTGCAGGGGACAATCGCGGGATTTAATACGCCGCGGACGGTGTGCGATGCACCAGGCGGCGGAGGAAAGCGTGAGGTGTCGAGTTACGACAGTTATGATCGGACACGGGGAATTTCGAGCTGGAAGGCGCCAAGCGTGAAGGGGGAAGAGACCTTTTTTTACTACGATCCGATTGATCAGTTGTCGGAAGAGGGACGTGAATTTTGGCGCAATCGGGAGGGCTTGGAGGAGCGACTTGCGGAGGTGAAGTCGAACTTGAGATAATGGGCGCTCAGGATTCCGATTTGGCTTTGCAAGATCAGTGGTTGGGTGAGCCCGGGCCCTTATTGTTGCATGGGCTTTTTGAGCGGCAGGTGACGAAGACGCCTGAGGCGGTGGCGTTGATTTCGGATGAGCGGGAGTTGAGTTATCGGGAGCTTGATGAGCGGGCGAACCGGGTGGCGCATCATTTGGTCAGGAAGGGAGTGGAGTCGGGGGATTTGGTGGGACTTTATGCGTCGCGCTCGGAGGTTTCGGTGGTGACGATTTTGGGGATTTTGAAAGCGGGGGCGGGTTATGTGCCGATCGACCCGGCCTTTCCGGAGGAGCGAATTCGGCATATTTTAGACGATGCGGAAGTGTCGGCAGTGCTGGCGCTGGAGTCCCTGAAGGACTGGCTTTGTGGATGGTATGAGGGAGAGGTGATTTCGCTGGACGATGGAGGAGGGGAGCAGTTTGCGGAGGAGTCGAAGGAGCGGGTGGAGGTGGAATACGATGACAGGCATCTCTGCTATGTGATTTACACCTCGGGAACGACGGGGAAGCCAAAGGGGGTGATGACTGAGCATCGAAATACGGTGCGTTTCGTACATGCTTTTAATGAGGTTTGCCGAGTGGTGCCGGAGGATCGGATTTATCATGGGTTTTCCTTGGGCTTCGATGGGTCGGTGGAGGAGATGTGGTTGGCGTTCTCGAATGGGGCTTCGCTGGTGGTGGGGCCGCAGGAGACGGGAGCTTTGGGCAATGAGGTCGCGGCTTGCATTAAGAAGCATAGGGCGACCTTTTATTCCACGGTGCCAACGGCGCTTTCGATGATCACTGAGGAGCTGGAGACGGTGCGGGTTTTGATCGTGAGTGGGGAGGCTTGTCCGCCGGAGCAGGTTGCGCGCTGGGCGGTGAATGGTCGGAGGATGCTCAACGTTTACGGACCGACGGAGGCGACGGTGAACACCACGGTGGCGGAGTGTCGGCCGAATGAGCCGGTGACGATCGGGTTGCCCTTGCGGGGTTATGATTTGTATCTTCTCGATGGCGAGCAGAAGCCGTCGCCCGAGGGAGAGGCGGGGGAGTTGTATGTAGGTGGCGAGACCTTGGCTCGCGGTTATTTGAATCAGGAAGAAGTGACGGCGAAGGCCTTCATGGAGGTGGAATTGGAGGAGGGGACGCGGCGACTTTATCGCACGGGAGATTTGGTGAAGTGGGATGAGAAGGGGGAGTTGTTGTTTTTGGGTCGGATCGACACGCAGGTGAAGATTCGGGGTTATCGCATCGAGTTGGCGGAGATTGAGGCGCTGTTGTTAGAGCAGGAGACGATTCAATCGGCGGTGGTGAATGTGGTGGAAGAAGGCGGAGGAAAAGAGTTGGCGGCGTATGTTGTGTTGGATGAAGGGGCGGAGGAATTGGAGCGGGTGGAGCTTTACGAGGAACTGAAAACGAAGCTGCCGGTCTACATGCTGCCGAAGTATCTCGATGTGCTTTGTGAGTTGCCGACGCTGACGAGTGGAAAGGTGAATCGCCGGGAGTTGCCGGAGCCGGAACAGTTGTTTCGAGGGAAGACGAAGAAGGTGGAGAGTCCGCCGTCGACTGAGATGGAGATCACACTCGCGAAAATATGGGGCGGTCTTTTTCCGGGAGCCGAGCTCAGTACGGGGGATGATTTTTTCACCGAGCTGGGTGGGCATTCGATGCTGGCGGCGCAGATGGTGACGAAGGTGCGCGAGGCGATGGGGGTGGATGTGGCTTTGCGGGAGGTTTACAAGCATCCAACGCTGGGTGAGCTGGCAGAGTATTTGGAAGGGAAGGATGCGGAGGAGAATGAGGTGTCGCAGTCGGGCAAGGAACGTCCGGTGGGTGGATTGAACCGGCCTTCGGTGGCGATCATTCAGGCGATTGGGATTTACGGAATTTACGGAATTCTCACGACGATGGCGCTGGGCTCGTTTTACATGATCTGGCGGGCGCTGACTCATCCGACGATGGGGATGGCGGGGACGGTTTCGTGGATTGCGGCGGTGGTGATTCTCGGGTTTCCGATGCTGATACTGTCGAGTGTTGTGGTGAAGTGGGCGGTGATCGGGCGATACAAACCGGGGGCTTATGAAGTGGGGGGCTCTTATTATTTGCGCTGGTGGTTTGTGACGCGCTATCAGGCCTTGGCGGGGACTGGTTTTTTGTCGGGGACGCCTTTGCTGAGTCTCTACTTTCGTTTGATGGGAGCCAAGGTGGGTAAGGGCTGTGTGCTCGATTCAGCCTTGTGTGGATGTTTCGACATGATCGAGATCGGCGATGGATCGTGTATCGGGAATGAGACGCAGCTTTTGGGGTCGCGAGTGGAAGGTGGGTATTTGAAGATTGGGAGGGTTTCGTTGGGGAAGAATTGTTACGTGGGGATTCATTCGAATCTGGCGCTGAACACGCGGATGGAGGATGGGTCGAAGTTGGATCACCTCTCACTGCTGCAGGATGGGGAAACGATTCCGGCGGGGGAGAGTTGGAGCGGATCGCCGGCGGAGGCGGGGGAGTTTTCTGTTCCGGCGCAGGAGGGTGGTTGTGAAACGAAGCGAGGGTTCTTATTCGGTCTGCTGCACTTTGTGCAGTTGTATGTCATGGGCTTTGTCGCGGCGGTGGCATTTTTACCAGTGGCGGCGATGTTGTATGGAGCTTATCACTGGGGAAGTTGGGGTGGTTTGGCGGTAGGGGCTTTGGCAGCGGGGCCGTTTTCGCTGGTCTGTTACTGCCTGATGGTGGTGGCGGTGAAGTTCATCGTGATGCCGCGAACGGTGACGGGAGTTTATCCGGTGGAGAGTTGGTTTTATTTGCGGAAGTGGTTCGTTGATACCTTCTATCGGACGAGTCGGACGGTGGCCTTGCCGCTTTATACGACGATCTTTTTTCCGACCTGGTTGCGGATGTTGGGGGCGAAAATCGGGAAGTTTGCGGAGCTATCGACAGTGAGTCAGTTTTCGCCTGACTTGATGAAGTTGGGCGAGCGGAGTTTTTTTGCGGATGGATCGATCATTGGGGGACGGTCTTACTACAATGGAATGGTTGAAGTGGGGATTTCCGAGGTGGGGGATCGGAGCTTCATCGGGAACAGCGCGATGCTGCCGATCAATCGGCCGGTGGGAGATGATTGTTTGGTGGGGTGCATGTCGCTGCCGCCGAGGCAGCATGAGAAGACGCCGGACGGGACGGATTGGTTGGGGTCGCCGTCGTTTGGACTGCCGCATCGTCAGATCGTGGGCGACTTCGATGAGTCGGTGACTTATCAGCCGACCGGGAAGTTGGTCTTCCAGCGTTGTTTGGTGGATGGGATGCGGATTTTGTTTCCGTCGATTCTCACCTTTGTCTTCTTCTGCTGTTATGCGGCTTTTGTTCTCTACTCTTACCTTCACTGGGGAGAGTTGGTGACGCTGTTGTTGGCGACGGGTTTTTCGCTCTTTCTCGATATCGTGGCCTGCCTTTTGGTGGTGGTTTACAAGTGGGTTTTGCTGGGGGTGATCAAGCCGGGGATTCATCCGTTGTGGTCGATGTTTGTGTGGAAGAACGAGGCGGTGAACGGGGCTTATGAATCGATTTCAGCGCCATCGTTTGTGCCGATGTTGGGAACGCCCTTTTTAGCACCTTATCTGAGGTTGCTGGGCTGCAAGATTGGGAAAGATGTTTATCTGGGGACGACTCTTTTCTCGGAGTGGGATCTGGTGGAGATCGGAGATCATGTCGCGTTGAATGCGGGGACGGTGGTGCAGAATCACTTGTTCGAGGATCGAGTGATGAAGGCGTCGCACCTCAAGATCGGGGATCGGTGTTCGGTGGGGAACATGGCGGTGGTGCTTTACGACTCTGAGATGAAGGAGGGTGCGGAGATGGCTCCGCTGTCGCTTCTCATGAAGGGCGAGACGGTGCCGGAGAATACACGCTGGAGTGGGATTCCGACAGCGCGTGATCCGATTTTGGAGGAGATCGATCCGGAGCCTGAAGAAGAGGCCATTGATCCGGAGCTGAAGAAGCGGATTTCGTCGATTGATGTCTTGCGAGGCTTTGCGGTGCTCGGGATTTTGCTGATGAACATTCGGTCCTTTGCGGGGCCGGATATTGGCTATTTCAACCCGCCTGAGATCAGCAGCGACAGCTTATGGAATCGGATGGCGTACTACTTCACGAGCATCTTCGCGGATCAGAAATTCATGGGGCTGTTCTCGATTTTGTTCGGAGCGAGTTTTCTTATTATCACCGATAATATGCGCGACCGAGGTCGGAGTGTGCTCGGGGCGCTTTCGCTGCGCTACTTCTGGTTACTGGTTCTCGGGGTGGCGCATTTTTTCCTGCTATGGAATGGCGATGTTTTGGCGGTGTATGCTCTTTGTGCGATTCCGCTGCTGTTTCTTTTCCGATTACCGGCGGGCTGGCAATGTGGCCTTGGGGTGTGCATTTGTCTGCTGCCGGCGCTTTTCGATGCGAAGGTCCAGAGTTCGCTGTTGGAGCTCGATCAAGAGAGTCGCTATTCGCTGGAGGAATTTTGGCATCCCTATGAAGAGGACATTGAATGGGACAAGGAGCAGCGTCTGGAGACTCCGTGGTCGCAGCAGATTCGGGAACGATGGGAGAGTGAAACGTCGCCTGGAGCGAACGAGGGCGAGGACTTGCTGATTGCTTCATTGTGGGGGAACTTCTTTGCGCGGTCGTTGGGGATGATGTTGCTGGGGATGGCGCTTTTCCGCTGGGGAGTTCTTTCGGCGAAGCGAAGCAGGAGCTTTTACCTTCGGATGGTTTGTTTGGGCTTCGGGGTGGGAATTTCTCTTGCACTCTACGGTTTGGAAGATGTGCTTTATCATGAATGGAAGTGGGACTTCGCTTTGTTTGGAGGACGAGTTCCCAATCACTTGGCGACCATTCCGATCACGCTGGGTTATGTGGGGATGATTATGCTTTGGGTGCAGTCGGGTCAGCACAAGGTGCTGCGAAGTTGGCTGGCGAATGTGGGACGGGTTGCCCTGAGTTGTTACATCGGTCAGACCCTGTTGGGGATTTTCATTTTCTATGGAATCGGACTGGGGCTCTATGGTCAGTTCGACTATCTGGAACAACTGGGGGTTGTCGTGATGCTTTGTATCCTGCAGTTATTTCTTGCGAGCGCGTGGCTCAATCGCTTCCGTTACGGTCCGCTGGAATGGGTCTGGCGTCGTCTGAGCACGGGGGTGAGGAAACCGAGATCATTGGACGTATGAAAACCGCGAATCGAAACCTGAGAAACGACCGCATCGATGCCATCGATGTGCTTCGTGGCGTGGCGGTGCTGGGGATTTTGCTGATCAATATTCGCTCCTTTGCCATGCCGGATATCGCGCTGTCGAATCCATCGGAGTTCGGAAGCGAAGGGAGTCATAATCGTTTCGCTTACAACCTGACATATGTGCTGGCGAAGCAGAAGTTCATGGCGATCTTTTCGATGCTCTTTGGCGCGAGTGTATTGCTGTTTACTGATCGCTTGCTTGAGAAAAGGAAAGGCGTTTGGTCGTTTTTTGTCCGGAACGGATGGTTGGTTTTGTTTGGGCTGGCGCATCTCATATTAATCTGGAGCGGAGATGTTTTGCTCATTTATGGATTGTGTGCCTTTCCCTTGTTTTTTTTGAGAAAACTCGCACCTCGCTGGCATTTGGGTTTGGGCGTGGTGGTGTTTTTGATTCCGCTGATGATTTCGGGTTGGATTCAGAAGGAGAAGCCCCACTTTGATGGTGAAGGGCAGGAGCTGTTTTACAGCTTTTGGCATCCGGAACCTTCCGCGCTGGAGGCTAATGTGGAGCGTCATTTAGGTGATTACTCAGAACAAGTGGCGCATCGGTGGGAGTATGAAAGCGACTTCGGTAGCACGCGTGAGGAGCGGATTTTGACGGTAAGTTTGTGGGGTAACTACAGCGCGCGCTCACTGGGGATGATGTTGATTGGAATGGCCTTGTATCGCTGGGGGGTGTTTGGGGCCAAGCTAAGCGCGCTGACTTATCGCAGGATGGCCTGGTGGGGATTGGGGATGGGGATTCCGCTCTGTCTCATCGGCTTGGAGTTCAATCTCTACCACGGGTGGGATTGGCGGCAGTGCTACTACTATGGTCGGATCGGAAACTTTCTGGGAACCGCTCCGGTGGCGCTGGGTTATATCGGGCTGGTGATGCTGTGGTGTCAAAGCTCGTGGATGCCTCGGCTGAAAGCGCGTTTGACGGAAGTGGGAAGGACGGCGTTGTCGTGTTATATCGGGCAATCTTTGATCGCGACCTTCCTCTTCTATGGCTTCGGTCTGGGACTCTATGGGAAAGTCGATTACTTGTTGCAGCTGGTGTTTGTGGTGGGGATTTGGTTACTACAGATTGGGCTGGTATGGTTTTGGATGAAGAGGTTCCGATATGGTCCCCTGGAGTGGTTGTGGCGCTGTCTTACTTATTTGCGATGGCAGCCTCTTCGCAAGGAGAAGTAGACTTTGCTTGTCATGAATCGTCTCACTTTATGTCTCTGTCTTTGTGCCTCCGGTGTGATCCGAGCGGACGATTTGGAGACGGAGAACTTGGGTTTTCTTGATGAAATCGATTACAGTTTCTGGGTGGATTGGTCGAGTCGGCACAGTTCGCGCGGGCGGGACTACTTGAATGGGAAGGGAGCATTTTCGCAGGGAATTTATTTGGGGGCGGGACACATCGGTTTGGAATTGGATCGCAGTGGGGCGATGGATGATGGAACGAAGGAGTTCAATTTGGACCTCTATTACTATCGGGAATTCGAGCGCTTCTCGATGTATGCGGGTTATGAATATTCGGATTGGGCCACTGAGGATTTTCAGGTCGATGGTCAGGGTTTGGAGTTTGGGATGACCTATTTTGATTTTCCGGCGGGCTTTTGGGTGTCGGGTGATGTAGAGTATTCCATTGATCGGAACGGATTCTTTTCCGAGCTCTCAATGGGGGCTGATCTAGAGTTGAATGACTGGGTGACGTTGCGGCCGTCGGTGAGCGTGGGTTTCAACTCGGGTTATGTAAATGAAGGTCACGATGGCTGGAACCATGTCGTGGCAGGTCTTGCGGCGGACTTTTTCGTGACGGATACCTTTCAAGTGACAGCGTCGGCGGCTTACAACTGGGCGATCAATCGGGAGACGAATTTTGTGAGCTTCCCAGACGATGTCATTCTGAATGATTTTTTCTTTGCGGGGCTCACGGTGGCGATGGACGGAAGCCGCCCGAGGTCTAAGAAGCGACGGGCGACTGTCGGAGAATCATGGGAGGTGACATTTGGAACATCGACTTGGGTCACGGCTTGGGATGGTGCGGTCTCCATCGGGCCGGAAAGTTTGGGGGCGGTGGAGGAAGTAGACGATTCTTATGAGCAGGTGCATACGGGGCTATCGATGGAGGCTCGGCGGGGGCGCTGGAGTTTTTTGGTGGCCGGTTCTGATGTGAGTTTTGGAGCGGAGATTCCTCCGCCTTTGCCGATTTTCGTGTCGACGCCGGTGGAAGTTCGTTTGGCAGGTATAGGGCTTGCGGCGGGGTATCGGTTTTGGGACGAACCAGTGGGTGGTTTGGACCTGTTGATTGGCGCACGATATCAGCGTGTGGAGGCTGAATATCAATTGAGCGCGTTGCAGAATCGCCGGAGCGATTGGATTGATCCGATGTTGGGTCTCCGTGGGCGCGTGGCTCTCGCTGAGGGTCTGGCATTGACGACGCAGGTTGAAGTGGGTGTCTCCGGTGTGGGTTCAGCGACCTGTTGGCAGGTTCAGGTTGGATTAGATTATGCCGTGTCGGATCGCTTTGCGGTTGAACTCAATTTTCAATCTCTCGAGCTGGATGATTCACGAGATGATGCTGAGACTTCCTTCTCCTTCAAAGGTCCAAAAATTGGAGTAATCTATCGTTTTTGAGTTCAGCGAAATGAGGAAGCACCCCCATCAGCCTGGCAATGGAGAGGTTCATCTCTGGGTGTGTCAGGGTCTTTTGAAAGAAGGCTTGGAGAGGGGTGAAGAATTTTTGACGTTGGATGAGCGGATGCGCATAAGGCGACTCCACTGCGAGGAGGACCAGAGGCGCTTGAGTGGCGGGCTGCTCTTACAACGGGTGATTTTGGCTCATTACCTTGGGTGCGGTGCGGCGGAGTGCATGTTCTCGCGCAATGAGTGGGGGAAGCCCTCGGTGGTCGGGACGTCGATGGAATTTAGCCTCTCACGCTCACATGAAATGGCAGTTTTGGCGGTGGCAGATAGAGGTCGGGTCGGGGTGGATGTGGAGTGGGTGAGAGATTGTGACCCTCAAATTGCGGATCAGTTTTCCGGGGGCGAAAGGGAGAAAGTGGCAAATGCGGAGAATCCGATGAGGATGATTTTTGATCTATGGACGCGGAAGGAGGCTTATCTCAAGGGCTTGGGGAAGGGGTTATCGCACCCTCTCGCTGAGTTTGAGGTGTTGAATGGTCAGGTTCGGGATTGGTCCAAGGATGCCCCTTATGAATCTTGGTGGGTGGAATCGCTCAGTCTGGCGACTGAAGGTTACGCAGCAGCGGTAGCGGTGGATTTCCCCATTTCATTTTTGAACCCGTTCGAAATCAATTTGGGGGACTTGCTAAGCGGATGTCTGTAGCACGCGTTCCTCCTTGGTGGTGAACTCGTCGACCTTGTTCATGTGAAGGAGGATGGGTTGTCGAGAAAAGCAGGTTAGAACCTTCGCAATACCGTGTCTTCCTCGAATCGTTCGTCTCTGTCTGGATAGTCGAGAGTGTGATGTGAGCCCCGGGATTCCTTCCGAAGGAGGGCGGAGTCGATGATGAGGCTGGCGGTGGTGACCAGATTTCGGAGTTCGAGAATATCGGGAGTGACGGTGTGGCCCCAGTAGAATTCTTTAACCTCGCGACGGAGATTTCTGAGGCGATAGGAGGCGCGGCGCAGGCGGTTGTCGGTGCGGACGATGGAAACGTAGTCCTGCATGGTACGGCGGATCTCATCCCAAGCGTGGTAGATGTTCACGAGCTCGTCGGGGGGGGCGGCATTTCCACATTCCCATGGTGGGATGTCGGCTGCGCCCGGGATTTTTTTTCCGGGAGGATAGAGACGCATGATTTCGACAAGGGCGCGGCGGGCCATGACGTTTCCTTCGAGGAGGGAATTTGAGGCGAGGCGGTTGGCGCCATGGAGGCCGGTGGAGGCAACTTCTCCGATGGCAAAGAGTCCGCGCACGGATGTTTTTCCAGAAAGGTCCGTGACGACGCCACCGCATTGATAGTGGGCAGCGGGCACAACGGGGATGGGTTTCTCAAGTGCGTTGTGCCCGAAAGAGAGGAGCGTTTCGTGAATGAAGGGAAAGCGCTCGGTAAAGGTTTCGCCAAGTGGTGAGACATCGAGAAAGACGCAGGGGGCACCGGTACGTTTGATTTCTGTATCGATGGCGCGAGCAACGATATCCCGGGGAGCCAGAGACCCACGAGGGTCGTGATCGTTGACGAACTGATGCCCGTCGACATTGATGAGGACGCCACCTTCTCCGCGAACGGCTTCGGAGACGAGAAAGGAGCGGGCTTCCGGGCCGTTGGCAGCAGGATTATAGAAACAGGTGGGATGAAATTGAATAAACTCCATGTTGGAGATTGAGGCTCCGGCCCGCCATGCCATGGCGAGGCCGTCACCAGTCGCGGAGTCCGGATTGGTGGTGTAGAGGTAGGTCTTACCGCATCCTCCGGTGGCAAGAATGACGCGTGGAGATTCGATGATTTTGACATCTCCCGTTTTGGTTTCGAGGACGTAAGCACCGAGTACGCGGTCCTCGGTCACCGCACCGAGCTTACCGGTGGAAATGAGGTCGATGGCGTAGTGGTCTTCCAGGAGCGTGATGTTTTTTGTTTTCTTTGCGGTTCCGACCAGAGAGGTCGCAATTTCACGCCCGGTGGTATCCTTGGCGTGGAGGATGCGGCGTTCGCAATGTCCCCCTTCTTTGCCAAGCGAATAGCGGCCCGGGTCTGCTTCGTCGGGGTCGAAATCGGTTCCCCAAGCCACGAGTTCATCAATCGTTTCAGCTCCTTCTGCCACGATCATTTCGACCACATCCTGGTGACACAATCCAGCACCCGCATCGAGCGTGTCGGCGACGTGTTTTTCGCAGTTGTCATCGGGATCGCGCAGCCCTTCCGGAAGAACAGCCGAGATGCCGCCTTGAGCCCACGCGGTGTTGGATTCGAAAAGTTTGCCTTTGGTGATGACCGTGACCGTTCCGTGTTCGGCGGCTTTGATGGCGAAGGAAAGACCGGCGATACCGGAGCCGATGACGAGGAAGTCGGACATGAGAGGAAAGGTGATTTAAGGAAGTAATCCTGCGGAGCAAAGTTTAGGCCATCAGAGCAAACGGCTCAATCGTCGACTAAGGTTGGGGAAGAGATGGAATTGTTCCTTGTATGCGATCCGACAGAGGCGAATTCGCTTTGCGGGACTCTGGCAGCCTAGGAGCCCAGAAGATGGGTCTGCATGTTCTTGAGCACTTCGGCGAGGCGGTCTCTTTTTCCCCCACGGACTTCGGCGGTGGCCCAGCCGGTATAGCCGATGTCCTTGAGAGCGGCGCGAACGGAGGGCCAGTCCACATCGCCATTGCCGATGTTGCAGAAGCTGTTCTTGATTCCCCAGTCTTTCACGTCGAGCTTCACAATACGTTTACCGAGGGTTTGAATCCAGTCGGCAGGTTTTCCAAAGCGCTGGTGGTTTCCGATGTCAAAGTAGGAGCCTACCCAGGGTGAGTTAATTTCGTCGATGTAGTTTGCCAGTTGGTCAGCGGTTTGGGTGTTGGGGCCCTTGGGGTCGTAAAACATGCCGTTCCAAACGTTCTCGATGATGATGTGGATGCCGAGTTGAGCGGCTGTTGGGAGTGCCATGCGGATTTGTTCGACGGAGCGATCCCAGGCTTCTTTTTGGGTGACTTTTCCTCCAGCGACTCCGGGAACTAGAAGCACTGAGGAACCACCCATGGCGGAGATTTCCTTGAGGCACTCGATAAGCGCAAGGCGGGACTCGGTACGCTTTTCTTCCGAGGGATCGGAGAGACGCTTTTGCCAGTGGACGGCATTGACCATGCCGTGGACGGGGAGTTTTGTGGCAGCGGAGGCCGCGCGGACTTCGGCGGGTTTGTGGAGATTGGGCCCGTGAACTTCGATACCATCGTAGCCGAGGTCTTTAACGAGCCGACACTTTTCTTCAAAAGTGGCTCCTTCGCCAATCATGTTATCCTTCAGTGAGAGAAGGATATTTGAGGGCTTGGAAGTGGCTTTTTCTCCATCATGCTCACCGAGAAGGGTGGCAGTGGAGGCGGCGGCGAGGCTGGCTTGGGTGAGGAAAGTCCGGCGTTGCATCACTCCAGTGTAGCCAATCCGGGAGAGGTGTGAAGAAGAGTCTTTACGATTTGGAAATCGAGTCTTTCGGTCAGGCCTTTTTCAGCGATCCGGTGGAATCGCCGAAGCGTTTGGCATCGACTCCGAATTCATTAAGCATCCGGACGTAGAGGTTGGACAGAGGAACCTCACCTCGAAGATCGACATGACGACCGGGAGTGAACGCTCCTCCGGCATTTCCGCCGACGATGACGGGAAGGTCATTGTGGTTGTGGCGGTTGCCATCGGAAATTCCACTTCCGTAAACGATCATGGAGTTGTGCAGAAGGGACTTTCCATCGACGTCCTCGGTCTCGCTCATTTTCTGGAAAAAGTAGGCCAGTTGGGTGAGGTAGAATTGATCGATTTTCTGAATCTTTTCGAGGTTGTCTTTCTTCCCCTTGTGGTGGGAAAGGTTGTGGTGACCTTCGCTGACCCCAATGTTTTTGAAGTTCCGGTTGGAGCCGTCGTGCGCCATCAAGAAGGTGGAAATACGGGTGGAGTCGGTCTGAAATGCGAGGACCATCATATCCATCATGAGGCGCATGTGCTCTTGGTAGTCTCTGGGTTTCCCGGTGGGAGCGTCCACACCGGGATCGGTGGGAGCGCCCCAGGACTCGGATTTTTCGAGCTGCTGTTCAATTTCGCGAACACCGGTGAGGTATTCGTCGAGCTTTACCTGATCGCTGCGGCCGAGGCGGCGATGCATGGCCTCGGCATCGTCGGCGATGAAGTCGAGTATGGATTTCTGGGTGGCGAGGCGATTGCGAAGGCTGGTGGCGCGGTCCTTGGCAGATCCGCCGCCGAAGAGGCGTTCGAATATCAATCGTGGACTGCCTTCGGGGGTCATCGGTTGGGACTCGGAGCGCCAGGAGAGGTTGAATTGATAAGCGCAGGAATATCCGGAATCGCAATTGCCGGACTTTCGGATGCCATCGCAGGTGAGTTCGAGAGAGGAAAGTCGGGTGGCATCGCGCATTTCGCGTGCGGCGATTTGGTCGACAGAAACACCGACTCGAATGTCTGATCCAGAAGTTTTCTTCGCGCGCGCTCCGGTGAGAAAGGTCGCATTACTGCGTGCGTGATCCCCGGCGCCATCGCGGCCGGCGGTGGCGTTTTGGTGGGCAAATCCACTGAAGACCTGAAAATGATCTTTGACTCCCTCCAGTGGAGCCATACTTTTCCCCAGCTTGTATCCGGAGCCCGTGCCTTGGGGACGCCAGTGTTCCATGTTCACGCCGTTGGGAATGTAGAGGTAGGCCATGCGAAGAGGGCTCCCGGCTGAGCCAACTCCGGGAGCGGCCATCAGCGGATTGAGAGACTCAAGGGCAGGAAGACTTACGGCGGCACCGAGACCCCGAAGAAATCCCCGGCGGCTGAGACTTGCTTGGCTGGATGAGCGTGACATGTTACTTATCATAGGCGAAATCTGAAAATTTCGTAGGAAAATCCGAGTGGAACAACCGGGTGTAAAAAAGCCCGAGGCCTTTCGACACCGGGCTTTTTCTTAAGGTTTTTCGAGGGGTTGATTCCTAGAGAGGAAGGCTGTCCATCTTGGCGCTGTCAGCCACGACGAATTTGGCGCGCTTAAGCACCTTTTCAATATCCTTCTTTTGGTCATCGTTGAGCTCTTCGGCGGAGAGAAGAAGCTGAACGCTGCGGGAATCCACGAGAGCGAAGGTCACACCATCAATTTTGTTTAAAGCGACACGCGCTTTTTCAATTGTGGTCGCTCATCCGCCACCCTTTCCGCTGTAACGGAAGCCACCGATGGGCTTGTCATACTCCTTTTTGGTGAGTTTCTCGAGCTTGAGGCCCTTGGGGCTGAAAGCCTTGCGGACGGTTGCTTTCTTGAACTCATGACCCTCGGAAGCGGTCACCAAAGCGAAGGTTCCGGAGACGAGGACTTTTTCCACGCCTTCCATTGCAGTCAAAGCCGCACGGGCTTTGCCAGTAGCGCCTCACCCACCTCCACTAAAGGAGACGGAGTAGGCCGTCATTTTTTCTGCCGCCGCAGCAGCCGCACCATCCGCCGCAAAGGCAGGAGTGCTCACTGCGCCGAAGGCACACATCATACTAAAGAGGACAGTTGCTCTCATAACAGTTAGAATCTTAGGCCACAGAAAAAGTTGCGCAAGTGATCAGTTGAAAAAAGCGTGTATTGCGAAATGTGACATTCTATAAATAAAGCGCTCAAAAAGAGGTGATTGCGAGATGTTCAATGAAAGCGGCAATAAATAATCCGGTTTCAATTCTCCAAACCCCAAGGTCCCAGAGGGCTATTTTTTTACCAGACTCTCCAAATAATCGATCAGGCTGGCAGTCTCATGAATGGTGAATCCGGACATGAGGCCAGGGGGCATGAGCGAGTTGGGCAAAGTGGTGCGGGTCTTGATGGCTGACTTCTTAAAGGTCGTTTCATTGCTCGCGATGTCGCGCATGGTCACGGAATCACCCGCTTCGTCGGTGACAAAGCCGATGTGCGTTTTTCCATCCTTCAAGGTGACCATGTTCGTGGCGAAACCTTGGGCAATCGTTTTTCCCGGGACGAGAATGGCTTCAATCAAATCCTTCCGTCGATAGGTCTCGGCAATGTTTCCAAGGTAAGGTCCTTTTTGGGCTTCATCCTGACTGACGGTGTGGCAGGCGTTGCAAGTGGCACGGGTGTAGATCGCCTGACCGAGCGCAGCGTCGCCTTGGTGTCTCGTGATCGCAGCGATCGCTTTTTCGGGACTCAGAGTGGCGACCTTGGGAGTCTTGTCTACGCCCGGAGCTTGGATTTTCAAGCGACGTGCTGCCGCTTCAGCTGCTTCGGCGATTTCCGAATCTGGATCCTGCAAGGCGAGTGCGATGCGGTCGTTCATGAGTGGGTTCCGGAGTTCAGTGAGAGCCTCGATGATGGTGAGGCGGTGTTGCGAATCGGCCCAGAATTTTTCGAGATGCTTCTTCGACATCTCACGCGCTTCCGGGCTTCCTCCTTTTTTTGAAGCGAGTGAGATCAGGCCGACGTTGGCCCAGAAGGCTTCGTTTGAGCGGGGGTCTTTGACCGTAATTTCTTCGAGCGGAAGATGGAGATTCTCGAGTTTAGGAGAACTTCGGTAGGCCTTGAGCGCGGCTCCAAACTCCTTGCCCGCGCCCTTGGTTTTCTTCAGTTTGATCAGGGCGGAAATGGTCGCCAAGAGGGCTTCAGGGTGATCGCTTTTGGTTAGCACCAGAACGCCGTCTGCGAGAGCCCCGGGAGGGGTTTTAGGATTGGCGAGGCCTTTTAAGACGAGGGGGTATGCTTCAGGGGGAATGGCACTTGATTGCGCGAGTTGGGAGATTGCGGAGGGGATCAATTTCGCGTCCTTCTGGGCGAGCTCAAGAATGCGGTTCAGCGCGTCGTTGGTCGGGATACGGTTCTTGGTGAGCTTCTCGATGATGAAGGTCGCTTCTTCGTTTTCTGCTGCTCTTAGGAGGCGGCGGAGATTTTCCAGAATGCGAGGCGATTCTTCCCAGGTTGCGAGCTGGTAGTAAGGCCCGCGGGTATCGGGGCGGGTTCCCCAGGAGTCGCCTTTCCACTCGGCTTCGGTGTGATAAAGGCGCGCCAGAACCGAGAGAAGGGGACGCCGCTTGCTGAGTTTTTTTTCCGAAGTGAGTCGCGCGAGAAGGCCATCGATCACTTCCTTCTTATGCATCCGCATGAGCGCCCAAGCGGCCGCTTTGCGGGTGTCGATGTTGTCGGAATCGATCATCGAAAAGGCGGCTTCGTGAGCGGACATCTTGGCCAAGGCGCGGTAAGCGGTGTGACGGATGATGGGGTCTTCGTGTGCGAGGTGCCTTGCCATTTCCTTTCCATGCACTGCGTGTCTAGCTGACGCGAAAATTGCTTCGTTGATGATTGTGGGATCTTCTGAATTCAATCGTGATTTGAGACTTTGATGAATCCGATCTGACTGACTTTTTGAAAAATCCCCGAGCACTCGGGTTGCAATGTCCTGAATTTCACTTGGAAAGTTCTCACTTTCAATGAGGTCGAGTGCCATTGTTTCCTTCCACGAGGCAATCACGAAGAGAGCTGCGATTTTAACTCCTGGCCGAGTCTTAGGATTGAAGATGTGACTGGTGAGAATCTGAACGGCTTTCGGATGATAGTCGGCCCGCAGGAGGCGGCGTTGGGCGGCAAGAGTGCGGATATGGGAAGGTGAGTTTAAGGTGAACGCTGCATTCGTAAGGTTGAGGTTGAATGGGTTGGTGTAGCGCTCAGGCGTGAAACCCTTCGGCGTCACGCGCACGATGTAGCCTTGATCCGGCCCGGCCCATTTGAAGGTAGCGGGGCCTTTCCAGGCCGCTTGATAAACCGCGCTCATGCCATCGACATCGGCATCGGTGGGGCGGGAGACTTTAATGAAGCGTTGGGGCGATGTCGTTTCTTTAAAGGTCGCGCCATGAGGTTCGACGCTGTGCCGGAAGAGTCCCGCGCGACCCCAATCGCAGGTGAAGGGAGCTTTGTTCCATTCCTCGGGGAAGCCGGGTTCGTGGATGTAGACCGAGCCGCAACCGGAACCACCGCCGTAGTCGGCGAGGGGAGCAATCGCTTCCTTTTCCCAGTTCTTATAAAGGCGCGGATAGCCGTGGTCTCCCATCGGAGTGAAGTGATGAAAGCGGACATCCCAGCCGCCGCCGTCGTTCGTGTTGTCGCGGGCGAATAGGTCGAGGGTAGGCGACATCGGAGTTCCCAAAATGTTACGGGTCCCGGTGGCGAAAATTTCCAGGCCGGAGCCATCAGGTCGGAAGCGCAAGACGCCGCCACCGCGATGTTGCAAAGTCCGACCGTCGCTCCCGGTGGCTTTCATGAAGCCAAAGTCTCCGGCGGCGACGTAGATCCAGCCGTCGATTCCCATCTCCAGACCGTTCGTGGTGTGGTCGGCAGGGCGGTCTTTGAAGCCGAAGGCGATGTCAGAGATCAGCCGCTTTGATTCTTCGGCGACACCATCGTGATCGCGATCAAAGAAGACCGAGATGTGCGGCGGGTGGAGGAGATAAAGCCGCTCGTGATCCCAAATCAGTCCCCGGGGCGAATCGATCTCGCGGATAAATTGCGTCACCTCATCAGCGCGGCCATCGCCATCGGTATCGCGTAAGCGCATCACCCGTCCCCGCCCCGGTTCACGACCGAGGGAACCATTGCCATCGGACGCAACATAAAGATCACCTTCCGGCGAAGCGGCGATGTAAACCGGATAATTTGCCGAACGCCAGCTCGCAAAGAGCGTTTTCTCAAAGCCTTCGGGCACTTCTGCATCCTTTAAGATCTCTGCTTCTTCCGCGGCACTGAGCTCGGCAATCTTGGGTTCGATGTTCCCCGATTTTTCCAAACCTTTTCCACCTACGCTGCGCGCTTGGCGTTGTGCTTTCTCATCGAGAATGGGATGGAGCTTCAGCGGGCCGTTTTCGCCACCCAATCGGATTTCCCAAAAGGCTGGCCACATGTCGCTTTCTTGGTTCAGCTGGGTCACGCGGAGAAACTTCACCTTTTCAGCCCGGAACTGATCCTTGGTGTCGGTGCGGCGTTCGTTTGCCGAGCCATCGTAGACCATCTGCCAGTTTTCCCCATCCTGCGAGGATTCGATTTTGTATTGATACCACTGGTTCCGTTTCTCCCAGAGAATTTCGGCTGAGGTGACGGTGGTGGGTTCTTGAAACTCTGCCTGCCACCAACTCGGATGACTGGCGCCGTTTGCGGTCCAACGGGTTTTTTCGTCCCGGTCAATTGCCTTCCAGGGATAATGCCCATCGGATTCCTGCACACTTTTCGCACTCACTTTTACCATCGTGGCCCCTTTTGGAGGGTCTCCGAAGACGTTTGCGGGCTGCTCCTTCTCGCCAATCATTTCCGTGATGACATTAGAACCCGTGTAAGACTGCAGGTAGTCCTCGTTCAGCTTTCCGCAGGTCCAGAGAAGTCCGCGTGTGACGAGATCGAGAAAGCGGGGGTCTTCGATGGTGTAGGTGTTGTGCCCCAGAGTGGTCGAAAAGCTGGGCGCGCCTTGAGTCTCGTTGGTCCACACTACAATTGCGCTTTGCTCGCCGGATTTCGTCTTCTGATGACCGAGCGCGAGCGGGTGGGCATCGAAGACTTCATGATTGTTGTAGAGTTCCTCTTTCTTGGTGACCCAATCTTTGAGCGGAGCGGTGATGGGGTGCTTTTGATCGACAAATGCCACTTCGATGGGTTCTTGGGGTCCGTGACCAGTTGACTGAAGCCCGAGGTGTTTTCCCCACTCCTTGCCCATCGGTTTGAAGGAGTGCATCGCGCAGTGAAGATGCACCGCGGGAACCGTTTTGTGAGCGTCGAGAATGTGCTTAATCGTTTCTGGATTACGGTGAGAGGCGGCGCACTCGTGGTGGATAACGACATCGTAGCCCTTCGCCCAATCGGGATCATCGTAAACCGGTAGGGGAGGATTGGTGGATTTATCTCGGGTCCACATGACATCAACCCGCACCTTGGCGCGCTTTTGAATCCCGTTGGAAAGGGCGAGATGTTGCTTCTCGTAGTCGTGACAACACCCACCTGCGATCAGGAGCGCCTTGAGAGGGAGCGGCGACTCTTCCCCGGGCTCCTTGGAGCCGCCCGAAGCAAGAAGCGACATCAAAACGACCACGGCAGGCGCCAAGCTAAAAAGAAGAAGAGAGGGGCGGGATAACTTCATGAACGATAAGCATTCGTGAGGAATGGGCCGTATCTTTCAGCCTTTCCTCTTCCCCGTTGACACCGATCTTGGGAATCGCAAAGCTGGACCCAATATGAGACCGATCATCATCACCTTCCTCGGTCTGCTGGGACTTGCCGTTACGCTTTCAGCAGCTCAACGGAAGCCGGAGGAGTTCGTTCCCGCGCTTGAGAAATCGTTCGCGGAATGGACGAAGAAGTACGAGAAGTCGAAACCCGCGAAGCCAAGAGAGCTGATCGGGAAAGATCGGGCGCCAGCTTTGAGCTACCTCCGCTATGTCATCGAGCTCGAGGAAATTTCACGGCATCTCCGCTTGAACGCAACGTCTCTTGAAGAACAGACTCAGACTGAAGTCCTCAGTCATTCCGATCGCAAGCGAATCCTCTCAATGCGTGACCGGGCAAATACCGAGCGGCTTCTGAATATCATTGATCCTCCTCGTCGTGGACCTTCCATGCGTGATCAGGAAAAGCTCATCAAAGGGCATCTGAGTAAGGCCAAGAAGTTCCAGAGCAAGCTCGATAAAGCCCAGAATGATCTCGATAAACTTCTCGAACGCGATCGCCCCAGTCAAGCTGCTGAAAAGAAACTCGATAACGAGATCGATTCCGCCCAGATGGCGCTTGACGAGATTGAAGTCGCATTTTTTGGAGCGCAGCCGGATGGGTTTGAAGTAGCCTTCGCCAGCACTAACCCGGGGCCAGCCGAAGACCTTCTCAAGAAGCTTGTCGTGGCCCGTGATGGAGTTCTCAAGGACCTCCGCTTCAAGGAGAAGCCCGGGAAAAAGGGCGAAAGCGAAGGCGAAAAGGAAGCCGTCATTGCCGGCGTGAACGTCCGTAGTGAGAACCTCGGGGTGCTTCTCGATCATTCCGGCAGCATGAAGCCCTTTCTTGATCCTCTCCGTAAGGAAATATCAAAGGACTTTCCCCACGCCATCTTCAGCGAATGCTACGGCTGTGCGCTCACCTGGGGGGTTAACCCGTTTTCGAAGGCGCAACGTGACCGGGTCATGCTCTTTATGGAAGACCTCGTCATTGTCCAGAAGGCGGACGCCATTTATTGGTTCTCTGATCTGAACGATGCCATCACCGAGCCGGGCTTAAATCGCCTTGCGAAACTCCGCAAGCAGACAGGTCTCTCACTTTACGTCTTATCGGTGAAGAACAAACCCTCGAAGGACCTCATGAAGCAGATCGATTCCTTCTCCAAGCATAAAGGGAAGTAGGGGGGACTTCAGCTCTGAGTTGGAGGCCGGTTCGAGCAAAGAATGTCATGTCGACCCAAGGCGTTTAGGCGCTTGGTGTCCACCCGCGTGTTCGGCATTCCGATTTTGGGGGGAAGGAATATGCTACCAGTAGGCGGAGACCTGATAAGTTTGTCCGGTGGCCGAGTCGTGGTAATAGCTGTGCCCCCCGCCATTACTCGCGGTGTCGTGATACACAACGGTATCCTTGGTCACGATAAATCCGAGCGGACCGATGGCACGTCCAAATTGCTCGGGGTCCGCCGGTGATCTCTCGCTGGAAGAAGCGATCGCCTCCCCGAAGCGAGCGAAGCGTTTGTCGAGGAAAGCGTTGAGGTCTTTTTCGGATATCGTGTAGATGGCGTAGTGATCAAGGAGATCCCTTCGTAGGGTGATATCGGTCGCGGTTGGAGGAATCAGATTCCGGCCTCTCTCTGGCCACCAAATACTCCCTCGACTCGCATGTTGTGTATCGAGACCATAGATCCTGAAGAGAGTTCCGGCGACACTCAGAGCGAGCGTGAGGATAACGACGAATCCCCTGAGAATCATTCTGCGGCGGGGCGATTGAGACTGTGGAGGGGCAAGCTCTTTCTGTCCCGTGATTGGAGATGCGTTCGCGTGTTTCATTGCAAGATTGTTGTATCAGTTCGTGGTCACATACACTCCTTGACATCACGATCCACTCCAGATCACCCCGAATGCCCACAGCAGGCCAAGCACTACTAGAATCACACCAGAGAACTGGTGGAATCTATGAACCCGATCTCCCCAAAAGTACCGGTCTATGGCAACTAACCACCGGTAGACCACGATATCTCTTCCGAGCGTGCTGAAGGCCAAGAGGATTAGCCCAATAACCGCCATCAATAGACCATAGAAAATGTGCATCGTTTCTTTGCGCTCACGTTGTAGTGTCGGTGGATCTTAGCTACCCGTGGCGGCCTATTGCCAGGAAGCGATCTGCCGCGTTGTTGGTTAGGGGTATTTCGATCCGGCGAAAATTATAAAGGTGCTGCGTGTTTGTAACTGGGGAAGCGTTCCTGATTTCCCCGCCGAACAGTAGGTTATTTTCGTTGAGGGTGGCTAAGAATCTGTATCTTGGTCAACTTTTTGTTTTCTCCTATTAAAAATCGCCTTGTGGAAAATAACGGGATTGAGGTACTTCGTAGCGATGAACCTTGAGGAGAAAATTCGGAGAGAGATTCGCCGTCGGGGGATGGTGCTGACAACCGAGAAAAGCTATGTGGAGTGGTATCGGCGTTTCGTTCGCTTTCACGGGATGATTCACCGGGATTCGATGGATCGAGAGGAAGTGGAGGCTTTTTTAAACGATTTGGTGCTGGTGAAAAATTTGAGGGCGTCCACTCAGGCTGAAGTCTGAACGACGAGCCTGGTGGAGGGCCGGGGTCCTAAGCCAAGATCTCCTCGATCACTTTCCCGTGGACATCGGTGAGCCGGAAGTCTCTCCCGGAGTAGCGGTAGGTGAGTTCCTCGTGATCGAAGCCTAAGAGATGGAGCATGGTGGCGTGGAGATCGTGGACGTGGACCTTGTCTTCAACAGCTTGGAAGCCGAAGTCGTCGGTCGCGCCGTGGACGTGACCACCCTTCACTCCTCCGCCCGCCATCCAGACGGTGAAGCCGTAGTGGTTGTGGTCGCGTCCGTTGATCTTTCCGGCATTGGAGCCCGGCTTGGGCATTTCCACGACGGGGGTGCGGCCGAACTCGCCTCCCCAGAGGACGAGGGTTTCATCAAGCATGCCGCGCATTTTTAAGTCCGTGATCAACGCGGCGATGGCCTGATCACACTCGCCCGCGAGTCGTTTGTGATTCTTTTCGAGATCATCATGGTTGTCCCACGGTTGACCGGATCCGTGCCAGACTTGCACGAAGCGCACGCCGCGCTCGACCAAACGACGAGTGATGAGCATTTGGCGGCCTTGCAAGGTGTCGCCGTAGAGGTCGCGGATGTATTGCGGCTCTTTGGAAATGTCGAAGGCATCGGTCGCTTCCAGCTGCATGCGGTAGGCGAGCTCGAAGCTTTCGATGCGCGCTTCGAGGTCGGAATCGCGTCCGCGCTCTTCGGCATGCTTCTCGTTTAAGTTCCGCAGGAAGTCGAGTTGATGGCGTTGTTCCTGACGCGGGAGATGCTTGGGAACGATGTGCTCGATGAGCTTCTCTGGTTCGGTGAATTTCGAGTTCACATAATTCCCCTGATAAGCGGCGGGGAGGAAACCGGATTGCCAGTTTTGAGTTCGGGAAACGGGGTAGCCGCCGGGACACATCGAGATGAATCCCGGGAGGTTTTGGTTCTCCGTGCCCATTCCATAAGTGACCCACGATCCGACACTGGGCCTCGACAAGCGGGAGTCGCCGCAGTTCATGAGCAGGAGCGAGGGTTCGTGGTTGGGAACCTCGGCATGCATCGAGCGGATGACGCAGAGGTCATCGGCATGCGCGCCGACGCGCGGGAAGAGATCGGAAACATCGAGTCCACTCTCGCCATACTTTTTGAAAGCAAAGGGCGACTTCAGGGCGACTCCGGTGGGGCGCTCGGTTTTGAGTTCGAGCGGGATTTTTTTGCCGTCGTATTTCGTGAGCTCAGACTTCGGGTCGAAGGTGTCAACCTGTGACGGCCCGCCATTCATGAAGAGATGAATCACGGCCTTGGCCTTCCCCGGCGTTTGCGGGGCTTTTGGCGCGAGCGGGCTGGAACCAGCAGAAAGCATCGAGGGCATTCCACCGAGCGCGAGTGAAGCCATTCCCATCCCGGAGCGGGAGAGGAAATCGCGTCGCGTGCCGGCGAAACCGCCGTGTCCAAATTCGTGGTGGTTCATGCTTAGTCGAGGTAGAAAAATTCGTTGCTGAGGAGGAGGGCTTGCGCGAGTTGGGCCCGTGGGGGAAGTCCCGGTCCGGTGAACTCCTTGACCGCGTTGGCCACTTCGGTTTTACCACGGAGGAATTTCGGATCCCAGTTGAAGCCGTCGGAATCTTGGTTGCCCATGCTCTCGACCACGCACCAAAGTTGCTCGCCTTTTTTGACCTCGATCTTAAGCCGTTTGGTTCGTTTTTTGGAGGCAGGATTGACCTGCCATTGCCCAAGGACTTCTCCGTTGGGACGCATGAGTTTTCCGATGATGCCATTGCCCGCCTTGGAGGGGCGGTTCAAGGTGCCATCGAAATAAACGGTGAGATCGGCAGGAGAGGTCCAGCTGGTGACGACCGCCTTGTCGGCCTCGGGGTGCCCGCCGTGCTTGTTCCAATGGAGCCAACCAAGCTTGGCATCCGGCATGTCCTTACTGCCGCTCCAGCGCCCTTGGCCCGCAAAGGGGAACGGGTGGAATTCGAGTGAGCCCTCGAGCAGGTAGCCGTAATCCCAGGATCCGGCGGTGCGATGGTTTTTCGCGCGGGCGAGCCATTCCCGGGTAGCGGTGATCTCCTCCTTGGTGGGCTTGCGCTGTAGGACTGCTTCGTAAACGGAAGGGATTGTTTTGTTTCGCTGGAATAAGGCGCGCGCTTCACCATGCAAGAAGGGGCTGTTCATGAGGTAGAGCGCCTGCATCGGAGTGATGGTTTCTGCGCGCTTCATCGAGGCTTCCTCGGAACCCGGGAAATCAAAGGCGCGCATAATGCTCGGGAGGTATCCGCGGCGGACTTTCCCATAAATGGTGCGACGGGGCGGGAAAGGCGCGGAGTCGATTTCGACCGGCAGACCGCCCATTTTACGGTCCAGTCGCCCGCTGACCTGCAGGGCGGTATCGCGCCAGGCTTCGAGGTCCTTGCGCTGACGATTTGCGCGGGCGAGGAAGTGATTCTCGGGGTCGCTCTCGAAGTGCTGTTGCGGAGCTTTACTTGATCTTTGCCATGCGTCCGAACTCATGATGTGAGTGATCAGGACCTTGGTGGACCAATCGTTTTCGATCAGGAAAAGGGCGAGGTGATCGAGGAGTGGGAGTTGAAGTGGTTTGGCACATTCCACTCCGAAGTCGCCCGGTGAATCGACGAGCGGGGTTCCGGTCAGATGCATCCACACGCGGTTTGCCCAGACCCGGGCGGTGAGGGGATTGCGTTCGTCGGTAAGCCGATGCGCGAGTTCGAGACGACCACTGCCTTGGGTGAAGATTTCGTCTTTATCGCGGAAGAGTTCGAGAAAGCGACGAGGCACTTTTTCTCCTCTCACGCGGTGATTCCCGCGCTCGTAGATAACGGGTTGGCGTGGCTTTCCCTCCACCAGTGTCATTGCGCGGGCGGGAGCAAAGGGGGAGGTCGCTTCAAAGTCCGCAAGCGCTCCCACGAGGCGCCGGAACTTCTCGCGGCCCATTTGATTGAGTTTCCCGTTGGCTTTCCCAATGTCGAAGTTGAAGAGGTCTTCGGGAATTTGGTACTCGGGGACGATGCCCTGAACATGCTCGTGGACCTTGCGCGCGAGATTATGACGCTTCTTTTGAAAGGCGTGGTAGCCCGGTGAGTCCGGAGGCTGTGAAATAATGGGTAGCTTCTTGGGCATCGAGGAGCTCTCGAAGACGCCGTGCAGGCTGTAAAAGTCCGCAGTCGGGATGGGGTCGCTTTTGTGATCGTGACAGCGCGCGCAGGCTACGGTGAGCCCCATGAATCCGCGGGTGGTAACATCGATCTGATCGGCGATGACGAGGTGGCGCTGGCCACCCTGATAGCCGCGGCCAAGATTAAGAAAGCCAAGCGCGGCGAGATCGGACTTGGGCACGTCCAACAGATCAGCAGCGAGCTGAAGATGGGCGAAGCGATCAAAGGGAAGGTCCCGATTAAAGGCATCCACCACCCAATCGCGATACGTATATGCATAGGGGTAGTTTTCGTTCTCAGTAATGGCAGCGCCCTTGGTGTCGGCATAGCGCGCGACGTCGAGCCAGTGACGCGCCCAGCGTTCGCCAAAGCTGGACTCCGCGAGCGTTTCCTCGGTCACCGCCTTCATCCACTCGCTTCCGGTGCGTGGATCGGCGAGCCATTTCTTCTGCTGAGCTTCGGATGGAAGGAGCCCGGTGAGGACATGCCAAGCGCGTCGGAGGAGCACTTTTTTCGAAGCGCGGGAAGTGGGCTTGAGGTCCGAGGTGACGATGGCTTCGTCCACGGTCTTTACTCCCGAATCCACCGGCATTTGAAAGGACCAATGTGGGCCGGGTTCGGGTTTCTTGGGCTTCGGAGAATCGGGAAACGCCATCGCCGGAAAGCCCATGGCTAAGCTAAGATAAAGCACCCGATGCATTGAAGAAAACTACCTTTGATTGAGGGGAAATCTTTCGTGTTTTGGAAAGCATTGGCGCGGGCATTTACAGGCTTGAAAATGTCGCTGCCAATAAGAGGCGTTTCCGATAGAGTCCGAACGGTGAAACTCGTCCTCCTGTTCTTCTGCTTTTCCATCCTAAATCTTTCAGCCAAGCCCCGCATGGTGCTGGATGCTGATACCGCGAATGAGATCGATGACCTCTACGCGATCACGCGGATGCTCAAGCAGGATAAGTTTGAGGTTCTCGGGCTGACTTCCACCCAGTGGTTTCACTACTTGTCAGGAGAGAAGACGGTGCATCAGAGCCAGGCGCTGAATGAGAAATTAGTCAGACTCCTTGGCCGCGCCGACTTGCCGCTTCCGCTCGGAGCTGACGAAGCGATGGGGAAGCCCTGGGGAGGATTCGAGCCAAAGGATTCGCCAGCTGCTCAATTCATCATTAAGGCCGCCAAGGAAACTCCGGCGGACGAAAAGCTCATCGTAGTTTGTCTTGGAGCCTCAACCAATCTCGCCTCGGCGATTGCCATCGCTCCCGAAATCGCCCCGCGACTCGATGCCTACCTCCT
This sequence comes from Akkermansiaceae bacterium, assembly GCA_049889835.1. Taxonomy (GTDB): domain Bacteria; phylum Verrucomicrobiota; class Verrucomicrobiia; order Verrucomicrobiales; family Akkermansiaceae; genus SW10. Next base: position 152,793 of record JBMHCQ010000009.1, read on the forward strand.
CGGGTTTCGCTACGATTTTGAGAAGAAGGTCTGGAACAAATCCTCCTTCAACGTCCGGCGCGATCTCAACGCTGCCGACTTTCTCCTCAACCAAAAGGACCTTCAGCTTAGCATCATGCCGGCAAACGTCGCGCGTCCCCTCATGTTTGAGAAAGGTGAAACCTTTGAAAAAAACAAAGCGCTCGGCCCTCTCGGACAAGCCCTCACCGACCGTTGGAAAGAACACGCCCCTCCCCACATGGCCAAGTGGGTGATGTGGGACCTCGCCCTCGTCGAAGCCCTCATTCATCCTGAAATGGCCAAGACCATTCGAGTGGTAACGCCGCTGGAAAATGAGAAACGCGAGGTGACTCTTTATCGATCAATCGATGTCCCAAAAATGGCGGCCGATTACTGGAGTGCGGTGGTGAAATGAAGGAGGTTCTTAGTCCACCGTTGAGTCCACGAGCTCGATATCGAGCTTCTGATCGCCGATTGCGAGGGTGAAGGTGCCGGCTTCGCTGATCCACTCTTGGTTCTGGTCAACGAACTGGAAGGCGCGGGGGGCGAGGGCGAAAGTGACGGTTTGGGACTCGCCGGGTTTGAGGTCGACCTTCTCAAATCCTTGGAGTGATTTCACCTGCGGGGAGATGCTGGCGAAGTGGTCACTGAGGTAGAGCTGGACCACTTTTTTGCCAGCGCGCTTGCCAGTGTTTGTGACGGTCACGGAAGCGGTGACCGTTTCGGATTTTCCGAAAGTGGCCTTGTCTACTTTGAGATCGCTGAAGGTGAAGGTGGTGTAGCTGAGACCGTGGCCGAACTCGAATTGCGGGGTGTAGTTGGGCGCGTCATCGGGAAGGCTTTGAGTGTGCTTCCGGTTGTAAGGCTGGAGGCCATGAGCAGCGTGCGGGTAGTTGTAGGGGAGGCAGCCGCTGGGGTTTGCCTTTCCGTAGATGAGATCGACAAGGGCAGGGGCGCCTTCGTTTCCGGGGAGGTAGGCGTGGAAGATACCGTTCATCTTGGGGACAATGTCCTTGATGGTGCGGGGGCGGCCTTCGAGAAGGACAAGGATGATGGGCTTCCCGGTGGCGGCAAGTTGATGGGCGAGGTTTTGCTGGGGCCAGTCGAGACGGAGGTCATCGATGTCGCCAGGGGTCTCGGTGTAGTTGGCTTCGCCAAGGCAGAGGATGATGTGATCAACTTCTTTCGCAGCAGCAACGGCGGCCGCGATATCGATCTCTTCATCAAATTTGGTGCCGGGGACGTAGGTGACGTTTTCATTTCCAAGCTCCGCCTGAAAGGCTTCGAGGACGGTGTGCTTTTCTTCGGCCCATTCATCGCTCTTATCGCCCTGCCAGGTGTAGGTCCATCCTCCGTTGAGAACATTCATGGAATTGGCAGTGGGACCAGTGATAAGGACCTTTCCGCCTTTTTTGAGCGGAAGGATATCGTCGTTTTTCAACAGGGTGATGGACTCGACGGCAGCCTGATAAGCAAGCGCGGTGGCTTCCTCGGAGGCGAAGTCCGGGTAGTCTTTGGCATTGGCTGCGAGTGAACGATCGAAGAGGCCGAGCTCGTATTTGAGGGTGAGGATTTTGAGAACGGATTTATCAATGCGCTCCTCGGTGATGGTGCCTTCCTTGACGAGAGCAACGAGGTGCTCGTGAAAGCTGTAGTCGTTTGGGACCATGGACATATCGATGCCGGCGTTGACTGCGATGCGAACGGCATCCTTCATTGTGGCTGCGACCTTGTGGCGATTGTGAAGGTAGATGATGTCTTCCCAGTCGGTCAGGATGACACCTTTAAATCCCATTTCACCTTGAAGAATGTCAGTGAGAAGTTTTTTGCTGGCGTGAACGGGTGTTCCGTTGATCTCGCCGGAGTTGATCATGATGGTGCGGGCACCGGCATCGATCGCAGCCTGAAAAATGGGAATGTCATACTGACGCAGAAAGCGATCAGGGATGATCGAAGGGGTGCGGTCGCGACCCGTGGTGGGGCTGCCATAGCCGACAAAGTGTTTCACGCAGGCGGCCACACTGTTTTTGGCAGTGAGATCGTTTCCCTGGAATCCCTTGACCATGGCCTCACCCAAGCGGGAGGAGAGATAAGTGTCCTGGCCGAAGGTCTCCCAAATGCGGGGCCAGAGGGGATTGCGGGTGAGATCGAGATCGGGGGAAAAGACCCAGGGGATGGAAGATGCGCGGGTTTCGTAAGCAGAGACGCGGGCCCCTGCTTCCACGATTTCTGGATTCCAGGTGGCTGCGAGTCCGATTTGCTGAGGGAAAAGAGTGGCACCATCGGTGTAGCTGGCACCGTGAATGGAATCAATTCCGTAGAGGATTGGGATTTTCTTGTCGGTCAGGGCGGTGGCGGCTTCGATCTCTTTCATCACTTCCGCCCAACGATCTGGCTTTGGTGCACCGGGGTTAGGAACATTGAGAATGGAGCCGATGTGATGACCGGCAATCGCGGTCTTCAGCTTGGCAGGATCAAATTTGCCCGTCTCACCTTCAAGTGCGGTGATCGTGATTTGAGTCATCTGGCCGACCTTTTCCTCGACAGAAAGGGTCTGGAGAAGCTTTTGCGCTTTATCGGCGGGAGTCGCCGCGATGGCGGAATAAGAGAGAGCAAGAAAGAGGAGGAAGGCAATCCGTTGCATAATTTTGCATACCCTTTACGAGGGGAGCGGTTCTGGCAAGCGGGAAATTCGCGTATGTCCGATCGGGCTTTGCCCGTTCCTTGGGTCGTGGACGATAATTCCGTTTGTGTGATTGCGTATTCTCTGAGGCTTGATGGACAGCCTGTCCGGAGTAGAATTCAGAGAGCGATCGTATCAGTGATGAAAAGTTTTGCCGTCCTAGCGCCTCTTACTGCTGCCTGTTTTGGGCTGACCGGCTGTGGTGCTTCTCCTGAACCACCATTGCCGCCGGTTTGGGGTATGGCTCTTTCGGGAGAGCTTCGCCCGATAGGAATTGGGAATTGGGTGATTATTTCCGAGTCTTCTTTTCCGTCTCATTCAGGGCGTGGAGTCCGCACGGTGCATATCGACGCTGAGATTCCGAAGGTGCTGGATTTTGTGGTCGATTATTTCGATCACTCTCAAAATGTCACTCCTACTTTTAACACCGCACGGGAACTGCCTTTCGTGGAGAATGATCGGGCACCGGGCATTGATGAGTATCGTAAACTCCTCAAGAAGGCGCTGCACGGGCACGCGGTCCGTGAGATGGATCACGATTCACTCGCTCTTTTGGCGCAGAGAAATTCAGGGAAGTTTGCCGTTTTGGTGATCAAGACAAACACCGCGCTGCCGTATTCGAGCGTCTTTATCGAGCTTGATACCGGCTACTGGGATCGGGATTCCGAGGACGCTTTGCGTGAAAAAATGCGGGAATCCCGCAAAGTGATATTTTCGCCCGAGGGAAGGTAGGAGGGGCGAAGCAGGATAAAAAAGCCGTGTTTTTTTCCGGATCCCGCCTATCAACCGGGAGAAGACTTATGAGACGGACTCCCGAAGAAATTGACCAGGAACGCGAGGAAGCGTGGGTTGGCGATGCCATTTTGGCTCTCTACGTCCGCGAGTGGTTGTTGCGTGAGAAGGGAAAAATTGATGGTGAGGCCTTCATTCGTTTTACTTCGAACGACTTTTTGAGGATCGTTGGTAATCCGACTTCGGTGGAAGCTGAGATCGGTCGCGTCTATCAAAAGGATGGCGTACAGGCGGGTTTTGACTGGATTGAAGAGAAGCTTCTTCCTCTTTTTATTCAGCGTGAAAAAGTGCGCGCTCGTCAGGATTCCCGTAGGTAAAAGAAAACGGTCACCTGGGAAAGTGACCGTTGAAATCGGTTCGTTGGGATCTTAAATCGGATTTACTCGAAGAGAGCAGCCAGCTGTGTCGGCTCCATCTGGCCAAGCATGAGGAAAGCATACTCCTGATCGGTCCACTGGGTGGTTGCCCAGCCCTTGTCCTCGCACCCGGCGCAGTGACCGGCGGCTTCAGCCAGAGCAGGGAGGTTGGCGTCCTGCAGGTCTTGCTTTCTCAGCATCACGAGATGGACTATGGTGTCGTCCGAGTGACGGAAGCAAATGAGGGAAGCTCTCTTTTTCTGGTCTCCCAGTTCGAGATACTTGCATCCCACACCGTCCAGATCAGCAAGCCCTTCGGGGAGTTTCTCCGGGGAAGGAAGATTTTCGCCTTTGAGCCAATCGAAGAGCCGCTCTTGCCGGGCATCCTTGAGATCGAGCGAGAAGAGGGGAGACTGGATCATGGCGATCGCAGACTGGTGAAGCTGTTGAGGTGATTCACCTGCGATCTCCTTTGGTGTTGCGAATTTGAAGAGCCCCACGGTTCCAATGGTAAGCACTGCGGCCGTAACCGCGATTCTCCGTGTCCATTTCTTCCAGGAAGGCCCTTGAGGGCGAACGACCTTTCGCTCGACCTCCATGGCGTTGAGAATCTGATCACGTAATCCCGAAGGAGGCGTGACCGAAGCGAGTGCCCCGACAAAGGCGGAGTCAAACTCGGTCAACTCAGGACCAGGTCCTTGCTCGCTGAACATTGCGAAGATGGCCTCCCGCAGATCATCCGGAATGGGGATTTCCGAAAGCGCCGAGGCGAATGCCGCATCACGGGCTCGTTCCTGAGTGAGCCATTCGCCCAATTCACGATCCTCCGTGGCAAGCTCAAGTGCTTCCGCGAAATCAGGATCCTTGGCATCCGCTCCATCCGGGCGGAAACTCTGGAGAATAAATTTGGCCTGTTCCTTATCCATTGGTCTTTTTCAGGGTCTCGGGCTGGAAATTGACGATCTTCTTGGGAGCACTTGAAGGCTCCTGAGACATTTTTTTACGGAGTTGTTCTTTTCCACGCGAAATGCGCGACATCACGGTGCCGATGGGCACATCAAGAATGTCTGCGATTTCCTTGTAGCTGTGCTGTTGGAGGTAAAAGAGAGTGAGTGGTGCCCGAAAAGTTTCGTCTAATTGGCTCAGGTGATCGACGGCTTGCTGCGCATCCATCTGGCGGTCGGCTTGATCCTCAGTTCCGGGGAGTTCGTGTTCGACCTCGCCGATTTCCGCTTCCGGATGGCGTTGGGACCGACGTGCTTGGCTAAGGTATTCCCGGTAGAGCGTCGTGAAAAGCCAAGTTTTGGCCTTGCTTCGGTCCTTTAGCTGATGCCCTTTTTGAGCCCAGATGCAGAAGGTTTGCTGCACGAGGTCGGCAGCCCGATCCGGATTTTTGGCGAGAGAGAACCCAAACCGATAAAGGGCTTGGTAGTGGGTGTCCACAAGGTGTTGAAATTCGTCCATTTGGTTGAATTGGTGCTTTAAGTTGAGAGAAGCCTTGCCGGATTCTATTCCCAAAATCCCGCCCTTTTCGCAGGTAAACGAAATTTCCCCAATCAAAGTCCTGTATTTAAGTGGCCCATGAAACGATTAATCCTCTTTTTGATTTTGGCTCTACCCCTCACTGCCGCGCTTAGGCTGGAGCAAAAGGGAACTTCGATGCAAGTATTGGATGGGGAAAAATTGATCACCGAATTTCGCACAGACCGTCAGGTGCCTTGTCTCTATCCGCTCGTGGGCCCAAACGGTACTTCGGTCACAAGACATTATCCCTTCAAGGAGGGAGCCCCCGGCGAAGCCACTGATCACCCCCATCACATTTCGGCTTGGTTTTCTCATGGAAGTGTCAATGGGCATGATTTTTGGCATCGGGTTAAGAATGCCCCCCCTTCGAATATTGTCCTTAAGTCTTTCGAAAATGTTACCGCGAATTCCTTCACGGCGAAGCTTGTCTGGGAGCATGATGGGGAGGCTCTCCTCCTCGAATCCCGCAGGTATCAGTTTTCCCTCTCCGAAAAGACTTTCACCATTGATTTCACTTCCGCGTTAAGGGCAGTCAAAGACGTCACATTCGGCGATACCAAGGAGGGTTCCATGGCAATTCGTCTCACGCCCAGTCTTCGGCTTAAGGGAAAGGTTGCGAAGGGTTCGATTCAAAATTCCGAAGGTCATGAGAATGGCGATGCCTGGGGCAAGCGGGCGGCTTGGGTGGCTTATCACGGGCCTGACTCCGAGGGAATCAACACCGTGGTTGCTCTCATGGATCATCCCAAGAATCTCCGGCATCCGACTTGGTGGCATGCCCGTGACTATGGTTTGCTCGCTGCCAATCCCTTCGGGCAGCACGATTTTGAAAAGAAAAAAGATCAGCCCCGCTTGGGAGATTTTGCGCTCAAAAAAGGTGCTTCCCTCACCCAACGCTATCGCCTCATCATTCAACACGGTTCTTTTGATGCCAAGCAGCTTGCCAACCAATTCAATAACTTCTCGAAACAATGAAACGCCGTCATCTTCTCCGCTCTTCGCTCTATGCTGGAACTTTTTCCCTCCTTGCCCCTCATGCCCGTGCGCAAGGGGCGAATGGTAGGCTGCGGGTCGTAGTCATTGGCATCAAAGGGCGTGGAGGCAGCCACATCGGAGCCGTTGTTTCCCATAAAAATGCGGAACTCGTCGGGCTCTGTGATATCGATACTGATCAGCTCGACCGCCGGAAGAAGGAACTTTCCAAGCGGCATCAGCTCGACAATCTTAAGACTTACACGGACTACCGAAAGGTTTGTGAAGATAAGGAGGTCGACGCGGTGTGCATCGCAACTTGCAACCACACGCACTCTCTCATTGCTCTTTGCGCAGCAGCCAGCGGGAAACACGTTTATCTTGAGAAGCCGGTCTCGCACAATGTGTGGGAGGGTGAAAAGCTTGCCGCCGGACAACAGCAATACGGCGTGGTGATCGCTCACGGATTCCAACGTCGCTGTGAAAAGGCGTGGCATGAGGCTTTCGCTTGGGTCGGTGAAGGGCATCTCGGGAAACTCACGCTTGCTCGTGGATTTTGCTACAAGCCGCGTCGCTCCATCGGAAAAGTTGCGGCTCCAGTTGCGCCGCCGAAAACGGTCGACTACGACCTCTGGTCCGGCCCGCGCCAGATCCTCCCGGTGCGTCGCAGGCAGTTTCACTACGATTGGCATTGGCAGTCTCCCTACGGCAATGGAGACCTCGGGAATCAGGGCCCGCATCAGTTGGATGTCTGCCGTTGGGCGCAAGGCGACCCGATGAGCCACCCGGAAGTCATTCTCACTGCCGGAGGACGATTCGGCTACGATGACGATGGTGATACCGCCAACACACAAGCCGTCTTTGCTTACACCGAGGGAATGGCACCCATTCTTTTCGAGGTTCGAGGGCTTCCGAAAAAGGACCTTGATTGGAAACACGGGATGCCCGACTACGAAGGTGTCACGATCGGAAATATTCTCGAATATGAGGGCGGAAAAATCATCGGAGGTCACTCCGGAAAGTGCCAGGTCCTTGATGCCTCGGGGAAGAGAATCAAGGAATTCAATGGAGGCGGAAATGCCATCCATCAGTTCATCGACGATTCCTTGGCCGGAAAGCAGGAGATTATCCGTGGAGCAAAGAATGGTCATTATTCCTCGGCCATTGCTCACCTCGGAACTCACGCCCTCACGCTGGGGAAGGAAGTGTCGCAAGAGGAGCTCATTGCCAGTGCTGAACGCGTTCCTGCCGCCCAGGATGCCGTAGATCGGATGAGCGAGCATCTTACCGCCAACGGGCTGGCGGATGTGAAGCCAAAGACTGGGATCGTCCTTACCACCGATGGCCAAAATGTCACCGGGGAACATGCTGAAGCAGTCACCAAACTTGATCGCGAGCATTATCGCGAAGGCTTCACTCTTCCCAATGCCTAGGAAGGTTTTTGATTCTTCCTGTTCATCCTTCTTTCAAAATACCGCCGGCGGGACTCGAACCCGCACGATCTAGGATCAGCGGATTTTAAATCCGCCGCGTCTACCAATTCCGCCACAGCGGCGTTTTGAAAAAGGGAGTCAGCTGCACCCGACTAGCGGGCGTTGATGCTGTCGATAGCCCGTTGGATTGAAATGTCAAACCCATCGTTGGTCCCCCGGAGTGCCTTCTGAAGAGGAGGGATACTTTTTTGGGTGCCGACTCGTCTGAGCAGGACTACGGCGTTGTTCCGAAGATTGTCCGGTGAGTTTTGAAAATGGAAGAGGAGGCGCTCTTCGGCTTGAGCCCCGAGACTTATATATTGTTCGGACCACTGGTTGGGATTCTTTGACCATATGCGATCAACGATGACGAGTGATTTCTCACTTTGGTTTTCAATGAGGAAATGCACGAGGGAGCGAGAGAGTGTTTCCTCCTTTTCTAGCTGCTTCATCACGGAAGTGGTAAGATCTTTGACGATGGCAGGGTTGTCCTTGCCCCACTTTCGGAGTGCCTTACCACATTCCTCAATGAGCTCTTCGTCTTGTTCAGTGGCGATGAGGGTGGCCAGGCGAGAGGCAATTTTCGGCTTGTAGCGCATCTGCACCTCGTCCGGGATTTGGGTGAGCCGTTGAACTGCAGAGATCACGCGGTCGATATTCGGGTGGTCCATCTCATTGAGATTCGAGATACAGAAAAGTTCGTTTTCCGGTTCGATCAATTTGCGCATTTCCTCTGGTGAGGGATCAGAGAAGACGGTCTTACTCACTCCGAGGTCAATGACGCGTCGGCTCGGAAGGGTCGCAACATTACCTAGCTGCTCGCAGACTCCGGCTACGAGATCGAAATTCAACCGTGTTCCCGCGATGACAATGAGGCTGTCTTTGCTGTCATTGCGCTTGTAGCGGTAAATGGGAATATCGGAATCAAGAGAGAGACGCCGTTTGAGATAAGATTCGATTGTGTTGTAAGAACTGTTCGTTACGGGATGGGCATATATCCCGATGACGCGTTGACGCCCATCAATGCCCTTATCGGGGTCGGTGTTTCGTTCCACGAACTCGATGATTTTGGAGTGTCCGATTTTCAGAAGATATTCTTCTTCATCAGATTTTTCTTCTCCGGTATCGCGTGGGGAAAGAGCGCGGCCCGTTTCCTCGGAAACCGCAACATTTGTCTGATGACTGGAAGGAGTAAAATGAATCGGGCGAAAGTAGATGAGAGCGAGAAGGCCTGAGGAAAGTACCACGGAGAGGACACCGGCACGGGCTTTCCAGTTCTTCGCCCCAAAAATGATCAGGGCCGATCCAATTATGGAGACAAAAGCTCCGAGAGTGAGTCGTTGAAAGAGATCCACATCGGTGAAAGCCTGACCCTCACCACTCGCGAGCAGGAAGAGCAGGGTGAAGCCAATGATTCCGAAAAGTCCTGCAGTCAGGGCAACTGATTGGCCGTAGCTGGGAGGTTGGATCACGGCTGGATCAGGCTGTTCAGTGTAAGATGCCGTTTGGAAATTCACAGGGAGATCTTCCCTGATGGGCATCCGTCCAAAGCCTTCAAGTCCAGCATCAGCATGCTCGCCAGGATAGAACTTCCGCTTTTCGTGGATCACGTGCTCCAGACTCACCGAGAAGCGATGATCGCAGGCACCACATTCGACAATTTTACCAGTGAGATCATCGCGGGCCTGAAATTTACGGCGGCAGGCCGGGCATTGAATGTGTTGGCTCATGGGGGATGGGGGGTGTGTCCTCAAGAAAGGCTTACCATTTGGTGTTACGGAAGATTCAATCGTTCAAATCTAGTGACAAAAGCCTAACAGGGAAGATGCAACTCTGCAATCTCTGCCATGATCCGGTCTGCGATTTTTTGATACCCGTCCCGGCCTTTGGCGGAGAGCTCTTCGGCGGTGAATTGAATCGGGTCGCCGATGACAAGGGTGATGGGAGCACGGCGAAGACGGCCACTTCCGCGAGGCAGGCACTCACGTGCACCAAAGATGCGGACGGGTTGAACAACCGCCTTACTCTTTGCCACGATCAATCCGGTGCCGGCTTGAGCAGGCTGAAGATCCCCATCCAACGTGCGGGAGCCCTCGGGGAATATCGCGACTCGTTCACCGCTTCGGAGGATTTTGATGATTCGTTTGAGGCTGCTCATATCCGGGCGTTCTTGGTCGACTGGAACGGCATTCCACTGGGTGTAGAGCCACTTGAAGAATCCTTTAAAGAGGGTTTTTCGGGCGAGGTAGTTAATCTCCGAATCATAAGCGATACCCAGAAGGGGTGGGTCGAGGAAGCTTTCGTGATTGGCTGCGACGAGCACTCCACCTTCCTGAATGAGCTTTTCTTTTCCGATCACTCGAAAGCCAAAAAGGGCGGTGAGGACGGAGCGGAAGGTAATGATGCCAAGCCAGTAAACGGTTTTCATAGATGGAAGTTCCTGAGATGAAAACTACCAGCCGCGATAGGGCGGACAATCTGAAAAACAGATCGTCAGAAAAATGGTGGAGGCGACGGGAGTTGAACCCGTGTCCTGGAGACTTTTCACGAAAGCATCTACATGTTTAGCCAGACGTTTGCTGCTTTAAGAAGAGAGAGCCTCATCCGGCCCGTTCTCTCAACCGATGATCCTGTGGATTCTCGCTGCCTTGCCCGGATCCCCGGCTCAGCTAGCCAGCCTGTTCAGGCGTCGCCCCGCACCCTAACAGGCATCAGGATTGGGGCGTTGCTGTCAATTAAGCAGCAAGTGCGAGCTCGTTAGAGTCTGCAATTATTGTTTTGAACGGCTTTTTAAAGAGGCCAGCCGATCAACCTCTACATGCAGCCAGCGTTGCCAGAATCCAGTCGAAACCAAAACGCCCCCACTTGTATGGTGGTAACAATGCGCCGTTTTTGGGAGGGTGACAATGGAAATATCGCTGAGCGGAGTGGCACCGCTCGAAAACCCCCTTCGATTTTTGGGATGAACGAATCGTCGATTTGAGATTCTGGTCTGATCAGAGGGAAAGGGGGCTTTCTTCGGGCGGAGGATCTCTTTGCCCTACCTTGTAAGGGCTCGGCACTCTATGAACCTCCTCATTGCCCAAGGATTTTGTTCTGGCCCAAACTCAAATTTTTTTAACTTAGGGAGCTGATAATGGGCCATTGAAGGGGATTGCGTCTCCTCAGCGGGCCTTTTCAAGTAACGGACCCGGTCCGAAACACCCCCCCAAAAAAAATGACTCCAACTCCTCCCTCCAAGCCCTCAGATTCTCAACTCCCCGAAAAATCCGCAGCCGCAAGAATGCGAAGAAGCGGACGGCTCGATTTTTTGAAGGTAAGCTTTGTGGAAGCCGTGGGGGACGCCTATGAAAATCGCGAGGGGGAATGGGAAGATCCCGATTCCCTGAATGAAGGGAAGGAAAGGAATGCTCGATTGAATATCGTGGCATTCGGAGGGATCGTCCTTTTAGTCATGGCGTTGGGGGCATTGTATTTACGCTTTTCTCCTTCCCCTAGCTTATCTTCGCTGACGGGGCAAGAAGTCGCCAGTGTTGAGGGAGCGGAAGTCCGCCTGAGCGAATTTGTCGAAGATTCCTCAATGGAAGAACTTCAAGATGCTGCCTTGGAGGCAATCCGTGGATTCATGGAGGCCGAAAGCCTGGCAGACTCCACGGCCTTTCTCGTGGGGGGTGATCAGCAACTGCCTCTTCTTCAGGATTATTATGGTCGTCCAGAAAATCGATTTCCCAAGGGCTTTCAGAAAGTTGTTAAAGTCGTTCCAAACGCGATCGCGGAGTTCTTTTATTTCGCGATCTTTGCCGCGGATCATGATGAGGTGGTGCATCAGTTCATTGCCCTTGAATCAGGAGATCAAATGCGGGTGGATTGGGCTTGTTCAGTATCCTATGGAGAACTTTCCTATCATGATTTTTCAGCCCAAAAACCTGAAAAACCCCAGAAAATGCGTTTCATGATCCAACCTGAAGTTGTGAAGCCCACGAAAGGGCCGGTGATTCAATTGGAAGAGCTTGATCCATCCGAATTTGATGATGAATTTGACCGAGAGGATCCCCAGCCATTCGCACTCCTGACCGATCTGAATGGAGAGATTCAGTTTCGGGCTAAGATTGCGCCAGAAGCCCAGAAATGTATGGATCTTCTTAAGGCCTTGCACGGGCGAAAAATGCGTCTCCCGGTTCAGCTGCGCCTTGTCTGGGATCAAGATGGCCAATATCCCAAAGTCACAGCGTTGGATCATTTGTGGTGGTTTGACTACCCCTTGCTGGCGAAAAGTGAACCTCCTATTGATTGGGATCAGTGATCCCGTGGTGAAGGTTGCTTGGAGAGAGTTTTTTAAGAGTGCGAATCGCCCAAGCGAGGTAAGATGCCCTGCACCAGATCCGGAAAAAGGGGCGAATGAGCTTCTCGGTGGAAGCGTGGCAAAGCGGCTATTTTGCCTTATGGACTCTGCAATTTCATCGCCGGACTTGTGAGGGGCCAAGGCCCAGCGCAAGGTTCTTGTCGCCTGACGTTCCTTCCGCTATTCCCCTCGGGGCCTAACAATGCATTTTCCTTTCGAGAATACCTATGCGCGCCTCCCGGATGGGTTCTATCAGAGGGTTGAGCCAACGCCCGTAGCCCGGCCCGTGCTTCTGGCCTACAATGAGGAATTAGGCGAGCAACTTGGAATCGAGATTTCGGAGGAGGAAGCGCGCGAGGTTTTCTCGGGGAATTTGCTCCCTGAGGGCGCGGAGCCACTTGCCATGGCGTATTCCGGTCATCAATTTGGGCACTTTAATCCTCAGCTCGGCGACGGTCGTGCGATCCTTTTAGGGGAAATTGGTGGAAAAGATATTCAGCTCAAAGGAGCAGGGCGCACTCCCTTTTCCAGGCGCGGCGACGGCCGCTCCGCCCTGGGGCCGGTGCTGCGAGAGTATCTCGTTTCAGAGGCCATGCACGGATTGGGAATTCCCACCACCCGTGCGCTCGCAGCAGTGACCAGTGGAGAAGAGGTGCTGCGTGAAGCGCCGGAAGCTGGCGGAATTTTTACTCGGGTGGCCAGTTCGCATCTGAGGATTGGAACCGTTCAATACTTTGCGGCGCGGCATGATCACGAAAGTCTCTGTCAGCTCGTTTTTTATGCCAATAACCGTCATTATCCAGAGGCTGAAAACGCGCTTGGCTTGCTTCGGGGAGTTATGGAAAAACAGGCTTCGTTGGTGGCCCGGTGGATGGGGGTGGGGTTTATCCATGGCGTAATGAATACCGATAATATGAGCTTGTCCGGTGAGACGATCGACTACGGACCGTGCGCATTTATGGATCGCTTTGATCCGCAAAAAAAGTTCAGCTATATCGACCGAGGCGGACGCTATGCCTTCGGGAATCAACCGGGGATTGCGCAATGGAATCTGACCCGGCTGGCTGAGGCTCTTCTACCGCTTATTGATGATGATTCAGAAAAAGCGGTTGCGGCGGCCACAGAAGTTCTGGAGGAGTTTTCGGGTCTTTTTGACGAAGCTCAGCGTAAGGTCTTTGCTCAGAAGCTGGGTCTTGAGCACTGCGATTGGGCTTTGGTACAAGGCCTTCTGGATCTCATGGAACGGGATGAGGCAGATTTCACCTTGGTGTTCCGGCATCTTGCGAACGGTGAAGAGGAGTTTCTGAAACAGTTTAAGAAGGAATCTTCCGCGCGCAGCTGGTGGAAGCACTGGCAGGAGGAGTCGCCTGACCATGAGCTTCTTCGCCAAACCAACCCAATTTTCATTCCGCGTAATCATCGGATCGCGGAAGTGATTGCTGCGGCAGAAAAGGGGGATTTTTCGCTCTTCCACCGGTTGCATGCCATTCTTTCTCGTCCCTTCGACGAGCAAGCTGAGAATGCGGAATTCGAGCGATCTCCTGAGCCAGCGCAGATCGTGCAAAACACTTTTTGCGGGACGTGATGAAGCGCTTTATCTTTATCTCCTCACGCGCAATCAGCTGCGTAGTCCGACTGCCGAAGAGGTGTTCTCTCGGTATCCCGGAGTCGTGGTTGATTCAGCGGGAACGGGAAGCGATGCTGAGGTGCCAGTGACGTGCAAGCATCTTGAGGGGGCGCATCACCTTGTGCTCATGGAAGCCATCTACTGGGCGCAGCTCAACGAATGCTTCGGATTCCGGCTTAAGGGCAAGCGAATCACCGTTCTGGGGATTTCAGATGACTATGAATTGATGGATGAAAAGCTCGTGGAAGTATTCAAACAAAAGGTTTCGATTTCCTGCCTTGATTCCCTCATTGCCTAATTCTCGACTTGCCCTATTTTGGCAAGATGAAGATCCCACTTCTTTTGCTGACCAGTTTCTGCCTCGCGGCTCCTCTTTCCGCCCAGCAGGGAAAAGAGAAAGAGGCTCCGAAGGCCGAGAAGGCTGCGGAGGCCAGCCAGCCATCGCTCACCTTCTATTACTTCGATGGATGACCGATGTGCGCCAAGATTAAGGTCATCGTGAATGATCTCAAAAAGACACAAGGAAAAGAAATCACCTTCACCAATGCTCTGGCGACCGATCCGAAAAGCGCCAAAGACATTAAGAGTTCGAAGCTCAAAGGGCACGGAATTGTCGCTCGGGACAAGAAAGGAAAGCTCGTTGAAATTGTCAACGGCCACCGCTATGGAAAGAAGGAAGTGGCTGCTGTCGCTACCAAACTTCTTCCACAGAGGAAGTAGACCTCGGAATTGTGCGACGTCCCAGCTCAGCCCTTGAAAGAAATTATTCCGAGCAAGGGCTTGAGTCTTTTTTGTGGGCTTTGAGGCGATCGCTTCTCCCGAGAGAGTCGAAGCGATTCAGTTTCGGTTTAGAAATACTTTGCCAGTGTTTCCGCGCTCGGAGGCTTGGAGAGGAGGGATCCGGTCACCATCGCGGTGGCTCCGACCATCCACATGATTGCGGCAGGCACCACACCTCCGAATACGAAGTATTCGCCCCCGAAGCCCGAGAGACTGAAGAAAATGAGCCAGCTGACAAAGACCGAGATCACGCAGGCATAAGCCCCCAGCTTAGTCGCGCGTTTCCAGTAAAGAGAGGCGATGACCAAGGGCGTCAGCGCGGCAAATCCTGAGAAGCACCAGACCGCCAAATCAAAAATACTCTTATTGTAGAGTAGGAGCGCGAAGATGTAGGTCAGGATGACGATCGCCACAATGAACCCCCGTGCCATCAAGAGAATCTGTTTGTCGGTGTATTCTTTCTTCGCCCCGTGAAGCACGATGTCATTGGTAAACATTGTACCGAGACAGAGAAACTGGGAATCAAGGGACGACATAATTGCGGCGAGAATACCGGCGGTGACGAGTCCCACGATGACGGGGTCTTTGACGAGCACGCCAACGGTTTTTGCCAAAATCGCTCCGCTGGGAGTTCCCTGAGGGAAAAGCCCTGTTGCCCAAATGCCGATTAAGACACAAGGGACCCAGACGATGGCAATACAGATCGGGTGTGCCACCACCGTGAGCTTGAAGCTTTTTGCGCTCTTGGCCGTGAGCCAATGCTGGAAGAGATGCGGGAACATTCCCACACTGAGAGGGATGAACATGTAAGTCAGGAAGGTCAGCGGTGCGGTACCGACTTCTCCTCCGTGGGAAAGGGTGCGGACCTTGTGGGAGTCTTGGGCCTGCTCAATCGCGGCATTCAAACCGCCGAGGCGATCCGAGATGAGATAAAAAGCGAGCAGCCCCATCACCATGAAAACAAGGGTTTGGAAAGTGTTGGCCCAAGCGGCAGCACGCGATCCACCGGCAAAGATGTAGGTGAGAACGACCGCGCTGATTACCAGTCCGGTGAACCAGGGAGGAATTGCTCCATTGTCGGTCCACTCGGGGAAGAGGCCGGGAAGTGTTCCTTTCGGGGTGACCTTTTCTCCGGTGACTCCCACAATAGTTTTAGCAGCTCCGATGATGCCGATAAGAAGGTAGGGGATAACGAGGAGGACCAGGATGGGGAAGAGAAGATATCCGAATTTTTTAGACTCAAAGCGGGCGCGGAAGAACTGAATCTGGGTGACGTATCCGTAGCGTTTTCCGATGCCCCAGAGCTTGATCCCGATGAGAAAGAAACATGCGGCATGGATGAGTCCGGATGAGGAGGCCATGAGGCCGTAGGTCCCGATCCCGCGCTCAAACGCCTTTCCGGTGGAGCCCACCAGCGCGAACGCAGTCATCGTGGTCCCGAAGACCGACATGAGGAGCATGAAGGGCCCGATGGAGTGACTGGCGACAAAGTAGTCCTTCGAGGTCCCGCGGAAGAGCGTCTTGGAAAAGAGGGCAAGTCCCAGAAGTAGTCCAAGGTAGATTGCGATAACGTAAACAGTTGCCATGACCTCTTAATGTTCGTCGTTACCCTCGGCCCATTCCTCGAGGTGAGTTGGCCAGGCAAATTTGATGACAAGCGCCCAGAATGAGGCCGCCACCAAGGAATACATCGCGTGGTAGAAAAGCCCGATGGGCATGAAGCCAATGACCAGATCGGCCTTATCCCAGTTCCAGATATCCTGATGGAGCACCGCCAAAATAAGGAAGATTGCGAAGATTAATTTGCCTTTCATCTTGTGTTACTAGTTTACATGGAGGGTCGCGGAAGCCTTTCACGATGTCGACGTCATTTCCATGATTGAATCACCTTATTGGTTGTGGGGTGGCGCCTGCAAACCTACGGTGGTCGTGTCATGAGTGAAGAAACGGAGGAGGTCGAATCTGGGCGTCTCCGTGCCGAGGACCGGAGGGGGAGGGTTTATCATCACTTTGAGGAAAGTCGCGCTGTGGAGAATGAATCTGCGCCATCCGATCCCGAGGAGGATTGGAAAGAAGAAGAGGGGGGGAGCTCCCGTCGGTTAATGAGGGGCATTACGATCCTTGTTTTGGCTGGAATTTTCGGAACGATTATTGATGCGGTCACTCGTTCGAAGGCCCCGGAACAATCGGCGGCAGAATCTCGGAGGGAGCCCGGATTTGAAGTGTCGGCGAGTGCCGAGGAAATCAAGGCTGAGGCGGAACGGGTGATTTCGGGATTCATGTCGGCCAAGACCCACGAGGAGCGTTGCAATTTTCTTATCGGTGGATCAGACCGCCTCTCTCAACTGGAGGAATATTACAGTCGTTCCGGATCGGCACCTCCCACTGGCTACGGGGGAAGATGCAAAATAGAACCTTATGCCTTGGAGGGAAGAGCCCTTTATGCCGGAGTTGCCACGGATCCCTCACCCGGGAAGTTCTGGACCTTTCTCCTCTCTCCCGCTGCATCCGGCTTTCTCATCGACTGGGAGGCAAGCGTGGGCTACGGGGCGCTTTTGTGGAAGGATTTCTTGCTTAAGAAGCCCGCGGCACCCGTGCAGATGAGAGTGGTTCTTACTGGGATTCCGGCTCCATCAGAATGGGCGATTTCCGATGAAAAGTATCGCACCTTTGAGGTTTCCTTTCGAGGTCAGAAAGACAAAGCGATGACGTTTATCGAGCGGAAAAGCCCTGCTGCGCGGAAGTTGGCTCGCTTTGTGCCTCCTTCGGTTCCCCATCCGGTGAATGTGATCCTGCGGTGGTCCGAGGACCATTCCGGTGAACCCCAGTTGAAGATCCTTCAAGTGGTTCACAATTATTGGGTGAGACCAGACGTTCCGCATGAAAAAGGGAAGCTGCAATGAGCCTCCTTTTTTCTAGGGGATGACGAGTGAAGTAAGCGCGTTACCTTCGTCGGCGCCGGAAGCAAAGAGCTGCCCCCAGACCAAGGATGGCGACGGTGGAAGGCTCCGGAACCGCAAGAAGTTCGGTCGTGTTGTATCCGATATCCTGCATGCTTGCGATTGTGAGATTACTCATGAAAAGGGGAGCATTTAGCCACCCCGTCATTAACTCGTCTCGCAAATCCTGACCGGTGATCATGCTTACGATTCCAGTCAGTCCGGCTCCGCCATCCACTTCGTTCCAGTGACCATTTGCGGTGCCAGGTCCTCCTGCGAGTTCCACGGGGACAAAAGCCCCCGATTGAGCAAACTCGGCATTGTAAGCAGCGACTCCAGCCGCTCCGGTGTATTGACCAGAACCATCGACATAAAGTTCCTGACGCCCCGGAATACCAACTGCGCTGCTGCTCCAGAGAGTCCCAATTCCCAGAACATGGCCCATTTCGTGGAGGATCACGTCATCGAAAGTACCGGCGGTCTCCAAATTCGCAGTGTCCGCACTGTCAAAGGTCATGTTTCCCGCGTTGGAATAGATGAAATTGGGAGTGACTTTTACGTTGGTTGGCCCTGCTGAGCCGAGAACACCATTCACGCCATCGATGGGCTCGATGGTAACGGTGATCGTTACCTGATTGCTGGTGACGGTATCCTGATAACCTGTAATTACCGATTCCCAGGTGGCTTCAGCGGCTGAAAAGGCCGCTGACTCGCTCGCGCTCGGAGGATTTGTGTAGTCGAGAATGATGTCGAAGCCCAAAGTGGCCGCATGGGACTGAAAAATGAGAGCCAGCATGGCAGACGGAAGGCAGAGGGTATGAGAGGGGGACATAGTCGGGAAGAATAGGGGCTCAGAGAATTCGATGCAAGGTGCTTTTTCAAAAACCAAGCGACCAAAGTGCTACTGATCCGTCAGGTTCAAGGCTCCTTCGACTTGACGGATGAAGGTTTTTTGGTCCCGGGCCAATCCGTGCATCATTTTTCCTCCTCCGAGCATCAGCTTGGGCATTTTGACGGTGCGGGAGGTGAGTTTCTTAAAATCTTCGGTGTTCTCCTTGATGGTGGTATCGATAGCCGGGGACTTTAAGGCTTCGGCCAGCGCTTCCTCTCCCACAATTTCCGCCACCTCCTCGTGAGCCCGCTTTGGCGAAAGCACCGGATGACTGAACAAGAGCCTATGCACGGTCAAAAACTCCTCTGGCTTCGCGAGCCAGGCCGCCATCCCGAGTCGGGACAACTCACAGGCATGCAGGTGGTCCTTCACTCTCGCCGGAACATGCGGATTGCACGTCCGGTTCAGCGGAGTGGGAGAGAGGATCACCGCGATTCGAGCAGGATATTTTTTCATCAAAGCCTCCAGGTCTCCTTCGAGATCACGACATGATCCGCAGGTGTAGTCGAAGTATTTCACTAGCACAAATGGCGCATCCGGAGGTCCAATGAAGGGTTCTTCACCCATGGGAACGGTTTTGCCTCCAATGTCGATCATGCGTCCGCTCTTCTCTCCGACCTCCGCTTCAGATTCCGGTGAGAGTGATTCCTCGGTCATCAGGTTGGTCTCCGGTTTGGGCCCCAGGACCTGCCCCAAAACGAGCGCGACCATGCTGAGGACGGTGAGAGAAACCAAGGGTGCGGTCTGCTGGGTGGGTGCGGTTTTTGAAAGTGAACGCAAGGTCAGAATCGCCGTTAGCAAGCCCACGCTGTGAGTGACGACACACCAGGGACAAAAGGATCTGATGACAAAAATCTGCAGGCCTACAAACCAGATCGCAGCTCCAATCAGTAGAAATGCGGCCAATCGCAGGAAGAAGGGTTTCGGATGGGTGGTGCAGCAGAGAAACGCTCCGTAGAGAAGGGTGGAAAAGGCACTGACGGGAATGCCGAACCATTGGGACCACTTGGAGCCGAGGACGCTTTCACACCCCCCTTCATCACCGCATCCTTTAATCGAGGTGATGGTGCCGTTGAGCTTCTGGATCAAAAGATAGAGACTGATCCCGAGTCCGATAAGCGCAAGAATCCGGACGGCGTAGAACCGATGGGCTTTCATTTCGAGAGGAAAGGGATTACTCCTCTTCCGCGGTCGCCTGAATGTCAGTGAGCGCTTCGATGAAGTCTCCAAGGATTTCGGCAGGCACCATGATGGTGTCACGGTTGCCGCTAACATCTTCGGTGATCTTCACCACCCGACCACGCGCGTTTTCCTTGAGATCGAGAAAGAAGACCTTGCGGTCAGCGATGATTTTTTCCGTGTGCAAATTATCCTGCTGCATGCCGTTTTACGTGATTGGGGCTAGGCTCATCCTTGTCCTCAGTGAAGTCAAACTGAAAACAAAAGGTGTGGTTAAAGAAACTGCGAAAAGCCGCAGAACAATTTCGAGTTTTCTGGAGGAAGTTCAGGAGAGGGCTCTTCGTGATCGAGGAATTCGCTGCAGACCCCGAAGAACTCTTCTCTGGTCTTCACCCGCCGAATGGCATGCTCGAATTCAGGGGGATGCCCTTGCACGATGTAGACGAGATAACGTTTCATTTTTTGAACGTGCTTCGCCTCGATGAAAGCTTGATGTTCGCGGCCGGTTTCTTCGTAAAGCATCGAGATGTAGTCGAGAATCATCCGTCCGGTGATGATGGGAATTTCTTCTCCTAGAAATGAAGCGCGAAGCTTCGGGAAAATCCACGGATGGCGGATCGCTCCGCGCCCGATCATGAGTCCCGCGGCTTGAGATTGGTCGAGATAAGCCAGCCCGCTCTCAAGGTTCACCACATTTCCATTGGCAATGACCGGGCACAAGAGCTCTTCGACCGCCTGACGGATTCGTTCGGTATGAACCGGTGTTTGATAACGCTCCTTGACCGTGCGTCCGTGGATGGTGAGGAGATCGATGGCATGTTTATTGAACACTTCCAGTAATCGGTCGAATTCCTCCGGCGATTCATAGCCTACTCGGGTTTTCACGGTGAAGGGGAGGTCGCCACACGCCTCACGGAGAAGCCCAAGGAGATGGTCGATGTGATCTGGTTTGCGAAGAAGCCCTCCGCCGGCGTCTTTCCGGCAAACGACCGGAGCCGGGCAGCCGAGGTTGAGGTCAATACCGGCGACGGGGTGTTTCTTGAGTGCGTTGACGGTGTGAACGAGAGCCCCGGGGTGTTGCCCGATCATCTGCGCGATGACCGGTCGGCCGGTCGGGTTTTCCGTGACGGAGCGTAAGATCGAGGGATCGAGCCGGGAGTTTTCGTAGACGCGAAAATACTCGGTCACATAAACATCCGCTCCACCCATGGCCGCCATCACGCGCATGAAGGGGAGATCGGTGACGTCCTGCATGGGCGCCAAAAAGAGGGCGGGCCGGGTGGGAGGCAGTAAATCAGGAAACAGCAGCGTCGACATTGCGGGGAGGGGGGAGTTCGGCGATTTTCCGAAAGTTGAGATTCTTGTTTGCGAAGCGGTGCTGCCGGACATCGATAACGAGGGTGGCGCGATCCGGGAGGGTTGAGATCCAGGACTCGGGTGGCATGTCGGACAAGATGAGGGTGGCGTTGTCCGCCGGAGCTGCTTCGACAAACGCCCGGAGGTCATGAGCTTCGGTGTCCTGAGCCCGTTCGGCGCGGGCAAGTAAGGTAAGGGTTTCACTCCATGCGGCATTTTGGAACGTCTGCTGCGATCGCCAGGCTTCAAAATCTGCGCACAGGGTGGCCGGAACGCCGATCCGGCGCAGGTGCTGAAGGGTTCCGCAGAGGAGGGAAAGCGCGCGTTCGAAGTGGTCTGTCCTGATCAAGGTGCCATCACTGCCGAAGGAGTGGAAGATGACCGTTGCGCGGCGTGGTCGTAGTCCCGGTGGATCGGTCTCGCGCACTCGGGGAAGCCGTCCTCTGGCCAAAGCCCGCATGGTGGCAGGCCAATGGATGTGCTTGCCGGGATCGCCTGAACGGAAAGGTCTGAGGCCACGAGGCTCACCGGGAGAGTCGCCGGACTGGAGGCCACCGCCGTTCCAGGCATCATCGAATTCCCCGGCGACGAAAAATTCTTTTGGGAGAAGTGCTTTGGGGAACACCAGCATTTCCTTCGGAATCACCGTTCTCTTCTGGTGTCTTAGAAGTCCAAGCGGGAAGACTGAAGTGAGTAGGAGGCGATGCTTGGGAACTGCTCCCCGGGTCGGGATGGAGCCGCGGAGTTTTACGGTCGAGGATGATCTTGCGGCGGTCCACTTGGCATGGCTGTGGATGTCTGCCTTTTCGGAAAGGAAGAGGCGCATCTCGATTCCGTGGGCATCGAACAAATCCCGCCGGTTCCGGAGATGGAGTCGAAAATCAAAATTCTGATCAGCAAAAACGCGCTCGGGAGCTTCGATTTCCCCCTCGAGTCGGGAGAGATTCCAGCGACCCAGAATGATGGTCAAAAAAAGGAGGATCAGCCCTCCAAGACCAATTGCCATCATCGCCCCATCGATCACGAGTAAGCCAGTCACCATCAACGCAAGCGCTCCGCCCAAAAGGGATGCGCCGCGCGGGGTGAGAGACATGGGTCAACGATGAGGAGAAAAAGGAACAGTAAGAATCTCGAAAACCCTCCTGCTTGCGCTCCCCCGCTCTTTTTTGGAACAAGGAAGATTTAGGGATGAGGTTCGCTTTACGCAAACTTCTTTACCAGAAGGGAGGCGTTGTGCCCGCCGAAGCCGAAGGAGTTGCTCAGGGCTGCCTTGACCTCCATTTCACGAGCGGTGTTTGCGCAGTAGTCGAGAGTGCACTCGGGGTCCTGATTCTCCAGATTGATGGTTGGCGGGATCACTCCTTCTTGCACCGCTTTGATGCAGGCGAGGATTTCGACCCCACCTGCTGCTCCGAGGAGGTGGCCGGTCATCGATTTGGTCGAGCTGACGACCAGGCCGTTGTCCGACCAGTCCTGAAAAGTTCTCCGGATCGCCTTGGACTCGCAAACGTCTCCCTGGGGGGTGGAAGTTCCATGGGCGTTGACGTAGGTCACCTCCTCCTTGTTAAGGCCGGCGTGCTTAATTGCCATGTCCATGCAGCGGCTCGCGCCCTCGCCCTCGGGGTGGGGTGAGGTGAGGTGGTAGGCATCGGCGCTGAGACCGTAGCCGGAGAGCTCGGCAAGAATGTGGGCGCCGCGTTTTTTGGCGTATTCGTATTCTTCGATCACCAAAACTCCCGCACCTTCGCCCATGACGAAGCCGTCGCGGCCCAGGTCGAAGGGACGTGAAGCCGCGGTGGGATCATCGTTACGAGTGGAAAGCGCGCGCATGTTGGCGAATCCGGCGAGCCCCATTGGGCGGATCGAGGCCTCGGATCCTCCGGCGATGAAGGCGTCGGCGTCGCCGAATTTAATCATGCGCCAGGCTTCTCCGATCGAGTGGTTTGCGGTTGCGCAGGCGGTGACGATCGCCATGTTCGGTCCGCCGAATCCATATTCCATCGAGAACACTCCGCTCGCGATGTTTGAAATCATCATCGGGATGGTGAAAGGAGACACGCGTGAGGGGCTGCGCTTGAGGAGTGCGGTGTGGTTGTCCTCGAGAGTGCCTAGTCCTCCGATTCCGGATCCAAGCATGACGCCGATACGGGTGGGATCGTGGTCGCCTTCGATCAGGCCAGAATCATCGAGCGCCATCTTGGCCGCGCCGATGGCGAGGTGCGCGTAGCGGTCCATGCGGCGGGCATCCTTGGGGTTTTTAAAAAAGGGCTTGGGATCGAAATCCTTCACCTCACCCGCAATTTTCACGGGGTAGTCGGTGGGATCCATTGCATCAATGAGGGCGATGCCACTGCGGCCATTTTTCATGCCATCCCAAGTGGAGGCAGCATCATTTCCAAGAGGGCTGACAGCTCCGATTCCAGTGACGACGACGCGACGATTTTCCATAATATTCCGTGGAGAAGTTCAGATAGTGGTAATGCGAGATACCCTGAAAGGCAAGGCTGGGTCCGGCAAGATTCAACGGCTGACTCCGCGCTCGGATTTCGCGATAAAATCCAGCAGGATGGCTACTTCCGGCTGGGTCGTGAGTTCATCCGAGAGATTCGCGATGGCTTCGGTCAGATTCCCGTCCTTTTTCAGGAAGAGTTTTTTGTAGGCTGAGCGGAGGGCGGTTATCTGCTCTTTGGAAAAGCCGCGTCGCTCAAGGCCGATCTTGTTGATCCCCCGAATGGTGGCTGGATTACCGTCGACGATGGTGTAGGGCGGCACATCCTGAACCACCTTGGTCATGCCGCCGATGATGGCGTGCTGGCCGAGGCGGCAAAACTGGTGACTCCCCGAAAGCCCGGAAAGAATGACGTGATCTTCCACTACGCAGTGGCCGGCGAGTGTTCCGTTGTTGGAGAGTATGATGTGATTCCCCAAGGTGCAATCGTGCGCGACGTGGGAGTAGGCGAGGAAGAGATTATCGTTCCCGATGGTCGTTGGCGTTTCTTCCTTTGTCCCCCGGTGGATGGTGACATTTTCCCGGAAGACGTTCCGATCGCCTACGATGAGAGCGGTCGGTTCACCCGCGTATTTGAGATCCTGGGATTTGGTGCCGATCGCGGCGAAAGGGAAGAACTCGTTGTCCTCGCCAATGGTCGAATGACCATGAATCACGACATGAGAGTGCAGCTTGCATCCGGAGCCGATGGTGACATTGGCCTCGATCACGCAGAAGGGACCGATTTCGACGTTTTCCCCGATCGTAGCGTCGGGCGAGATGAAAGCTGTAGAATGGACGGACATGAAAAGGGGTTACACTTCCCTTACCCCTTCCTCGCTGAAAAGCTCGCGCGCGTCAACACTGGCTTCGATGAGTTCCCACTGGCGATCGATGTTCAAGCGAAAACTCGCGAGGTGCTGCTGGGACCACTGATCGGGTGGAATCATCGAGAGGTGGTTCTGCTGACGGATGCGGTAGAGATGGTAAGTCTCGCCGATGATGGGTTCGAACTGAATCTCGGCTTCGTAAACCAGTTTGTTCCAATTGAAGTGCTCGATCGTCGCGATGTATTTTTCGCGCATTTCCACCAGTTTCTGTTCCAGATCATGCTCGACTTGGGAAAGCCCCCGCGTCTTGAAATTGGTGAGATCGTTCGGAACAATTTTCGGACTCAGCGTCGAAGTCGGATAGGGTAAAAAGGCCCCTTCGTGGGTTGCGTCGACAATCAGCTCGTCCATGATCGAACTGTTAGACGGAAAGCACTCTCCCGCAATCACTTTTTCGGAACGGGTGAGATACTTTTACGGCAGGATTTCGTTTTGGAGGAATTGGGTTGTAAGCTGAGCTGAGCTGAGGCGGGGCAGGCCGTGGGTCACTCGTGCTTTGTGAGTCCTTTTTTATTTGGGGGTTGCATCGTGGTTGACCTGCAGCGGACAGCCACGAACTTCGACACCGTCGACGGTGTATCGAACGGTGGTCCATTGGCCGGCGATGGGAAGGCGGATCTCCATCCAGTCCCACTCCTTTGGGAGTGCCGGCCGAATCGTGAGTTGATCCTCCGGAAGAGAGTATCCCAAGCCCCCGAGACCCTCCAAATAGAGGAGGATTTTCCCGGCATTGAAATTCGAATACTGGTCGCCAAAGAGGGTGAGATCCCGCTCGTAGGCCTCGGGAGCTACGGGGATTTCCCATTCGTTGTGCCAATGATAATTCACCAAGTGGTTCAGAGTGAGCTCTGTGGCCTCTTTCAGGAGATTCTGACGGAAGATGCCGTCCAAGGTGAAGTAGGCGGTGTCCGGAGTGTAGCCAAAGGAATGGTCCACCGCGGTCTTGAACGTTCTCATCGATTGCTTGGCCATCGCCAGAGGGAAGAACTCTCCGTAGAAGCCTTTCTGCCGATCTAAGGCCCAGTGCCTTACCATCGCCCGGGCATATTCACGCGGGAAGTGCGGTGACCGCATGGCCCAGAAGGCATTGGTCATCAGCATGCCGTTGTCGGGCGCGGCAAAAAAATTCGGAGTGCCATTCATCTCCCATCGCTGATCGAACATCAAGCGGACGTGTTCTGGGTCGCGGCGGACGAGCGTTCGCCAGTGCGCGGCATCTTCCTTTTTCCCAAGCAGGTTTGCCATCTTTTCCAACGTTGCGGCGACTTCGAAATCATTCATCGCAAAGGTGCTCAATCGTTTGTGGAACAGTTTTTCGAAGTGATCCTTGTAGGCCTCGCGAACAAAACCGGAGTCACCCGTATGTTGGTAGATTTGCCAGGCCCCGAGAACGTGTTCCGTGGTCTCTCCACCGTAAGATCCGCTATGCCAGGCAACTCCTTTGTTATCCGAGAGCATTCGAATTCCGTTGGGGAGTTCACGGAACCGCTGGTTCTTTGTGAGGTGCTTCCAGGTGAGGACGTTCCCGTAAGCAAACCTCGGTTTGTCGGAGGTCCAGGCACCGACTTTGATCTGAAAGGCGGCATCGTAGCGGTGGAGCCCAAGGAAATTATTGACCGCAGTCTGAGTGTGATTCTCTCTCTCCCAGCCCTCGTCTACCTCGATCGAATACATCAGGTAGAGTGCCCAGAGATAATAGTAGATATCGACGAATTTCGGGTCCGGACAGCGGAACCAGGGGATCTCATCGTTGAGGAGCCGATTCATTGCGGCACTCTTCGCCGCGAGCGCTTCCCGATGATTTTCAATGACGCTTCGGGCAGCGGCCAGTGCCGAACCCCGGTCATCGTCCATGGCCCACGAGACGATCAGGCCATTTTGATCACAGGGAACGCGGAAAGTATAGTGCTGGACCCCGTTTTTTTCCTCGATCGTGAGTGAATCGGCAAAACTATGCGAGGCGCTTAAGGCCGTGGTCATTCCGGAGTAGAGCGAGGGGCCGATGCGTTCCGGACCATCCGGGTCTGGCCGGGATTTCATGGTGCCGCCTTCGGCGATGAGAAGGGATTTCCTGGATTCATCCAGAGCGATGGAAGCGGTGGAAGATACGCTATTTCTGGTGTGAAAGCTGTGGCCTTGAAACTGAAGGGTGATGGGTTTGGAGGAGGTGATGATTGAGGCTGCGGAATCATTGGCGGCGATGAACTTCTCCTCTCGAATCAGGACTCCCCCCACCTCGTACTCGCAGATCATCTTGTCCGGCCGCCAGCGCATGCTCTTGGGCTTTGGGGTCTTAAAGCTCTGCCCTGCGATGATGACTGTCCCGTAAAGAACGCGCGTGTCCTTGTAGAACTCCCAACTGAGGTAGTCATTACCGGTCCCGGTATGCTCCCTCCCGGTGATCTCGCTTTCCACTAGCGCGGCTCCTCGGGAGCGGAGATCGTGATGAAAGGGGTGGGTCAGGCCAATAGTCTCGTCTTCCATGGGCTTCCAGCTCGCATGAAATCCGCCCACGTAGTAGGTGACATTTCCTGCCAGAAACCCGTGTTTTCGTCCCTGAATCTCTTGCTCGAGGCGTTGGCAGTAGTCCAATGGAGCGGGTTTCTCGTCTGCGGCCAGATTCCCGGCTGTCATGCCATAGAGAAAGAGTAGCCCGAAGCGGGTGGGGATCGGCTTAGGTCGCATACCTCGTTCTCATAAATTGTTCAGCTTGAACCGGAACTCGCTCCGGTAGAGTCACCTCGTTCATTTCGGGCGAACGTTGAGGATGTGACGCCAGAGGTATGATTCCTGATGGCTCTTCAATACCAGAACAACCTCACCGGAGTAAAGAAGTCCCGATCCGTGTTTAGGATGACTGCCCGCCTCTCAAAGGCGAGTTCCACCACATCAAAATCAGGAGCTCCCTCATCACCCTCGATCCTGAAATTGAGCACCTCGTGACCGAGTTCCATCTAGAATAATACGGCAGCCTCTGGAAAATTCTCATCAAGGAGAGACTTCAAGCCACCTTTGTGTAGGCACTTTCCCGAAAGTTAGATATCTCCGAACCAAACTGAAGGGCTGAAGCGATCTGGTCCTCGCTGAGCCCGTTATCATCAGAGACTATCTTTCTTGAGTCATCACCAGTAAGCGCACCGAGCACAGTTGATACAAAGGATACGCGTCCCCTTGAGAACAGGATTGCCATGGCAAACTGCCGGTTCAATCGAAATACCCTCTGTCATGGGATATGGACAGCACACCTTAAGGCGAAATTTCAATCGCGAACGTCTAGGATGGCTCACGCGTGGTAGCGCGTTGAGTCCCCCTGTTTGTTTGGCTTGTAAAGTTCTGCGGGGGCAAGCTCTTCCCACGCATGCGCCAAGATCTTGGAGAAGTGCTGGACTGGGTTCTGAAACTCCCGGAGGACTACCAGTCATTGAGCGGGATCGTCTCATCATAAAATGGGTTGTTTTCTGAATTTTTTGGGGTCCTTGTTTCAGCCGCATTTCCAATGCAATTGGTCGAAACCTTCGCCCTTTACTCCCGCAAACCCGAAATCCAGACAAAAAAAGGTTCAATGTTTTTGAGAAGACGTGATTTTTTGGGTTTGGAATGGGGTGTTTTGGAGTGGGCCGTGTGCCGGTTTGCCGTACCTTGATTTGCCGTGCCCTGATGTGACGTGTGCCAATTTGTCCGGGAGATGGGATGCCCCCACCAGACCGGATCTCTCTTTGGAGCATCTCCTGTGTTGATTGATCCGGATGCGGAGGGGAGAGGTTCAGCCGGTGACTTCTTTTCCGGTTTCGCATTCCAGTTTGCGGACTAGGCTTCTCACCGTGGGATTAAATTTTCAGGTCAAAGGTCTTCGGCTGCCCGAGCTGGGCATGGCGCTTGATTCTCATCGACCGGTTCCCTGGGCCTTTGTTTCTCACGGGCATGCCGATCACTTCGCGCGGCATGACCGAATCCTGTGTTCGGAGGGCACGGGACATATTCTCAATAAGCGGTATCGGGTGGCGAGGGAACGGATCGAGACGCTCTCCTGGGAAACGCCGCTAGAGATCGAGGGTCATACCATTCAGCTCTATCCCGCAGGTCACATTTGTGGCTCGGCGATGATCCGGGTCGAGAAGGAGGGCGAGAGCTTGCTCTATACGGGCGACTTTAAAACGCGCGAATCGCTCACCGCCGAACGCCCCGTGTTTCCGCAGGCGGACATGCTGGTGATGGAGACGACTTTTGGAAGGCCTCAGTTTGTTTTCCCTTCCCATGAGGATGTCCGCGGGCAGATTGTCGAGTTTACCCAGAGTGCGATCGATGACGGCGAGACTCCCGTTCTTCTGGCTTACTCGCTGGGAAAGGCTCAGGAAGCCTATGCGATGCTGGCCGAGGCCGGGATCGAGGTCGTGATGACCAAACCGGTAGTGGAAATGACGGAGGCATTTCGCGCTTTAAACATCCGCGAGGTTCCCGAGCCGGTGCTTTTGGAAAAAACGATCCCCTCCGGAGTGGCGATCATTGCTCCGCCGAGTGCGGTGCGCTCGACGGTGATTCGCCGGTGCAAAAAACGGCGCACCGCGATGCTCAGTGGGTGGGCCCTTACCCCGGGGGCGCAGTATCGTTATCAGGTCGATGCCGTTTTCCCGCTGTCTGATCACGCGGATTTTCCCGGGCTGATCGAGGCGGTGGAAAAGGTGAATCCCAGACTCGTCCACACTCTTCATGGGAGCACGCGGGAGTTCGCGGCCGAGTTGCGAGCCCGGGGAATTGAGGCGTGGTCGATCTACGGCGATGATCAACTTGAGCTCCTCGAAAGCTCCGCTCCCGAGCAGAGAACCGAAACAACCCGCCCACGTCCCTCGTGCGAACTCCGGGACTTTTCAGAGCTTCTCGAGCAGCTGGTCACCAATCCTTCCCGCTTGCAGAAAACGTCTCTCCTTGCGGACTTCATTCGTGATCGTGAGGATGCGCAGATGGCTGATCTGATCAATTGGCTCAGTGGCAAAGGCGTGGCTCATTTTGGGCAGGCGGTTATTCGACAGGCTTTGCTGGAGGTCAGCGGTCAGCCGCTTGCTCGTTATAAGGTGGTCTCCAGTCAACAAAACGATTCCGCCCGCACCGCTCGCTTGCTGCTCGAGGAGTCCGACCTCGAGCCGACGGCTTTCTCCTTCGCTGAAGTCGCCGAAAGACTGGCAGCCTTGACGGAGCGTGGTGGCTCGCTTGAGAAAAGCCGGGCGCTGGCGGCTTGGTTACAAAAGACCCACCCGGGGGAAGGGGAGTCGATCGTTCGCTTGCTCACCGGAGGTCTTCGGGCGGGGGCCAAAGAGGGGCTTCTTGAGGAAGCGATCGCGGAAGCCTTCGCGGTGAAAAGCTCCGCCATTCGCGAAGCGGCAATGCTGAGTGGGGATCTGGGGATGACTGCAATTCTTGCCAAGGGAAAGCGGCTCGAGGATGCCTGCGTCACTCCCGGAGCCCCCCTCAAGCCGATGCTCGCGGCGCCGACTGAAAGTGCAGCCGAGCTTCTGTCCTGGCATCATACGCTCGAGTCCAGAGAGCCGCTCTGGCTCGAGCCGAAGTATGACGGCATCCGCGCTCAACTTCATGTTTCCCAAAAAGGGGGGCATCTTTTTTCCCGCGATCTGCGCTCACTTGACGCCGAGTTTCCTGAAATTCTCACTGCTGCGCAAAACCTTCCCGAGTGTATTCTCGATGGGGAGCTCATTGCCTATGCGGAGGGAAAAAAGCTCACCTTTTTTGATCTTCAGAAGCGGCTTGGTCGGAAAAAAGTTCAAGGGGATCTCTTCTTTGGGGCTTCTATTCCGGTGAGGTTCATCGCCTTTGATTGTCTTCATTTGAAAGGGCGGAAGCATCTCATCGAATCCCCCCTCAGGGAGCGGCGTGAGGCACTCGAAGGGTTGGATTTGAGCGCTCCTTTCTCAACCATTTCGCTGTCCCGGGTTACCGAACTTGATGAACTCGAAATGGAGTTCAAAAATGCCCTGCAGGAAGATCATGAGGGCTTGATTGCGAAGGATGGGAACGCGCCTTATCGCCCCGGTCGGCGCGGCAAGGCATGGCGCAAGCTCAAGGGGGTTATGCCAACGCTTGATTGTGTGGTCATCGCCGCGCAGCAGGGCCACGGAAAGCGGGCCGGAGTTTTGTCCGACTACACCTTCGCGGTGCGGGATGAGCAATCCGGCAATCTCCGTACGCTGGGAAAAGCCTACTCTGGTCTCACCGATGAAGAGCTTGAGGAGCTCACCGATCATTTTCAAAAGATAACCATCGAGAAAGTGAGTCGGCGTGTCCATGCGGTTGAACCCACGATTGTGCTGGAAGTTGCCTTCGATCGTATTCGTCCCTCGAAGCGTCACGATTCCGGACTTGCGCTGCGTTTTCCCCGCATCAAGGCGATTCGCTGGGATAAAAGCCCGGAAGAAATCGATACCCTTCAGACGGCCCAAAAGCTGGTGACCTAGGTCTGATCGCGAAGAAGCCGAGGCCCCCGTGTTGCGGCAGGGGCCTCGGCTTTATGGTCTGTTGGGGATCAGCGAAGTGGCTATCAACCCTCTCCGCTGGTCCATGAACTCAGAGTTGGCAGAAAAAATGAATCTTTTTTTCCCGTGCTTCATGGGTTGAACTTCGGGCGTGGAACTCGAAGATCTCGGCTGGTCGGACTTTTTTGCGGACGCCTTCGCCGAGGTGGCCAAAAAAAATTGGGTTCCGGGGCGTCTCATTCGAGAAACCAAGATCAACTTTACCGCTCTTCTTCACGATGGTGAGGATGTTGATTGCGTCGTGGGCGGCAAGGTCTGGCACGATGCCACCTGCGATGCCGAATTGCCGGCGGTGGGAGATTGGGTCGCGATTGAGCTCGGAGGAGGTGAGAACGATGAGCATATTATCAGGGCCCGGCTCCCCCGGCGAACCTGTTTTTCTCGCAAGGCACCGGGGAAAAGCAGTCAGGAACAGGTCATGGCGGCTAATGTCGATGTGGTGGTGGTGGTGACCGATGCGGGGCCGGATTTCAACCTCCGGCGGATGGAGCGTTATTTTACCTTAATAGCCAAAAGCGGGGCAAAATGCGTCGTTTTAGTCAATAAATCGGACCTTTTTGACGAAAAAACGAACAAATCGGCCCAAAACGAGATTCAAGAACTTTGGTCGGAAGCCGAGGTGCATGTCACAAGTGCGGTCCACCAGAAGGGCTTGGAAATTCTCAAATCCCATCTCAACCAAGGGGTCACGCTGGCGATGGTGGGTTCCAGTGGAGTGGGGAAGTCCACGCTCGTTAATCAGCTGTTGGGCGATGATTGGCTCTGGACCAGTGAGGTCAATGAAGTCACCGGAAAGGGACGGCACACCACTGTCGCTCGCGAGCTCGTGGTGCTGGAGGAAGGAGGTATGCTCGTCGATAATCCCGGCATTCGGGAGGTCCAGATGTGGACCGATGAAGACACCTTACGGGAGTCCTTTGCCGATGTTGAAGCGCTGGTGGATCAGTGCAAATTTCGCGATTGCAAGCACCAGGGAGATAAGGGGTGCGCGATTCAAGCGGCCGTCGAGAGCGGAGAGTTGGACGTCCACCGATATGAGGGATTTCTCCGTCTTGATGAAGAGATCGAGGAGCTCAAGCTGCGGAAGAAGAAGCGCCAGATCATCGTGGAGCGCTGGGGTAAGCGGAACAACCGGGTCAAGGCACGGAATCGCGACGACCGGATCGAGCTGGAAAAAGAACAGCGCGGAGAGCTTTAGTGAAGGCGGAATTTTTCAGCCTAATTTCCGATGACCCCGCTTGTGATTGAGCGCTTCGCAATCGGGGCAGGATGAGAGCTTCAGGCCGGGTTTTTCTCCGTATCGTTTTCCACAAAGGTGGCAATCCCGCCATTTACGGTGTGCGACGCGGGAGGAAATGAAGCGGCTGAGCCTCACCAGCATCGCATCTCCTGCCACCCAGAGGAAGGAGGCGACGACGAAGAAGAGAAAGAAGTGAGCCGGATCAAGGTTCATTGCGAGGCGGACTGATTCATACGACGATCGATCGCTCTGGCTTCTAGTAACCACCAGCGAATGGGCGCATCCTCGGCGATCCTGGGGAAGGTGCTCAGGCGGAGGGTATTGTGGATTTCCCGCGATGCGGATTCCCGAAGGCCTTTCAGCGGGAGGGTGGAAACGACGCGCCCGCGCCAGTCGAGGCCGATTTGATAAGTCCAGGTCTCACCCGCACTGAGCGCGAGGTCGTCGCCTTGCCAGCGAAAAGAAAGTCCGTCCCACTTGTCATCACCGGAGGTCTTGGTGACACGGATCCACCACTCGGGAGCGGGTCGCTCACGGGGTTTGATTTCGAGAGGAGCGGGTAGAGGGAGCTTGTCGGGACGGAAGCCAGGGAGGCCTCTGGTTGGAGTGATGCCGGGGCGGGAATCGATTTCCCGAAGCTTCACCTGATAGTCGCGACGGGAAAGGTTCCGAAGGGTGTCTCTCACCAAGAGTTCGAGCTTGTTTTCATCCCGGACATCCCAGCGGTTGGCAAAGAGGGACTCCCGATTGACGATCATCGAGAGGCGCGCGTTCTCGGGCGAATCCAGATTGATGATTTCCAGCTCGGCGGCACGTTGCGGAAGAGGGGCGGGATCGACTTTCTCGATCTCGACGTAAGCGAGAACGGCCCCCCAAAAAAGGAGCGCGATGGGAACGGCAATTAGCAAGCGGCCCACGGAACCATGCGGCAGATGCCAGTGGAAATGGAGCCCGGCCTCACGATCTCGATTGAGTTTCTTACGGCTCATCGTAGCGATCAGGGAGCGGAAAGTTCTTCGGTGCGGATACCGCGCTTCGGGCTGAGATCCAGCCGAATGCAGAGGTCGGCCAGCTTCTGCTCGACCCACAGAGGCGCGGATTGATCAATGCGGAGAAGGACGGTGCGAGTCGAGAGTTCTTCCGCATTGGCTTGGATCACTTCCGCGAGGTTCTCTTCTTCGACGAGGTTGCGCCCAATATAAAAACTGGTGCCTTTTCCGCTGTAGCGGACCTCGATAATCACGGGCTGTTCGCCTCCGAGTCCGGAGCCCCGGAATTCCGAGCGTGGCAGGGAAATATCCACGTAAGATTCGCGCGCGGCCACTCCGGTGAGCATGACGAGGGCGAGCACGAGGACAAGGAAGTCAAAACCGGGGATGAAGAAAATCAAACCCGGGCGCTCCGGCACGGTGAGATTGAGTTTCATCAGAATCAGGGGGATTTTTGGGGCTTTTGCGACTTCTGCGACTTCTGCGATTTTGAATCGCTAGTCTCGGTCTTTTCGTTTCGGCCCTCAATTTCGTCGCGGAAGGAAACGATGCGGTCATGCTCACGGCCATCGCAGACAATGTTGATGGCCTCGATTCCCGCCCGCTCAAGCCGGTGAATGAGATGGCGGGCCTTGCCGAAAAAGTAGAGGTAAAAGAGGTAGGCAGGGATGGCCATGGCGAGGCCCATCGCGGTCGAGGCAAGGGCGTGGAAGAGGCCTTGAGCGAGTGTGGTCTGGGCGACGGCAACTTCATCTGACCCGATTTCCTGAAAAACTTCGATCAAGCCGAGGATGGTTCCGAACAGTCCGAGAAGAGGTGCCAGAAGACCGATCCCAAGGAGGACACGAAGGTTTTTCTCAATGAGTGGGACTTCGAGTTGTCCGGCTTCCTGCGCGATATCGCGCAGATTCGCTCGCTTGAGATGATGGCGCTGCAAGACGGCATGAATGATCCGCGCTTCCGGACCGCGTCTCCGGGAAGCGGCGTGGAGAGCTTCGGCGTAGGCCTTGTTGCGCACGTGATTGTTAATGCCAAGGAGTAGGTCGGCGCTTTTTCCCCGGGTGTGCTGGAAGTAAATCATCCGCTCCACGATGACGACGAGACCGATGAACCCCAAGGCCGCCTGAAGCCAGAGAACGACACCGCCGGATTGGATCAAGCCACCAGATTGGAGAAAATCATTCACTTAGGGGACGATAGCAGGATGTTGAGGGAGAGCAAAGGGGATAAACCGATTGGGGGATTTACGAAAGAAAGAGGCATCTTGGCCCCGGTATTAGAGGGTGGTGGGTAGGGGCAAGGGCCATCGATTGATCAGGTCGAGGACGTGTCGGAAAAGATGACCACGCTTCTGAAGAAAAGTGGATTTGAGAATTCGAAGATCAAGCCCGACATGTTCCGGGTCGCGATAACGACACCGTTTTTTCTGCCGGATTGAGGCGCTAAAACGCCAGCGGAGTGACATCGCCCTTCACCAGCTCAATGGCATAAAATCGCGTTCCAAACTGGCTCGGGTGGATCAGGGTTTGAAATTGCCGCACTTCCTCGGGAGTGGGGTTTCCGCTGAGAAGCCAGTCTTTTGCGCAGTGGGTGAGGTAGCGGCTTTGATCAAGGGTTTGTGAACGAATGAGGCCTAATTCTGCGGCTCTTTTTTCGAAGGCCGTGAAATTGACATCAGCCGTGAGATCTTGCTTGCCGGGGTGGTCGAGCGGGTGGCACTTGGTCGAGTGCTGACGGAAGGAGCGGAGGGTACCGATTTCACGGGTCGGGTGATAAAGGGAGGGCTCGTCGAGTCCGTAGTCAATGAAGAGGAACAGTCCGCTCTGGAAGCATTCGGCGAGAGGAGCGAGAAAGGAGGAAAAATCGGGAGGGCCTTCAGTGACGTAACCTTCCGGGAATTCGCCATCGATTTGAAAATCGCTGGGACGAGTGGTCCAGGAGAGGGCTTCGTCTTTGATGGTGACGAGGATTTCGTGCCATGCACCGTTGGAATGGAGAAGAAGCGGAACCGGGAGTGCGTCGAGGACTTCGTTGGCGATCAGGAAGCCAAAGGAGGAGGGCGCTTCAGGCGCAACGGCAAGGATTTCGAGCTTCTCGTGGGGGATTTGCGCAAGGCGCTCATGCTGAGCCTCGAGGGGCTCGATGATGCGGTAAGAGATGGCTTTTTCAAAAGAGCCGCCGATGTGGGTGATTTCCGTGAGGACGTCTATGGCGAGCGACCCATCGTGCGCGCCGACCTCGTAGAGATGGCATTCTTCTGGGCTGTCATTGGCTTGCCAGAGCTGGTGGAGGCGCTGGGCGATAATTTTTCCGAAGACCGGGCCGACCGAGACGCTGGTGATGAAGTCGCCTTTCTTCGAGACGATGATCTCTTCGGGGCGGGCGTAGTAGCCGTGAATCGGATGGTAGAGGCACTCGGCCATGTAATCCTGAAAAGGAAGGGGGCCATTGAGGGTGATTTTCTCGGCCAAAATCCGACTCAAGTCGGAGGTTGCCCCGTCGTTGGATCGAGGATAAGAAAAGGCACGTCGAATACCTTCGAGATCGAGGGGACGGTCGGAACTCATGTTTGGGAGAAAAAACAAGCCTCGAAAGCCGCGCTTTTACAAGCGTAAGGGTTTTTGGTTTTTTTGTTTTGTCTGCCTGGTGATCGCCGGAGCTACGCTGGCGGTGATTGACAAAGAGCTCGATCCCTACCGTGACATCGCGAATGATTACGAGCTGGAGCGGATTGGTGAGGTCGAGGTGCCGAGTCTCATTCTCGACCGGAAAGGCCGCGAGATCGGACGGATGTTCGTGGAGAACCGAAGCAAGATCCCGCTCGAAAAAATTCCGTCAGTCTTCATTGACGCTATGATTGCTCAGGAGGATCAGCGATTCTATGAGCATGATGGTGTTGATTGGGTGGGTGTCGGGCGCGCGGCCTACTTGAATTTAAAAAGTGGAGGGGTCACTCAGGGAGCGGGAACAGTGACGATGCAGCTGGGTCGAAATGCCTTCGACCTTCTTGGAGAGGCACGGCGCAACGGGTGGACGGGTTATGAACGTAAGATTGTCGAAGCCTTCCTCGCCCTGCGTCTCGAGGAGAATTTTCACCAGCAGCTTTCCGAGGAATATCCTGATCAGGCCACTCGAAAGAAGGCCGTGAAGGAAAAAATTCTCGAATACTACCTCAACCGGGTGCCATTTGGGGTCGGATACTACGGGGTGCGGTCGGCCTCACTGGGATACTTTGGCAAGGAGCCATTCGATCTCGAGGTTCAGGAGTGTGCCTCCATCGTAGCATGTCTCAAAAACCCTTCTCAACTCAATCCGCTCCGGCACCCGCAGAACAACAAGGACGCGCGAGATCACGTTCTCCGCCGGATGGCACTTGAAGGAATGATTACCGGGCAGGAACGAGATCGAATGCTCAAGGAACCCGTAATATTGAACCCCAAACCGATTTTGCGCGGTAAATCCTATCTTTACGAACTCATCGCCGGACGTGCGCGTGATCTGGTCGGTGAGGAAGCGCTTTCGCGCGGAGGCTACACGATCCGGACAACCATTGATCTCGATGTCCAGCAATCGGCGGAGAGAAAACTACGGGAACAACTGTCTGAGATCGAAGCAATTCCAGGGTATGAGCATCCCAAGTATTCCGAGTATACCAAGGAGCAGTTTCCAAAAGGCCCCAGATATCTTCAGGGGGCGGTGCTCATGATGGATCATGGAAGTGGCGAAATCCTCGCGCACGTCGGAGGCCGTGATTACCGGCACTCCCAATATGACTTTGTGGAGCTGGGCCGCCGGCCGCTTGGGACGGCGTTGTTTCCCTTTGTCTACGCTTCGGCATTCGAGCAGGGGATGACACCTGCGTCGTTGCTCCTGGATGAACAACTCAACAACCGCCAACTGATGGTGGGAGGCACCGAGGGGGTTGTCGGCGAGTGGGGGATGGAAGTCTCTGATCCTCAATACGAAGGAAAAATCACTGCGCGTCGCGGATTGAAAGCTTCAAAAATCGGCGCGACCGTTCGGCTGGGAATTGATTTGGGACTCTCCAAGGTAGCAGCAACTGCAGAGAGCTTTGGTCTTCCGGTGAATAACGAGCAACTTCTGAATCGCATGCTGGTCGGCTGGGATCCGGTCAGTCTTCCGGAAGCTACGTTTGCCTACAGCGCGTTCCCTCGTGGTGGTTCCCGCCCCACCGAGAGTTTTTACATTCGTGAGATCCGCGATATCGAAAACCAAGCCGTCTTCACTTCAAACCATGTCGAGACCGAACTTGAATCGGCTGCGGTTTGTTCTGATGCGGCGGCATTCCAGATTCATGCTATCTTAAATGATGTGCCGGTCTCAGGAAATCTTGGAGGGGTCGCAGGTGGGCTTTCCGAGGCTCCTTTTCAGGGAGGGGTAAAAACAGGAACACCCTACGGACTCACCGATGCTTGGACGATTGGCTACAACAGTCGTGTCACCTGCACGGTTTGGGTCGGTTTTCATCAAGGCTCGCGAAAAGCGATTGCTCCTCGCTCTTTTGCCAAGGACGCGGCGTATCCTCTCTGGGAGGAAACCATGAACTCGGCCCTTCCGGATTTCCGGGGAAGTCAGATTGCTCCTCCCGACTCCATCACAGAGATTCCTGTATGTCGGGTCTCGGGGATGCGTCCGACCCGTTACTGCAGTGAGGCTATTGAAAACCTCGAAACCGGTCAGCTGACCTTCCGATCCACCAGTTATCAGGAATACTTTCGGAAAGGGACTCAGATCGGGATTTGTTCGGTTCACGGAAGCGGCGTCAGCCAGCAGAATCAACGCGCTGATCGATCACTGCCGGTCAAGGCTTTGTCCGTTGCGCCCATTCGTTCCAAGGCGCCCTTGCTTCTTGGTTTCGACCCCTATAACAGTGAAAGGCCCAATCTCGCGCCCGAAGATGAGTCCTCCGGTGAAGACTTTTTCCGGGCTCGGAACACGCTCGTGGTGGAAGATCAGGTCAATGGAGAGCGATCCGCTTTGCTTCGTCTCCCTCGACCTGCTCGCTTCGAGATTCCGGAAGAACAAACAGAAACAGAATAATTCGTATCATGTCCGCCGATTCCCCGACTGCCAAAGCTGGTGCCCGCTGGTTACCTTTTCAATGTCCGTCATGCTTCGGACTCTTCCGTGCCCGCCGTGAAGAAGCTGGGGAGCTGGGGCGTTGCCCCGGATGTTCGACCCGCCTCCTCATTCCCGAACCCGAGGTGATGGAGGTTTCTTCCGGGACATCACAAGGAGAAGCAGAGGCCGCTCCGATCAAGGAGTTTGCAAAGGCGGAGATTGTGGAACAGGTCGAGGAGGAAAATTCCCACGAAGATTGGAATAGCCAATCGAAACGGAGAAAGCGGTTTGCGGGAGAGAAGGAGGAATCGCTCGATTGGGAGGATGGCGATGCCATTGAGAGCAAGGCCAGTATTCCGTGGATTTTTGTGATCAGCATGGCGATGCTCGGGGCGCTTTTGGTGGCCGGAGGCTACAAGTTCATCGAGAGCAATGAGGGGGGGGATACCCCAGCGAGTAATCAGGTCGCACAGGCGGATTTTTTGCAGAGTCAGACCGAGGCGCAGCAGAAGGAGATGGTGGCCGGAGCTGAGGAGGAGGACGATCAGACCCGTAAAATGATCGAGAGTTTTGAGCGTTTTGATCTCGCGAAAATCCGGGGGGCAATCAAGGGGTTTCTCTCGGCGACGACGGTTAACGATCGCCTGAAATACGCGAGAGTCTCCGAAGGAATTGAAGAGAAGATGAGGAGTTACTATGCGGGCGAAGCTCCGGAGGACGAGGGCTTTCGCTCGATCGATCAAACAAAAGTGGTTTATCGGGGGAACTTTGCGTCCACCTTCGTGCGCTTGGAGGATTTTCTGGATTACCCGATCGTTGTCGAACGCCTGGGTGAGGACGACTACCGGATTGACTGGGAAAGTTGGGTTGGATACTGCGAGAAAAAAGTGGGCGAGATGATCGCCTTGAAGCCGACCAAGCCCATACTCGTCCGCGCGGTGGCCACCAACGAGCACTACTATAATTATTCGTTCTCCGATGATTCTAAGTGGCTTTCGCTAAAGCTGGCTTTTCGTGATGAAGACCGAACTCTTTGGGCATACGCGGACCGCGACAGTAATGTTGGTAAAGCGCTCAAGATTTACCGTAGGGAGGTGCAAAGCCGCCCCTTGATTCTTCGTGTCAAATACCCCAAAAATGGCCGTGCCAATGATCAGGTCATAATTCATGAGGTGATCAGTGACGGTTGGGTGACTTTTCCTACTGAAGAATGACAGCCCAAGTCCCCATCCCGGCCGATGAAAAGGCCCTCAAGCTGAATTTGGATCACTCGATCTACGGCACTTTCGCTGAAATTGGGGCGGGCCAGGAAGTCGCAAATTGGTTCTTCCGAGCTTCCGCTTCCGCCGGAACGGTGGCCAAGACGATCTCGGCCTATGACATGACGATCAGCGATACGGTGTATGGCAAATGCCAGCGCTACGTCTCGCAAGACCGTCTCATCAGAATGCTCGACTACGAGTATGAGCTTCTCGAAAAACGCCTCACTCAAGAGCGAGGCGACCGCTCGAAGTTCTTTTCTTTCTGTAACACGGTGCGTGCCCGTGCTTATCAAGACACCGGTGAGTGCCACGGATGGATGGGGATCCGTTTTCAGCCAAAATCCGGAGCACCCTCCGGAACCATCGTGTTGCACGTCAGGCTCTTGGAAGAGGAAAACGTGGATCAAATGGAAGCCCTCGGAATTCTCGGGGTCAACCTCATCTGGGCGGCTTACAACCATTCGAAGGACCTTCCGAGCTTCGTGGCTTCATTGATCGATTCCCTGACACCCGGCCGGGTAGAGATCGATATGCTCAAGTTCTTTGGCGAGCCATTCAAGATGGTCGACAACCGCCTTTGTGCCCTCGAGCTCGTGACACAAGGTCACACTCCGGCTACCGTTTTTCTCCCCGATTGTGAGGTCGTTCAAGCTGCTGAAGCCTTTTACAAAACTCCGCTTCTCATGCTCCGCGGCAGCTTTCTCCCGGTGACCAAGCTTCACCTTGACATGCTGGCGCAATCGAGCGAGGTCTTTCCTCCTGAGGGCGCCGCCCTTGCGGAAAACGCCCAGCCCGTGCGAGAGGTTTGTGAGGTTTCGCTCAGTAATCTTCTTCGCGATGGCGAAGTCGATCTCGTTTCATTCATCGATCGCGTCGACGCGCTGCAGGCTCTCGGGAAAGTGGTCATGATTTCCAACTGCCCGGAGTTCCACCGTGTTGCGGCCGTTCTTCGCATTTACACGAATCAACCCATTGGGCTGGTTTTGTCGATCGGGCTTCTTAATGAGCTCTTCAAGGAGAAGTGGTCCGAGAATCTTGCGGGCGGAATCCTCGAATCCTTCGGGCGTCTCTTCAAAACCGGACTAACCCTTCTTGTTTATCCGTGGAAAAATCGTGCCAACGGTGAGCTGGTGACCGCGGAAACCTTCCGGCCCCCGGAACATCTCCAGCACCTCTACCGTCACTTTTTGGAAAACGGAATGATCCGCGGGGTTGATTGTGGAGATGGAGAACTCCTCGAAATGACAGGGCGGGACATTCTTCAGGCTGCGCACGCTGGCGCTAAATGGGAAAAATGGGTCCCGGAAGAAGCAAAGGATCTCGTTCTCAATCATCGCGCAATTTAAGTCATGAACCTTCTCGATATTTCCGCTGTTCTCATCTCCCTTGCGGCTGTTTTTGGTTACATTAACCACCGTTTGTTCAAACTCCCGACCAGTATCGGGATTATGATCATTGGGCTCGTTTTGAGTGCCGTTCTTCTCGCTTTCGGCGACCAATTTCCCGGAGTGGTGAAAGCGGCCGATGACTTTGTTGAACAGATTGATTTTAACGAAACGGTGATGCAAGCGATGCTCAGCTTTCTGCTTTTCGCAGGAGCCTTGCATGTCAACCTGGGAGACCTTCGTGATCAGAAATGGGTGGTCGCAATTCTTGCCAGCATCGGCCTGATCGTCTCCACCTTTACGGTGGGAATTACTTCCTATTTCATCTTCGGGATGTTCGGCATTGAGATGCCTTTCTTATGGTGTCTTGTCTTTGGCGCGCTGATCTCACCGACTGATCCGGTTGCCGTTTTGGGGATTTTGAAAAAGGTCGGTGTTCCCAAGTCCCTGGAAACGAAAATCACCGGAGAGTCCTTGTTTAATGATGGCGTTGGGGTGGTGGTGTATCTCGCATTGGTCGGTCTCGCAGTCTCTGCGGGGCTGAACCCTGGTGGTGAGCAGAATATCCTGTCTGAAGTGGGCCATCTCTTTCTCATGGAAGTCGGCGGTGGGGTTCTTCTCGGAGCTGCCCTCGGTTTTCTTGGCTACTGGATGTTGAAGTCGATCGACAACTATCAGGTGGAGATTCTTATCACCCTAGCCCTCGTGCTCGGAGGTTATCGCCTGGCTTCCAATCTTCATTTGAGTGGGCCTCTTGCGATGGTGGTCGCCGGACTCATGATCGGAAATCACGGCCGTCTCATGGCAATGAGCGACACTACGCGCGAGCATCTTGATTTGTTTTGGGAACTTGTTGATGAGGTTCTAAATGCTCTTTTATTTTTACTTCTGGGTCTGGAGATCTTTGTGCTGAGTTGGAGTGCTCCCGCCTTTTCAGCAGGACTGCTTTTGATCGCGGTTGTTCTCGGAGCACGCATGATCGCGGTGAGTCTCCCCGTCACGATTCTCCACAAAATAAAAACGTTTTCACCAGGGGTGATTCGCATTCTAACTTGGGGTGGATTGCGCGGTGGAATCTCGGTGGCTCTTGCTTTGGCTCTTCCCAAGGATGGGCTGGATGAAAACCTGCGCCAGGCCATTCTAATGGCGACCTATTGTGTTGTTATCTTCTCAATCGCTGTTCAGGGTCTGACCCTCAAGCCGGTGATCACCAACTTGCTTAAAAAAGAATCCACTTCTCCATGAAACTTCTCCTCTTCTTCCTTCTTGTTGGTTTGGCCCAAGCGACTCCGCCAAACATCATTCTTTGTATGACCGATGATCAGGGGTGGGGGGATACCGGATACAATGGACATCCGGTTCTACGAACCCCTCATCTTGATCAAATGGCCCGGGAAGGCCTTCGTTTTGATCGCTTCTATTCCAGTTCACCGGTCTGCTCCCCAACGCGGGGGAGCTGTCTGACGGGCCGCTATCCGGAACGCTACGGGATTCACTACGCAAATGTTGGCCACCTCAAAAAAGAGGAAGTCACTCTCGCCGAAGTCCTCCGTGAAAAAGGTTACGCTACCGGGCACTTCGGGAAGTGGCACCTCGGAACACTGACCACCAAGATGAAAGATGCGAATCGTGGTCGAATAGGGCATACCGAGAATTACAGCGGGCCCTGGGCCAATGGCTTCGATGAATGTTTCGCCACTGAAAGCAAGGTGCCCACTTACTGGAAGCAGGGTGACTACGAGAGCTACGGAACCCGTTACTGGACCGGGCCGGAACAGATGGTCCCCGCTGGGGAGATTCAAGGAGACGACTCTGTGCTCATTATGGACCGAGCGCTTTCCTTCATTAAAAAGTCGGCAGAAAAGAAGATCCCTTTTTTTGCGGTTATTTGGTTTCACGCTCCTCACCTGCCGGTCGTTTCCGCGCCGCCCTTCACCGATGGCTACACGGAAAACAAGGACTACTACGGATGCATCACTGCTCTCGATTCCCAGATGGGTCGTTTGAGAGCTGAGCTTGAAAGATTGGGTCAGGATCAAAACACGATGCTTTGGTTTTGTTCGGACAACGGTCCAGAAGGAAAGGCGGACAAGGCTCCCGGAACAGCCAAGAATCTGCGAGGCCGGAAGCGCAGTCTCTACGAGGGCGGAGTCCGCGTGCCTGGCCTTCTTGTCTGGCCGGAGAAGATCACAGAAGCACGGACGACAAGCCTTCCCTGTGTGACCTCTGATTATTTTCCAACCATTCTTGAGGTCCTCGGCCATACTCTCCCCGATCATCAGGCACGCCCGTATGATGGAGTGAGTCTTCTCCCTTTGATTGATGGTAAGATGAAGGAGCGCCCGCGTCCCATTGCATTCCAAGCCCGAAAGCAAGTGTCGCTCATCGATAATCGCTACAAGTTGATTCGC
Source organism: Akkermansiaceae bacterium (assembly GCA_049889835.1). Lineage (GTDB taxonomy): Bacteria > Verrucomicrobiota > Verrucomicrobiia > Verrucomicrobiales > Akkermansiaceae > SW10. Next base: position 195,996 of record JBMHCQ010000009.1, read on the forward strand.
TCCAATCCGAAATCCTCGTTTGAGCTCTACGATCTCATTCAAGATGAAGGCGAACAAGCAAACATTGCCTTCAAACATCCCGAGGTTGTTTCGAAAATGAAGGCGACCCTTGCCGAGTGGCAAAAGTCCTGTCGCGAAAGCAATGCCGGAAAGGATTACTAGTTCAGCGCGATGCGATTCCTTTTGGCCTTCTTGTTGATCTATCCCGCTCACGCCATCGTGTGGCGTGCGGATTTAAGGACCCTTCCGACCGCTCAAATGGCCGAAATGAAACAAGTCGGAAAGGTCTTTTACTCTCCGCTCAAAGTCTTTGGTGGTTCCTGCTATGCCCTTGGAGGAAGGTGGGTTTTGACCTGTCGACACGGCACCGATAAGTGGAGCGCGTCGATGTTGAAGGTCCAGTTTCCGGCACTCGGGAAAGAAATTCTGGAGATTCAAGGCATCGTATTTCCAGCTCATGGTGACTTTGCCCTTCTCGAGTTGGCCAAGCCTCTGAAGTCCGCCAAGGCGCCGGTTCTTTTTGTCGGAAAAGCGACTCCGAATCAGCGAGCTTGGCTGGGGGGGTTCGGGAAATCGGGCCCTGTTGGTCAGCTTGACGGAAACGGGGAATTTCATGCCGGGCACAATCGGGTCGATGGTATTCGGAATAACAAGGTCTCGTTGACTTTGGGGCAACCAGATGATCCATCGACCGAACCGGACGAAGCATCTTTGGCGATTTTCGATAGTGGCTCTCCGCTCTTTCTGGAAGTGGAAGGCAAATGGCGGCTCGCCGGAATTGCCTCAACAGCGAGTAACGGATCAAATCCAGGCTACGGTGATCGCGCTAATTATGCCCGCATTTCAACCGTCGTCGGATGGATCCGAAAGTTGACTGGTGAGTGAGGGGCCAAAATGACAGGCTTCACTAAGCCAGTTTTACGGCCGTGCCATAAGCGAGCATTTCAGACATTCCTTGCGCCACTTGGGACGTGGTAAAGCGGACATTTACGATGGCATCTGCTTCCATGGCCTTGCCTTGCATGATCATGCGATCAAGGGCTTGGTTCCGTGATTCGGAGAGCATTTCGGTGTAGCCGGACACCTCTCCACCGACGATCGTCTTAAGCCCCGCCATGATGTCCCGACCCACGTGTTTGGCACGGACCGTGTTCCCCGTAGCAATTCCAAGGTGTTTGGAGACGCTCCGCCCGGCGATATTTTCAGTTGTGCTGATAATCATCTCTCCAACACCCTACCAAATGCCCCCGAGACTGTCTCTTACAGAAACGAAGATTTTTCTAAGGGAAAGAACGGAGTCCGGAGGGCTTCGCCGATTCACCTTTTGCGATATTCCGGATTTCGCTGAGTGGGAATGGGAGCGTTGGTTTCCTTTTGCCAGGTTTGGAGTTTTTTGAGCATGGCTTGGGCTCGTTCCTTGCTCGTCTCGGCGAGGTTCGTTTTTTCAGAGAGATCGCTTTGCAAGTTGAAAAGCTCAAGGTGGCCGTCTTCGTGATATTGGATGAGCTTCCAGTCACCCTCGCGGATGACACTGCAGGGAGTGGTGCGAAAATGGGGGGAGCGCGCATCGGGATCGTTCCGGTAGCCTTGAAGGTAGGCCGGAAAGTGCCAGAAGAGAGGCCGCGCGGCCAGTTCCTCCTTTTGAAATGCAGGGAGAAGGCTGACGCCGTCGAGCGGCTGGGTTGAAGGCTCTGTGGCTCCCGCAAGAGCAAGGAAGGTGGGAAAGAGATCGACTTGGTGGATGGGGGTTTTGTTCTGGGTTCCGGCTTTGATTGTTCCGGAGTGACGGACGAGGAAGGGCTCGCGGATGCCGCCCTCATAATACATTCCTTTGGAGCCACGGAGGGGCTTGGCGTCGGAGTATTTTCCATGGGGGCCGTTGTCAGAGGTAAAAATAACGATGGTGTTTTCGCTGAGCTTCAGCACGTCCAGGGTATCGAGAATTTGGCCGACGGCTTGGTCCATCGCGTAGATCATGGCGGCGTATTTCGCGTTAGAGTGAGAGCGACTTCCCGCCTTTTTTTCAAAGCGTGCGGTGTCCTCCTCCTTCGCCTGAATCGGGGTATGGACGGAGTAGCAGGGAAAGTAGACGAAGAAGGGCTTGTCCGCGTTCTCTTTGATCCATCCGGAGACTTCACGACCGAGACGTTCGGGCAGGTGCTCGCCAGTGGGGCCGTTTTTAAGAAACGGGTTTTTATAGGGAGAGAAATAGGATTTGGGGTGCCCCCAGGTGGTGCCGCCGAAATTTGTGTCGAAGCCGTCTTTGGTGGGGTCCTTGCTGAGGTGCCATTTTCCGGCGACGCAGGTTTGATACCCCTTCGATTTGAGGGCTTCGGCCATGGTGGTGAATTTTTGATCAAGAATGGTGGTGTTCTCGATGGGAATGAGCTGGCGGTCGCGCGCCTTGCCGCGGTCGGAATTTCCCACGGTGAACACTCCGTGACGAGGGGAGTAACTCCCGGTCATCAGGCAGGCGCGGGAAGGGGCGCAATTGGCGGCTCCGGCGTAGGCTTGGGTGAAGGTCATTCCCTCCTTGGCGAGGCGATCAATGTGGGGAGTCTCGTAGTAAGTGGAACCTTGGCAGGAAAGATCGGAGTAACCGAGGTCATCCGCGTAGATGAGAATGATGTTGGGAATGTCCGCTTTGAGTTGCGAAAGCGTGGCGAGGAGGAAGAGGGAACGGAGCATTAGTTTTTAGGGGTGAGTTTTGCAGTCCAGCCATCGACGGTGATTTCGCCACGGACGCCGCAGGTGAATTTGAGGGGGGCTTCGAGGCCTGCTTTTTGAGTGGTCTTAAAACGGTCGGAGTCAGAAACATTGATGAGTCGGTTTCCTTCGAGCTGGGAACGGTAGCTAGCTTCGTTGCGGAAGAGGGGGCGAGTGAGGCCGCTGCATTCGATGATGTTCTCTTTGAAGAGAAAGGTCGAGAAGTCGGAATTCGGGTTGAAGCCGAAGAGTCCGTCTTTTCGCGGCGTCGCGGTGGTGTTGGTGATGATGTGATTATTCCGAACGGTGAGATGAGCATAGGGTTCGTTCATCCAAATGAGACCGCGCCCCGGGTTCTTGACGAGATTATTGTGAAATATTGCGGGGCCTTTGGCGGGGGCTTTTCCAAAGGCGGAGATGAGATTACCATGATCGCGATCGGTCGGGAAATCGAAGAGGTTGTGGCTGATTTCGACCCCGTTACGGACGAACTCGATGGCGTAAGTATCACGGAAGTAGTTGTGGTGAATGTGGAAGGTGCGGCCGCTTTCGGGGACTGGCCCACCAGCGTGTTTGGGGATGGAGATTGTGCCAGCGCAGATGTTGTGGTCGATCTCGACATCTTGATCATTTTCAAAAGGAAACTCGATGGAGAAGTTCACTTCGATGGTGTTGTGATGGATGCGAACCCGCTTTCCTTGCCGGCCTTTGATGCCGTAATAGTTGTGCTCTTTTCCTTCTTTGGTACGGGTAAAACGGTTGTGTGAGATTTCGGAGTCCTTCATCCAGACGGCGAAGATGCCGCCTCCGGTAATTCCTCCGTTGATCCCGGGTTCTCCGTTAGCCCAACGGCCGCCTGCATCGATGAACTCGCAATCGTGGATCCTCGCATGAGAGATGGCGTTGAAACGGAGCCCGGAAGCGAGGGCGTCGCGCACCCGAACGTGATGAATATGAAGGTGTTCATTGGCGATGCCGTAGAGCGCACCGTGGAGCATCGGTGCATGCAGGGTAAGGTGGCTGATCGAAATATTTTTGGCAGCACGCTTCAGCCGAATAAGGAAGGGTTTGTCATCCATCTTGCGGACTTGCGTTTCGGGATCGGGGAGGCCTTTGGTGTCAGGTTTCCACTCTGGAACGTGCGTGATGATCGTTTTTCCCATTCCAGCACCTTTCAAGGTCACACCGGAGGGGAGCTCAAGGGCTTGGCTCAGTTGATAACTTCCCGCAGCGAGCTCGAGCACGCTGCCGGGTTGAGCTTCTCTGGCAGCCTGCAGAAGGGATGGTGTATCGGAAATGACTTTGCCGTGGCAAATGTCGAGACCGAGAAGACAGAGAGAGAAAAGACGCACGATTGAATAATTACGCCTTTTAGAATGAATTCCTTCTTGAGATTGTCCTGAATCGGAGGATTTTATGAAGGTTGAGAAAGGTTTTCCCTCAACTTGCCGCTGGAGTCGCGGCTTTTATTGTTATACAGCTTTCCCCCTCAAACCCGCACACGTTTTGAAAAATATTCTTCCCCTCTCTCTGGTTGCTCTTCTTGGCTTCTCTTACCCGGCGCAGGGCAAGGTTTGGATTTCCGAATTCGTCGCTGACAACGATGGTTCACATGTTGATGAGAATGATGACGCCGAAGATTGGATTGAATTGTTCAACGATGGTGAAGGTGCAGTTGATCTGGGGGGCTGGTCGCTTACTGACGATGCCGCGGAGCCCCGCAAGTGGGTGTTTCCCCCGGGCGCTTCGATTGCAGCCAAGGGGTATCTCGTCGTCTTTGCCTCAAAGAAGAATCGCAGAATCGCTGGAAGCGAGTATCACACGAATTTTTCCCTGAGTAAGAGTGGAGAGTATCTTGCGTTGATTCGAGTTGATGGCACCACGGTTGAAGATGATTTTGGGGGTTCATTCCCCGGTCAGTTCGAGGGAGTGAGTTATGGAATTGGGCAGGGGGGCGGTGGCTCTCTCATAGGCTATCATACCGAAATCACGCCAGGAGGTCCGAATGGAGACAGCTTGGCGGAAGTGGGGCCGATCATCCGGAGCGTGACCGACAAGCCCGAGCGCCCGGTCGGAGGGACTGGCAGCGCACCGCTTTTGGTAACTGCGGAGATTCAAGAGGGGAGCCGTCCTGTCTCGCAGGTGCGTCTTTTCTACAAGGTCATGTTTGGCGCGGAGCTCCAGATTCTGATGACAGATGACGGGAGTGGCGCGGATGAAACTGCAGGAGATGGTGTTTATTCGGCAAATGTTCCTACCACTTCCCTTGCTCCCGGAGAAATGATTCGCTGGAGGGTGGAGGCCTTCGATCTTGGCGGAGGAATAAGGCTTTCACCGCCTTATCTCGATCCTCGAGATGCTGATCGCTACTACGGCACGGTGTCTCTCAATCCTGATCACGGCGCTTCACAGCTCCCGATTCTTGAGACATTTGTGCAAAATCAAGTGGCTGTAGACACCGTCTCCGGAACCACGGCCTCGATGTATTATTTGGGTGAATTTTACGATAACCTTCAGATGGACCGACATGGACAGTCGACCGGTGCGTTTCCGAAGAAGAGTTACGATGTCGATTTTAACAAAGGGAATCGATTCCGCTGGAAGGAAGGCGAAGAGCGGGTGAAAGACATTAACTTGCTGACCAACTGGGCTGATAAGAGCAAGGTGCGCAACTCGATGGCCTACGAGTTCCTGCAGCGATGCGGCTCTCCTTATCACTACGCCTTTCCGGTTCGGATGGATCGTAACGGAGAGTTCTTTTCCATCACTGACATGGTCGAAGATGGAGATGATCGTTTTCTTGACCGGGTGGGGCTCGATCGCGAAGGGACACTTTATAAAATGTATGATAAGCTCGAGGTCGCGAGTCGTGCTTCGAAGAAAACCCGTAAGAACGAAAGTAATTCTGACCTCGCCAGTTTGATTTCTAATTTGAACACCTCGAACTCGCTCATCAACCGTCGTCGGTATGCTTACGATAACATTAATCTCGCAGCGACCGTGAATCATCTTGCGGCTTATGTGGTTGTCGGAATCTCGGACACCGGACATAAGAACTACTACATGTATCGCGATACCGAGGGTGATGAGGAGTGGCAACCTCTTCCATGGGATGTTGATCTCTCAGCCGGGCGTCGTTGGAATCGAACCGACCGTTACTTTGATGATACCTTCTTCAGTAATCTCTGGATCAACAGCCCCAATCGCCTGTGGTCTCTGATTCACAACACTCCGGAGTATCGCCATATGATCCTTCGGCGTATTCGGACCTTGCGCGAGCAGGTTCTGCTTTCGAATTCCGATGCCGGCAATGGGCCGGATTGGTATTCGGATCGTGTGAATGAATTGGTCGAGATGATGGATCCGTCAGGGGCCGCTTCGGACGCTGATCAGGATTATGCGAAGTGGGGGAGTTGGGGAAATAACAACCGGATTCGTCCTGCCGCCCAGCGGATCATCGACGAATGGCTTCCCGGAAAACGGACCTACATGTTTAGCTCCGCTCGCTCTCAGGGGGGAGTGCGTATCCCGGGAGCTCAACCAGAGGTCCCAGATCTTGAGATTCAAGAGTTGGAATATCTCCCTTCCTCCGGGAATCAGGAAGAGGAATACATTGTCATTAAGAATAAGGAGACCTCCGCGATGGATCTCTCCGGTTTTACCTTGAGCGGTGCCATCGAATATACCTTCCCCCCGGGTACGGTGGTGAACTCCGGAGCGGGCGATACCTCCTCGCAATATCAGGGCGTTATCCACGTGGTGAAAGATGCGCAGTCCTTCCGCGCTCGGGCGAGCGGTCCTAGTGGAAACGAATTCCGCTACATTCAGGGTGATTATAGCGGTCAGTTTTCGGCGCGCGGTGAAATGGTCGAGCTTCGCAATCCCGCTGGCGATCTCGTGGATTCCTTCACTTACGAGGGGAATCCCACTGTGGCTCAGGAGAGCCTGCGTGTCACCGAGGTAAACTATCACCCGGCCGATCCGACCCCGGCCGAAGAAGCCGCTCTTCCAGGAGTTACGGCTGAGGACTTCGAGTTTGTCGAGTTCATTAACACATCGATCACGACGCTGAACCTCGCCGGAGTGCAGGTGACTGAAGGGGTCGCTTACACCTTCCCGGTCAATGCTGCTCTTCCTTCCAACACGCGAATCATCATTGCCAAGAATCCGGCGGCATTTGCGATTCGTTATCCTGGCTATGGAGGCATCGCTTATGGTCCCTATTCCGGTCAGCTGAACAATGATGGCGATACCATCCGGGTCGTGGATGCAGTGGGCGAAAACATCCTCGTCTTCACCTACAATGATGTCTGGTATTCCGAGACCGATGGTGCAGGCAAGAGCCTCGTTCTGAATGACGAAACCTTCCCATATGACGGTCTCGATTTGGCAGCGGCATGGATCGCGAGCGAACAGACCAACGGGACTCCCGGACTTGGAGACGGGCCGATCACGAACACCTTTACGATGTGGCAGAACCAAAGATTCAATCCGGTGCTGCATAACTCGGTTGGCTCGGCGATGGCTGATCCCGATCGTGATGGTCGCCCAAATTGGAAGGAATATGCCCTCGGAACCAATCCATTTGTGAAGGATGGAGAGCTTTTCCTGGCGGAAGTTGTCACTGATGAAGGGCAGACTTACCTCGGAGCACGCACCCGTCGGGTGATCAATGGAACCGATCTCGTTTGGAGCTTTGAGGTGGGCAATGATTTGGATGGGTGGGCTTCGGTTGACCCTGTCACCGCGTCGTCGATTCAAAATGGCGATGGCACCGAGACCGTGATTCTTCGCGAGGCGACCCCGGCAGGGGATTCCCCCCTGCGCTTTCTCCGTTTCCGCCTTAGTTTTCAGCCTTAGTCCAAGGGGCGCAGGCTTGCTAATCCAATCCTCGTGGGGGAAAGTACCCCCATGAAGAAACGGAGATTGGGGGGAAGTGGAATCGTGGTCAGCGAGATTTGCATGGGCACGATGACTTTCGGAACGCAGGCCGAAAAAGAGGAGAGTTTTCGGATTATGGATGAGTCCGTGGAGGCCGGGATCGATTTTTTTGATACCGCCGAGGTATATCCGGTTCCGCCGACCGAGGAACTTGCCGGGCTGACCGAAGAATGGGTTGGTGAATGGCTGGCGCAACGTCCCCGTGAATCGATGGTGATTGCTTCGAAGGTTGCTGGTGCTGCGCACGGATGGTTTTGCCCTCCGGTGCGACATGGGAAAGCGGCTCTTGATCGGGTGCATCTCCGCAAAGCTCTCGAAGGGAGTCTCCGTCGGTTGAAGACAGACTACCTCGATCTCTATCAGGTGCATTGGCCGGATCATGGAATGCGGGCCGCCGACACCCTTTCGGTTCTCGATGAATTTGTGCAGGAGGGGAAAGTCCGGGCCATTGGACTTTCCAATGATAATCCATACGGAGTGATGAAGAGCCTGTGGACCAGTGAAAGAGAAGGGCTGACTCGTGTCGATACCGTGCAGAACAATTTCTCACTGAACAATCGTCGCGACGAAGATGAGCTCGCCGAGTGTCTTCGGCGGGAAAACGTTTCGCTTCTTCCCTACAGCCCGCTTGCAGGCGGAGTGCTTACCGGGAAATACAATGACGGCATTCCCGATGGCGCTCGCTTTTCAGAGTATCTCAAGACCGGCGGGCCGCGTCAGAAGGCAATGGCCAACCGGTTCGTTAACGACAAGTCCATTGCCTCGACCAAGGCCTTCATGAAAATTGCCGCGGAGATTGGAGTCGAGGTCACCACCCTCGCGACTGCGTGGAGCAAACAGCACGACTTTGTTGCTTCGACCATCGTTGGTGTTTCTGCCGTCTCACAAATGAAGCCAATTGTGAAAGCGGCGGAGCTGTCCCTTGATAAGACGACTTTGGCAAAGATCGATCGTATCTCGAATGAATTTCTTTATCCGATGGGCTGAAATCCGCAGGACAAAAAAACGTGATGCATGCTTCCGCTCATGGCGTGCATGTGGTTCATTTTTAAAGTCACTCATGAGTAACGAACCTCAAAACCCCGGGGGCGAGGACGCCCTTGATCTGTCCGGATTGAATTTCGGCCCTGCTTGGGCACGTGATTCTTCGGAGTCCAAGTCTCTCAAAAAGTTCAAAGACCGCGGTGATCGTTCTGATCCGCGCGACCGCCGGCAAGGCGGAGGCGGGCGGCGTCAAGGTGGTGGTGGTGGCGGCGGCCGCGGACGTGATGATCGGCGAGGTGATCGTAAAGGAGGCGGCCGCGGCAGCTTCAAGGGAGGACGTCGCGATGATAATCGCCGACCACAGCGGCAGAGCACTCCCGCACCGGAAGGGTTTAAAGTTCATTTCATGCCAAGCGAGGAAAGCCTCGACCTTCTCGCGAAAGAAGTGACCCAAACGGGTCGGACCTTCTCGGTCTTTGATCTCGCCAAAGTTCTTCTTCAGGGACGCGATCGTTTTCGGGTGACCTTCGAACATCCGGAGCAGAAATTTTACCGTTGTCGGGAAGATAACTCAATCTGGCTCACGAGGGCCGAAGCCTTGCGCCAGCTCTGGCGGGGTGACTGGCTCAAGAATTATTACGATTCTGTCGAAGTTGAGGGTGAAGCTCCGACCGGGAGTTATCAAGCCGTTGCCCGCTGTGGAATCTCCGGGAAATATCTTGGTCCGCCGAATTACCATGCGTATCAGCAGAATGTGAATGCCCTTCACCGTGAGCAGTTCGCCAACATGCCGCTGGAGCGCTACAAGTCCAAGATTGTCATGGAGCGTGGCGAGGAAGCCGTCGGGGCCTGGCTTGAGAGCATGAAGACGACCACGCAATGGAAGATTGCCTCGGGCAAATCTGCGGACGAAAAACTGGCAAAGGAACAGGCAGAGGAACAGGCAGAGGAAGCTCCGACAGCCGATGCTTCGCAATCTTCCGAAGGAGAATCTTCTGCCGGTGAAAGGCCTGCCGAGGATGCGTCCACAGAGGTGGAAGTAGCAGCCGATGAACCGACCGCTGCTGGGGAGGCGCCTTCTGGAGAAGCCGCTGAGCCTGCCGAGAGTTCCCATGAAGAACTCTTCAAAACGGCAGCGGAAGTGGAACAGCATTTCCTCGCCAATCACTTTGAGGCAGTTTTTGAAGAAACAAGCCGAGCCTGGGTGATGGGTGATATTCAGGGGAAGTTCCTTTCTCCAGGTCTCCTCACGCTCCTGAAAGACTCGGTCGTAGAGGAGAAGCGATACCCTGCGAACCTTATGCCGATCGTTTGTCGCCAGCTTTCTGGCCGCCATGTGGCTGTCTTTAAGTGGAACAAGAAACTCAAGGTCGGTCCGTCCCGCCCGCATGCAGTTCCAGCCGACATGGCTCTCGCCGAGCGGCCGAAACAGATTATCGACTATCTTAGCAAAAAATCCGGCAAGAAGCTTGAGGACTTTTGGAAGACCGTCTTCGCTGACGAGACCACTGACGAACAGAAGGCAGAGTGGTATCATGACCTTCATTGGCTCCTGAACCAGGGACATGCCATTTTACTCTCGGATACTACGCTTCACTTGGCCAAGCCCGGCAATCAAGATCAGCCCCCGGCTAAAAAGGCAGCCCAAAGAGAGGAATCCAAGAAGGAGGCTTCCCCCAAAGCTGAAGCTGTTCCGGCTGAAGAATCCATGGTGGACGAAGGATCTGCCCAAGCCTCGGAGCCTTCTTCGCAAGTAGCAGAAAATCCGGAAGCGGCGGGCCCCGTTGAGTAAGCCCATTCCAAAAGTCTCTGGAAATTCTCATTGCAGGCAATCCGTACCCCGAGGAGGATACCTGTCATGGCAACCATCGACATCTCCGACCATCGGCCGCGAGAAATCATCAATAAAATCAAGGCCAGAGGAAAATATATCTTCCCAGCTTTTCTTTTCTGCATCGGAGTCTTCACTTCCTACATTACGGTTCCCGCTGATTCGGAGGCCGTGATTCTCCGCTTCGGCGCATACAATCGAACCGTCCAGTCAGGGCTGCACTTCAAGCTTCCTTTTGGTCTCGAGCAAAAATACATCGTTCCGGTGAAGCGGCAGCTTAAGATGGAGTTTGGCTTTACCACCCAAGGTTCCACCAATCGTTATCAGGCTTCACAGGGTGAACAGGCACAAGAGCAGTCCATGATAACCGGAGATAAAAATTCCGCGCTCGTCGAGTGGGTGGTGCAATATAGTATCAATGATTCAGAAAAATACCTCTTCCGTGTGCGTGACCCTGAGTTCACTCTCCGCGATGCTTCCGAGTCCGTGATGCGGGAGGTTGTTGGTGATCGAACAGTTGATGAAGTCATTACGATTGGTCGCCAGGAAATTGAGGACGAAGCGCAGGTGAAGCTCGCGAGTCTGATCCAACTCTACGGGCTCGGACTCCAGATCACTCAAGTTCAGCTGAAGAACGTCAATCCGCCCCGCCCGGTGCAGTCTTCATTCAACGAGGTCAACCAAGCGCAGCAAGAACGTGCCAAAATGATCAATATTGCGAAGGGGAAATATAATAAGGCTGTCCCCCGCACCAAAGGGGAAGCCGATCAGCAAGTCAGCCGTGCTGAGGGTGACGCCAAGCAACGCGTCAACGAGGCCAAAGGGGATGCCGAACGGTTTAACGCACTCTACGCCGAATACGAAAAAGCATCCGAGGTCACACGCCAGCGCCTCTATCTCGAGCGAATCACCGAGGTCTTGCCCCGCTTGAAAAGTAAAATCATTATGGACGAAAAGGCTACCGCTCCGCTGCCTCTCCTCGATCTCAACAACACCATTCAGAAAGGAACCAACCGATGAAAAAAGTATTCACCGCCTTGATTTTTCTCGGAGTATTCGTTGTGATCCTCTTTCTTTCCGGAGCCCTTTACACCGTGCGTGAGGACAAACAGATTCTCATCACCCAATTTGGAAAACCCGTTGGCGAACCGGTGACCGAAGCAGGTTTGCATTTTAAAATTCCTTTTATTCAAAAAGTGAACGAGATCGAAAAGCGGGTTCTCAGCTGGGATGGGGATAGTTCACAAATGCCTACACGTGATAAGCTCTACATTAAAGTTGATACTTTCGCCCGCTGGGAGATTTCTGATCCGCTTGTGTATTTCCTCAAGCTCAAGGATGAACGGACGGCTCAATCACGGCTTGATGATATTCTCGGATCGGAAACACGAAACGCCGTTGCCAAGCATGACCTCATTGAGATCATCCGAACTAGCAAGGATCGCGAGCCCGTGCAGAAGGAAGAGATCGAAGAGATGCTTGGGTCAGAGAGCGGCTGGGAGCCGATTGCCAAAGGCCGCAGTCTCATTGAGAAAAGCGTGTTTGACCAAGCGAAAGACAAGCTTGGTGCCTATGGAATCACCCTTTTGGATCTCCGTTTTAAGCGGATTAACTACACTTCCGATGTCGAGAGAGGAATCTTCGTGCGGATGATTTCCGAACGTCAGCAGATTGCTGAGCGCTTTCGCTCCGAGGGGGCCGGGGAAGCGGCCCGGATCGAAGGGGATATGGAAAAGGAAGTGAAGACGATTCAATCCGAGGCCTATCAAAAGGTGCAATCGGTCCTTGGGAAATCGGATGCTGAGGCGACTCGCATTTATGCAGAAGCCTACGGCGGAAGCCCGGAACGCGAATCTTTCTATCAATTTGTAAAAACGCTCGAGGCCTACGACCAGATTCTCGATGAAAACACGACGGTGATTCTTTCGACCGAATCGGATTTATTCAAGATGCTGAAGGGAAGCTCTGAGGAGTAGCCCGGGCCTGTCTTGTTCATGAAAAGAGAGTGGTTTCAAGCAACTTTTTTTTTGCCATAATGGAGAAAACGATGACCGTAAAATCAATTCTCACTGAGCTCAAGAAACTTGGCAATGAACAGACCAAAAAGACGCTGATGCGACATGGGGCGGTCGAGCCTCTTTTTGGGGTGAAGATCGGAGACATGAAAGGCTTGGTGAAGGCCGGAAAGAACAATCATGCGCTCGCGCTTGAGCTTTATGACACCGGGAATTCCGATGCGCAGTATCTTGCCGCTCTCATCGCAGATAAGGATGCGGTATCCAAGGCAGAGCTTAACAAGTGGATGAAGGCCGCGCCGTGGAGATTGATTGCGAACTCTGCCGTTGCTACCCTCGCCGCCGAATCACAATATGCGATGGCAGTGGCCGAGAAGTGGATCGAGTCGAAGAGCGAGCTGATCGCTTCCGGAGGATGGAGCACCATCACCCACTACATTTCGATTGCTCCCAACGAGGAGCTGGACGATGCGACCTTCGAAGCGCTTCTCAAGCGGGTCATTTCTGAGATTCATGAGGAAAGAAACGAAGTGAAAGCGGCGATGAATGGCTACCTCATCGCGGTCGGGAGCTATCTTCCCTCATTGACGCGAAGGGCGAAGGCGGCAGCGAAGAAAATTGGCACGGTCATGGTCGACAAGGGAAATACTGGGTGCAAGACGCCCGATGCCCTTTTGTATCTGGAAAAAATCGAAAAAATGGATCGGGTGGGCTGGAAACGGAAGCGTGCCCGCAGTTAGGAAGTTTTGATAATCAGGAAAAATTGTTACGATTCTGTTTGTCATTTGTGACACAGGATTCTTATCCTACCTATCTTCGATAGCTTCTGCCCGACGAAAATAGACATACAGACTGATGAAAATTACATCCATAAGTGCAATCGCTGCCGCATTCGCGATGAATGCGCAGGCTGCGTCAATCCATTCCGGATTGTTGAACTACTGGTCCCTTGATGGGAATGGGAACGACACCGCCGGGGACTTCGCTGAGTCCACCGGAGTGACTGCCGATACTGGAACAGCCAATGGTTCGGTTTCTTTTGTGGGTGGCCTCTTTGGAAGTGCCGCTGATCTCCCAGGTGGAGCTGGAAACCACATCTCCGTCCCCGATGGGGGAGCTTCTAGTGCAGGTGGAGTCGCCAATGATGTTGACCGCACCGGGGCGAACTTGACCGTTTCCGCTTGGTTCAAGGTGGATAATTTTTCCTTAGGCTGGCAGGGAGTTGTCGCTCACGGTGAGGGAAGTGATTACCGGATCGCTCGTCAGGCGCAAAATAACAATCTTGGCTATGCGGGCGGGCGTCGTGACATCACCGGATCCGCTAATGTGAACGACGGAGCATGGCACCACGTTGTTGCGGTCACTCTCGATGGCGTGGGAACACGACTTTATGTCGATGGCGTTCTCGACGCGTCTGCTGATGATTCCGCAACTGCGATTGCTCAGAGCGACGATAATAACAATGTTCTCTGGATCGGTGGAAACCCTGACCGTGGCCGGCAGTTTGACGGCCAGATTGATGACGTCGCCATGTGGGATCGTGGTCTCTCCGATGCCGAAGTCGCGCAAATCTATGCCGCAGGACAAGCAGGCGTTGCACTCGGAGCCATTCCCGAGCCCAGTTCCGGACTACTCGCCCTTTCGGGTCTCCTGATGGGGCTGGCCCGCCGGAAACGATAAGCCCAATAGCGCCTTTCCGAATTTCAATCCTTCATCTGCAAATTGCGGATGAGGGATTTTTTCGGCCCTTGAATCATGAGGAAGGAGCCGGATCGCTCTGAGGGTAAAGGCCGGTTTCACCCGGCTTCTGGGTTCAAGTCCGGTTTCGGAACGCTCCAAGTAGGGAGCGGATGGCGTCTTTCAAAAGGGATGATCTGTTCACGAGGAACAGTAAGAATTTGAACTGAGGTGGGGGGTGAAAGCGGAAGCTTAAATTTGAGAATTGCTGGCACTTATAGGCCTATTTTTGTAATGATCGAAGGTGTGAATTTCAGAGGGATGAAACTGATCGCCATCTTCTTCACCGCTTTTTTGCTGTGCGCGTGTTGTCGTGAGGAAGAGCGACCGGCTTCTGTGGAGAAAGGGGTTTATTTGTTTGTGGCTCCGGACTGCGTGATCGCGAATCGCTACGCGCCGACGATCCAAAGACTTGAAGGAGCGTTTTCACCGATTCGGTTTACTCTGGTTTATGCCGATCCAGATTTGAGCCAACCAGAGATCGAGAGGCACATTGAGGAGTTCGGTTTGCCGGAGAATTATTTGCATGATCGCGATCATTCTCTGATCGCACTCACGGGGGTGTCACGGACACCTGAGGCGGTAGTCTTTGATGGAAAGGAAATCATTTACCGAGGGCGGATCGATAATCGATTCGTTGATTTCGGGAAGAGTCGCCCCAAAGCGACCCAGCATGATCTGGCCAATGCGGTCGATGCTCTCATCAAGGGGATCAAACCTGAAGTGAGCCAAACGACCGTGGTGGGTTGTCAAATTCCAGAGCTGCGATGAAGTCTGCCTTTCTCCTGCTTCCGATTTTGCTGATCGTTTCCTGCAAGGATTCGGGCTCGAATGCGGGGGAAGAAAGAGTCTCTGCGGTTCATACTCCGGTGTTCACGCGGGACATTGCTCCGATCATTTTTAAAAACTGCGCGAGCTGTCATCGGCCGGGGCAATCGGCACCCTTTTCGCTGCTGACGTATCGAGATGTTTCTCGTCGGGCTGAGGATATTCTGACGGTGACTCACAGTGGCTACATGCCCCCTTGGCTTCCGGTGTCGGGAGATGCGGATTTTGAAGGCGAGCGCACTTTGACAGATGCAGAACTGGCCACGCTGAAAGCCTGGGTGGATCAGGGAAAGGTGGAAGGGGAAGCATCTCTGCTCCCCGAGCTGCCGAAGTGGTCCGAGGGTTGGATGATGGAATCGGAGCCCGATCTCGTCCTGACGCTTGCTGAATCCTTCAATCTCCCGGCCGAGGGTGAGGATGTCTTTCGAAACTTTGTCTTCCCAGTTGAAATTACCCAAACCCGCTACGTCCGTGCGGTGGAGTTCCGGCCCGGAAATCCATCGGTGGTTCATCATGCCTGGATGACGGTTGAGAAAGGGGATTCGTGTCGTCGGCTCGATCAAGCTCATCCCGAGGCTCCCGGCTTCCCGGGAATGAGCATGGGATATTCTGCGCCGCCCGATGGTCATGCCTTGGGTTGGACACCCGGCAAACTACCGAACCAGAGTCCACCAAAGATGGCCTGGAAGTTCGAACCGGGAACGGACCTGGTGCTTCAACTTCATCTGATACCTTCCGGAAAGGCGGAAACGATTGCTCCCAAGATCGGGCTCTACTTTACCGATGAGGCTCCAACGCTTCATCCATACGGTTTCCAATTGTCAGCTTCCGAGATCGATATTCCGGCGGGGGACGCCGATTATTTGGTCGAGCGTCACTTCACCTTGCCGGTAAATGCTTCGCTCCTCTCGCTTTATCCGCATGCTCACTATTTGGGGAAAACGATCCAACTACATGCCACGCTGCCCGGTGGTCGGCGTCAGACCATTCTCGATATTCCGGATTGGGATTTTAATTGGCAGGATCTTTACACTCTCAATACTCCCTTCGACCTCCCGGCAGGGACGCAGCTGCACATGAAGTTCCGCTACGACAACTCGGCCGATAACCCTCGTAACCCCAACCTTCCGCCCAAGCGGGTTCGATACGGAGATCGTTCCAGCGATGAGATGGGAAACCTCTGGCTGCAACTTCTGGCCAAGAATCCTCAAGACCGCGCGAGGCTCGAAGAAGCGGCTCTTCAAAACACGGTGCAAGCGACTCCTAACTTTCGGGATCACTATGCGCTCGGGAATCTTTATCAAGGCCAAGGGCGGCATGAGAAAGCGGTGACGCAGTATCGACTCGCGCTGGCACTCCATCCGAATCACCCACTTCTGCATCACAATCTCGCAGGTTCACTGGCGGCTTCCAATCAGCTCGAAGCGGCGATCGCAGCGATGAAAGAATCAATCCGGCTCGATCCCAATTACGCGAATTCTCATCTCAATCTGGGCAATTTTTATGCGATGAAGAACGAGTTTCGCGCCGCATGGGAAGCCTATCGGGATTGCCTGAAAATTGAACCTGCGAATGAGGTGGCCCGTCGCAATTTCGGGATCTTGAATCGCCAGCTTTCGAAGTAATTTAGTTATTCTGAGCACTTCTGCCTCGACAGCATCAGCGATTCTTTGGTGGACTAAAGAGACCGGTAAAAAAACAAACGATGCAAAAGATCTTATTACTTGGCTTGCTTGGAGTGCTAATGCCTCTCCAAGCCGCTCAGATTACTTGGGCGACTCCCACCGATGTGACGGGAGAGCTCACCGACTTCAGCAGCAACGGGGATTTTCACGAAGGTTATAGTGGGGACAATGTGGACCGAGTGGTCGACGCCGCAGGTCTCAACCTGACTTTCGTGAGCAGCTCCAATCTCGGAAATGGCGTTTTCAATGCTGATCCCGCGACCCGGACGAATGCGGACTACGATGCCTTGCTCCAGTTTGCGAGTTGGGGTGGAGGAACGACCGAAATTAGCTTGGGAACCCAGAATCCTCTCTTTGTGGGAGCCGAGTATGAAGTGACAGTGTGGCTCGCGGATACGCGTGGTTGCTGCGCGAATCGCCAGAAGACATACGGCGACGGTCAGGGGAACAACGTTACCCTGAATTCCGGGAATGGCGATGGCACCGCAACGGAATACATCGTGGGAACCTTTACCGCAGATGGTCAGACCCAGCCACTGGCATTTATTGGAACTGGAGGGGCAGATCACCCGCAGTTCAATGCCATTATGGTGCGTCAAACCGTTGCCGCGCCTGATGAGGATGACGACGGACTCGTTGACGCCTGGGAAACCCAATTCGGACTGGCGACCGATGATGATGGCTCGGTGGACGTCAACAACGGCCCCGATGGCGATCCGGACAACGACGGCTCCACCAATTTAGAAGAATTTCAACGAGGGACTATTCCCAACAATCCGGATACGGATGACGATGGCGTTTATGATGGTGCAGAGACAAAGACGGGAACTTTCGTCAGCTATGATCGCACCACCAACATGGGAGACACCGGAACGGACCCGCTGGAAGCGGATACCGACGGAGATACCTGGGAAGATGGGGTCGAGAGCGGCACGGGAACTTATGTCGACGATACGGACACCGGAACGGACCCGAACAAGCAGGACACCGATGGCGATGGGGCCATCGATAATACCGAAGTTCCAAATGGTCGCGACCCGAACGACCCCAACGACGGACCGTCGGGTCTGGCGCTTGGTCTGCTGAGTTACTGGAACTTCGATGCGGGTCTGACGGATGTCGCACACACTGGGTTTTTCACTGACAGTGGAGTAGCTGATGACGGGACCTTTGTTGGATTGGAAACCGACTCCTTCATTTCTCAGACAGGATTGTTCGGTGGAGCCTTGGAACAAAACGGTGGCGACGGTCATGTCGAAGTGACAGCGAGTGCCGACACTCTCCGGGGAGCGACTGACAGCCTTTCGGTGTCCACATGGTTCAAGGTGACCGCTCTTGATTCGAATTGGCAGACTCTGTTGTCTCATGGTGAGGGATCACAGTGGCGGATCGCGCGCCGTTCCAGTGAGCCGACGATGTCTTATGCCGGGGGAGCGGGTGATATTCCCGGGGCAGGGGTTGGCCCTGCCATTGATGATGGAGAATGGCACCACCTTGTGTCCATTTCTGATCCTGTGCTGGGCCAGACGGCCCTCTACATTGACGGAGCCTTGGTTGCCACCGGAGGTACACCCAACATTGAGGATATGAACAATGGAGAAGTGCCTAATCTCTGGATCGGAGCGAATCCCCAGTCCGGGAACCGCGAGTGGAATGGTTTCATCGATGATCTCGCGATCTGGAACCGGCCTTTGACTGAAGAAGAAATCCAATCGATCTACAACGGGGGAATAGGAGCCAGCATTGGTGCCCTTCTTGGCGGAGGTTCCGGAATCGAGATCAGTTCCATTGTGGTGGATGGAGATCAGGTGACTTTAACCTGGAGTTCCACCGCTGGTGCGACCTACAGCATTTACGCCTCCACTGACCTGGAAAACTGGGATGCGGAAATGGCCGATGGGATCACCGGAGAAAGCGGATCGACTTCCTTGACCTTCACCAATCCAGCGCCGGAACAGAGCAAATTGTTCTTCCGGGTCGAGCCCCCGCGGCCGGTGGAGTAGGAGGAACGATCAATCGAATTGATGAATCAAAGCGAGGTCCGATGGCTTCGCTTTTTTCTTCTTTATTTTACCAATATTCGGGACATTTCAAAATCCCATTCTGGGCTGATGAAAAGTTTGTCAGACTGAATCTTCAGCTGGCTTAATTCCAGTGTCCCAAATAATTTGGCAGTGATGACATTGGAATGAAATTGGATGGCCATTCTGAACTTTCGGCCTTTCGCATTTCCTCCGGCATTCGATGCAGCGGAAGGTTCGGTAATGGATGAGTTCAAAAATCTTAAGAGCCACCAACGCAGCCGCGAACAAAGCAGCGGAGGTGTAACCGAGAACTTTGTGGTTGCCGATCGTGGAGAGGAATGTGATTGCCGAGATCATCAAAATCAGCACGAAGGGGAGCGAGTAGAAAAAGAATGCTCTTCGATATCCGGTGATCATTCTTTTCTTCATTGCACGTCCTTGGCGATCATTTTGAGGGCATTCTTCATTGTGGGCGGTCGTCGCCACCGTCCTTGGGATCACCTCCTCTCAAGCTCAGCTTCCGCCTTCTCGATCTGGCTGCTGAGGTCTTCCCATTGGGTGTAGGCCTTTTCAAGTTTCTGGGAGACAGACTCGTAGGCGTTGGTGCTTTCGCGAAGTTTTTCGGGATCGGCCATGACCTCTGGGGATTCGAGGTGGGCGGTGAGCGTGGCTTGGGCGGCTTCGAGTTCGCCGATGGAGGTTTCGACTGATTCGAATTCGGTCTGAAGTGGCTTGAGGACTTTGTTGCGCTTTTCGCGGAGGGCGGCTTCGCGTTTGCGGCGCTCTTTGGAGGATTCGTTTGACGGAGAGCCTTTGGAGGTGGTGTTGCTGACTTGGGACACAGGCGGGACGCCTGTGCTACGTTGGGCATCCTCGGCTTCGGTCTTTTCGAGGTAGTAGGTGAGGTTTCCGGCGAACATGCGTGGATCCTCATTGGGGCGGAACTCCATCGTCTTCCGAACGATGGGATCGAGGAAGTCACGGTTGTGCGAGACGATGAGGAGGGTGCCGGGATAGTCGATGAGGGCTCTTTGTAGGATGTCCTGCGATTGCATATCAAGGTGGTTTGTCGGCTCATCGAGGATGAGGAAATTCGCGGGTCGCACGAGCATGCGCACGAGGGCCACGCGGGAACGTTCGCCGCCGGAGAGGACACCGATTTTTTTGAAGACATCATCGCCCCGGAACAGAAAGCAGCCGAGGACATCGCGGGCGGACATGCCGCTGCCACGGGTTTGAATCTTTTCGACCGTTTCGAGCACGGTGAGAGTCGGATCGAGCTCGTCGGCGTGGTTTTGGTTGAAGAACGAGGGGAGGGTTTTCGGGCCGAGCTCGTGATCGCCAGAAGAGGGGTTTTCCTCGCCGGTGATCATGCGGCAGAACGTGGACTTGCCGGCTCCATTGGGGCCGACGATGGCGATCTTTTCGCCGCGGGTGATCTCAAGGTTAAGGTCATGGAAAACGGTGAGATCGCCGTATTGTTGGGTCGCCTTTTCGAGATTTGCGACGCGATGAGTGGAAGCGGGAGGATCAGGGAAGTGGAAGGACATTACCGCGTCCTCGGCGTCGATTTCAATGCGCTCAATCTTCGCGAGTTGCTTGATACGGGACTGGACCTGGGAGGCTTTGTTGGCTTGTGCGCGGAAGCGGTTGATGAAGGCTTCGGTCTTCTCGATTTCGCGATCCTGAGTAATTTTTTGTTTACGCAAGTTATCCTGACGGTCCTTGAGCTGGGTTTCGTAGGAGGAGTAGTTCCCGGTGAACTCCTCGGCGCGGCCGTGGTGGAAGGCGATGGTGCGGGTGGTGAGGCCATCCATCATGGAGCGATCGTGTGAGATGAGGATGATCGCGCCCTTGTAGTTGTGAAGATAGCATTCCATGAAGCGCTGGGCGCCGATGTCGAGGTGGTTTGTCGGTTCGTCGAGGAGGAGGACCTCGGGTTCAGCGAGGAAGAGCTTGGCCATCGCAATGCGCATCTGCCAGCCTCCCGAGAACTCGCCGCAATCGCGGTCAAAATCTTTTTTTGAAAAGCCCAATCCACTCAGAATAGCCAGAATGCGGGGTCGCATCTTTGAAGGGTCATGTCCATCGAGTCGGAGTTCGAGTTCACCAATGCGATCGAGAAGGCTGGAGTAAGGCGCGGAGCGGGGATCGAGATCCGGGAGCTCTTTCTCAAGCCGCGCAATTTCTTCCTGAAGGGCTTTGGTTTCCGCAAAGGCCGATTCGACCTCGTCGTAAAGCGAGATACCGGTGATGTGGATTCCTTCTTGCGGGAGGTAGCCGATGCGGTGGTGCTTGGGCTTGCTAATCTCACCGCCATTGGGTTCGAGTACTCCGCCAATGCACTTCATCAAGGTGGATTTCCCAGCGCCATTGTGCCCGGCGAAGGCAATGCGCTCGCTGGGTCCCACTGAAAAAGTGAGATTTCTGAAAATGACGCGGGGACCGAATTCCACGCGGAGATTTTTGATGGCGAGCATTTTGGCAGAAGTCGGTGAGCGGAAGGCAGAGATCAGAGGGCGGCTGCCGCGCATCCAATAGGGGAGGAGGAGGTGGTTGAGAACTCAGAAGTGAGAAAGCTTGGCATTATATTTTAGTTTTATGAAATAAATGAGGGAAGAATCTGTTTGACAGAATATGGTGTCGTCGGATAGACCTTTCAACCTCATGCTTAAAACAATTATCTTCATCGGAGCTGCGTCACTTTCGTCCGTCTTTGGGGTGACTATTCTCAATCAGGCGGATTGGGATGGTATTGATGATCTCAACGACGGAAATAACGGTGCTTCGGTCACCGAGGTGGTGGGGGTAGGTGCTCCTGCAGGTTCCAATGGGGCGGTGGCAGCCATTGACTTGAGTGGAGGTAATGTATGGGGAGCAGTGAATCCGCCCAGCAATACGATTCTTCTTCCTTCGGGGTCGGTTCCGGGGACTGATACGTTTGAAGCATCTTTACGGGTTTTTGTCCCGTCTTCCACGACCCTTACAGGAACGGATCGCATTTCGTTAATCGTGCGCTCCAATAATGTGAATGCGGGAAATACAAACACCCAGCGTGTGTGGAATACGATCACCCCTGATACTTGGACCACAATTTCGATACCAGCCACGACAATTCCCGAACTTGATAACGGCGGAAACCCGGTGACTGGACTGACACCGATTATCAGCTTTTTTGATCGGACTGATGCTGGAAATGCTGAAGCTGGCGCGGGGGTCGCGGCCTACATCGATGACTGGAGCTTTTCGGTAACCACTTCAGTCCCCGAGCCCTCTACGAGTGTTGCTGGATTGGCTGCGCTTGGTTTACTTGGCTTACGCCGGAAGCGTTAAAAGGGGGGATGACCGAATTTATTTCCGAAAGCCACCGGGAGCGATCTGGGGGCTTTTTTGATCCCTTTGATTGAGCCGAAGAGAGCATTTGCTACTTTTTCCTCAAACGAAGCAATGACTTTTGCTAGCTCACGGGAGTTGGGGGGGGGCGCGCCTGACATAAAAAGCCACCGTGTCTCCACGGTGGCTTTCTCATGAAATGTGAAGGGGAGAAGCTTAGGCGTTCTTCCAGTCGTCAATGCGGGACTGGTTTGCGGCGAAGAGCTCGTCGGTGGAGCCGTGGACGGTGATGGAATTGATCTTGTCTCCCCCCTGAATAGAGTCGATGACATCCTGCCCCTCGGTGGTTTCACCGAAGACAGTGTGTTTCCCATCAAGGTGCGGAGTGGCTCCGTGGGTAATGAAAAACTGAGACCCGTTGGTGTTGGGGCCGGCGTTGGCCATCGAGAGGATCCCGGCTTTATCGTGGCGACGGTGGGGCTTGCACTCACACTCGAACTTATACCCGGGGTCACCGGTTCCAGTCCCAAGAGGGCAACCGCCCTGAATCATGAAGTTCGGAATGACGCGGTGGAACTTGAGGCCATCGTAGAAATTCAAGGAAGCAAGGTGTAGAAAAGAAGTGACGGTGACGGGTGCATCGTCGGGGAAAAGGGTGAGATTTATGTCTCCTTTTTCGGTGTGGATGGTGATTTTAATGTCGTCCATAATGTTAAATTTTGAGGAATTAGCGGCAGCTTTTGAGAAGATCGTCGACAAAGTACGTGATGTCCTCGAGCGCTGTGCGCGAATCGGAGTCATCAAGGAGGGCGAGCGTTTCCCGAGCTTCGGTAATGAGTTGCTTGGCTGTCTTGAGAGCATCGTCAACCGCACCCTCATATTCTGCGATGCCGACAAGAACCGCGAAGTCGAGAGGCTGTTGTTCAACGATCCGTTTGGTGAGTTGATTACGCTGGCCAGGATTGGCGCGTTCGAGGAGGTTGAGAATCGGTAGAGTGAGTTTCCCTTTTTCAAGGTCGGTGCCGAGGGTCTTCCCGGTGATTTCCTCCTTGCCGATCATGTCTACGACGTCGTCGTAGATCTGATAGGCGGTTCCGAGCTTCATCCCGTAGTCGTGCATCGCTTCGCAGAGGGCTTCATCCCGTCCGGAAATTTGTGCCGAAAGTCTGCTGGCAGCGGCGAAGAGCGCACCAGTTTTCATCTCGATCATCTTGAAGTAGTCCTTCTTGGTGATGGTGAGATCAAATCGGCGCTGTGTTTGTAGGATTTCGCCCTGACAGACCTCGCGCGCGGCGACACTGATTGCACGACTGATCGATAGCTCGTTAAAATCGGTCGAGAGCTTCAATGCATGCGAGAAGAGAGCATCACCTAAAAGAACGGCCATTCCGTTCCCCCATTTGGCGTTCGCTGTGGGAACCTTGCGGCGGGTGTCGGCCCCGTCGATGATATCATCGTGGACCAAAGTCGCCATATGAATGAGTTCAAGGATAACCCCGAGATTCAGGTGATCGTCAGAAAGCTCACCGGTGGCTCCCCCGGTCAAAATGGCGAGCGCAGGCCGGATGCGCTTGCCACTGGTATCACAGATGTAGGCCATGTAGGGCTCCACTCCAGGGTCGAAGTCACGCACCTGTTTGCGAATCCGCGCTTCGACCTGATCGAGATGCGGGCGGACGATGTCGAAGGGAAAGCGCTCCGGGTTGATGGTTTTGGTGTTCATCGAGGGGACGAAAAGTTTGCAATAAGTTTCACAAGGTCTGGCATTCCGCAATCGGAATGAAGTAAAATAGTTGGTTTTTCGGGGATTCTGTTGCGGTGTGACATGCTTTCCGCTTGTCTAGGGGCAAATGAAAACCAATCAACTTATCGTCTCTGGCTTCCTTCTCGGGGCTGGCAGTCTTTCTTTTGCCGTTAAATTTGGTGAAAAACCGAATACTCCCCAGCTTCCGGGTGTGGAGTGGGTGGTCCATGATGGTACCCGTCCGCAGCCGCGTAAAGTTGCCAATCAAGGGGCTGTCAGCGTTGCTCCTCCTGCGGACGCCCAGGTTCTTCTGGGTGCCGATGGTACCAGTGGCTGGAAAAATGATTCGTGGAAGATCGTCGATGGCGTCATGACGGTTGGTAAAAAAACGAATGTCACCAAGGACCAATACCGTGATTTTCAACTCCACGTCGAATGGCGCATTCCTGCTGACCGCGAGGTGGACGGCCAGAAGGGTGGAAATAGCGGTATTTTCCTCATGGGCCGCTATGAAGTGCAGGTTCTCGCCTGCCATGAAAACAAAACATACCCTGATGGGCAGGCTGGCGGAATGTACGGCCAATTTCCGCCTCTCGTGAACGCCTCTTCTCCGAAAGGAGAGTGGAACAGTTATGATATCGTCTTTAAAGCTCCTCGCTATGAGGGTGGCACCGTGGTGGAGCCTGCCAAGCTGACTCTTTTCCACAATGGTGTCCTCCTTCACAATGCGAAGGAATATTACGGGCCGACCCAGCACAAGAAGCTCACAAGCTATCCGAAAAGGCATCCCGAGCGCGGTCCGATCACCCTTCAGGATCACAATGACCCAGTTCAATATCGAAACATCTGGATTCGTGAGGTTGGTGACTACGACGAAACCACTCAATAATTCTAACTTCTGGCGCGGATTGTAATGGCGCTAGGACGGCTTCACTGCATAATCCAAATCAAATTATGAAAAAGAAGTATCTCTCCATGCCGCTCCTTCTCGGTGGCTCGGCGTTTCTCCTCTCCTGTGGAGAAAAGAAATCTGATGATGCCCAAGAGACCGCCGAGACGGCTCTTAGTTCTACCGAGGGGGCATCTGAGGAAGTTCTCAAGAACGGGGCCTCCGTATCAACTGCTTCGGGAGAGACAGAGGCTATTCCGGATATTGCCCTTGAAGAAGTCGCCAAAGTGACAGGCTTCGCACAGAATCTACCCGCTGATATCGAGGGCTACCTTTCCTTGCTTAAAGCCGGGGATTCTTACGACGAGCTTAGAGGAACTGGCCTCGGACAGCTTTTGGGGGAAATCGCGGCCGAGCAAGGCCAAGATCTTGAAGAGCTGAATCAAGGTCCCGGAACTCAGATGGCTCGTTCAATTCTTGGCGAAGAATTTTTCATCGCTTTTGGAAAGTCCTCCGGAGTCCAAGGGGCCAAGCTTCAAAAACTCTACAAAGGATATTACAATGCGATCGGAATGATGATGGTCAAAGGCATGGAGTCCGAGGTGACGGGCGACAATGATGCCATGATGAACATGATGATGAATCCGCTGGCTCTTCTCGGTGAGCCAAAGGATGTCATTGCTGATTTTGAGACGATGAAGCTTCCTCCAGTTACCATCGGGATGAAGGTGGGTGACGCGGACATTCGTGAGCAAATCTACGGAATTATTTCCGGTCAGTTCGCCAGTGCGATGGAATTTGGGATCCCTGGTTTTGAGGAGCTGGCCTTTGAAAAGGAAGGGGTCCAGCTGACGGGAGTCACCATCGCCGGAAAACCGCTGGCAGAATTGATGAATGAAGAACGCGATGATGCGGCTCAGTTTCTTGGAGGAGAGGAGGTCTTTGACAAGCTTCGCAAGGCAGTCGCTTCGAAAAATATTCATGCTGCCACAGGAATTCTGGGTGACTACATCCTGATCTACCTCGGTGGTGATCTTGAGGGCTTCAAGCTTTCAAGGGGAGTGAGTGACTCGCTTCTGGGTCAAAAATGTAACGAGTTCATGAAGCTGTATGCCAAGAAAGATATCCGAGTGCTTAGCTTTGTAGAAAAGGGGGCGTTGACGGCACTTGCTGATTCCACCGAAATATTGGCGTCCATGGCCACCGGAGCAAAGAGTGCTCTCGAAGACTCAGAGGTCTTCGGAGATACTCGCGACATCCAGACTCTTCTGGGGCACGTCGCTCAAGTTGAAGGCGAGCTGATGGCCATGGGCACATATGAAGCTCAGGGATGGGTGGGCTTTGTCGAAGAAGGCTTCAAGGTCGAATCCCATGGGGGATCAAGCCTCCCATCTCTCAATTTTGAGAAGAACCACACCTTTACCTCCCTTGCGGAACAGGATGATGTTCTGCTTTACGCGAACACGGTGGCGAATCCAGAATTCTCCGCCAAGCTTGATGAGTATCTCAGGGCAATCACCGAAGCTTCTTACCTTGCGTCCAAGCACTTCAATGGTCTCGATCTTGATGACCCTGACTATCAGGAGTTTAAGCAAGGTTTTGAGGTTTTTGATCAGCTTGCAGCGAAGGATCTCGTAGAAATCTGGTCGGCTGTCACCGGAGACCTCACTACTGGCACCGGCGAAGAATCTGCAGTGATCATCGATCTGAAGGGATCCATGCCAAAGATTCCCAATGTTCCTGAGGTTGCCATTGACAAGGGAATCGCTCCGCGCATGGCTGTCATTCTTCCCGTGAATGACCGCGCGAAGATCAAAAGCTCCTGGAAGCGGATTAACACCGCGGTGACCAACATGATCAAGAATGGTCACGATGCTGGGATGCTTCCCGAGGAAATTGTGATGCAAGAAGTCTTTAAGAGCCAGCAGGCAGGTCTGGATACCTATAATTTCCAGATTCCCTTCACCACACAGGATTCACTTCCGACGGTGGGTCTCAATGATGAGATTTTTATCGCTTCCACTTCCCAAGTTCTCAACAGCGAGATCGTTTCCCGACTGAAGCAACCCCATCCGGTGATTCGCAATGGTTCTTATCTGAAATTGAACTTCGCCGAGCTGCGTGAGTTTGCGGAAGCCTGGCTTAAATTGGTTGAGGAAAATCAGGATGCCTTTTTCAAGCGTGACTATGAGAAAGAGGACTTTGTTGAAAATCTTCCGATGTTCAAGGAGACCTTGGAGAGTCTGAAAGAACTGAATAGCTACACTCTTCATAGTCGGAAAATCGGAGGGAAAGTGCGCACCAGCCATCACTTCAAGACCAACTAGGTCCGTTGAATTCTATTTTTAAAAACCCGTAGATCTGAGCCGCGGGGTTTTTATAAACACGTCAGGGGAATCTACTCGCCACCACCTTCTCTGGATCGTAGTTTGTTCCCCGTCATGAAGGAATTGCTCGTTACCGAGACCGATGAGCACCGCCTGGAGGAGACCGCTCAAGCGGTTGCGCGCGTTGTCGGAGAACAGCGGAAGAAGGAAACCATTCAGTCCACGATCACGGCCTTCCTTGGGATCGCTTTTGTTGTGGCGATTCTTGCCCTGATCGCCCTGATTCCGATCAAAAAAGATGTTCCGATTTTGGTGACTTACAGCGCTCCGATGGAGGAGGAAGAGCCCAAAATCGAAAAGAAGGAGCTTAGCAACAACGTTCAACCGCGGCCGCCGGGAGCGAGTTCTTCGATGGCCCGGGTGATCGCCTCTTCCGTTCCCTCGGAAGTCAGTGTGCCGCTCCCCGAAATTACGGTTCCCGATGCCATGATCGGGATGGAAGACGATTTTGGAGTGGGTTTTGGCTCTGATGAAGGTGATGGAAGCGGTGGTGGTGGAGCGACCTTTTTTGGCGGTAAGGTTCGTGGGCAGCGGATTGTTTACATCGTCGATTTTTCAGGTTCCATGACTGGCTCCTCGGGCGGTGGCAGCCGAATCGCTGCTCTGAAGAAAGAGCTCGAGAAATCGATTGGTGATTTGAAGGGAAGTATGGAGGTCTCACTCGTCTTCTTTTCTAGCACGGCTTGGACGTTTGACACCATAGGTGCAAATCCCCATGAAATGGGGTGGAGCGGGGTCGGAAAGATGCCGGTCGTTCCCTGGTATCCAGCCACCTCGAAGGTGAAGCAGGAATTGCTTTCCAAACTTCGCAGCATGAAAACCGGGGGTGGAACAACGTGGTATCCCCCTCTCAAGATGGCGTTGAATATGAACCCTCCTCCTCAGGGTGTGTTTTTGCTCTCGGATGGTGCTCCTCGAGATGCCGATCTTGTTCTGGAGGAGCTCAAGGAGCTCAATCCCAACCGTGTCCCAATCAATACCATCGCCCTTGAGCTCCCCGGTTCTCCAGCAGGCCAGTTGATGGAAATAGCGGAAAAGTCAGGCGGAAAGTTTAGCATGGTCTACAAGGGTAAGCTTTACAAAGGGAGTTCGGCCGAGAAGTTCACCCACGGGAAATACGACGACGAATAAATCGAGTCACGCAGTTTTTGACCAAGGGGTGGGGCTTGGTTTTAAGGTTCTTGAGAGCCCCGGTTTTATCCCTTCGGGCTGTCGATACGCAGCAGGAGATCGTCGATCTCTCGCCGGACTGCGGGAGTGGAGATGCCATGAATCTCAACGAGGAAAGGCCTGATGAGCAGGCCGAATTTCGAAGGCGGCTTGAGAAGACTCCAAAGCTTCTGGCTCGCCTTCATAGCCCGGACTTCCTTATGAGACGAGAGGTCCTGCAAAAGTTTCTGCAGACCGCGGGCGTCCTGATCGTGAATTCCGGCCCCCTGCCAATTAAGATCACGCAGTCGTTTCCAAAGTGGGTCGTTCATCTTTGAGAAAGAAAAAAAGCGGACCTTCGGAAAGGCCCGCTTTTGGAAGTTGGATGACTGGTCGCGAATTAGTCGCGGCGAGTCTTGGGCATCTTGACGTCTGGTTGATCGTCCTCCCAGATGGTGTCGTCACCAGTGGTGAAGAGGGTCTTGCCGCCCTTGATGATTGCTTTACCTTCACCCCGCTTATCAAGAGTTCCGGTGCCAACGGAGTTGTCACCACGTAGATAAACATACTCGCCATTGTAGGCTTTGTCATCGAAGACTGGGTCGGTGCCGCCTTCTTTGAGAGGTGCTACCGCGAGAGGTGTCGAACTGCGGGTGTAAGAGGCGGAAAGCGCTTCGTTCCCTGCAAGCATGACGTAACCGAATCCGCACTCGCCCTGCTTGAGGACTTCGTCACGGGAGCTGATGACATCATCACCTTCTTTGACGCCGCGTACTCCCTTAGCGTAGAAGATTTTCTCGCTGTCGGTGGCATCACCGATGATGAGCTGGGCGAAGTAATCGTTGGCGGTATCGCCATCGGGAACTTCAGCACCAAGGTCCTCAAGGGCCAGACGGGTATCCTCGGAAGGGTAGCTGTCGTATTGGTTATCGAATTCGCCCAGCGCGATACCAATCTGCTTGGCATTGTTGATCGTCTTTGCCTTATCTGCGTTTTTCTTCGCTTTGAGGATCGCCGGAGTCGCAAGTCCTGCAAGGACCGCGATAATTGCGATCACAACCAGAAGCTCCACCAAAGTGAAACCCCTGCGTAGTGTATTTTTCAGTTTCATATTTCTGTTATGTTTTGGTTCACTTTCCGAACAATTGCCCTGAAAGATCACCGAGTTAGTATGTTGAGGAGAGCGGCTCAAAATCCACTTTCTTCGTCAAAGAGGCTAGATTGCAAGAAAATCACTGCAAGATAAAAGGTCCCTTCAGAAGGTGGAAATCAAGTTTCTCCACTTAAAAGAGCGCCACCGTGTTTTATTTTTACCAAAATTCCTGATAATTCATGGCTCAGAATCCGATTTTCCAAGCAAATCTGACGAGGAGGAAAACGTGTTCTTGAGACCTTCCAAATCCGCAGGCGCGGCTTGATCGGCAGCGAGGATTGCGTCCTTTTGGAGCGCCACCAACTCGGCGATACCGGCTTTCGAGAGATCAAGCATGGCGGTCATTTCCCTGCTGGAGAATACGGCCTCTTCACCGCTTCCCTGAAGTTCTACAAATTCGCCCTTTTCGGTCATGACGACGTTGAAATCGACGGCTGCATCCCGATCTTCGGGGTAGTTGAGATCCAGGATGGGCTCCCCTTGATAAATTCCGGCACTGACTGCAGCGACGAGTTGAGTGACGGGAAAATCGCTCAACTTTCCCTCGGACATGAGCTTGTTCACCGCAATCGCAACTGCAACCATGCCGCCGGTAATGGAAGCTGTGCGGGTTCCCCCATCGGCCTGGAGAACATCGCAATCTACCCAAATGGTGCGTTTCCCAAGCTTCTTGAGATCGACCACGGCACGTAGGGATCGCCCAATAAGGCGTTGGATTTCCGACGAGCGGCCATCGAGCTTTCCCCGGGAAATATCCCGCGATTTCCGGTCCAGAGTGGAATAGGGGAGCATGGAATACTCTGCGGTGAGCCAGCCTCCCTCGACACTCTGATATTTCATCCAGCCGGGAACCTTGTCCTCGATCGTCGCCGCGCAGATGACCCGGGTGTTTCCAAAGGAGACGAGAACCGAGCCGTTGGCGTGCGGAGCGACGTTGGGAGTGAAAGAAATTGGGCGGAGGGCAGAAATTGAGCGGCCATCGGGTCGTTCCATACCGCGTGGGTAAGGTGCTGAGCCTGACAAGGCAAGGAAATCAGTCTATCTCTGGCGCCGCTTCTTGCGAAGGTAGGGGGGAATATCGAGGTCTTCACCGTTTTCGATGTTGGGAGTCTCACCATCGAAGCGGCCTTTCGGTCCTCCTTCGAGCTCAAGCTCACCTTGGCCGTCGGATAAAGGAAGGTCCACGAAGGGCTCCTCGGGCGCGATTTCCTCGATTTCTTCAGCGGATTCAAAAAAATCTTCTTCTCCGACCTCCCCGACGTTTGATTCCTTGGCTGCTCCCTCGTCCTCTTCGACTACGCGCAGTTCGGGCGCCAAAAGAGCGTCGCGACGCTCGGGGAGCTCTCCCAATTCTTTATCGAGATCGTCCTCATCCTCGATTTCACCCTCGAGTCCGGACTCGGCTTCCAGTTCCTCATCCGAAATCACGGAAAAGGGAGGTTCGTCTTCCGAATTTGCTTCTGCTTTTTCCGGATGAGCAATTTTTTCTATCGCGTCCGAAAGTTCGATATCATTGTCCCCGCCGCTTTCCTCCAAAAATGCGGGATCACTTTCTCCCTCGACCTCTTTTTCAGTCGTCCCCTCCTCGGCTTTGAGTTCTGCAATCGGCTCTTCGACTTTTTTGCCAGAGTCCGCGGAGAACACTTCAGCTTTATCTTCTTCGTGGGCTTCGGGCTCGGGAGCCTCTGTGATGTCTGCCACGCTGCTGACGGGCACCATTTGCAGGCGATCCTCTGGAAGCGCACTGATGATGGTGACACTCATGGCATCTTTCATCGAGCTGTCCGTGGCGGCTCCGAAAAGAATATGAGCCTCCTCCGGAACGTGCTTCATCAGTCCTTCCATCAGGAGGTCGATTTCAAAGAGAGTCATATCTTCGCCCCCGCAAACATGGACGAGGACCGTGGTGGCATTTTCCAAAAGTGAGCCACGATCCAGAAGGGGGCTTTCAAGGGCAGCTCTGAGCGCACCTGTTGCGCGGCTTTCCCCCCGGGCAAGTCCGGAGCCAAAGAGGCAACGCGAGCGCGTGGTCTTGAGTGCGGCCATCAATTCATCAAGTCCCACGTTGATTAAACCAGGACGAAGAACGAGCCGCGAGACGGCCGTGATGGAATCAGAAATCATACGATCCGCAGCTGAGAAGGCCTCGTGGACTCCCTGCTTCGGGAGGACGAGTTCCCCCATCCTTCCGTTGTCAAAAGTCACCAGCGCATTGGCAAGAACGGCGAGTTGGTTGAGGGATTCCTCAGCTTGGTTCCGGCGGCGCTGTCCTTCGAAGGCAAAGGGCATGGTGGCGAAAACAACCACGAATGCTCCGGTCTCGCGAGCCAAGCGCGTCACAATGGGAGCGGCGCCGGATCCGGTTCCACCTCCGAGTCCGACGCAGAGAAAGATGATTTGCCGATTTCGTAACGCATCCCGGACTTCTTGCTCGGCTTCCATCACAGAATGTTCACCCAGCTCGGGATCCCCGCCGGCGCCCAGGCCTTTGGTGAGATTTCTTCCGAGTTGAATTTTCTCTCCGGCGACGGAACTCGCCAACGTGCGGACATCGGTGTTCAGGGCAAGGAGCTCAGCTCCCTCAATGCCATCCAGCGCCACGCGATCGATCATATTGGCCCCGGCTCCCCCAAGTCCAATGATCTTCACGGCACTCTCAGGGATGGTCTGCTGGCGATTGCGTTCAAATTTAATCATGACATGTGGAAATTTAATACTTGTTTAGCAATCCTCTACTCTTCAAGCGAGCCAAAAAGCGAACTATTCCGTGAGCGAAAACCCTAAACTGAGGCAAGTTGCTGGATGTTAAGCGCGAAAGCTGATTTTGACTGAATTTTCCAACAAATGAGCTGCACAGGTGACGTTATGATAGGGGGTCTGATTGTGAAATTGCCGCTGGCACGAAGGCGTTTCACCTGAGAGGCTTTCATCGATTAAAGCGTCGTCGCTTCGTCAATTTTTCCAATCATGTCTGATCCCGATCCTTCCAGTCAACTGGCTCCCATTCCGGAGGGCTTGAAGAAACAGCTTGCCGATTTTCAGGCACAGCTCTGGAGGGTAAAGGTGATCGAGGCAGTATTGGCGGGTATTTTCGGTCTTCTCGTTTCATTTCTTCTCGTCTTTTTGATCGATCGCTTTGTGGCGACGCCACCCTTGGTGCGACTCATCATCTTGCTCGCGGGAACTTCACTGTTCGGGGTATTCGCTCCCCTGATAATTCGTCGTTGGATATACGGCCATCGTCGTGAAGGCCAGCTTGCGCGGTTAATTGCAAAAAAATACCCCAAACTCGGTGACCGTCTTCTCGGAGTTGTCGAACTCCAAGATCAGGAAGAGTCTCAAAAGTCCCTTTCTCCGGAGCTTCGGGAAGCTGCCATGGCGCACGTGGCCCGTCAGGCGGGGAAGAAGGACATGACAGAAGCTTTGCCAATTTCCCACTACCGGAAATTGGCGATCGGAGTGGGACTTGCTGTTTTCGCGGTGATCATTGGATTCACGATGGCTCCCAAGGCTGGAAGCAACGCCTTGCTGCGCTGGCTCCTTCCGCTCTCCGATACCGCGCGATACACCTTCACGCAGCTGGATCTCTCCAATCTCCAGTCCCCTCATGTCGTTCCTTACGATGAGCCTTTTGTGATCGAGATTCCCCTCAAAGAAGAGAGCGATGAGCGCCCTGATTCTGCTCGTGCCCGCTACGGTCTTCAGGAATGGATGGACTCTGAACTTTCGGAAAATGGCAGCTATCGATTTGAGTTTGCCGGACAACAGGCGAAGGACACCCTGACTCTCCGGGCTGGCGATGCCGTTCATCGGATCACGATCGAACCGGAAATTCGTCCTGATCTCGCATCCTTCGAGGCTCGCGTCGAACTTCCAGATTATCTCCAACTTGAACCCCGCTTGTTTGATATTCGCTCCGGTGCCCTGTCCGCTCTTTCGGGGAGCAAGATCACCCTTGCGGGCTCCTTTTCACGTGGTCTTGCCAGGGCGGATGCCACGGTCACTTCTCTGCTTGCCGAAGAGGAGCCTTTGGAGACGCCCTCCTCTAATCTCAGTGACGAGCAAGCACTGGCGCCCGCTTCTGCTCTTCCCGCGGCTTATGCCTTGAAGGTTTTACTTGATGATAGATCTATAACTTCCGCTGCCATTGAACTCGGGGATCATAATCTTGAGATTCCTTTCACTTGGACCGATGTCAAAGGCCTCGATGGTCCGGCCGCTTTCCAATTAAAAATCCGTAGTATCAAGGATCAGGCACCAACGTCTTATCTGCAGGGGATCGAGCGGCAGGTCGCGATTCTTGCGGGTGAAACTCTAGAGTTCGAAGTCGTTGGTGAAGATGACTTTGGTTTGAAGGAGCTAGGACTCATCTGGCAGGGTGAATTTACCAAACCCTCAGCGGAGGAGCCCGCGCAGGGGAGTTTGGTTCTCGAGACCGGTGCTCCCGATGTCACCCGGTTGAATCAGAGGGCCATTTTTTCCCCGCAGACCCACGGTATCAAACC
Source organism: Akkermansiaceae bacterium (assembly GCA_049889835.1). Lineage (GTDB taxonomy): Bacteria > Verrucomicrobiota > Verrucomicrobiia > Verrucomicrobiales > Akkermansiaceae > SW10. The sequence goes on from JBMHCQ010000009.1 coordinate 229,907, forward strand.
TCAACGTCTCGCCCTCGCTGCTTACGCTCAGGATTATCTTCCGGGTCGTGAGAAGGTAATTTCCGAACCCATCGTAGTTTACATTCTCACCCCTGATGAGCACGCCCAGATGCTCAAAAAGAGGTTTGATCGGCTGGTCAGCGAGCTTGAGGATGCCGCGCGGCGTGAGCAGAACAATCTCGATATTAATCGTCGCCTCGACCAGCAAAACAAAGGCGAGGACCTCCAAAAAGAGGAAGCCCGTAGAGAGCTTGCCGAGCAAGAGGATGCCGAGGATCAGAATGCGGAGAAGGTCATGGAACTCGCCAAGAAAATGGAGGAACTCTTCAAGGATGCGGCGCGCAACGAGTCCATCGATAAGGATACGATGCAAAAAATGTCCGAGACGATGCAGAATCTCAAGGAACTCGGAGAGCAAGACCTGCCCGAGGTTGAGCAGAAACTCAATGAATCTCAGGACGAAAAATCGACTGCCGAAAAGTCCAAGCGAGATCTTCAGGAAGCGATAGAGAAGCAAAAGGAGGCGCTCAAAAAAATGCAGGAGACGATCGAAAAAGCCAATGACGCCAATGACAACTTTGAAGCCTCCACCTTTATCAATCGCCTCAAGCAAGCGGCCTCCGATGAAAATAGTATTCACAGCTCGCTGGTTGACGCAATGCAAGGCAAAGGCCCCAAAACCCAAAAAGCAGCCTCTCCGCTTTTAGGATCCGCTCCGTCGAGCAATAAGATCGACCCCATCCATGAGCGTCTTCTCAAGGGGCTTGGTGCTCAGCAGAAAAGCACCACTACCGACATCCGTTGGATTCAGGAGGACCTCGGCCGGTTCTACACCCGGACGCAAAAAGAGATTCACAAGGAACTCTTTGAGGAGATGAAGGAATCCGATATCGATCTTAAACTCGAAGCCCTTCAGCGGCGTCTCGAGGCTCACCAAACCTTCCTCAGCGCCATTGACGCCCAAAAATGGGGAAGGCAGCTCTCCGAGTGGGCCAAAAAACTGGAAGGTGACAAATCCGGCGGTGGCGGAGGAGGTGGTGGAGGAGAAGGTGGCAGCCCTGCTGAAAAAGACTTCGAATTCATGCTCAAAGTCATGCGCATGGTCCAAAAAGAGCAGGATATTCGTGCCCGCACCCGCTCCCTGGAGCAGCTCATGCGCTCAGTGGAGCTTCGTAGGGCCGCCCCCATCGGGCTTCCTGCGGAGAAATAATTTTCAAACCCAGAACCTTATTATTATGAAATACACCATCCTTTCCTCGCTTCTCGCGTTGGGGCTCTCGCTGCCCCTCGCTGCAGAGAAGGCCGAGAAGAAAAAGCCCACCCAGGCTGAGAAAGCCCAGGCAATGGCAAAGCACCAAAAGGGCGCTGCCAAGCTCTCTTTGGAACAGGACGATCTTTCCGCTGATGTGCAGGAGCTCATCGACGAGCAGACCAATCCCAAAGTCATCGCCCTCCTTGCCAAGGTCGAGACTCTCATGGCTGAAACAGTTGACGAACTTGACGACCAAAACACTGGTGGTGAGACCATTGCCATCCAAACTGAGATCATCGAGAAAATCTACGAAGCGGCCAAGGAGAAGAACCAATGACAGGAGAGCGGGACTTGACAGTCCAGCCAAGAGAGCATGGGTGCCATGCTCGAGATGATGCAACAAATGATGGGTCAAGGCGAAGGCCAGAAGCCCGGACAAAAACCAGGTCAAGAAGGCGATCAGCCCGGACAGGGCGGGCAAAAAGGAGGAGGAAACTCCGCTAATACCGCTCACCGCGGAGCGTCGAAAGGAAAAACCGGCGAACGTCGTGTTCCCAAGGCTGCCGGCCAATCCGGAACTGCCCTTCCAGCTGAATTCCAGAAAACCCTCGATGCCTATAACAAACGCGAGAAGGTGAAAAAGTGATCTCGTGATTCAGGCAGAATGAATCTGCCGAATCACTTCTTTCTCATCTTCTCATCGTTCCGACCCATAAAAAGAGCTGGCCATCCGGCTTATCAAAACGATTCCATGCGCCTGATTACTTCGATTCTTCTCTCCCTTCTGGGAGCAGCAGCCATTCTCCCTGCCCCCGGGCAGACGGTGCCGCGTCGGGAAGAGGATCCGATTCCGGCTGCCATCGAGAACGTCTACACCCGGGGACTGCGCTACCTTGCGCAGTCGCAGAACAAGGAAGGGTTTTGGGATGACAGCCAGGGGAGTGAACCCGGCGTGGTCGGGCTTTGTGTCATGGCCTTCTTAGCGCATGGAGAGGATCCCAATCACGGCCCTTATGCCGAAAACATCCAGCGCGGGATTTCCTATATTCTCAAACAACAAAAAGAGTCCAACGGCTACATTGGCGATAGCATGTATACTCATGGCTTTGCGACGCTGGCACTTGCGGAATCCTACGGGATGTTCCGTGACAAGCGGATCGCGCCGGCGCTCAAAAAGGCGGTTGATCTCATTCTCTCAGCCCAGAAGCGCAATGGCAAAGGTGCGTGGCGGTATCGTCCCGAGAGCACCGATGCGGATTCGACAGTTGCGGGCTGCCAGATTGTCGCTCTCTATGCGGCGCGGAATGCCGGGATTCCCGTCCCCGATGAAGCGCTCGAGAAAGGATTGAAATACATGGCGCGTTGCCGGGGAACTACTGGCGGCTATGGCTACACTTCCTCTGGTGGTGGAGGTCGCCCGACGCTTACCGCGATTGGCCTCCTGACCCAGGCTCTTGCCAAGCAGCATGACACTCGTGCCTTCAAGGCGAGTACGAAGTATTTGAGCAAACGTCTCAACTATCGGGATCGTCACTACGCCTATTATTTCGAATACTATATGTCCCAGGCGCTCTTCCACTCGGATGAGAAACTCTGGGACGAATGGAACGCCAAGAACACGCGTTATCTCTCGACGGTTCAGGGAGCAAATGGCGCGTTTCCCGGGGGAAACGGGGCGGCTTTTTCCACCTCGGGAGCTCTTCTCTCGCTCGCTCTGAACTACCGCTTTCTTCCCATTTACGAAAAATGAAATCCCTTTATTTTGTTACGGCAGTTCTTGCGACTTCCCTCTCCGTGGAAGCCTTCCGGCTGGCCCAGCCTGCCAACGGGCAAGCGAATGAAGACATCGAGGTTGATCTTCCTGAATCCGATCCCAGCGGCGTGGATATTGTCCGCTTCAACAACGGCGATCTCATTCATGGAAAATTCGAGGGGCTCGATGGCGGCATTTTGTGGTCCCGCCCCGATCTGGAAGGGAAGATCAAGTTTAAGCTCAAGAATCTCCGCCAGCTTGTCTTTGATGGCGCCCGCCAGGGGAATCCGGAGCTTCTGCAAGCACACGTTTCCTTGATCAATGGGGATCAGATTCCTGGCGAGATCGTGTCTCTCGATGCCGACCATCTTGTTTTGAAGAGTCCGATTGCCGGTGATCTCAAAATCGCCCGCAAGCAAATCAAGAGCCTGACTCCCAACCCCTTCGATGGTCAGTTGAGTTACGCCGGCCCCTTCACCAGTGACGGATGGGTGATGCTCAACCGCAAAGTTTCGGACGAGGCTCGCAGACAACAGGAAGAAGAGGCTGCGGAGGTAATAAAGGAAGGGGAGAGAGAAGACCAAAAAGAGGAAGCCGAGAAAGAAGCGGTAAAACCCAAGCCCTCTTGGCTCTACTCAGGGGCTTCCTTGTATTCTGCAAATTTTAATCCGGTAGCCTTTGATGCCCAGTTGCCGGATGTTGGTCGGATTCGTTTTAAAACGGCATGGAAAAATCGCCTGTATCTTGCTGTTTCTTTTCATGCTGATTTTACGCGTCCCCTGCCACGCGAAATTATAGGCGAGGATGAACCGGTTGAAGAGAATGCCGGTGATGCAGAAGCTGTGGAGGGCGAAGCTGGTGAAGAAGCTGAAGAGAATAAAGCTCCCGAGGAAAAGGAGTTTCCGCCTCTCAAGTATGAATCACTCTTTGATCAGGTTCAGGGAAAAGCATTTCAATCACAGGAATGGCTTCCCGAATCGGGAACGAACCAAGGTCCGGAAGTTTATGGGTCCTCCTACACCCTGACTTTAAATGGTTCCTACCCGACACTCACCAGAAACACTTTTGATGAGGAGGGTAATCCAAAGACCAAGACATTCCGGGCGGGACGAATCAATTCAAGCTTTTCCAATGAAGGCGAAGCCGAATTTGACATTCGATTTGATCGTAGCAAAGGGATCATCTACCTCTACGTCGACGGACAATATGCGAGTCAGTGGAACGATCTCGATGGCTATGCTGGGAAAGGTGGTTCCGTCGCCTTTTCGACGCTAAACGCCAATTCCCGTGTCAGGATTTCCGATATCTTTGTCACCTCATGGAGTGGGATGCAGGACAATGCCAAGAGTATGAATCACGATGATCGTGACATTGCGCTTCTGACCAACGGAACGGATCGTTTCTCGGGAGAGGCGATTGGAATCGCCAACGGGGTTGCTTCTTTTAAGAGTGAGTTTTCGGAGATGAGTATTCCGCTTGAGCAACTTTCTGAGATCAATTTCCGGGCGAAAGGGCTGGCCGATCCTGAAAAAATCAAGTGGAGCGGTCAGGTGGGAACCATTTTATTCAAACCGGTGGGCCGGGTGTCTCTTTCTCCCAAGAGTGCTACCGGGACCCTCTTGAAGGGCGTCTCTCCTGTTCTTGGAGAAGTCACCGTGGATCTCTCTTCGGCGGTGCTGCTGAACTTTGCTGATGACTCCTACGGACTCAGCGAATGGATTACTGATTTTTAAATGATGCGTGCACTCTGGCTCATCTCCGCTTTCAGTCTCCCGGCTTTTGCCGGAGACATCATCACGCTTAGAAACGGCGATTTCTTCACCGGAAAGATTTCAAGTCTTTCCGACGGGGTGATTCAGCTTGAAAGCCCTCACAGTGAAAAGCCGCTGTCAATTCTGAGCGAAGACCTTCAGGAGCTGACTTTTGAGCCAGCTCCCAAGTCGGATTCTCCCGACCATCGGCATCTCGTCCACTTGCGCAATGGTGATTCTATTCCGGGAGATGTGAGCGCGCTCGATGACCAGGCGATCACCTTGAACACGTGGTTTGCAGGCGATCTCATGATTCCCCGGAATTTGATTCAATCGGTGTTCTTCGAAGCGGCGCCCCAACGGCTCATCTTCAGCGGACCAGATGCGCTCACAAATTGGGAGCAAGACGATGGCTGGAGCACTTCCGATGACAGTTTCCGCTCAAGTGGAAGGGGAAGTTTGAGCCGTGATTTTAACCTGCCCGAAGACTACATTGTGAGCTTCGATCTCGTTTGGAAAAACACGCCTTCCTTCCGCTTTCATTTCTCAACCGAGGCAAGCACGGGTTCGGACAATAAGGACGGCTACTCCATCTATCTGACCAGCCAGGGTTTTGTCCTCAGCCGGCTGGTTCAGGGTCAGGAGAATGACAAGACGCGGATTCACAACCTTGGCGGTCCGAATATTCGGGCCGACGAATTTAAGGGAAATCGGGTCAAGGTTGAGTTGCGGGTCAGTCGTTCGCAGAAAATCATCTTTCTCTATCTCAATTCAAATTATGCCGGCCAATATTCAGATCCCGCTGCCGCCGCCCCTCGTGGTGGACAGATCATTTTTGAGAGTCGGAGCTCCTCACGCCGCCAGTATGAAGTGCGCGCCATCGAGTTGCGTGAATGGGACTCCGTGACGCGCCGCCTCAACCGCGAGAAACAGGTGGAAGATGGAAGCGATACTCTTGCTACCGACGAGGGTGATCTTTTCACTGGAGAGATCCATAGTCGGAAAGTCGTTGACGAGCGTCCTGTTTATCAGATGAAAATTCCCCTTTCCGAAGGGCCGGTTTCTATTCCTGAGAGCCGCTGTTCAGTGCTCTATTTCAGAGAGGGAGTAATTACCGAACCCAACAAAAGCCCCTACGAACTTGCGCTTGCCACGGGCGGTTCTCTCAGTCTGTCCGGGATCAAACTGGGCGATAAGACGATGAGGGCGAAGCATCCATGGCTTGGTGAGCTCACGCTCGATCGGCGCATTTTGCGTGAAATGAAGACCCCTGCCAAAGCCTCCAAAAAATGATCTTCGCACCGTTTTGCCGACCACTCGCCCGGATTTCGCTGGCGATTTTCATTTCCGTGGCCTCTTCCTTAGGAGAAGAAGCCGTAAAGGAGAGGGCGGAAGAAATCGCGAAGGAGGCGGTCAAGGAGACTCCTGTTCAAAGCGTCGAAAAATCTTCTGAGGCATCGGCGATTGAAGAAGAGTCCGCCAAAGACACCACGAGAGTGGTTTTTATGGATGAGACGACAATCACGGGGGCCGTTCATTCCATCGATGGTGAAAATGGCACGCTCGAATTCACCTCGCCTTCGCTCAAGGGGAGGAGCGTTTTAAAGACCGGCAAGCTTCTTGATCTTCAGCTCGATTTTAGCCACGACGCTCCGGAATCGGAGCATTATGCCCTCGCCACCATTAAACCTCGTTACAATGAGGAGCCCCCCCAGGACAGTATTCGAGGGACTTTTGTGGGAATTGATGCCGAGCACATCACGCTTGATACTTGGTATGCGGGGAAGCTGAAATTGAAGCGCTCCTTGGTGCAAGGTCTGGATATTTTTGAGAACAGTCCGCGCCTTTTCAACGGACCAACAAGTCTTGAGGGCTGGGTCAGTTCGAGTGGGGATATGGAAAAGAATTGGGAATTCAAACAACGCGCGCTCGTTTCCAAAGGGTCAGGCTCGATTGCCCGCAAGATCGCAATGCCTGACAAATTGAAGTTGAGTTTTCATGTGGCATGGAAAGGTTCACCTTATTTCAAAGCCTCCTTCCTTTCCAACAGCAATCGGGACAGCTATTCCAACCGGGGCTATGCTCTTCAGGTGCAAACCTCCTACATCAGTTTTAGCCGGACTGGCCCCAAACGGGACCGTACGGATCTCTACAGCCAAAATCAGCGGACCTTGTTGAGCCAGGAAGGGGCAAACTTCGAGATTTATCTCGATCGGGCGGCAGAAGGCGCAAACGCCCTCTATGTGGATGGTAAAAAGCTCACTAACTGGGAAGGCGTTGATGATCTGGAAGGAATGGGCGAATGGCTCATGTTTGCTCCCAACCGGAATCGGGCGGTTAAAGTTTCCCGGATTGCGGTTTCCCAGTGGGATGGCCAGTTACCGCTCGAAAAGACCGAGGGAAAGGTTGAAGCAGAAGATGTCTTAGAGGGGCTTTCCGGTCAACGAATCAATCTTGCCAATGGCGATGCCGTCTTGGGGGAGGTCAGCAAGGTGGAAGATGGAAACGCCGTTTTGAAAACTGTTCTTGGCGAATTGAATGTGCCCGTGGCTCGATTACGCTCTTTCGGTCTGGAATCCGAAGAGGATCAACCACGAATGTATGGCAAAGACATCCGGGCTTGGTTCACGGAAGGAGGCTCGGTTACCTTAAGGCTTGATGCGATCACGCCTGAGAAGCTCCGGGGCTATTCACAGGTGTTCGGCGAGGCGGAGTTTGACCTCCGGGCTTTTTCGCGAATTGAATTTAACATCTGGACTCCGGAACGGGAGACCTTTGAACGATCAGAGGACTGGTAAATTCCGAAGCCTGCCAGATTCATCGATTGAGCCAGATGATCGAAGCGCCTTGAGTATGACGATCCGGCGTAAAGCGGGCTCCTGCAGTTTCCTCTGCGAGATGCCTGAGATAGGATTTCGCGCGAGGGCCAATGACAGAAGATCCCGTTCGAGATCCATATCCATGAATAATTTTCAGCCCCGCGTGGCGGTCGTAGAGAGCGTCATCAAAGGCACGGTCGATCTTCGCCTTAGCCTGTTCCCAGGTCTCTCCCGTGTGGGCGATGTCGACCTCCAGCACTCCAAGCTTGACCTGCCGACGAGGTCTTGAGTCGTAGTCGCATTTCGGGCACGCCGAAAGCTCCATCGCCTCCAGCGGAAATCCGCAATCCACACACTCGCGCACAGGGGGAAGGAAACATCATTTTTGGCGGGAAGAAATTTGAAAATCACCTTTTCCTTTCATCAACTTCTTTTGATCGGATCAAACGTATCGGGTTTGTCCCGTTGTTCTGGCCCTGCTGTCTTCGGTGTTGAGGTTTTCGTTACCGGAGCCTCCGTCCTGAGGATCAGAATCCTCGTCCTCGATGGCGGGGTGGTGGGGGACGCTCCGCGCCTCCGAATGAGTTCTGGTTGGGGGCAGATCACCAGCCAGCAGCTTCTGAAGAGATGACTTTTCTGACATGCCATTTTTGGAAAAAAGAACACCTACTTCCTTCCCTTAAACCATTGACATTCATAAAATGAGTTCCATCGACTTTAATTCTAACAAATCCATTAAAATTTCCCCCTTGAATTAAATTGAGTGTTTTAAACGATTGGTTTTTAAAGGCTTGAGAGCTCGGTGATCTTATTGGCGAAAATTGTCGAAGAAAAAGATGCCCATATTTGCATAAAATTGTATACCTCCCCCACGAATCCGTAAGGAATCATGCACACGCACGGCAGACCGGGCCGCCCGTTTCCTCTCAATCAGGATCGGGCGGTTCTTTTTTGCACTTTTTTCGTCATAAAACGGGCCTTCATGTTAAATACAAGATAGATGGACCTTTCGAGTGCTCAATTTACCCGGCTTTGGACCGCTGCTTTGCCCAAGGTTTCGGCATTCGTCGGATCCCTGGTGCACGAGGTGAGCGATCGTGATGATGTCCTGCAAGACTGCGCGGTGGCGGCCATTTCAGCCTTCGAGCGTTACGATTCCGACCGTCCCTTCACCGCTTGGGTCATCGGGGTGGCCCGGAATCAGGTTAGGCTCTATCTGCGACGCAAATCCAAGGACCCGCATCTTTTCGATGACGAGGTCCTCGACCGTCTGGTGCACGCCTTTTCCGAGTTGCCTTCGGAAAAAGAGCGGAAACTTGAGCGTCTCGACCAATGTGTTTCCCGACTGGAAGGAAGAGCCCGCGAGATTTGCGAGCTTCGTTATCATGGGAACCTCAAGCCGGCGGCCATTTCTCAAAAGATTGGCCTCAGCCCGAATGCCGTTGCCAAAGCGCTGCAACGGATTCGCGAACAACTTCGCCTCTGCCTCGAGCAGCAAACTTCATGAACGCTTCGACTGACGACCTCATCCACCGGCATTTCGACGGCCTTCTTTCGGCCGAGGAATTTGCCGAGCTCAATCGCCGGTTGAAGTCTGATGATTCCGCTGCCCTACGCTTCGCAGAAATGGCTCAGCTTCATCAAGCTCTATGCGACGGGTTTTCCACTGGAATGCTAGAGCGCCGGTCGTCGGAAAAGGCGACGATCATCGATCATCCCTCCTCCTTCAAAATGAACTGGGGGATGATGGCTGCGTCGGTCGCCGTGATTGCTTCAGTTTGGTTTTTCACTCAGAGAAAAGACTCTGTTCCTCCGCTTCCGGTTGCCCAAGTTGATCCTCCTGCCGAGCTCCAAGACTCGGGCTACGCGGTCCTGACTCGGGTGGTCGATGCCGATTGGCAAAGCAATTCGCTTCAGCAAGGCGACCTCCTTGGCGCGGAATCATTTTCTCTCAAATCTGGTCTCGCTCAGATTGAATTCCTTTCCGGAGTGTCGTTGGTAGTTGAAGGGGATGTGGAGTTTGAGATTATCTCTTCCCAGGAAATGCACCTTCACCGAGGAAAGCTTCGCGCGCATGTTCCGCAGCATGCGATTGGTTTTCAAATTCACACTCCTCGCGGCACGGCGCTTGATCTCGGCACGGAGTTTGCCCTTGATTTAAGCGAAGAGAATTGTGAACTCCACGTTCTCGATGGCGAAGTCGAGTGGCACCCCACTGATGACATCGAGACGCTTGTCACCGGAGGAAAAGGGCTGCGGGTTTCTGATGGGAAACCAGCGGCGATCAACGCTGAACCAGCCCGGTTCACCAGTCCGAACCAGCTCGCTTCGCAATTTGCGAATCGTCAGGAAAAGCGCTTCCTCGATTGGAAGGAGAGCATCTCCCGACTCGATAACTTGGTGGCTCACTTTCCGTTTTCGCAAAAAGGTCCATGGAACCGTCAGCTCACTCCGTCGTCGCTGGATCAGCCGATTGGTTCGATCGTGGCAGCCGAGAAGGTGAGTGGTCGCTGGCCCGGAAAAGAAGCCCTCGACTTCTCGCCCAATGGTTCCCGTGTCCGGGTCACCGTGCCGGGTGAGTTCTCGCAAATCACCTTTGCAACCTGGGCCCGGATTGACTCTCTCGACCGTCAATACAACGCGCTCTTTCTGACCGATAACTACGAGTCGGGCGAACCTCACTGGCAGCTCACTTCCGATGGCTGTCTCTTTTTCTCGATCCGACTTGAAGAGGAGAAAAAACTACATCACATCCACTATTCCCCTCGTGTTTGGGACCACTCCCGCACCCAGCAGTGGCTCCATCTCGTCACGACTTATGACACCGCAACCCGCACTGCGGTGCACTACTTAAATGGTGAGGAGATCGCTCGCGATCAAGCTCCTGCAGATAAGGCGGTGGAAGCCATCCGGATCGGCAATGCCCAGATCGGAAACTGGGGTTTACCGACAAAATCCGACCCCGGGTTTGCGGTCCGAAATCTCAACGGTCGTCTCGACGAATTCGCCATTTTCTCCTCCGCTCTTTCTCCAGCGGAAGTTCAATCTCTCTATCAATCCGGTAAGCCATGAAGCTCCCACTCTATCTCGCTCTCATTCTCCCCGCAGCGGCCATCACTCCTGATGAGCAAGCCACGCTGCACGCTCTTCCCATTTTGAAGTCCAAGTGCGCGGCTTGTCACGGTGACGATCCCAAGGACATCGATGGCGATCTCAATCTGCTCTCTCGCGACGGTTTCCTCAAAGGAGGTGAGAGCATCACAGACCTTCTCGTTCCTGGAGATTCCAAGAAGTCCTTTCTCATGACCGTCATTAAGTGGGAAGACGAGGACTATGAAATGCCTCCTAAGGAGAACGACCGTCTCGATCCCAAGCAAATTGCGCACATTGAAACCTGGATCAACAATGGTGCACCGTGGCCGGCCGATGACGTTCAGAAAAAAATTCGTCTCGCCGAACGCACCAAGAAGGTGACTGACGAGGGAATGTTAATCGACCACTCCGGAGGCACCTCTGACGATTGGACCTATCGCCGTTACAAGCCCGAGGACGTTTGGGCCTTTCTTCCTCTTGAAAAGCCGAAAGCTCCTGAAAAGGACACCATTGATCATTTCATCGGAGAAAAACTCACTGAAGTCAAGCAGGAGCCTGCCCCTCGGGCCGACTTCCGCACGCTCGTCCGCCGGGCCACTTACGATCTCACCGGACTTCCTCCGACTCCCACCGAAGTCCATCAGTTCAACAGCGCTGCGGCTCAGGATTTCAGTAAGGCATGGTCTGATCTCATCACCCGACTCCTTGATTCCCCTCACTACGGTGAGCGTTGGGGACAGCACTGGCTTGATGTCGCTCGTTATGCCGACACCGGAGGACTCTCCAATGATTACGAACGCTCCAACATGTGGCGTTATCGCGATTACGTCATCCGCGCTTTCAACGAGGATAAGCCATACAATGAGTTTATTATGGAGCAGATCGCAGGCGATGAGCTTGCCGATAACTCTCTCCGCACGCGAGTGAGCGATGAGGCCAAGTATCTGGAGCTTCGGAAAAAAGGACACTATTCAGAAAAAGAGAGTGAACTGCTTGTCGCTTCTTCGTTCCTCCGCATGGGTCCTTGGGACCCTGCGATGGTGAAGGTGCCGGAGGCGCGTCAGCAATATCTTGATGACGTTGTCAATGCGGTTGGCCAGACCTTCATGTCCACCACCATGCGCTGCTTCAAGTGCCATGATCACAAGTTTGATCCACTCCCTATCAAGGACTATTACCGCATGTATGCTGCCTTTGCAGGGACGCAGCTTGCGGAGCGTCATGCTTCCTTCACTTCCAACGAGAGTCAGGAGCGTTTCGAGACTGAGAGGGCACAAGTGGAGCGACTTTACAATTTTGCAAGTAGCGAGGCTAAGCGTCTTCAGGCCAAAGTCGAGGAACACGCAAAGAAGTGGTATGCTGAGAATGGGCTCGAATACAAAGACCTCAACGCGCGAAAGAAAGATCCTGTTGATCAGAAGCCACCCCGTCATGTGGGTCTGAATGAGACCGAAAAAGGGCAGCTCAAAGTCCGTGAGCAAGACGAATGGATTTGGAAGCGTCGTTTCGAGCGATTCGATGCCATGGTGCAATCCGTCTATAATGGGACTCCTCCTAAATTCCTCAACGCCCGGAAGCTCCGTATCAATCATAATGACAAAAAGCCTAAGATGCCCGAGAGCTTTATCCTCACGGGGGGAGCCCTCGAAGCTCCCGCCGAAAAAGTGACACCCGGTGTTTTGAGTGCACTCGCAATTCCAACAGAAGACGCTTCTGAAAAGGATCCGTATCGGATTACTGAAGACGTGAATGGACGTCGCCTTGCGCTCGCGAAGTGGATTGCACATCCGAAAAATCCGCTCACCGCGCGCTCCATCGTGAACCGTGTCTGGCAGTATCACTTCGGCAAGCCCCTCGCTGGAAACCCGAATAACTTCGGAGTAAAAGGAGCGAAGCCCACCCATCCTGAACTCCTCGATTGGCTCGCAGCGGACTTCGTGGAAAACGGATGGAAGATGAAGCGCCTGCATAAGATGATTATGCAGTCCGCGACCTACCAGCAGTCCGGGATTCATCCGGAGCGCTACAATCTTGCGGAAAAGGACCCGAACAACGATCTCTTTGCTTACTTTCCGCATCGGCGTCTCACCGCCGAGGAGCTGCGCGACAGCATGCTTCAAATCACCGGTGAACTCAATCCCAATGGTGGAGGTCTTCCTGTCCGCCCTGAAATGAATATGGAGGTCGCCCTTCAGCCGCGCATGATTCAGTTCTCAATCGCGCCCACTTACCTTCCCTCCCGGACGCCTGAAGAACGGAATCGCCGCTCCATCTACGCCTACCGTGTCCGTGGACTTGCCGATCCTTTCCTCGAGACCTTCAACCAGCCGAATCCGAATGACTCTTGTGAAAATCGTGACGCGGCTTCGGTGTCGCCCCAAGCCTTTACCTTGATGAACAGTGATCTGGTGACGGACCGTTCCATTGCGCTTGCGCTTCGATTGGAGAAGGAAGCCGCCACCTTGCCGGAGCGGATCCAGCGCGCCTTCCATCTCGCCTTCAGCCGGAGTGCTACCGATAAGGAGCTGGAGCAAATGCTCGCATATGTCACCGAAATGAAGGGGTATCACGCGGACAAGACTCCCGGGAAACGCAAGTATCCCACCGAGATCACTCGTTCCCTGGTCGAGGAGTTTTCCGGACAGCCTTTCGAGTATCAGGAAATTCTTCCGGTCTTCGAAGACTATATCCCTGACACTCATGCCTCAGAAGCTTCCGCCGAAACCCGCGCGCTCGCGGATTTCTGCCTTCTTATTTTCAACTCCCACGAATTCGTATATAGTTACTAAAACCATGAAATCTCCCATCTGCTCCCGCCCGTTCTCCGACGCCCATTCTCGTCGCGAGTTTATGTATGGCCTTGGTGCTTCTATTGGCTCCGTCGCGATGACCGATCTTTTGGCAAAGGAGGCCCCGATGGCTCCCAAACCAGCCCAAGGTGAGCCCAAAGCCAAAGCCGTCATTATGCTTTTCATGGAAGGTGGTCCCGGCCACATGGATACTTTTGATCCCAAGCCGAAACTCACTGAACTCCATAAAACAGAGTCTAAAAACGACCGCGGCCTTGCTGCCGGCCAGTATCAGTTCTATGTTGGCTCTCCCTTTGAATTCCGCACCGTAGGGGACAACGGAATCGAGATGTCCGATCAATGGGAGCATCTTGCGGACCCATACGTTGCAAATGAGCTATGCAACTACCGTGGATGTCAGGCTGAGTCCCTCAACCACCCCGAAGCTCTCTTCCACATGAACACCGGAAGCCGTTTGGGTGCTGATCCCGCTCTCGGAGCATGGGCCACTTACGGACTGGGTTCGGAAAATCAAAACCTTCCTGGTTACGTTGTGATGACCGAAATGGCCCTTCCTCAAGGGGGTTCCAAGAACTGGTCCAACGGTTTCTTACCTGCTTTCTACCAAGGCACCGCTCTTCGTCCGACGGGTTCTCCCCTTCTTGACCTTGAATCACAGCCATACAAGTCCCGCGATCATCAGCGCGCTGCTCTCGATGCGCTCGCGAAGCTCAACGACGAGCACGCCCGCAAGAATCCTCAGCATGCTGATCTTGCCGCGCGCATGGAGTCTTACGAGCTCGCTTACCGCATGCAAATGGAAGTCCCGGATGTCGTGGATCTCCACGGCGAGCCCGAGCACATCCGCACCATGTATGGCATGGATGAAAAGGAAACCCACGACTTTGGTCGACAGTGCCTCATGGCCCGTCGCCTTGTCGAAAAAGGAGTCCGTTTCGTGCAGATTTTCGCCGGTGGCTGGGACAGTCACGACTACCTCGAGCGCGGACACAGTTCACGCATCAAAGCGGTCGATAAGCCTGTCGCCGCTCTCATCCGCGATCTTAAGCAACGCGGCATGCTCGATGACACGCTCGTCATTTGGTCCGGTGAATTTGGCCGTACTCCGGACAATAACATGCGTGGTGGGGTCTACTCCATCGGCCGTGGTCACAATGCGGACGCCATGACCATGCTTATGGCTGGCGGTGGCGTGAAGCCGGGTGTGGTCGGTGCGACCGATGAGATTGGCGCTCAAGCAGTCGATGTCGTTCACCCTATCCGCGATTTCCACTGCACCTTGCTCCACCTTCTCGGGCTGGATGACAATAAGCTCACCTACTTCCACGGAGGACGCTACAAACAGCTTTCCCAGTTTGGCGGAAAAATTATTCCAGAGCTCCTGCTCTAGCTTTGGCAGAGTTTCTGAGTGGGAGGAAACTCTCCACTTTTCAGCCTTTTCTGGAGCTTCATCCAGAAGGGGAAGAAACCTGCTTTTGCAAATGGGCGGAGCACCGCATCTTCTTTTCGAATGATCAGGTGGAGGGTAACCCCGGCCTTCTTGAGATCTTCCCTGAGGATCGGGAGTTGACTGTGAAGAGGACCGATTTCTGGCCGGAAAGCGACAAGGTCTTTTAGGTGATTATCCCGGGCCCATTCTCCGAGGTTCAGGCGATGGGAGTGTGAGACGTTTCGCCGGGAGGCGATATCTTGCGTTGCTGATTTCAACCACCGTATGCGATTCGGAGAAGCCCCAATTTTTTCGAGACGCTCGCCATCGTAAGTGACCAGTGTTGCCTGCGGCGAGAAGTTAGCGAGTTCGGATTGTGCGATACTCAGGTCTTCCTCGTGAATCCAGAGGCCTGCGGTTTCCGGGATGGCATCGCTCACTAAGTCCTGACGCGTTATCGGGGGCTTGCCGGAGTGTTCAGGCAGTTGGGCCTCCGGTGATTCTAGGAGTTCAAGACCCGAAGGCCCCGCTTGGGCGAGAAGTTGGGGGTCGAGATACTTTTCGATGTTGGCTCGCCTCGGGAGGTAAGTTTTTCCCGGTGTGTGTAATCCGGCGACCCAGCGCCAGGAGAGTGTGTTCGGGGCGGGGTCGAAATCGAGGAGCTCTTGCTCGAAAAAGCGCGCACCCCACTGCCAGGGAAGCCGGGCAATGTGAATCCAATATCCCGCAAACCACATCCGGGCGTGGTTGTGGAGGTATCCGGTGCGCCGAAGCTCCCGGGCGAAAAGGTTCATCACTCCGATGGGGCCTTCACCCGCCATGATCGCCTGAGCATCTTCATCGGGTTTCGTAATCGATTCTTCGTAATCCTCCCAAACCTGAGGCCGAAGAGAGAGCCAGCTTTTCCAGTAATTTCTCCAATAGATTTCTTGGGTGAATTTTTCAAGTGTTGAGGCCGCGTAGCGGGAAAGGGGAGCTTGAGCGACTTCCCATTCCGTCAAAAGCCGATGTCGGATCGCTGGCGAAAGGCGGGAGACATTTCCGTGCCCCGGGATGACATGATTTCGGTCGCGGGAATATTTCCCGGTGCGCGGGATGAAGTCTTTCAGGGTGGTAAGAGCACTTTCGCGGGTTGAGGCGAACTCCGGGTCGAACATGATCGAAAATGGCACGATTTAAAAAACCTGCCACCTTTGGACTGGGCCCAAGGTGGGACCAAATACCAGTACCACCGCAATTTTGAAAATAAGATTCTCTCAAACCCTCGCTTGCGGTCCAAGGGGAGGGGTGTTTTTTTGAGATATGGAATCAGTGGATTTGTCTTCATACGGGATCGAAGTGAAAGAGATTGTGCGCAACGCCGTCCCGGCCCAGCTTTACATGGAGGCCATTCGTCATGAGCCCACCTCCAGTCTTTCGGATGGCGGAGCGCTCATTGCCTATTCCGGTGAAAAAACCGGCCGCTCACCTGGCGATAAGCGCATTGTTTCCAATCCGGAGTCCGAGAAGGAAATCTGGTGGGGGAATATCAACATGCCGGTCACCGAAGAGACCTTTTTGACCAATCGTGAACGGGCCCTCGATTACTTGAACATTTGTGATCGTCTTTACGTCGTTGATGCCTTCGCGGGGTGGGATCCGAAGGAGCGAATCAAGGTTCGGGTGATTTGCACGCGGCCCTATCATGCTCTTTTTATGAACATTATGCTCATTCGTCCGACCGAGGAAGAACTCGCGGAGTTTGGGGAGCCTGATTTTACCATCTTCAATGCCGGACGCTTTCCTGCCAACCGCTTCACTGAAGGAATGACCTCCAAGACTTCCATCGATGTTTGCTTTGAAGATCAGGAAATGGTGATTCTCGGAACCGAGTATGCTGGCGAAATGAAGAAGGGAGTTTTTACCCTGATGCATTACCTCATGCCGAAGAAGGGGCACCTTTCGATGCATTGCTCTGCGGTGGCTGATCCCGAGACCAATCGCAGTGCCATTCTTTTCGGACTCTCGGGCACCGGTAAAACAACGCTCTCCGCAGATCCGAACCGGAAGCTCATCGGTGATGATGAGCATGTTTGGACCGAGGAAGGAGTCTTCAATATCGAAGGCGGTTGTTATGCGAAGGCGATCGATCTTACTGAGGAAAATGAGCCGGACATCTACAATGCGCTACACTACGGGGCGGTCTTGGAGAATGTGGTTTATGATGACAAACACCACGTGGACTTCACGGATGTCTCGATCACGCAGAATACACGGGGAGCCTACCCCATCGAGTTCATTCCCAATGCCCAAATTCCCTGTGTCGCGGGGCATCCCACGGATCTGATTTTCCTGACTTGCGATGCCTTTGGAGTCCTTCCGCCTGTAGCCAAATTAACGGAAAGGCAGGCGATGTATCATTTCATTTCTGGCTACACTGCAAAAGTCGCCGGAACCGAAATGGGCGTAACTGAGCCTCAAGCGACCTTCTCGGCCTGCTTTGGTGCGCCGTTTTTGGTGAACCATCCCTCGCGTTATGCCGAGCTTCTTGCTGAGAAGATGAAGAATCACAAGGTGAACGTCTGGCTTGTAAACACCGGTTGGTCCGGCGGGGGATTTGGTGTCGGATCACGCATTCAGCTGCGCTACTCGCGCGCAATTGTTGAAGCGATCTACGGAGGCAAACTCGCCGACGCGCCTTCGCAGAAGGATCCGGTATTTGGCTTTGAAACCATCACCAGCTGTCCGGACGTCCCGGACGAGGTCATGATTCCACGCAATGCCTGGGCTGATCCTTCGGCCTACGATGACGCGGCTCAGGATCTCGCGACTCTGTTTCGGGAAAATTTTCAAAACTATGCCGAGGGCACGAGCGAGGAGATTAAAGCCGGCGGGCCTTCATAGAATAGAAAAATCGAGGTTGAAGGGGGCCTTCTTGAGGCCAAAGAGCCCTGCCGGTGAGGTGCGGGTGGGGCTGCTAGATGTATTCCTGATACGTCGGCTTGATGATCAGTTCGGGGACGACGACGTGAGCCGGGAGTTGCGCGATCGCCACGATGAGCGAAGCGATGTCCTCTGGGTGAATCATGCGAGCTTTTTGCTCGTCAGGGACTGGCACGGGGCGGTCATCGAGAATGGGTGTGTTGATTTCTCCCGGGCAGATACTGGTGATACGGATCCCGTTTTCCGCCTCTTCGGCACCTGCCGCGGAAGCAAGTCCGCTGACGCCAAATTTCGAAGCTGCATACGCGGCTCCGGCGAGGGGGTAAGCCCGTTTTCCGGCGATCGAGGAGATATTAAAAATGAGGCCGTCCTTGCGCTCACGCATGGGCGGAAGGGAAGCGTGCATCACATTGAAGAAACCGGTGCAGTTGATTCCCACGACTTTGTCGAAGTCTTCGGGCGAGAGCTTGTTCATGGCACGATTGACGATGTTGATCCCAGCGGCATTGACTACGATTTCGGGAGCGGGAATCTTCGTAAAGAGCGCGGCGACATCATCACGATTCGAAATGTCACAAGCGATGGGGTGCAGCGCGTTTCCCGCGACTGCGCGAAGCTTTTCCTCGTTCCGCCCGGTGATGGTGACATCGCACCCGGCTTCTGCTAGGGCTTGAGCGGTTCCGAGCCCGACGCCACTTCCGCCGCCGGTGACCAAGGCTGTTTTTCCAGAGAGTGAATTCATTTAATCAAAGATGGGATAAAAGGTGTTGAAGGCGAGCTTGCCAAAGACACCAGGGTCGTTGAACCGGCGGTGCTCGTCGAGGCCCGAGATTGTTTCCATTTCGGCATCGCTTAAAACGAAGTCGAGATCGAGATTCTCTCTCAAACGTTCCAGAGTTTGAGTTTTTGGAATCGGAACGGTGCCCCGCTGCTGGGCCCAGCGGAGAAGGATCTGGGCTGGTGTCCGGGAGTGTGCGGTGGCGATGGATACGATGGCTTGATGATCGAGCAAGCGATCGCTTTGCTCCGCCATTCCAAGCGTCAGATAGGAATCTGCCCCGAAGGGTGAGAAGGCGGTCACGGCAATATCCTCGGATTGCGCGTAGCGGATGAGCGCGTTCTGGCAAAGGTAGGGATGAAGCTCAATCTGGAGTGCTGCAGGCTTAATTCGGGCGTAGCTGAGGAGATCGCGCAATCCTGCAGCGGTGAGATTACAAACCCCGATACGCTCGGTGAGCCCGGCGTCAACGAGTTCTTCCATCGCTGCCCAAGTCTCGGCGTAAGAAACACGGATCGGTTTCATGGCGGCGTTTTCTTCCGAAGGGTCGACCCATCCCGGAGGATAGCGTTCTTCAAAAGGGACGAATTCCAGCGAGATCGGAAAGTGAATGAGGTAAAGGTCGAGTTGTTCGATCCCGAGGTCGGAGAGCGTCCGTTCACAGGCGGCGCGGACATGTTCCCTCTCGTGATAGGTGTTCCAGAGCTTCCCGGTGATCCAGAGATCCTCGCGACTGCAGAGTCCGGCATCGAGGGCGCTTTTGATCCCTTCTCCAACGAGATGCTCGTTTCCGTAATCGCACGCGCAGTCGAGATGCCGGTATCCGGTCTTGATGGCTTCATGAACAACAGAGGCCACTCTCTCATCGTCGATCTTCCAGGTTCCGAGACCAGGAGAGGGAAAGGTGGAGCCGTCGGGCATGAGATGGGCTGACATGGGGTGAAAGCTATCCGGTCTGCAGGGTGATGCGAGCCTCCTCTTTGGTCCTTTTAAATTACGGGGCACAAAAAATGCCAGGGAACCACGGCAATGAGGGACAAGCTGGGGCTGCTTCGTTTCCGACCTGACCCGGTCCACCAGCCCGCACTCCGCGGCTCCTGACAGGGGAGGAAGTAAGGGAGCAAGAGGGGAAGAGCAAATGAAAAGGACCTAAAATAGAGGTTTTGTGAGGATCTCTGAAAAGAGATGTCACAAAAGGGCCTGTTTTTTCCAATGAAGAGAGAGAGCTTTAGTCTTAAGCTTAAAAATCAACTGATTAACTCATGAAAAAACACTTACTCTTCCCCTTCGTTCTCGCAAGTTTCATGAGCGCCGAATCTGGCCTCACGATCTACAATCAGGGCGTCGCGGTCATCCGCGAAACAGTGCCCCTCGATCTTAAGGTTGGTAAAACGAGCATCTCCTTTGCTCGCGCCACCGCTCAGGTCCAACCGGACTCGGTCGTTCTTCGTGATCCCGCCGGGAAGGTTTCTTTTTCCGTGCTAGAGCAGGGTTACCGCAATGATCCCGTTTCCCAGTCGCTTCTTCTCCAGCATTTCGAGGGGAAAACGATTCAATTTCAGAAAAGCAATCAAGCGGGGGAAACATTCACGGTGCCCGGAAAAATCATCCGGTCCGGGCACGTGGCGGGTGGACGCTCGCAGATGCCGATCATTGAGGTGGGAGGCCAATTGCAATTTTCCCTGCCGGGGCTTCCGCTTTTTCCGGCGCTAGGTGACGACTCGATCCTGCGGCCGACTTTGAACTGGCAGATTGGTTCCGCTGAGGCGGCGCAATTTGACGCCCAGCTCTCCTACCTCAGCAACGGTTTGAGCTGGAATGCCACCTACAATATCGTTGCCCCCGAAAAGGGAGAAAGGGTGACGATTAACGGCTGGGTGACCCTGAGCAACCACAGTGGGACGATGTTTCGCGACGCCAAGGTCAAGCTTGTCGCGGGCAATGTGAATGTGCAGCAGCCTCCCGTTTCAAGGCGGGCCATGATGATGAAAAGCGAAGCCGATCCCTTCGCGATGGGGGACGCCCGGGTCCGCGAAAAGTCCTTTGACGACTTCCACCTCTACACTCTTCCCCGTCCTCTTGATTTGCGTGACCGCGAAACAAAGCAGGTGGAGTTTCTGAGCTCAGCCAAAGTGCAGGCGCAGAAAAAATACCTCTACGCTCCCTTCCGCCAACGCTTCCATGGAAGGTGGAACCGGAATCCTCTCGATTCCGAGTTCGGTCGTGATGTGCTCACTTATTGGGAGTTTGAAAACTCGGAGAAAAACGGACTCGGCGTGCCTTTTCCCGAGGGGAAAATGCGCTTCTACCGAAATGATGAAGCGGATGGGAACCTCGAGTTCGTAGGGGAGAACATCATTAAGCACACTCCGAAGAATGAGTTGATTTCGGTGCAAACCGGAACCGCCTTTGATCTCATCGGGGATCGGAAAATTCGGAACTTCGATGCCAAGAGGCTGGGACCGAATCGGATCCGTGAAACCGTAGAGATCACCCTCACTAATCGTTCCCAATCTCAAAAAACAATCACCGTTCGCGAGCCGCTTTGGCGTTGGTCCAACTGGAAGATTGAGAAGCCTTCGCACGACTTTACCCAGATCGACTCCAATACCGTCGAATTCAAGGTCACGGTCCCTGCCGACAGTCAAAACTCGCTCGCTTACACCGCTCTTTACTTCGAGAAATAAACAGCGAAAAAAACCGCAAGAATTTGTCAGACAGGTTCGTAGAAGCCGTCAGATGAAATTTTCCCTGTTGCTGCTTCTCGCTGCTTTTCCCCCCTCCGTTCACGCTCAAGAGGCTCCCACGTTCCTTCCGGAATCCAACCCAACGCCTCAGGGGAAGTCCTGGGCTCTTGTTGGGAGTCTGTCCGATGAGTTCAATGGCAGGACCCTTGATCTCACCAAATGGCAGGCCAAGCCGTTGGGCAATGGCTGGATGTGGGATGGTCGTCCGCCGGGGCTTTTTCACGAACGAAATGTCACGGTGAAGGACGGCAAGATGAACGTGACGGTGAGCAAGTTGGACCAGCCTTTGAAGCTCCGGAAGAACAGCTTTCTTTATCAGGGTGCCATCGTCCGCTCGCACTACGCTGGGCAGCCGGGCTGGTATTACGAGACGCGGATGAAGGCAAATGCCACCGAGATGTCATCGACCTTTTGGCTCATGACAAAGGCTCGCGGAAAGAAGAAGCTCGAGCTCGATATTCAGGAGTGCGTCGGAGTGGTGAGTCCGGATGCCGCCACGTGGGCGCGCACCTGGGATCAGGTGTTCCATTCCAACTGCATTCACCGCGTGAACCGCCACAATCCCAAGAAGGTTCAGCGCCAGGGGTCGATCCCCACCGAAACCAAAAATCACGAGCGTTACTACGTTTATGGCGCGTGGTGGAAGTCCACCGAGGAAGTGCAGTTTTTTCTCGATGGAAAATACGTGTATTCCATCAAGCCGAACGTGGCCTGGGATGTTCCCGCCTTCATTCAGATGGCGATTGAGACTTACGATTGGAACCCCGTTCCCGAAGATGGTGGTATGGTGGCACGCGGAACTTGGGATCAACGGACTACGAAATACGACTGGGTGCGCGTTTGGAGACTCGCGCAGAAGGAATAGTCAGGAATTCTGGGCCGCGACGAGACTCCCGACCACTGCCCCACGGTGGCAGCTATCGCCTCCGACGCGCGCGTTGGCCTCGATCGCGGCCGCGAGGTCGTCGTGATACTTCCACGCGAGATAAAGTGAAGCGGGAAAGCTCTGGTCGATGTAGCAGGCGGGGCTGAGGCGTTCGCCAATGATGATGCGGTCGGGCTGGCGGCTCCACTTTTCCGCTTTTTTGGTGGAGAACCAATCACCTGCGGCCTCCATGAGCGCTTGGCGCAAGGGGGTTCCGTCCCTGAGATGGTGGAGAAGCCGCGTGAGGCAGTCCGCGGCGCGGAGGACATTGGAATGGCGGTGCGTCAGGGCGACGTGGCTTTTTATGATGGGGCGCACTTCCTCGAGAGGCGTCTGATCAAGGGCCGCCACGAGGGCTGGAACGGTTGCAAGCCCGCCGATGTGCTCGTCACGGATACCACACTTGAGCAGCGGTTTTCCCTGCGCGTAGCGGGTGAAAAAGCCACGATGATACTCCTCGATGTAAGTGTCATCGTGCCAACCCGGTGTCAGCATGAGATGAACGTATTGGCGAGCCCAAGCTTCGATCTCATAGCGGCCTGATTTCCTGACTTGGTCGTAGAGCGCTTGAGCGAGTTTGAAGTTCATCGTGTTCTCCCCGGCAGACAGATTCCGATGGTAGTGGATGCCGCGTTCCCCCCATGCGGACTTGTCATGGATGATATCGCCTTTTTCATTCACCGGCTCGTAGTGGGAGCGCCAGAAAATGCTATCGGGATGAAAGGGTTTCGGTGCCTGAAGAGGAAGGAGATCCGGGTAGTCGCGATCGAGAGCGGGGCGGTCGTAATACCAGTGCACCGGCATCGCTAGAGCATCGGCGGCGAGACTTCCCTCGTAGGCAGCAGTTAAGGACATGGGAGATACAATTAAGGTCGGGCGTAGGGCAGGCGGGCGATTTCTTTGACGGAAAAATAGGTGTCGAGTCCGGTCGAAGAAAGAATATCCAGAGCCTCGAGATCAATCCGACCGTCGGCTTCAAGCCTGCCATCGGGAAGCTCGATGTGGGTGACCTCTCCGACGATCAGCCGGGTATTGTTGGCGGGGATTTCGATGAGATCGACTAATTTGAGAGCGTAGCTGATCGGACTCTCCTGAACAAATGGAGGATGAACTCCGGGGTGGAAATGCTCGGTGAGATTAGTGGCATCGAACTCCGATTTTTCCCGCGGATAGCGTGCCGAGGTTTGATGAGCGGCTTCCATGATCCCGGGAGTGAGGTGGTTGAGCGTCCATTCCTTAGTTTCGAGGATGTTGGAAAGAGTGTGGCGTTCCACGGTATCAGGACGAGACACCATCCCGATGAGGAGAGGGGAACTTCCAAGATGGGTGACACTGGAAAAGGGAGCGAGATTACTTTCCCCCCGGGCTGAGCGGGTCCCGACGAGACAAATGGGCTTGGGGCCCGGTAAAGTGGTCGCGAGCTGGACGCGCGCGAGTTTTTCCATGTCTTGATAGTCCGCTTGAGTAATGATCACCCGCGAAGGTGCTCGCGTTTCGGATTTTGTCGAGCGGGCTTCGCTGAAGTTTTCGAAGAGCGGTTTGGCGGTCGGTCGAAGCCCTTGGAAACTCTTCCTCTTGCATGAATCGTTCAACAACTTATACCTCTTGAGTTCCCATGAAGATCTCAGTCTTTCTCTCCCTCGTCTTGACCGGCAGTTCTTTTTCAGCAGTGAGCTTGCTCAACAAGCAGGCGATGAGTGAGGAATTCAAGGTTGAGGAGAAGGTGGTGCAAGGGGACCCATCCTTGGGTGCTGTCAAGGCCTTCAATGAGGGGAACTATCTGGCCGCCGTGCTTCGGGCTCGTAGTTTGGCTGAAGAGGGAAACATGTATGGGCTGCTTGTCATGGGGCTCGCTTATGAAAAAGGCAAAGGGATTGAGCCGTCGACCGAACTTGCACTGACCCATTATCGGAAAGCCCGTGAGGCTGGAAGCGCGGAGGCAGCGTATCGTTTGGTAGGCTTGTTGATCTCAGCGGGAAGTGATGATCAACGCAAGGAAGCTCGTGAGGTTCTCGAATCCTTGGTCAAAGATGATGATGGCAAAGCCGCCCGCCTGATCGGAGAGGGAATGCTGAAAGGGTGGTTCGGTGGAGATCCTGAATTTAATAAGATTCAATCATGGTGGGAGGCGGCCGCAGAGAAGGGAGACGTGTCTGCGATGATGGGTTTGGCACGCCTGCATGATGGCGAGTTCGGATTTCCTGAAAAACGGAATCCTCAAAGCGCCCTTCAAGAATACCAACGGGCCGCCAAGTGGGGACATGCTCCGGCGATGACAATTCTGGGTGCGCGTCTTCTCCAGCAGGATGAAAAAGAAGGCCGGAAGTGGTTGGCCAAGGCCATTGAAGGCAAGGAAAGCAGCGCTTATTTGGTTCTGGGAGATTTTACGGAAAAGGTCATCAAGGATGATGCGCTCGCCTATCAGGAGTATTTGAAGGGTGCAGAAGCTGGTCATGGCCAGTGTATGTTGAAGGTGGGTTCTTTCTTGGCGGATGAGCGTGCTCCGGCGGGAGATCGTCCCAAGGATGATCTTCTCAAAGATGCCCTCGGCTGGTTCAAGAAGGCAGGAGCTGCAGGGCAGATTTTGGGGCATGTTCAGGCTGCAAAAATCCTCCTGCAGGGGGAAGGGCTCGATGTGGTTGAGGGGTACAATCATTTGGTGGTGGCAGCGGATTCCGGACTCGTCGATCTTCAAAATGAGTTGGGTCTGCTCTATATTTCCGGACGTTTGGGCGTGCGAGATGCTTCTGCGGCGGCGGGGTGGTTTCGTCGGGCTACCGAGGGAAAGTCTCCTGCGGGGGCTTTCAATCTGGCCTCTCTTTATGAACAGGGAATGGGTGTGCCTCAAAATTACGACCAAGCCGGACGACTCTACACGCTGGCGGCTAATTCGGGCCATGCCCGATCGACCACGGCCCTGGGGCGCTTCCATGCCGAGGGCAGGGGGACAAAGCAAAATCTCCCCCAAGCCTGGGCTCTGTTCTCATTGGCGGTTGAGCGGGGCGATGAATCAGCCAAAGGACTGATCGAACAAGTGGGGCGGAATCTCGATGCTGAAGGGCTCATAAAAGCGCAGGAATTCCTTGCTGAATTTCAGAAAGCCCCCAAGCCCGGGGGTGGGTAGGGTGAGAGGGCTCTCGTCCTCATTTTGTGATTTCATGTTTGGGTTTGGAGAGAGCGATGTTCTCATGGTTTTGTGAGCTGAGGGGGCTGGTCTGTTCACGACCGGCTTGATGCTGACCGGGTCTCCGGGAGAAGCGCAGGGGTAATGAAAGCGGGAATGAGGAAAAAATCCTTGGAATACAAATCCGTGATGTTAGAGGAATCATTCAGCTTTCTTCTGCTGAAAGTTGTGGTAGGCCCAATTAGGAACAACCTCGCTCTCTCATCCCAAGCTGTTTTATCATGAAGTTGACTTTAAAAAGAAATCCCAAGGCTCTGACTGCTTTTACGCTGAGTAGTTTGGTGGCATCTCTCTCTGCCGGAACGATCACTTGGAATGGTGCCGGTGATGGCGCAAGCTGGACGGATGGTGCCAACTGGGGTGGGACCGCTCCCGCCGATGATATCACCACCGATGTTGCCCAGTGGGGCGGAGGGGTGGAGTTGGATGCGGATCGTTCTGTTTTTGGTTTGGACTTTATTGGGGGTGCTCAGCTGACCGACACCGGCGATGACAATACGCTCACCCTTGGAGGCGGCGGGATCGACGTCACCGGGGGCGGAAACGGGGATATTTACTCGGATGTGATCTTTGCCGCAGACACCGCGATCACGCTGTCCAACAGGCGGATTTCATTCCGTAGTACCAGCACGGTTTCCGGGGCTGGAAATGTCACAATCACCGGTGGAAATATCGCCTATTTTGACGTGGCTGCGAGCACCAGAACTGGCGGAACCACAGTGACTGGTGGGGCCAGAGCGAGCATTAAGGGAAGTAGCGGTCTAGGTTCAGGAACGGTCACTTTGGATAACGGGACGGTGGAGGATAACAATACCGGTTTTAACTGGGGGAATGATGTCATCGTCAACGCCGGTGGAGGAACTCTGAACTTCAACGGGAATATGAGTAGCACCTATACGGGCAGCGGGGCGTTAAGGATCGTGGGCTCGAGCATCACTCAAGACAAGTCGACCACCGCGGACGGGTCCGGCCACTCGGGAGGGGTCACGCTTGATAATGTGAGGTTCCGCACCTCCAACAGCAACGCCTATGGCACCGGTCCGATCACTTTGGCAAACAATGCTGTCATCAAGAATAACAACAACAATTTGAACTTTTCCAATGACATCGTCATTGATTCGACGGGAGGTCAAATTGAGGTGGGTTGGACCAACCGAAATATTACCCTCAGTGGAGATGTCTCTGGAGACGGATTGTTGACTGTTACCAACGATAGCAGTGTTTTACGTCTGACTGGTGCGGCAAACTCCTACACCGGAGGAACGGAAATCCAAGGCACGGTTTGGGCGGATTCGGGCAATCTGGGAACAGGTTCCGTCACCTTGAACAGTGTCAGCCCAGATCGCGGGAAATTGCAGAATTTTAATGGTGCCGATACCTTTGCAAATGACATCGTCGTCAATGCGGATAATGGGGGTCGTCTGCAAGCTGGCTGGAACAGTAATCTGACTCTTTCGGGGGTTATTTCCGGATCCGGCACCTTGCGGATCAGTGAAGACTCGGGGAGAGTCGTGCTGAGTAACACCGCCAACACCTTCTCGGGTGATATTGCTTTTGACGGGGCGACCTCCCGGATCAACGTGGGATCGCTTGAAAGTGGAAACTACACCGGCACCATCAGCGGAGCGGGAACGATTCAGTATGATCTGGCCGGAACCCAGGTGCTGGCTTCTACGAGCACGATTTCGCTCACCGGCTCCTCCGTGCTGGATTCCGGTGATCTACAGGTCAACACTGACATGTCTTCCAGTGCGCTTTTCGTCAGGGACGGTGCAACTGTCAGTGGTATTGGGACCTTGGGAATTACCACTATTGAGGCAGGAGGTACGATCAGCCCCGGCCAAAGCCCGGGAACTCTGAACACCGGAAACTTCACCCAACTGGGAGTTTATGAAGTCGAAATTTCCTCCGCTGCGAGCGATCAGATCAATGTCACCGGAAGTGTCGACATTTCGGGTGGAAGTCTCTCTACCACCGTTTTAGGGGTTTATGCCTTTGGGGAGGAATTCATTATCGTGAATAATGATGGCACTGATGCCGTCACCGGAACCTACAGCGGACTGGCCGAAGGTGCCATCGTTGACTCGGCCCCTGAACGCGGCTTGGAATTGGCGATTTTCTACGGTGGCGGGGATGGAAACGATATCGCGCTCGTGGGCATTCCTGAGCCATCTTCGATCGCTCTTCTCGCTCTTTCTGGACTGGGTCTTTTTGCCCGTCGCCGGAAATAGGGAGGGGGCCGGCCGAGCTCATTTTTCAAACGCTTGCCTCAAGGGGCAGGCGTTTTTTTCTGGGGGGTGAGATAGGCTCCACCGGGATAGGCATCTGGAGTGACGAAGACGGGCTTGGGGTGGTCTTCGATCTTCACCATCACGCAGCGTTCGAGAGGGGATTCGTTTTGGAAAGGTCGCAGGTGCTGAGAAGCGAGGTGATCGATCGCAACGGGCCAGAGGGGTTTAGGGATGACTTCGATCCGACGATCCGGGAAGTGTGCAGGGAGCTCGGATTGGCGAAGCCACCTTCCCCGGCGAGCCGAGGGATTGAGAAATTTGGGTTGAGCCGGGTTTTCGACGGAGATGTGGGCGAAGAGGCAGCCGAGGATGAGGTGCTGTGAGGTGATTGTTTCCTTGCGGTATTTCTCGGGCAAGTGCTGGCGGAATTTCTCGGTGAGGACGAGCTGGTGGGTGCGGAGGCGTTCGATCTTTTTGAAGTAGTTGTCCCGGGCATCAGGGCCGGGGAGTTGGAGGCCGTCTGATGTCTCAACCGCGAGGTAGAATTTCACCGCGAGTTCGAGGTGGATGAGCTCATCGGTTTGGCGATCGCGCAGGAGGAAGTCGAGTTCGCCGAGGGTTTTGTGAATGCCGTCCTGAAGCTGCAGGTTCTTTTCAAGTAGCTCGTAGCGGGCAGAGGCTAGGAGAATTAATTGTAATGCATCTTCATAGAGGTGCCCGAGTTTTTGATCCAGCGAGAGTGGACCGTTGTTCGTTGAGAGAATAAGGTCTGAGCGATCAAACGATTCCGCCTCCGGGCAGTCACCCACGAGCATGGGGCTTTTGCAAGTGGCTTGGAGAATCAGTTCGGCAGACATACCTGAGACTAAGACGAAGAACGGCGCCTCGATCTGTCAGGGCGTCGACGTCGAGATTGCGGTGCCTCACCTCCGCGCGCCGCTTTTTTCTTGGGCCGACCTAGGTGCCGCCCTTGACCTTGGCGGCCTTGATTTCGGCCACCTCCGCCACCGCGTTGGGCCTTCTTAGGTTTAGGAATGCGTGCGCCAAGTTCGGCTTCCGGGACAGGAGTCTCGGGTTCAAATCCGCGAATTTCTTTCCGCGTAATGAGCTTACCAATGAGCTTTTCGATCTCAACGAGGTAATAGAGCTCGTCCGCGCTCACGAGCGAGATCGCAGTCCCGTTTTTCCCGGCACGGCCAGTGCGTCCGATACGGTGGACGTAGTCTTGCGCTTGCTCGGGGAGATCGTAATTCACCACTTGCGGGAGCTGGTTGATATCGATTCCACGTGCTGCGATGTCAGTAGCGACGAGGATGGAGATGGAACCATTTTTAAATCCGTTGAGCGCTCGGGTTCGTGCCCCTTGGCTCTTATTGCCATGAATGGCTGCGGCGTTGATTCCGTTTTTTTCCAGATAAGTGGCGAGCTTGTTCGCGCCATGCTTGGTCCGAGAAAAAACGAGCGCTTGATCCCATTTGTTGACCTCAATCATGCGAACGAGAGCGGCAGGCTTTTGAGATTTGTCCACCGGGCAGACGAATTGGGTCACCGTTTCGGCGGTGGTGTTGCGTGGACTGACCGAAATTTCAGTAGCGTTGTTGATTAGCCCCTTCGCAAGTGCACGAATTTCGGGTGAAAAGGTCGCAGAGAAGAGGAGGTTCTGTCGCTTGCGCGGAAGCTCGGCGATGATCTTTTTGATATCGCGAATGAAACCCATGTCGAGCATGCGATCCGCTTCATCGAGGACGAGGACTTCGAGCCGATCAAACTTGAGGGCACCCTGATTGAGGAGATCGAGAAGACGACCAGGAGTGGCAATGAGGATATCCGCTCCGAACTTCAGCTTGCGAATCTGCGGCGGTGCCTTCACGCCTCCGAAAATGACATGTGAGCAGAGCCTGAGATTCTTCCCGTAGGTTTCCACGTTATCGGCAATCTGTGCTGCAAGCTCACGCGTGGGGGTAAGAATGAGTGCTCGCACTTGCTTGTCCCGAGCCCGTTTCCCCGGAGCGAGGCGATGAAGAATTGGAAGTGTAAAACCGGCTGTTTTTCCAGTTCCAGTTTGTGCGGCAGCCATAATATCACCGCCTTTGATGACGGCGGGAATGGCCTGGGCCTGAATCGGAGAGGGTTTGGAATATCCTTTTTCAGAAATGGCGCGCAGGATAAGCGGGTCGAGCCCGAGTTGATCAAAAGTCATGTTTAGTAGGTCAGTGGGCCTACTCGAAGGTTGGGAATAATCCCGACAGACAGTGGCCAATTGCGGCAACTTGCTGGGGCCTCCCCACCCGAATAGCAAGGGTTTTAACGCCTGCGACCGAGTTTACCGTGTTCAGTTGGGAGTTTTCAGTTTGTTTGTGGCGGAATGTTGAGGGAGAACGAACATTGGACAATCAACACCTAACATTGAATTTTGGAGGCAATTTCGTGGAGAGAGACAAAAAAACCCGCCTTTTGAGGGGCGGGCTTTTTTGTAAGTTGAGTTTGGCTTGGGACACAGGCAAAACGCCTGTGCTACGCTTTTTCTAGTAGCGATAGTGGCTCGGTTTGAAGGGGCCTTCGACGTTGACGTCGATGTAGTCGGCTTGTTCCTGACTGAGGACGGTGAGCTTGGCGCCGATCTTGTCGAGGTGGAGTCTTGCCACTTCTTCGTCGAGTTCTTTTGGAAGGACTTCGACGCCGATTTCGCGGGTGTCTTTGGTTTCCCAAAGGGCGATTTGGGCGAGGGTCTGGTTGGTGAAGGAGTTCGACATGACGAAGCTCGGGTGACCGGTGGCGCAGCCGAGGTTTACCAAGCGTCCTTCGGCGAGCATATAGATGCTGTTGCCGGCGGGGAAGGTGTATTGGTCAACCTGGGGTTTGATGTTGAGTTTTTCAACGCCATCGAGGGCTTCAAGTTCGGCGATTTGGATTTCGTTATCGAAGTGGCCGATGTTGCAGACGATGGCTTGGTCTTTCATTTTCTCCATGTGCTCGGCTCGGATGATGTCGAAGTTTCCGGTGGTGGTGACGTAGATGTCGCCCCAGCCGAGGGTGTCTTCGACAGTGAGGACGCGGAAGCCTTCCATGGCGGCCTGGAGGGCGCAGATGGGGTCGACTTCAGTGACGATGACTTGGGCGCCTTGGGCGCGGAGGGCCTGGGCGCAGCCTTTGCCGACATCACCGTAGCCGCAGACGACGCCGACTTTTCCGGAAATCATGACGTCGGTGGCACGCTTGATGCCATCAATGAGAGATTCACGACAGCCGTAGAGGTTGTCGAATTTTGATTTGGTGACGGAGTCGTTGACGTTGATGGCGGGGAAGAGGAGTTTGCCATCGCGCTGCATCTGGTAGAGGCGGTGGACGCCGGTGGTGGTTTCCTCGGAGACGCCTTTGAGCTCGGGGACCCACTGGTGGAAGATGCCGGGGTGCTTGGCGTGGATGTCTTTGAGGAGGTCTTTGATGACGGCTTCCTCGGTGGAGGAGGCGGGCTCGTTGACCCAGTCTGAGCCGTCTTCGAGCTCGTAGCCTTTGTGGATGAGGAGGGTGGCATCGCCACCATCGTCAACGATGAGCTGGGGACCGAGGGGATCGCCACCTTCGGGATTTGGGAACTGGAGGGCCTGCCAGGTACACCACCAATATTCTTCGAGGGTCTCACCTTTCCAGGCGAAGACGGGAACGTCTGCCGCAGCCATGGCGGCGGCGGCGTGATCCTGAGTGGAGAAGATGTTGCAAGAGCACCAGCGGACGTCGGCGCCGACGTCCTTGAGGGTCTCGATGAGGACCGCAGTCTGGATGGTCATGTGGAGCGAACCCATGACGCGCACGCCATCGAGGGGTTTGTCAGGGCCGTATTTTTCACGGGTGGCGATAAGGCCGGGCATTTCGTGTTCGGCGACGTCGAGCTCCTTGCGGCCGAAATCGGCGAGGGAGATATCTTTAACTTTGTAGTCGTTGGACATTGTTATTATTAGTCAAAAAATTATTTGGCGGCTTTTTTAAGAGCCGCGACTTTGTTCGTTTTCTCCCAAGGGAGATTCGCATCTTCTTTTCCGAAGTGGCCGTAGTTGGTGGAGGCGGAGTAGATGGGTTTGAGGAGATTGAGTTGGGAGACAATGTCCGCAGGCTTAAAGGAGAAGACTTTGAGGACGGCTTTGAGGATTTTGGCGTCGTCGCCAGTGCCAAAGGAGTCGATGTGGACGCTCAGGGGCTTGGGGTGGCCGATGGCGTAGGCGAATTGGATTTCGCAACGGGAAGCGAGGCCGGCGGCAACGACGTTTTTGGCAACCCAGCGGCCCATGTAGGCAGCGGAGCGGTCCACTTTACTGGGGTCTTTCCCGGAGAAGGCGCCTCCTCCGTGACGGCCGGATCCGCCGTAAGTATCGACGATGATTTTACGACCAGTGAGGCCGGAGTCACCTTGGGGGCCACCGATGATGAATTGGCCGGTGGGGTTAATGAGAAATTCGGTGTCTCTGGTGATCATCTTCTTGGGGATGACCTTTTTGATGACTTTATCGATGCAGAATTTCTCGATCGTCTTGTGATCGACATCAGCGGAGTGCTGGGTGGAGATGACGACGTTGATGACGCGGGTGGGCTTGCCATCGACGTATTCGACCGCGACCTGGGTTTTGGCATCGGGGCGGAGCCACTTGGCCTGGCGTCCGGCTTTACGAATCTTGGTAAGCTCGCGACCGAGTTGGTGCGAGAACATGATGGGGGTTGGCATGAGCTCGGGAGTCTCATCGCAAGCGTAACCGAACATAATGCCTTGGTCGCCAGCGCCTTGTTCGGCGGTTTTTTTGCCCTTGGCTTTTTTGGCGTCGACGCCTTGGGCGATGTCGGCGGACTGGGTGGTAAGGAAGTTGGAAATGAAGACTTTGTCGGCGTGGAAAATATCGTCGTCATGCACGTAGCCGATTCCGCGGATGGCATCGCGGATAACTTTCTCTACATTAATGACCTCGCCGATGGGCTTGGCGCCGATTTTTGGGATGGTGATCTCGCCACCGACGACGACTTGATTGGACTTTACGAAGGTCTCGCAAGCGACGCGGGAGGTCTTGTCGACTTTAAGGCAGGCATCGAGAATGGCATCGGAAATGGTGTCGCAGACTTTATCGGGATGGCCCTCGCCAACGGACTCGGAGGAGAAAATGAAGGAGTTGCTCATGAGAATTAGGCTTTAATACATCAACAAATCGTGATTTGTTGATGCGTAGTTACTCTTCACTTGAAATGCCGTCAATTCTTAACTCGTTGAAACTCTTGTCTGACCCGACGCGTTTGCGGATCTTGGTTTTGCTGCTGGAGGAGCCGCTTTCGGTCGTAGAGTTGCAGCAGATTTTGGGAATGGGGCAGTCGCGGATTTCCACGCAGCTTTCCCAGCTGAAGCGCGAGGGTTTGGTAGAGAATGAGCGGTCGGGGAAGAACAATATTTACTCGGCGACGGTCTCGCCCGAGCTGGCTAAAATCATGGGGCAGGCAAAGGGAGAAGTGCCCGAAGTGGGGAAGGATGCGGCCTCGATGCAGCATATTCTCAACAAGCGGAAGGATCAGATGCGGGCGTATTTTGATCAACTGGCGGGAAAATTTGGGAGGGAATACGTTCCGGGGCGGAGTTGGAAATCGCTGGCGGAGGCAATGCTCAAGATTCTTAACTACGAGGTGGTGGCCGATCTGGGAGCGGGTGAGGGTACGCTTTCGCAGCTGTTGGCGCAGCGGGCGACTCAGGTGATCGCGGTCGATAATTCGGAAAAGATGGTGGAGTTTGGGAAAAATTTAGCGAAGGAAAACAAGCTCTTAAATCTCGAGTATCGTCTGGGGGATATCGAGGAACCACCTATCGATGATGGCACGGTGGACCTCGTGATTTTTTCCCAAGCGCTTCATCATGCGGATCATCCGGAGCGGGCCTTGGAAGCAGCCTATCGGATCCTTAAGCCGGATGGACGCTTGGTGGTTCTCGATCTGCTGCAGCATTCTTTTGAAAAAGCTCGGGAACTGTACTGCGATGTTTGGCTCGGGTTTTCCGAGGTGGAATTGGTGAAAATGATGAGGGCTGCAGGATTTAAGGACGTGGATACGGTTTTGGTGGATCGGGAAGCGGCTCCACCCAACTTCCAGACGCTGCTGGCGACGGCGAGTCGCTGAGATTAGTGCGTTAGTTTGAAACTTGGGTTGAGAGTGTGAATCCGGCAAAGGGAGCGAATCATTGGGATTTCAGGTGGGGCTTGATTTTTTGGGGATTGGGGGTCTGTTAGAGAAGTGCGATTAATTCTCATGGGAGCGTTGGCTCTTTCGGCGTGTGCGCCCAGTGTTCCTCTGCCTGTAGCTGTGGCTGTTCCATCTGGGGTGGCTTCGGCGGAGGGGGAGGGGATGTCTGTGGCTCCCGCAGAGATTCCGCCTGCACCGAGACCTTCGCCCCGGCTGCCAGCTTTGAAGTTGGAGCGGCCGGAGGCTGTTGAGCCGGTCGTCTCGGAGGTGCTTCGTCATCCCTTGCGGGTGGAGACCAAAAAGGTGAACGGGATGGTGTTAACCCTTGTGAGTTACGACCGTCGTGATTACGGACTGCGGGTTGTCGATCAGGCTTCTCCGGGCGCACGCTGGGATACGGCTCGGGCAGCGGCTGGAATGGGGATCGCCGCCATCAATGGTGGATTTTTCACTCCGGGGGGGAGGCCTCTGGGGATGCTGGTGGCTGGGGGGGCGAAAAAAGGAGTGGTAAATCGTGCTTCGTTTTTGGGCTCGGGTTTCTTCATCGGAGGGATGGACCGCTTGATGAGTCGAGACGCTTTTCTCGCCAAGTCGCCATCGGCCAGGGAAGTGCTCCAGAGTGGGCCACGTCTGCTTTGGAATGGAGTGATCCCGAAGGGGCTTTCTGATGGCGAGCTTCGGCCACGCTCCCTTCTGCTCTGGGATGGAAATCATCATTTTGCCATTGCTCATGCCGATTCTGCGAGCCTGGCCGTCTTGGCACGGGTCTTGAAATCCCAGCCCCTGCCCAACTTTCAGATTAAGAGTGCGCTCAACCTCGACGGGGGGCGCTCTTCTGATCTCTGGGTCTCCGGTTCGGTGAAAGGTGGACCGTTGACGCGACGTTCATGGATGAATAGGTCGGTGCGTAACTATCTCGTGCTGCACCGGAAGTGATGCCCCTACGAATTGTCATTGGTCTTCTGGCCTTCTCGCTTTGCCTTCATGCCCAGTATGGTCAGGTGACACTTCCGCTTGGGCCGAACGGAACGGTAGGGACACTGCATTACTTCAAGTTCTCAAACAAAACTCATACGCTCAAGGTGATCGATCAAGGCTTGGGAGCACCTCTTTACCGGAATCTCGACTCCGCGATGCGCGGGAACGGCTGTGTCGCGGGCTGCAATGGAGGGTTTTTCCATCGTAACGGGAAGCCACTCGGGCTGGTCATTTCAAATGGTCGGGTGCAGGGAGCGAACAATTTGGATTCGAGCCTGACCACAGGGACCATTTATGTCGAAAATGGTTCGATTCACTTGGTGCGGAGCCATGTGTTTTCTGCGAAGCGGCCGCCGTTGCTCCGTCATGTCCTTCAGGCCGGACCTTATCTGGTGGATGGCGGAGAAAAGGCCGGGGGGCTTTCGGCGAAGCGATTCTCCCGCCGGAGCTTTCTTGCGAACGACGGAAAGGGGAATTGGATGATTGCTTACACGCCTCCGACGACTCTTTCACAATTGGGCTCAGTCCTTGCAAAGAGCGGGGTCTTGCATGGCTTCCAGATCAGGCATGCGATTAATCTGGATGGTGGGCCATCTTCCGGAATGTGGATTAGGCGAGACAATAATCCGCTATATTTTCGAGAGGTTGCCCAGGTGCGGAATTTTCTGGGAGTGGCGAAAAAGTAAGCCCGTCTTGCCAGCTCCTGTGGGTTTGTTAGCTTGAGCGCGATGGCGAAGCAATTCATCTGCATGAAGTGGGGGCGCAAGTATGGAGGCGAATACGTCAACCGGCTTTATGACTCCATCGCGCGAAATAGTTCCACGCCTTTCGAGCTGACATGTTTCACCGATGATGGCTCGGGCCTTCACGAGCAAATCAAGGTCCAGCCGCTTCCGGATTCCGGTCTCAACGAGGATGCGATGGATGCCAAAAAGGGGGGAGATACTTGGCGCAAGGTCGCGCTCTTCATGCCCTCGCTTGCTCCGATCGAGGGCGATATTCTGTATCTCGATCTCGATGTCGTGATCACCGGCCCGCTAGATCGTTTTTTCGATTATGAGCCGGGCCACTTCTGCGTCATTCACGATTGGCTGGAAAAGCGCCGGGGAAATGAAAGCGGGAACACCTCGATCGTCCGCTTCAATCTCGAAAAGCATCAGGAGATTTACCATTACTATGGGAAGAATCAGGAAGAAATGCTGAAGCGTTTTCGGATCGAGCAGCAATATGTCAGCTGGGCCGCCAAGGAGCAGTGCGGAAGTTGCAAATTTTGGCCTTCCGAGTGGGTGGAAAGTTTTAAACGGAGCTGCCGACCAGTGTTTCCATGCAACCTCTTTCAGGAGCCAAAGAAGCCGGGCACCGATTGTTCGGTGCTCGTTTTCCATGGCTACCCCACGCCTGAAGAAGCGATTGAAGGATACCGGGCCGGACCCATCAAAACCTGTAAGCCAGCGACTTGGCTCAAGGGCTACTGGAATCCCGAAGTCTAATTTTTCCCACCTTTGCCGTGTCACGCTCGCCTCGAATCACCATTGCGCACCGCATAGAATATGGGGCCTTGCGGATCGTGGAAACGGCGTTTCGTTTTCTGCCTCTTTCGATGGTCTTCAAGATCGGTCGGGGGTTGGGGGCGGTCATACATTACTGCTGGGGGAAGCAGCGTCGTGTGGTGGAGCGGAGCATCACGCAGGCGTTCGGGGAACAGAAATCTCCTGACGAGGTTGCGGCTCTGGCCAAGGAGTCGTTTCGCCTGACCGCGGGAAATTTTTTCGTCTCCTTTATCATTCCTTTTTACTCCCTTCAGCAGATTCGAGACCGCGTGGTGATCAAAGGTGAAGAGCTGCTGAAAAAGGCGAGAGAGGAAAAACGCGGGGTGATTATGGTTGTGCCACACATGGGGAATTGGGAACTCATGGCACAGCTGGTGAGTTTCATTGGGTCGGAATTCCAGGTCGCGACGCATTACCGCCCCCTGAACAACCCCTTGGTGAATCGGCTCATCGAAGAACGAAGGCAGACGAAGGGGTTGAAGCTGTTTCCCAAACGGACCTCGTCTCATAAATTGTGCGCCTTTGTGCGGGAGGGGAACATGCTGTCCATTTTGGCTGATCAACGGCTGGCTTCAAAAGGGGATCTGTGTGCTTTCTTCGGCCGTCCCACCGTTTGTTCTCCCTTGCCCTCGCTTCTGGCTAAGCGCACCGATTGCGTGATGTTGGGGCTCCATTGTCGAACGCTCGCAAGTGACCGGTGGGAGCTCTGTGTTACCGAAGTGAACGGGTCAGACAGTCAGGCTTGTGCAACCAATCTGGAAGAAGCGTGGCGCAGCTCGCCGGCTGACGTCTTTTGGTTTCAAAACCGGTGGAAGATTTCCGGCTTGGCTGCTTTCCGCGTGTTGATGCGTGGACCGTATCCTGATGCCGAACTCATCACGAAGCCGCTTCGCTTAAAAGTCGGCGCTACGCTCTCTGAGAAGCCCGATCTTCCTTGTCCGGACTACCTCATTGAATGGGTGGAGGAAGATGCCGACATCGTGATTGGACAGGAGCACCTCGATCAGATCAATCCGTAGATCGGAGAGCCGGAGATGGTGGCGTTTTCCACAGGCACAGGCTGTCCAAAGACGTCGAGAACCTGCGTGAACTTCCGGGGAAGAGGTGCGGGGTCTTCAAGATTACTCCACATCATGATCACGTCCTGATCGGCGGACTTAAATTGGAAGGCATAAATATTTTCCGGGGTATCGATTTTTTTGGTGAATGTGGCTTCTCCCAAGAGAGCGAGGAAATGGCGGAGCATTTCAAAGCCGGGTCGCTTGCGCCATCCGCCATCTGCCAGCTCATCGACGAGGCCGAAACCATGACTAACCAGCCTCCACCAGTAAACGCGCTCGATATGTCCGGAGCACAAGGTGAGGACAAGGTAGCGCAGCATGAAGTGACCGTAGTCTTCTTCGCTGACATTGAGCTCGGATTCGGGTTGTCCGGGGTAGCGGTAGGAGGCATCGACCGGCGAATGAATTCCAGTGCCTTTCAAGGGCCAATTCGTTTCAGAAACAATGACGCGTTCATCACACTGTTTGACGTGGCGGGAAATGGCGCGAAGAAGAGCGGCTTTTTCGACGGTGCCAAAGATCTCTTGCTTGTTTTCCGGAGCACCTCTTCGATCGACGTAGAGGTGATGAGAGAGGGCATCGTAATGGAGGTCATCGGGTGTTTCCTCCAGTGCACCTAAGACGTGATAATATTCGAAATCGATACACGCGGGACCGCTGACCGGAACGTCCGGGTGATCTTTCTGCACGCGGACGACCCGTTCGAGGAGGGCCTTTTGCTCCTCGGGAGAATAGAGCCCCCACTTAGTACGATTGACGGCGTGGCAAAGTTCTACCATCGAAACCTCACTTCCGATTTCCGAGAAGATGAGGCGGCACATCGCTTCCCAAGAAGCGAGATTAAGAAAGGCCTGCCGATCCTGGACAAGCGCGACCATAACATCGTAATTCTTGGCAAGGAGTTTTTTGATATCCGAGATAGTCCGCTGCCACTGCGTTTTGCTTTCGTGATGGCAGAAGCGAATGAGGATCGGGACTTTCCCCAGTTCTTTGAGGAAGGAAAGTTGGCGCGGGAAATCGAGATCGGTGGCTTCGAGCGCCATTCCGATGCGGCCTTTGAGTGAGACGGGCTTTTGAAAGGTTTCGTCTTGAAGGTCGCGATACGCGAGTCCGACCGGGAGGGCGTTTTTGAGGGAGGCCCAGACCATGCGGAGATTGCGGCCCCATGGGTAGTAGCGCTGACGGTCGCGACGGTTGAGCATGATGGCGGCTTGCGCCGATTCCTCATCCCAGACCCATTGGTCTTGCGGAGGCAGGTAGTCGCCGTAATCGTTATGCGGTGGCTCACGGAAGGGATGACGCAAGCGGCGCGTGTGATGCCAGAGCATGAAGCGTTGCTGGGCCTTTTCCACTTGTTTGGTGAAGCCTTTGGGAGGTGCTTCCTGCCAATACATCGCGCAGAAGAAACGCAGAAACATCGAGGGAAGATAGAGACGGGAGAGGTCGTTCGCGCGTTCCTTTTCGGTGAGCGAAGACTTGATACGGCCCCGATTGAGATCGATGAGATGAACCTCTCCCCATGATGATTCGGTCCGGGTGCGGAGCTGGATGTTCTGGTTTCCCAAATCGCGATGGATGAACCCGGCGTCATGCATCTTGCGGATGGTGAGTGCGACGTGTTTGAGAAGGCTTACGAGCACATTGCATCGTGGTTCGTTGACATAGAGGTCGGCCAGGGTGTCCTTGAGGTTGGTGAAATCGGGAATGAACTCAGAGAGGTAGTAGCTTTCAGTGAGAGTGTTGTTTTTCCAGCGGTCAAAAACTGCCAGAGGAGCGGGTGTTCCGATCCCGTTGGCCCGCAGCAGAGCTGCGGCTTCGAGTGAACGTCGGGCTTTGGTCCCACGCTTCCGGTCGGCGCGGTCCTTCAAGCTCTTCTGCATGCCGAACTTCTTCACCGCGATTCGGGTGTCATCGATCGTGATCACCACAATCCGGTGACGGATTTCAGCAAGGACCTGTGCGTTGGAGTCTTCGAGAAGCGAGGGCAGCTCTTCCGGATCGAGTTTCTCTCTCCAACCCTCGCGCACCAGTCCCTCAAAGTTCGGGTGCTTGAGCTCGGAAAATTTCTGGAGGTGATCCTTCAAAATGAGCTGCGGGGCGTGACGTGAGTCAATGAGCGGATGTTTATGCAGGAGTAGCGATCAGCCATTCGCCGATGAATTTGCGGCCTTCAGAGGTCACCAAAGCGCGGTCGAGATCGTGCATCTCTTCGAGTTCCGGAATGCCATTCCACGAGCGAGGAGAGTCCACCAGAATTGAAGTTTGGTAGGTCTCGGGAAACTGGGCGAGGAGTTTTTCGCGAAGCTGTTTGTTGTCTCCTTCAACAAAGGGTTCGTGGAGCTCAATGATGATTTTGGCGCCTCCCAGCTGCTCGATAAGGGCCCGGTCAATGAGGGAGAACTCCGCGCCTTCGATATCGCAGAGAATCAAGGTGTTCTCTTTAGAGATAGCGAGTTTTTCTATCACCTGCGGGAGTTCTGCGTCGGCTTTCCCGAGAATTTCGATTTGGTCGGAAACTCCGTTAAGCTCGGCATTTTTCGCGATCGCAGCGCGTCCGGCTTCGGTCATCTCAAAGCAGATCGCGCGTTTGACGAGGCCCCGCTTGAGCATCCCGATGGGGTAGTAGCCATCGGCTGCTCCGATATCGATGAGCACTTCGGTCGGGCACCATTCGAGCATCTGATCCATCACCGGAGTCTCGTAGAGTCCGAGAATTTTCAAACCATGAGCCGCAGCACTGGTGTTGGCCTCGCCATCGAGCTTCATCCCTTCAAAGGGGCCGCGCTGAATGATGCCCTGGTGTCTTGTAAAGACTTCGCGAGCGAGGCGCTTGCGATGGGTTTTGATGATCGCGCGGGAGAGACTTTTAGCGAGGCTCATGGGGGAAATCTGGAGTGGAGGGTAATGATTTGAAAGTATTTATCTCCCGGAAACCTGGAAAGCTTCTTCGAGAAGGGGAGCGACATGACGGGCTCCGGCCTTCGAGAGATGATT
>JBMHCQ010000010.1:0-106903 GCA_049889835.1 Akkermansiaceae bacterium
CCGGTTTTTTCGTACGAACGCCCTGAAGCGGGGCTAGTTCATCAATTCGGGGTTTTTTGGAACCGTCAATCCACCACTCGAAGAACCCAACACGACTCGCGGCATCGACATGCGCATCCAGTCGCGATCCCGCCAGCTCCAGCCCATCGATCGGCCCAGCCACCGCATCCCCACCAAGGTCGGCATCAAAGCCTCCCCGACTTCGTCGCGAGCTCGGCCCCCGCGGGCGGGCACGGTCCAGTTTTTCCCGAGAGACTTCATTGAAGCCTTCTCCGGTGACCTGATAGTAAATCTTACGCCGCTTCTCGATCTCCTCACCTCTGGTAAAGCGAGTGAACCCTCCGCCCGTCATTCTGCCTTGGCCAATTCCGGAAATAAATCCCGTAGTATCAAATCTTGTTCCTCCTTCGAGGCACATCGCGAGTAAGGTCTTCTCCGACCCCATATTCCGAATCAAAGCCGGATCATTTTGTGCCACTCCGTGCCGGGTCACGTAGCTGGGACCCTCGACGCACACCAGAATCACAATTCCCAGAAGCATGCCCAAAAACCCGGTCCTCCCGAATGCCCGATAGCCTTCCGGCTTAAGAAAGCCAAACATCGCACACATCGGCGCCGCGGCGGTCAGAGCACAAAGAAAGTAAACCGGGAAAAAGAGGAGACCGATGCCAAAGGAATAAATCACCGCCATCCCGTAGCCCAAGGTCCCAAAGACCAGCACGGGGAGAAGAAACACAGCCCAGTATCCCGAGACCGCTGCCGCCGCTCCTCTCAAAAAGACCATCCAATCGGGCGCATTTTTTTGAAAACGTGGAAGCATCGCCACCAAACCAAACCCCACGACCACACCCAAAACGATGACCTGCTCATTCCGTGCGATAGGATCAAAAAACATTCCAGCCAAGGTGCCGGTGGTGAACTCCCAGACCAGAACTGCAGCAGACCAAATCGCGAGAAATCTGACATTACTGATCATGCCGATGAACCAACTGGAGATCGACTTCAAGCAGCCCTCTTTGGGAGCCGGAGTTTCCTGAACCAAGCCGGAAAATTTCACTCCCATGGAGGGAAGACCCATCGAGTCAATCGCAGCCTCCACGCGCTCCACTCCGATGATCTCCCCGCCGTCCCGCTCCCGATAAAGATGGGCCTCGAGATCACTCCGAATTTCCTCCGGATCCGCGCCTTGGCTGGCCCAGGTAGTTTGATGATGCTGGAGCCAAGAATCGAGCGCCTCTTTCGCCTCGGGTGTAAGCCATTGGTCGTTCTTCATCTTCAGTAAATAAATCTAGTTTTGAGGATTTCGAAGCGTTGAAACTGCTTCACTCAACCCATCGTAATAGGACTGCATTGCATACACCCGAGCCTTCCCGGTAGCGGTGAGCCGGTAATATTTTCGGGCAGGGCCGGATTCGCTTTCTTCAAGCCTCGATTTCATCAATCCCTGCTTCCGCATCCGTGAGAGTAGCGGATAGATGCTTCCCTCGGAGACATCCAGCCCCTCCACACTCACAAGCCGCTTCACCAACTCATATCCATAGGACTCATCCTCGGCCCCGATCGCCGCAAGCACGCAAAACTCCAGAATTCCCTTCCGGAGCTGCACGGTCCAATTATCGAAGCTATCACTCATCTTGAACCCTATTAACTACGACAAGTTACCTTGCATTGCAAGCTATTTCACTTTTTAGTAATCCTTGTTAGAATTCAGGCCAATTCCCGCCTTTTCTTTCCTGCTACAGCTGTCATTTTCTCGGGGTGATTGGTGTCATTGATTCCGGCGTTGGCGGCATTTCCGTTTTGCGTGAGATGCACAAACGCCTGCCAGAGCATTCGTTCTACTACATCGCTGATTCCAAGTGGTGCCCTTACGGCAACAAATCCTACGATGAGATCCAGCAACGTGTCTTTGCACTCGCAGACTATCTGATTGAAAAGGGAGCTGAAATGATTGTGGTCGCCTGTAACTCCGCAACAATCGCAGCAGTTGAAGCTCTCAGGGCCAACTACCCGATGCAATTCGTCGGAATGGAGCCTGGAGTCAAACCCGCCTCGGAAGTGACCACGACTCACACCATCGGCATCCTCGCGACTCAGGCCTCGTTAAGCGGCGAAAAATTTCACCGTCTCGTCAACACCCACGCTTATGACCTCCGTGTCATCACGCAGCACTGCCCAAAGTTTACCGAGCTGGTGGAGTGCGGAGAGCTCGCTGGTCCGGAGGTCGAGGCAGCCATCCACGAATACACTGATGAAATGATTCGGGAAGGAGTCGACACCATCATTCTTGGCTGCACTCACTACACCTTCCTCAAACCAGCCCTCGTGCAGGCGTTACCACGCCACATCAAATTCATTGATACCGGAAGAGCCGTCGCCAAACGCGTTGAGAAGCTCAAGCCCACGCCATCATCGAATCCGCGTATCCACCTTTTCACGACCGGCTCCATCGATCAGCTCAACAAGTTGCTCCCTCTTCTTTGTCCGGAACTCGAAGTCCTCACGATCGCGCTCTAGCTCCATGAGATTTCTCCCCCTCATCTCGGCTCTCGCTCTCATGAGCGCGATTTTTTTCCTGTGGAAATCCGGTTCTCAGAATCCTGTGTCCAAGAATCCCGGCATCCTTCAAAATTCTGAGTCCGATCCATCTCGCTCCGCTCCTGAGAATCTCACAGATAAGTACGATTTTGGAAAAGCTACCCGTGATGGCACTGGAAAGTTCTACCTGAATCGCGAAATCGCGAAAGTGATGGGCCACCCTGCCATCAGCTGGTTGGAGCGCTCCAATCGCGAAGACGAGGAAGCCCCCTCAAAAGCCCTCGCGATGCTGGGCTTAAAAGAGGATGCCGTCATCGCGGATATCGGAGCCGGATCAGGTTACTACACCTTCCGCCTCGCGAAGCAGCTCCCGAAGGGGCAGGTGATCGCGGTCGACATCCAGCCCGAGATGATTAGCTACCTCGAGCAAGAAAAGGAATCTCAGAAGGTTGGAAACGTGTCCGCCCATCTGGGAAAAATCGACGACACCCTCCTTCCTCAAAATTCTATCGATGCCGCGATCATGGTCGACGCCTATCATGAGTTCTCGCACCCCTACGAAATGATTCTTTCGATTCGGCGTGCCCTTCGTCCCGGTGGGCGGATCTTCCTGTTGGAATATCGCGCCGAAGACCCGCTCGTCCGGATCAAGCCTCTCCACAAAATGACGGAAGCTCAAGCCATCGCCGAAATGAAAGAGGCCGGAATGAGATGGGTTGCGACCAAGGATGACCTCCCCTGGCAACATTTCATGGTCTTTGAAAAGACCGAATAGCGATGGCCTCTCTTTCTCAGGATCAAAAATACCTCCTCGGAATCTCCGGAGGCCGGGATTCGATCTTCCTCCTCCATTGGCTTCTCAAAAAACAAATCAACAAGCTCGTCCTTTGCCATCTCAACCATGGACTCCGGGGAGGGGAATCTGATGGCGATGCTGAATTTGTCGCAGAACTCGCCGAGCACCTCCAACTCCCTGCCGTGATCGATCGTATCGATGTAGCTGCGCTCGCCAGCGCTCAAAAAATCTCCCTCGAAACCGCGGCGCGGAACGCCCGCCACCTCTTCTTCACCCGCTGCGCCCGTGAGCATAAAACCAATCAAGTCCTGCTTGCGCACCATGCCGACGATCAAGCTGAAACCATCCTCTTCCGACTTCTTCGCGGAGCTGCTGGAGCCAAAGGAATGTCTGCGAGCCAAACTCTGCGCATCGGCCCCGATGAGCTTATCCTCCGCCGCCCCCTTCTCAACATTCGTCGCTCCGAAATAACCGACATCCTCCGCGAGCACCACCTTTCCTTCCGAGAAGACTCCTCCAATACCGAGCCATTCGCCACCCGGAACCGTATCCGGCACGAAATCTTACCGCTGCTCCATCACGTAATGAGCCGTGATCCCGTTGAGCCACTTCTTCGCGCTGCCCGGCGCACCTCCGATCTCGAAGCGATCGCCTCCGAGGCCCTCGCCTCCCAAAACATCCTCGATCCCCAGAGCCGTATCCACCTTCCCAGCCTCCGAAAACTCTCCGCCCCTCTACAACGCTTCGCGCTTCATGATTTCCTCAAACAAAATCAAGTGCGTAACCTCACCGAGGAACACATCACCGCGGCGGCCTCGCTTCTTCAGACCGATGGACCTCCTTCCATCAACCTTCCTGGCGACCTCCGGCTTCGCCGAAAAGAATCACGCCTTTT
The DNA here is from genome assembly GCA_049889835.1 of Akkermansiaceae bacterium. Classification (GTDB taxonomy): domain Bacteria; phylum Verrucomicrobiota; class Verrucomicrobiia; order Verrucomicrobiales; family Akkermansiaceae; genus SW10. The sequence continues at coordinate 4,230 of JBMHCQ010000010.1, forward strand.
CATTTCCTCATGAGATCATTCCTCCTCGCCTTCCCTCTGGTTCTCGCCTCTTGTGGAACCCTTCGACACCTCGGGCAGGAAGAGCCCAAGCCCAATGAGTTGCAAAAACAATCCACTCGACAGATCATCGGGCGCATTGCTTCCGTTTCTGAAGCGGGAAAATTCGTCCTCATCCAAAAATACGGACCCGGAAAGCTTCCGAAAAACTCGCTATTTCAGACTCACGGAGCCAATGGTTCCTCCGCCAACATTCGCCCCACCGGAGAACGGATTCGCGACTTCTTCGCTGCCGACCTGATTGCCGGAAAGGTGCAGAAGGGCGATGCCGTCTCGAGCTTCCGACTTCAGCCCGAATCACCGGTGAACCCAGCCAAAGCGGAATCCAAAACTCAGTCCGAAGAATCGGAACGGTCAGAATAGAGCTCATTTCCGACGCAAAGCCTCTCTTGAGAGCCTTAAACTCTCCCAAACCAGCTCCCTCAGACGACTGATTCCCCTCAAATAGGAAGAATTCTCAAAATTTTTAAGATCGCTTAATTACCTAGGGGCATCGATGGTTCAGCCTCTACGAATAAGCATAAATCTCATTTATTTAAAAACTTACGCAGTTTCGTCTTGATAATTTTATGGTTTTTGAAGTATTGTCTTCACCGAAGCTGCTGGGCAAAGTTATTTGTCCAAAAAAACTGAAAGTCGTATAATAATGAAAACGAACCCCATTCATCAGTCAGGGAACGGCCAAGTGGACCATGATCGCCTCGCGGACTTTGTCCTCTTCACACAACGCTCCTGTATTCTGAATCTCTCGAGCGAACTCAACCGCGGAAATCTTTCCTTCCCTCAATTCTTCCTCCTGACCTACCTCTCCAGCGAGGATTACCTCACGATGTCTGCAATCGCCAAGAAGATGGGTCATTCCACTGCTGCCGCTACCGGCCTTGTGGATCGCCTTGAAAAACTGGGTTTCGTTGAGCGTGTTCACGCTGCTGAGGACCGCCGTAAGATTATGGTTCGCATCACTGACGAAGGCACCGAACTTGTCAGCAAGATGCGTGGACACATTGCCTCCGAGCTCTCTACTGTCATGTCCGAGTTGGATGATGACGAAGCTGAGAGCATCGCTGCTGCCAATCAGGCAATCGCTGGTAAAGCTCTCTAATTCTCTCAGAGAAAATCCCCGATCGCCGAGGAAACTTGGCAATTTGAAACGCTTCCCAAGGCTTCGGCCTCCTGGAAGCGTTTCGTTTTTCCCGTTTTTCCCGTTTTTCCCGTTTTTGGAGTTTTCTGAGATCATCAGCCAGTTTCCATCTCTTTTCTGCGATGTCGTTTTTAGCTCCCCTCCTCCATTCCTCGGTCTGCGCGCACTTTTTGGAGCGCATTCCTGGAGTGACCACTTCCACGGATAAGACGGAAACCTTGTCCCGACTTGCGCCCTATCATGAACAAGAGGCCCGTCAGCTCGGCTTTGCAAACACCCATCTCGCCGAGCAGGTCCACGGATCTGATCTCGCGATCATCTCCTCAGACTCACCTTTGATGTCCAGAGGCGTCGATGGACTCCTGACCATTGAGGCTGATGTGTTACTCGGAATTCATGTCGCCGATTGCGGTGCCGTTTACCTCCATGACCGGAAGCAAGGAGCACTTGCTTTACTCCATTCCGGTAAAAAAGGAACCGAGCAAAACATCACCGGAAAAGCGATCGCTCTCATGGCGAGAGAATTTAGGACCGATCCCGCGGACCTCATCGGGGTACTGGGTCCCTGTATTCGTCCTCCGTACTACGAGATCGATTTTGCATCAGACATCCGTGCACAAGCCCGCAATGCCGGAATTCCAGAAGGGCAGTTCCACGATTGTCAACTCTGCACCGCTTCTGATCTGGAACGCTTCTATTCCTATCGGGTCGAAAAGGGCAATACCGGACGCATGTTGGCCCTTCTTGGTCGGAGATCATCCTAAAAGCGGCTTTCTCCCTGAAACTTCCCAGTCTAAAAGTCGTCCCAATGACCACGCACGCCCCTGCCAAGATCAACCTCTCGCTTCGCATCACCGGAAAACGGCCGGATGGATTCCATGAATTGGAAACCCTGATCATGCCCCTGCCTGCACTTTGTGATGATCTCACATTCACCGATGCCGAAACCTTCTCTCTCCATTGTGAAACGGCAGGCGTGCCAACCGATGAAACCAATCTGGTCTCCCGCGCCCTTCGAACCTTCGAAGCGAAGACCGGAATTCCCTGCTCCTACCGGATTGATCTTATCAAACGCATTCCTCATGGAGCGGGGCTCGGTGGTGGCAGCGCTGATGCCGCCCACACCTTTCTGGCCCTCAATGAACTGACCAAGGCCGCCGTCCCTCTCGCGACTCTATCCGATTGGGCGGCCACTTTAGGGTCCGACATTCCCCTCTTTCTTTATCAGAAGCCTTGCTGGTGCTCCGGTCGAGGTGAAATCATCGAGCCCCGGGATCTCGAGTGGGATGATGAAATTGTCCTCTTCAAACCCGGCTTTGAAATCCCCACTCCATGGGCTTACTCACGCTGGCAGGAATCCCAGGAAATCCCCGCCATTTCATACCAGCCCCAGAATATCGGCGATATCACTCTCTTCAATGACTTGGAGCGACCGGTCTTCGAGAAGCATCGATTTTTAGCCGAGCTCAGGAGCTTTTTGCAGGCGCAGCCGGAAACCCAAGCAGCCATGATGTCCGGATCGGGATCGACGGTCTTCGCAGTGATGAAAAAAGGTGGTGATCTTCGAGCCTTGGTTGGTCGAACCCTCGCTGAAATGGACCCCACCCTCTGGTGGCACGCCGCTTAGACTGTTTTCCAGGAAAATTTAGAAACAAGTCTCAGTCTCCCTTTTCAAGGCGGGCGCGAGCTTCTGCAGCAAGAGGCTTCAATTCCGCAGCATCCTGCGCATTGAAGCGGACCTTCTGATACACCGGGATCAGCTCCGGCGCCTCGGATTTCAACCAATCTCCCATCGTCATCCCCACGGGTCGGGGGCCGATCCGTTTGGCCAAGCAAGGTTCAAAATCAGCCAACGGATTTCCCTCGATGGCGCGCTCTTCCCAGCTTCCAGCCACTCCGGCACCGTCCCCATTGCGGGTGACCCAGAGACGATAAATGAGAAATACCACCAACCCGGTCAAGCCGCCGTAGAGGATGATGCTGACTACCACCGAAACAATGGGCCCGGCAAACCAAACGATCAAATCCGGTCGCGCCTTCTGCCACCAATCGGCCAACTTACGCGTCCAGCTCCTTGATGGTTGAGTTTCCGAGAGCCAATCGGGAGGAGTGAGATCAATCTCCACCCACTCGCCTCCGCGACATCGCCAGACCGGCTCTTTTGCATCTGGCTTTGCCTCATCCACCCAAGTTCCACCCAGATAAGCCTGGGTCCAAGCGTGGGCATGCTTCCCGCGCACAATCCATTCCTGAGGGTCATTTCCTTTCTCTTCGAGCGCGTAGCCGACCACGTATCGAGTGGGAATTCCTGCGCGACGAAGGAGCAAGGCCGTGGCACTGGCAAAGTATTCGCAATGCCCCTCCTTCAGGTCATGCAAAAAATGAGAAACCGGCGCAAGGTCTCGGCGCGGCCGCAGCTTCAAGGAATAATCAAAATCTCTCTGAAACTTCGCCCTGAGCATAAGATGAAGAGTATTCTGATCAGCACGATCTGGCTGATGCACATGCCATTTCGGTTTCATGTTGGTCTTCGCTTCCCACTCGGGAAGATCCGCGATCCCCAATTCCCGCCAGAATTTTTCGATACCCTTCATCTCAGCCTTGGGCACCACGAGGTCATCGATGGTTGGGTCGAGATCCACAAATCTCAGCGACTCCTGAGAATCAGAAATGATGGAAATATCCAGCGCCCCATGTTTGGGATCATCAAGACGGGTCGAACTCATTCCGCTCACATCCACCCCCTCTGCTGCCAACTGCCGGAAGCGGCGCGGATTTCTCGGCAGGGGCAATAAGGACTCATCTTTCACCAGCCCCACGAGCCGGCTGCGATGGGGGTGATCGGACAAGCGATGCTCTTTCCGGTAAAAGAAGTCTCCGTCGCTCTTCAAGAGGATTTCAAAATCACCACCCGATCCCCGAACAGGATCAATCTGCTCAGCCAGCTGGGGGGAACGCCTGTTCGTCACCCAATGAGTCGCCCGGGGTTTATTGTAAACAGCAAGACGGAGTCTCTCCGGTGCACTCCCCTTATCCTGATAGTATCTCCAATCGATGTCCTCGCTCAACTGGAGCTCCGCAATCTGCCCCATCACGGTTCGCACTTCGCGGGGGCTCTCTATTTGCTCGCTCTGATGGAAACGGCCCAGAGTAAATTCCTTGTAGAGGTAAAACACGCCCGCCGCGAGTGAGATAGCAATCGTCCCAGCCAAAAGATAAGCGGTAAGCCAGGCGAATGGCCGGGTTCGTTCCTTCCGCATAAAATACAGCCCGATCCCGAAGAGAATCGCGACAATTACGCCATAATTCACCAAGGTGCGAAGCCCCAGTCCGGCCGAGATCAAGGTCAATCCCAGAAAGGGAAAACCCAACTGACAGGGCTTAAGTTTCACGGCACGGCCGACCTCACGATCGAGACGAATTTTCCGCCGCGCGATGAAGGAGAACGATACCAGCGGAACGCCATGATCCGAGGCATATTGCTGGGCTAGAATCATTGGCAGGAAAATAATCGGGAGCCAGGAAAGGAGAGCAAGTGAAGCGGACGCTGTCGAATCCTCATCCGAAGTGAGGAAAGTCACCGCTACGATGATGAGAATCACAATGCAGAGCTGCCACGCACGGGCAAATCCAGTTTCGCCAAATTGCCAGCGTAAGAAGGTCCAGTTCCGCGCTTCGATCGCAACCGCGGCGAGTAATCCCACCAGAGGAAAGTCCCCCATTGCCCCCCAAAAGAGCATCGCCACTCCCAAAAGGAGCCGCGGAGGCGGCTGAAGCATGACTTCTTCTTTCCTCATCCGCTCATCAAATCTTGTTGGACATGATCCCAACGGAGCCAATGGACTCCCGAAGAATCGTCCGGTTTTTCACCCACTCCGATGACGTAGAAATAGACCTCGAGACCGGACTGCTGGAGCTGGGCTGCAAATGATTTCCGCTCCTCATTCCACCCGCAGAGAACCACCACACAGGCTGTCATTTCCGAAGCGTAGCGGAGGACAAGGCGACAAAGATCCTCATAGCCTCCTTCGTCACCTCCCTCGATACGAGCCAAAACTTCCAGCAACGCGGAAGCCTCCCCCACCCCGCGACCGGCGGTAAACACCTTGGGAGAATCCCGCACAAACATCAGATCGAGCAGGCAGCGATTCCGATCCATCGTAGAGACAAAGCTGGCAGCCACCGAAACCGCTTCTTCAAAAAGCTCGGGCCCGCTCTCACGCAGGCTGGTATCGAGTACGAACCCATAGCGGGGAAACCGGGCGTTCTCATACTCACGCACAATCGGATCACCTGTCCGGGCCCAGGCTTTCCAATCAATTCGCCGAAGTGAGTCACCTTGATGGTATTCCCGCAGACCGAGAAACTCGCCACCATCACCTCGCAGACGAGAGGCCATCTCCCCCCCCGGCCTCAGCTCGGATTTCCCATCAAGGTGGACGTCGGGTAACTTGTAGCGTTTGGGAATGACTAAAATCTCATCACTCTCTTGTCTCACGGAGCGACATCTCTGAAAAAGCCCAAAGGGATCCGGAAGCTCAGCACGAAGGTCTGCAAGCTTCAAAATCCCCCGACGCTTCGGCACCAGTGACAGCCGGACCTCCACGGATTCGCCACGCTCGATTTCCCTCACGTGGGCACGGCCCAAGGTGCTCCATCTTCCTCCACGCTCGAGGAGCCATTTCCACCGGTAAAAGAGAAAAGTACGGTCGAAAATATTGCGCTTCTCTTCCCCGGGCTCTGCGATATTGAAAAATTCCCACTCCGTCGGACGCGGGTCATCCGAGGCCTCATGAAGATAAAGATCACGGACCGTAAATCGACCCTCATTGGTCACCTGAACGGTATAGCGGACCTCTTCACCCGCCGCGCCCGTGGTCGGGACGTTTCGCACAATTGAAACCTTCACCCTCCGCAAGAGAGCCCACACGAGTCCCACCACCAATAGCCCGCACAAAAGAGTCGTCAAGATGATCACCACGGTCTGGCTGATATTGGCACCGAGCAAAACGCTTACCCCGAGGAGACCCATGATGAACCACGCAGTCGGAGTGATCCGGCGAAAGAAAAAATTCCCTACCGCACTCACTCTTCGATAATTTTTACAAAGCCAGCGCGAAAATCTTCTACCGCCCACCCTTCTTACTTTCACTCCTTAATCTACACCGGAACCGGAAGATTCTCGATCACTTCTGACACCACATCCCGACCGGTTCGTCCGCCATAAGCGGCGTCCGATTCGAGCACCAGGCGATGCGCCACAACATCCGGAGCCAGCGCCTGAATGGTTTCCGGCACCACAAAATCACGACCTTCGAAAAAGGTCATCGCTTGAGCCACCCGCAACAGGCTGATCGAGGCACGCGGACTGGCAGCCAGCTTCACATCCCCCTGGCCCCGCGTCGCTGCAACGAGACGCACGATATATTCCCGCAAGTCAGGTGCCACCTTCACCTCCTTCACGACCGCACGCAATGCGGTGAGCTCTTCCCGGGTAACCACCGGCTTCACCATTTCCAAGGGATGACTCTCACTCTGGGACTCCAGAATGGATACCTCATCAGCGATAGATACGTATCCCAACGAACACTTGAGTGCGAAGCGGTCCATCTGCGCTTCAGGGAGTGGATAGGTTCCCCGGAGCTCAACCGGATTTTGGGTTGCGATGACAAAGAATAAATCGCCCAAATCATACCGCTTTCCCTCGATCGTGGCCTGTCCTTCAGCCATCGCCTCCAAAAGCGCACTTTGGGTCCGGGGGGACGCCCGGTTAATCTCATCCGCAAGAAGGATGTCAGTAAATATCGGTCCGGGGTGAAATTGAAAATCCGAGGAGCGGACATCGAGAATACTCACCCCAAGAATATCGGAGGGCAGCAAATCAGGGGTAAACTGGATGCGTTGAAAACCCGACCCGCCGATCGACGACGCAATCGCCTTGGCCAAGGTCGTTTTCCCCGTTCCGGGTGCATCCTCAAGCAGGACATGCCCTCCAGATATCAAGGTAGCCAGAACACGGCGCACCGCTTCCGACTGACCATACATCACTCTGCTCACCGAGGCTTCGAGCTTTGAGGCCGTTTCGTGTTCCAGTTGATTCGTCATTTTTTACTCATCCTCATCCCGCCGATCCGGACGAGCCAGATTGTCAGCCCACTTTTCCCAAACCGGGCCAGCAAGCTTCTCGTGCCAATCAAACAGCTCCTTCACCGCCGCGAAATTCTTTTCGGAAAGAATCTTCTTTAGTCTTATTAAAGCCGCACCGTTGCGAATTCGTTTCCCCTGATTACTCGAATACCATAATTCGACGTCTGCCAGCACGCGGGGTCCCTTTGCCGTGGTTGCCACCAAAACCAGCGGGCAGTGCATTTCCAGCCCTCGTCCGGCATCCACAAACATGCTCACCCCATGGAATTGTCCCGCGGATTTTGCTCCGAGAATCCTCTCCTCCACCTTTGCAACCCGCACCCCTTTCATTGCTCCCAAAAGATTGCGCATGAGAAGATTTGGCTTATCGGGGACCTGCACCATGGCAGCCTGATCCAAGAGGCTGGTGATTGAGCCCTCACCCAATTCCTTGCGCCATGCCAGAACTACTTTTTGGCTCGCGGCCTCGTCCGGTGCCCCCTCCGTGTCTAAAGGTGTGGGCACCTTGGCGAGGAGATCTTTGAGGTAGTTTTCCTCTAGGGATTTTTCAGCCTGTTCAACTTTCTTCTCCAGCTCACGTGCATCCCGGCCATACTTTTTTACGAAGGGTGCATCAGTCAATGAAGTTTGTGAGGAGACCATGGACCAACCTTCTATCTGTTTGACCATCCAGATCGCCTTAAAAGAGGGCTTAAATGAACCCGCTTGTTCAAAAAGTAAGATGCCCGCCGCGACTTCTTTCTGCTGGATCTTCCGCGCGACGGTCACCTTCACATCATCCCTTCTTTTCCCACGAAGATCTTTCCACAATCTTCCGATCGCAGCATACCGGCTACTGGCAGCTCGCCCCCGATTGTCGCCCCCCTCATTTTCGGGGTCGGACTCAGGCCGTAGGAAGAACCGGATAAAATTGGGATAGTCCCCCTTGTTCAAATCAACCGTGATCATCTTGAGCAGCTCTCCGGGAGATTTCGCAAAACGCGCTTTATTCTGCTTTTCAAAGATTTCTCCCAAGGCTCTGGCCTGCTGGCGGTCCTCCCAATCCGAGCTCTGATTGTGAGCATTGTAGTGCTGACTGGAATCCGCATTCGCATATTCAAAAAACGCAGGAAGAATCACCCGCCAACCTACCGGAGTATTCTCAAGATGGAAACGAATGACACGATTCTGCTCACGGGAGGCACCAGTGGTGTATGGCGCCATGTATCCCATGAGGAAAGAGGCATCGTCCTCCGCCAGATTTTCGCTCACCTTTAACCGGATCACTTCCTCATCAAGCATCAAACGCCAGACCTTCAACTGATCCTCACCCTCGAGCCCCTTGCGCACGGCAGCCGAGAGTCGCGTCCAATCACGGCCATCCTCAACCATGCGCTCAAGCAAGCCCATCCAGATCAAAACGCGATCAGCATCCCCATCGGCGATTGCTTTTCTAAAATGATCAAAAGCCTCCGTCGCGGTAGCCTCCTCAAGCACTTTGCCCTCCACCTTATTGGCGAGCTCTCTTTGATAGCGAGCAAGCTCCGCTCTGCGAAACTCCATTAACACTCGTGCCTGCCGAGCAGACATCCATTGTTCCAACTTGCGAGCCCGATCGGCCACCACTTGATCAAAGCCAAGTCCCGCGTTCATAAACGACCCGGCAACCGGGGTTACTTTCCAGTCCTCGCCCTCCTTTTTCAGCCCAAAACTATAGGCCCGTGCGGCATCGGGACCATTCTTTCTGGAACGCGCATTCACGATCACCGCAGCGAGATCGCCATCTTCCTTCAAATCCGCAAACTCGATCTCGGCTTTTTCAGACTCCAGCCAATCCCGAAGGTCCTTCCATTGCTGGGTGATCACTGATTTTTTCCGAGTGCCGACATGAGGCGACATTCCGAGCGCCTCCAGCTTCCCGGAGACAATCTCGCCTTCTCTCGCCTTTTCCAGAATCTGCATCACCGCCTCCTTGGGGCCCGCAGAAAGCCCCAGTATGGTGGTGGCGAAGAAGAGAACTGCTCCTTTCATGCCGCCACTCTCTCATCGGACAATCGAGGAAACAAGTCCGCGTTAAAAGTCGCTCCGGCTGAACATTCGTCCTGCCAAACTCAGCATCACGATTGAAAAAGCCAATGAAGTCCCCAAGGTGTATAACGAAGAATGACGGTTCTCCATTTTTTCAGCTTTCTCCAATTCCTCTTCAAGACCTTCAAGGAACCCCTTCTCCATCGCCGCCTCAAGTTCGCGCTCTCTCATCTCCCCCTCGGTCAATTCCTCGTCGGCAGATCTTTCTTCGGGCTCTCCAATCTCGGTCTGAAAAATTAAACCGGTCTCGTCCGACCGAATCTCCTGAGCCTTGCGGGCCTCCGCAATTACGGGTGTCACTTTCGGAAAAAATGCATAAGCGAGTTTCATCTTCTGATGAAGCGCACGATCTTTCTCCAGTCTTTTCGTCAGCTCCGCGGTTTCCCCAACTTCTTCGATCAAATCTTCCTGTTTGAGAATGGAATCATAAATGACGGTCTCAAAGGTTTCGATCCCGAAACTGAGAAGCCAGAGAAGCAGTGGGAGGAGAATCGCAACCAACACCGATCGGGTCCACACCGCAATCAACACGGAAAAAGAGTATAAAAAGGCAAAGGCCATCACCGTGGCGGGGATAAACCAAAATATTTCCGGGTTCCAGGTGCCCAGTCGCCAACGCATCGCAAAAAAGACGATGGTGACGAAAAGCCCCACCTGCACGATCATGAAAAGGAGCCCCCCCACGAATTTCGCGAGAAACACCAACCAACGTCCAGGCCGCTTGGTCAGCAACATGCCCGCGCTCCCTTCTTCCATCATCTGCGGATAGATCGAAGCACAAGAGATGAGAGCCAGAATGAGAGTCGCCCAGGACAGCCATCCTCCCACCACGAAGCGACTGAAAAAGAACTTGTAGACCATTTCCGCCCCAATCGTTCCCTTAGCGAGTATTTCCTCTTCCACCATTAAACCACCGAAGTAAGTCACACCCGATTCGTTAAACCCGAGCCCCAGAAACAAAATCGCCACTAAGCCCGACAGTCCCAAGGTAATCCAGAAGATCACCTTACTCTTCAGCATGCGATACGAGTCACAAAGAATACTCAAAAACGAAGTCATCCCATCGGTGGGGGTGTGGGTTGGGACTCGGCAACCAAACCGAGGAAAAGCTCTTCCAGCGATTGCTGGTTCCGCTGTATCGAGGAGATGATAACACCCTTGGCGCGAAGTTGGTCAATGAGGGGCTGAACCTCAACCGCCTTCTCGGCCTTGACCACGACTCGCCCCGGCTCGATCACGATTCCGCCCCCTCTCAACACATCCGGAGTCAGCGGCCCCTCAAACTCAATCGTGAAGGTGACCTCTTCGCCCCTTAACTCTTCCAGCGGACCTTCTCCGAGCAGCTGACCACGGGAAAGGATGGCAACGCGATCCACCACCGGCTCAAGCTCGGGAAGAAGGTGGGTGTTGATGAAAACAGTTTTCCCCTCCTCTCGAAGTCCTCGCATTAGCTCCCGCACATCACGACGCCCGGCTGGATCGACCCCATCAGTCGGCTCATCCAAAAAAATAATCTCGGGATCATTGACCAGCGCTTGAGCGATTCCGATGCGCTGCTTCATTCCCTTCGAGTAACCCTTAATCTTACGGTTTTGGTCCGCCGCCATCCCGACTTTTTCCAAAAGCTCGTCGATCCGCTTGGCATGCGCCTTCGGAGCCAAACCATTCAAGCCACCTGCAAACTCAATCACCTGACGCCCGGTGAGGTAGTCCGGGAATCGCACATGCTCCGGCAGAAGTCCCACCTTGCGGAGTATCTCCCGATCTCCGATTGGTCTTCCCAGCATGGTCCCGGCTCCACCGCTCGGGCGAATCAAAGTCGTGAGGATTTTAACGAGAGTGGATTTGCCAGCCCCATTCGGGCCCAAAAGTCCATAGATACATCCGTGCGGCACAGAGAGATCGACGCCCTTGAGCGCCTCCACCCCTCCACGGTAGGTCTTGCGGATTCCGGAAAGCTCAAGGACGGACTCTTGCACCCCTCATTAATGCCCAATGAGCTTCGCGCTGTCAATGAAGCTGGCTTCGCTGAATCCACTGATTACGACTCCGCTCGAACGAACGGAGATGGAATTCAAGAAACCCTACATTCACAGAATTTGAAAAAATCGGTTGTTTTAGCGACTTTTAGCTTCAAAACCTGTCCCACAAATCTTAGTTTCTCTTCTGAGCTCATTAACCAACGAGCGTTGGGATTTTTTTAATCAGACAGACAAACTCTTTTTTATCATGAAACAAATCATCCTTCTCAGTGTTGTTACGACGTCTGCGATGCTCGGTTCGGCGAGTGCTGTCACTGTTATTTCCCAGGCGATTGAAGACGGTTGGCTCTACAACAGCACCAATCGTAATGAGCAAATCCTTAACAACACCGGTGGTAATAACAACTCACGCTGGGGTGCAGTCCGGTTTGATTCGACGATTTTAGCAGCACAAGCCTTTACGGACAGTGGAGCTTTTACTCTCGACTCCGCCACACTCACGCTCGTCGAACGCACCGGGCGTGATGGAAACAACGGCACCCTGTCAGGCCGGGCAGGTGCAGCTTTTTATGACACCGCTACCGTAAGTGGATGGAGTCACAGCAACCTCTCCACCTTCACCTGGGCTGGAAATACCCAAGGTCGCCCAGGGCGAGTGGGTGGCACAGGGACCACGCCTGGTGCAAACAACATCGACGAGCGATCAAATGGTGCAGCTCCGCTTCTTGCGGGCTTAACCAGGCCAGCCACTGCTGGAGACGGAACTTCATGGGTCAATCACACCTTCAGCACGGGTGGTGCAGATGAACTTGTCACGATCGACCTCACTGCAGGCGGGGCATCACTTGCTGAAATCCAAAGTATTCTGGCAGACTGGGTCGCAGGAAATAACGCGGGGATGGTCCTCGCAGGAGAATTTGGAAACCAAGCGTTCTTTGACTCCGTGAGCATTGGCCTCGGTAATTCGGTGGGTTCTACCATTGACGGTGATGCCACCAACAGCGGTGTCTCTCTTGAGGCCGGAGCAGGAGATGGTGGAAATGCCGCTTACCTTACATTGAACTTCACTCCTGTCGTCCCAGAGCCTTCAACAGCGGTGCTAAGCGCGCTTGCTGCGCTCGGCCTCCTGCGTCGGCGCCGTTAATTGACAGAAACTCTCATTTCCAAAGCACCATCCGTTCTGCGGATGGTGCTTTTTTTTAAGTATTCACCTCGAATTCAGGGCTCCTCCTTCAAGATTTTTCCACCTAAGATTTCCTCATGACCAGCATCCTCTTTGTCTGCCTGGGAAATATCTGCCGCTCCCCGGCCGGGGAAAATATCTTCCGACAGATGGTCCAAAAAGCAGGTCTAGAAAACTCCTTCTTTTGCGACTCCGCCGGAACGATTGGATACCACGCCGGAAGTGCTCCAGACTCTCGCATGTCAAAAACAATCCGGAACCGGGGCTACGAAGTCTCGGGTGCCGCGCGCCAGTTTGATCCCTCTGATTTCCAGGACTTCGACCTCATCCTGACGATGGACGAGGAAAATTACGCCCACATTATCAAGCTTGCCAAAACCGCGGACGAACGCGCCAAAGTCAAGCGCTTCACTGACTTTTGCACCAGACACGAAAAAGGGGAAGTTCCCGACCCTTACTACGGAGGCAATGAAGCTTTCGAGTAAGTGGCAAACTTTATGGAGGATGGCTGCAAAGGGATTATGAGCCGCTTACAGCCGAGAATGAATTGAAATCCTCCAAAAAAATGCACTTCAGGTCTTTTTTCGCTTTCTACGAAGTTTTTTTAAATTTGTTCTAGTCAAAGGCCAAAAAAATCTATTATCTCGGTCTACCATACAAAAAAAAGATTTATGACTAAGGTAAGGCGACCTCTATTCACAGTAATTATAGGTATAGCGACTGCTACTTCAAACGCGGCTGTATTAATCAACTACGATGCGAACAACGCTGGCAACGGAAAGCTTTTAAACGACATAACTGTGAGCGCAGTGACCTACCAACAAGGCATACTTCTTAACGAAACCACAGGACAGATTTTCCACAACACCAGTGGCCGTTCCCTGATCCAGTATGGAACAGGAGGATATAATGGTGGGGGCGTAGGAACAATTGCTGATGTCACCAATATCGTGGACAACGCAGCTGTCCAAATCAATGGGTTCACCGTTTATCAGGGGGCCTACTCCGGCGGAAACAATAGTCTTGGATTCCTTGAAAGTGGAGGCCGCCTCGGTGATGCCAGTGCAGCTGGTGACGGCCATGCCTTCGCAAACGCTGGTGAGTTCTTTCTCTTCTCTGACGTTTACACTCAATCCGTTCTTCCGACCGACATCGTCAGAATTTCCTTCCAGGGAGGGTCTGACAATGGAACTGCTACCTTCTCAGCTTACCTTCTCATCGATGGGGCGACTGCCGGAACACCGATCGGTGGAGCACAGACCGCAGATTCTTCAGGTAGTCCACGCCTTGAGTTCTCGGCGACCGGCTTGACCGCAAACAGTTCGATCCAACTCGTTATTGATGCTTCGACCGTAGGTTCCAACGCCCGCAGTTTGCTCGATGATGTCTATCTTGACGTTGTTCCAGAACCATCCTCAGCTCTTCTCGTGGGACTCGGGGCCCTCGGCCTCATGCGCCGCCGCCGCTAATTCTCCTGCATCCTAATTTTAAGAGGGCATTCCCCGCAACGGGGATGCCCTCCTTTCATAGACTTAAAAAGTTGTCATTGCTTATTTGAATTTCTCGCCTTAGATGTCTCCCCCATAAGAATCAAACGCCGGGAAGGCTTTTAAAAACACTAGGGACCAAACCAAAAACACCAAGCACTAGTATGAACAAGGTAAAAATAACAGCGGGTCTCACTTTTGCCCTCTTCTGTTCCGCTCATGCTGCTACAACAGCTGCAGTAGCGGATACTATCATCCTTTCCAACGGGACACCAACCAACACCTCCACTCAGGACGGAGAAGCAAATTTCGGTGGTCGGAATGAGTTGATTATTGGTGCTACAAACCCAACTTCTCCTCGACTCGGATTGGTTCGCTTTAACGTGAGCGCTTTTGCTGCCGAAATCAACGCCGGTCAAAGCCTCACCACTGCAAGACTCATTCTCTCCGAACGTTCTGGGCGAAATGGAAACAATAACGCCTTGTCGAGCACCATCACGGTTTCCCCGGTCGTCTCTCAAAACGAAGGCTGGTTGGAAGGAACCCGAACGGGGAGTTCTAATGCATTCGATGCCGATACCATCCGCTCCGTCTCTCGTTCTTATCTCGGAACACCTTCTGCTCTGAATGCTCTTGATGGCACTCGCTGGCACAGCCAAGGCGGAGGAGCCACAACCAATCCTCCTTTCGGGGCTGGCTCCATCGGATTTACACTTGGCGTCGACAGTTCAGCAAGTGTCGGTACTCTCAGCCACACCTTCGACAGCGGAAACGCTGATGAGACATTAGGCATCGATTTGGATTTGGCAGGTATCGAGGCGCTTCTCCCGGCTTGGCTTTCCGCTGGAAATAGTAATGCCGGGCTTGTTTTGGAAGCGACCGGCACAAACCAGCTCTTCTTCGGCTCCATTCAGAGCGGAGCTGCTGATGCAGCTCCCGTGCTTGAACTTGAGTTCGCTCCTCCAATTCCGGAGCCGGGCACCGCTCTCCTGAGCGGAATTGCAGCACTTTGCCTTGTTCGCCGCCATCGCTAGACTTGATGTTTAAGATCAGAATTTTCTCAAAGCACCATCCAGCTTCCTGGATGGTGTTTTTTTAGTCCTTCTTTCTAAGGATTTCTCAGTCACGGAACCTTCGTCGCGCAGGTTTCCACCCATCGCTTCCTCTCTCTAAATGCCCATTTGGTGGATGTGGGAAACAATTTGTCAATCTCCCGGGAAAAAAAACATGTTTTCTGTTTCCATCCCATTGGAAAAATCGTAAGACACTGATCTTGCTAACAAATCTTTATGAACAAACATCTTTATTCAATCATGGCGTTGGGTGCTCTTCTTGTCCCCGGACAGGCTCAAGCGGCTCTTGTCGCCCACTATAAATTCGACGACGGCACTGGATCGACTGCTCTCGATAGCGCGGGTGGCGATCAGAACGCAACTCAAAACCAAGGCACCATCGGCTGGACTGGTTCCGGAAAAATCGGCGGTGCTCTCGACCTCCCAGGCACCGCCTCTCTTCAGGCCGCGGACGCCATCGGAGAAGGTGCAACTGCCTACACAATTTCTCTTTGGATAAATATGGATGACACTCCCGCCTACGATGGCATCTATACAGCCCGGAATGAAAACATGGGAATCAACGTCGAAGGTGGGAGCAGTGCCAATCTTCACGGTGACTTTCGCTACGACAATAGTCCTGGTGGAGGAAGCCAAGGTGTTGACAGTGACAACGGAAGTCTCGTTGTCGGGACCTGGCATCACATGGCCATTACCTGGGCAGCTGACAAATCGGGAAGTATTTACCTCGATGGCTTAAAAGTTGGCAGTCAGCCTGCCAGCACCGCTGCTATCTATGAGGGACACCTTTCCACTTGGAACATCGGTGACGATCCTTGCTGTGGTGGCCGGGAACTAAACGCTCAGTTAGATGATCTCGCTGTTTGGGATGAAAAACTCTCCGATGCCGACATCGAGGCCATCTTCAATGGCGGAAACAATGGTTTGGATGCTCCAACAGCATTGACCGTTCCCGAGCCTTCTTCCGCTCTTCTGGGACTCGTCGGCGCACTTGGATTGCTGCGCCGCCGCCGCTAAAAGCTTCAAGAAACGAACTTCTTTCAAAACGTGCTCCTTCCGAGGAGCGCGTTTTTTGTGTCTAGCTCAGCCCCCAGCGCCTTCTGAGCACCCATTCGGTGGTGAGGAGGGCGATTAAAGCTGTCAGCAAGGCCCAGCTGTCCCAGAGCGTGGTCTCACGGAGTTCCTCCCGAGTGTCGTCCCGGGTGAGGAAAAGTTCCGAAAGCGGATTCTCTTCATTCACAATTCGCCCGCCGGAAAGACGGGCCATATTTTCGAGAAGGGGAAGGTTGAGCGTGGTCTCGGCGAGCTCAACCGCGCTGAGCGATCCCACCACCCGAAAGCCGGTGGTGATCTCGTCTGCCAAATCCCCGCTGAGAAGTCTGACCTCATAATTTCCGGGATCGCGAAAAGGCCCGGCCTGAACCTCATGAAGGCCATTGGAGCCCTCGCGATATCGCATCGAATAAACACCGACCCGTTTCCCTCCGCGGAGGACTTCAGCCCGAAGGTTTTCGTCGTTAATGGGAGCAAGGTTCTCTTCCTGAAGGCGGGCCAAAATGGTGACCTGGTCGTCCCCCGTGTAGGTGAGCTGATCGGTGCCGAGGCGCGACACCTTTGTCCCTGAGCGAAGATTCGGGCCTGCACCCCAGCGGACCAGCTGGCCCCAGAAGCGGTGATGAAAGACGTCACCCACCCCCTCGCGCAATCGCCAAGTGCGATCTGTGAGCAGCATCGCCACTTTTCCATTCCCGGTCTGCCGGGTCACGAGGAGAGCGTTATCTGCTTCGTTCTTCCGCCGATTGGAAACATCCGCGAGCGCTGCCTGAAGATCATCAGCCGAGCGAACAGCCCGCTTTTTCTTTTCTACCTCTCCCGCGTAGAGCAGGACTTCGGCTCCCTCTTTTACCCCATTGATGGGATGACGCCAGCGGATGATGGGAAAGTCGGCCCACACTGCTTCATTACTCAGCTGTCCCTCCACTTGACTCGTCACCGGATGACTTCGTCCGAGATTGGTGAGCTGAAAGCGGAATTTTTCTTTTCCCCCGAAAAAACTGCGACGTGATTGCTCATACTCCACCGGAATAAGAGTTTCGGCGGTTCCATCGAAGGCATGCGGCATCGAGCGCGGCCCCGCGACCATCACAAGCAAGGCCGCGCGGTCACGAACACACCGATTCAGGATGTCCCATTCTTTTTCACCTAGAACGTCCGGCGAGACATCACCGATGATAATGACATCGAACTTCCGCCATTCCTCTTCGTTTGCCGGAAGAGCAGTCGCCTTGGTATCACCAAAAGGGCGACTGGCAGATGCAGGAACGTTTTCCGTGCCCTGTCCGATGATGCGGTCGGGCTCAAGAAGCACCGACTGCAAATGGATCGATTGATCACGACCGTAAAACAGATTCCGGAGGTAACGAAACTCCCACCGGGGTGTGGAATCGATCAGAAGAACATTGGTCCGGGCATCGGTGACCACCGTTTGGAAGTCCCAGGCGTTATTGTTGTCGAAGCGTTCTCCTTCCAGATCCTTGAGTTCAATACGGTATTCTCCGATCTCAGCATCCTCCGGAACATGGCGAAAGCGGACCTCCTCTCGATAAGAGTTTTGGGGAATTGCGATCTCACGTTCAGCAATTTTTTCAGAACCTGAAAAGAGAGTGACCTTGGCACGCTGCCCGCGGTAGCCGTCAAACTTCAGCTTTGCCGAAACCCGCATGCGATCGCCGAGGAAGACCGAATCAGGAGCACGCACGCTTACGATCGCGGCATCCTTTGGAAGATCAACAGAACCCGCGGGAATGATCGCGATCGGGGCATCGAGAATCCCAAAACGGCGCGCAACATCTTCGACGCTTCCAGGCCGATTATGCCGCCCATCACTGAGCATCACCATCCCGGCCAATTGATCGGGCGGGACTTGTTCAAGAACTTGGTTGAGAGCTCCGGCAAGATCCGTGGCTTGATCCCACCCTTCCACGGCATCATCTCCGGACTCAAGGATTCGGCGAGCGGCGCGGACTTCACGAATGGTAATTTTTCCCGCCAGATCAGCTCTGAGATTCGAGCGCTCGAGAGCCTCCTTGGCAAGCTCCAGTCGGGTCGAATTCTCGCCATCATCGGTGAGATCCATGGAAGCGGAGGAGTCGATGAGCACTACCAGTTCCCGTTGGATTTCCCGCTCCTCGATACGGCTCCACACGGGCTCAAGGAGAATCCATGCCAAAAGAGAAAGACCGGCAAGGCGCAGACCGAGGAGCCAACGTCCGCGCGCCGGACTGACCGCGTCTCGTTCGTAGCAATAGATCCGAACGATGAACTCACATCCAAGAGCGAGCCCCAGCGGGATCACCCAGGCGGGCCAGAGAGAAGAAAACTCAAACCACTTCCCGAGAAGAAGAACCAGTCCCCAGCTCCCGAGAAAAATGAGGGCGATTCGAATCGCGGAAATCACTTCGAACCTCCTTTCACTTGGTTCAGGGCATCGACGAAGTCAGCCGATGCTTCCCCGCGATTTTCAAAATCAACCCGAACATCCTCGCCGGCCTTCCGTGATTTGGAAACCCAGCGGGCAAGAAGGATTTCGAGGAAAAAGAGAACCAAGGCCGCGAGCAGGAGCACCTTCCAGATTTCACGCCCAAATCCCTCGCCTCTCAAAATCGCAAGCAAGTCGTTCGCTGAGCTTGGCTCGATGAGATCAATCTCGCGGCGAATAAGCGAGCGATCATCATCGTTGAAGGCATCGAAGCGACTCTCATCTGTAGAGCGCTTCACGACGAGGGGGACGTCTGTTCGATCCTCAAACTGATCTTCAAATCCGGATGGAATTTGCACTCGATACTCCCCGGGAAGCGCAGGACCCGCAACCGCAAGCGCCCGACCTCTTCGCCCCTGCCGTGCTTGCACGAGACGTTGATTTCCCCGCGGGTCACTCGCTTCGCTTTCCGCGAGAACCATTTCGTCCTCACTTCCGACCAGCGAGATGAAGGCCGATGCAGGAATGAGCTCCATCGAGCCGTTGGGCTTTTTCCAACGAAGCGTCATAAAAGCCTCCCCCCATTCCTCTTGAAACTCAGCACGAACCAAGACCTTTTTCCCGGCTTTGAGGGCGATTTTGCTCGAAGTCGCTTTTCCATTGTTGGCCTCAAGAACCCGATCATCATTGAGCCAAAGGGTGAAAATGTCATCGGCCTCAGCCTCGAAAACGTAATCCCCATTAACTGGGGGGAAAAGCGAGCCTTCCCACTGAATACGGAACTGATCACGCGGGATTTTTTTCGCCGGACTCTCATCCCGCCAGTTAAAATCGAGCACGGGATCAATGCGATCGAGCTCAACTGTCTCACGGGATTTTTTTCCTCTGAAATACTTCCCCCGCAAACCACCACCTCCCGCGAGAGCAAGTGTCGGACTCCAGGCCGCTTCCACATTGAGTTCAATCCCCTGCCCACCTGCCAGCCAAGTGGTAAGCTCATGAACCAAAGGAACAAAACTGGGACGCGCAGGAAGATTCCCCATCCGGGCGTCAAGACCTCCGGTGGAGAGGAGAACCCGTCCTCTTCCATACTCGCGAGAAATCAAAAACGGCTCGCCATCCTCGAAATTGGCCACGATACGTGAGCCCGGACGGAGGTCATCACTCGCCCGGTAAGAATCGAAAAGTCCCTCATTAAGATCTTCTCCGGCCGGCCCCATAAAAAGGCGCAGCATGGGATGATCGATACTCCCGGGAGCAACGCGCACGCCATTTTCAGGAACTCTCATTTCGGCAAAATCAATGGGAAGGACGCGGCCGTCACCACCGCTCCAGGAGTTATAAAAGGCGGGGTCATTTTTTTGCCCGGCGAGCACCCAGAGCCCTCCACCCTTGAGAACAAATTCAGAAATCTGAGAAGCGACTGATGGGGGAAGGCGCGGCACATCAGCCAGCACCACCACCGAAGCGGTAGAGAGATCGAGCGAAGAAATTGTCACCGTATCGACCATCTGTGGATCCATAAAGGCGGCATCCCTCGAACCCGGATCAGGTAAAAGTGCCAGCCCAAGATAAGAAGCGGCACGGTCGAAGAACTCCCCAGTCGGATTCCCCTCCACCAAGATAACCGGGAGGGATTTTTTCACCCAAACGACGCGTTCAGCTTGATCGTCACCCGGTAGATCATCCCCTCCTTCGAGGGAAGCGGTCACAACCTTGGGTCCGATCGAACCAAACTGATGCCGAAATTCAATCACCTCGCTCTCACCCGGCGCGAGTTGTCCCACGCCTTTCTCGCCGATCACTTTTTCATCAATCCTGAGCTGCACGAGCCCCGGCGTGACGGCTTCACTTCCGGTGTTTTCAACGGGAAGCCGCAGAGTGACCTCACGATCCATACCCACCACTTCCCGGGATGTTTCAATGCGAGTGAGGGCCACATTTCGAAGACCTTCCGGCGCAGACTGGGAACGCAGGAGAAGACGAGGCACCGCCGAAAGACCCTCCCAAACATCACCCAGGTTTTCCCACGCTGCCGGACTCTCGAGACGCCAACCGAAGCGCTGCTGGTCACTGAAAACAATGAGATCTTTTGCCGCTCCGCTCCCTTCAGCCAAGGTGAGCGTGGCCACGCCCAGCGCCTCGTGGGCCCGGAAAGGGCCGCCAACCGGCTCAAGGGAATCAAGAACCTCCAAAACGTCCGCACGATGGGTGAGCGGGGTCGCGGTTTTTCGCTCGGGAGCTGGACCTCCCAGGATAATGGAGAAGGCCGTCCCACGCGGAGAACTTTTGACAATCTCCTTAGCCTCCGTGATGGCTCGCTCGAAAGAAGTCTGTCCGCTTGCGGTGAGCGACATCGAGGTGGAAGCATCAATGACAAGCGCGACATCGCGTCGACCACTCAGTTGAAAACGCTGTAAATTCCACTGCTTTTCAAACCAGAGGGTGGCAGCTGCACCCAGGATCAGCAGCAGTCCGAAAAGCCGCGTGATCCGGCGGGGCTTTTTTTGCGAAAGGACGAAGGACCCACCAATGGCCGCAACTCCGAGCAAGACTAGCGGGAGCACAAAAAACCAAGGGACTTGGGAATCAGGCGGAGAAAAGGGACGGGCCAAGGCAAGCGCAAGAAGAGCGAGAAGCAGACAACGTGTCACCATGAGCAGGAGGTCTTCCCACTCCATGCGCTTGCGCCGGGTCACCACCGTATCCATGAGGAAGCGCATCGCCCCCCAGTCGTAGGGCTTCGCTGCCTGGCTCCGAATCAGGTGGAGAATCACCGGAATCAGCACTCCGGCGAGCCCAGTGAGAAGCCATGGATTTAAAAAAAGCATCGTCTGAAATTAGGAACGGCGCGCCCCAAGGTAGCGGGTGAGAGTTTCGGCAAGGGGCATCTTCGTGGTGACCGGAACGTAATCAGCGCGAATATTCCCGCAGACGGATTCGATCGTGGAAATGAAATCTCGAAGCTTTTCGAGATACGCGGCCCGGACAGCTTGAGGATCAATCCGAAGCATTTCCTCGATTCCCTCGAGATCACGAAAGCGCTGGAAAGAGCGAAAGGGGAAGCTCAGCTCCTCTTCGGCAAGAACATGAAACACGATGAGCTCATGTTGTCGGAAATCGAAATGGTGCAAGGCTTCGACGATCTCTTTGGGCTCATCGAAAAGATCGCTGATGAGAACCACCAATCCGCGCTGAGGAACACGTTCGGCGACTTCGTGAAGAACTCCGGCCACCCCGGTTTCCTCGCCGGATTCGCTCCCATGAAGGACCTCACAAATACGCCGAACCTGGGAGGGCCGGCTCTCCGCGCGCATCAATGTGCGCACCTCGTGATCAAAGGTTATCAGGCCCGCGGCATCTCCTTGCTTGATGTAAAGATAAGCCAAGGCCGCGGCGAGCTCCCGGGCATATTGCAATTTCGAACGATCGGCTTGCTCACCCTGAAACGCCATCGACCCCGAGATGTCGACTACGATGGTCGTTCGCAAATTCGTTTCCTGGATGAATTGTTTGACGACATTGCGATCACTCTTCGCCATCACCCGCCAATCAAGATTGCGCGGATCATCACCCATGGCATACTCCCGATGTTCGGCAAACTCCACCGATACCCCCTTGTCCGGGCTGGTGTGTCGCCCGGAAAGAGTTCCCTGCATGCGCCGCCGCGCAAGCCATTCGAGCCGCTTCATCACCGCCATCACCTCCGGAGACAGGAGACGCATGCAGTCAGGCATCCGCAGGGAATCGCTCATCGTATCCCTTAAATTTTGAGGTCATCCTCACTGGCGCCGATTTCTTCCAGAAGGCGGCGGATAATGTCATCGCTCCTCACCCCGGCCGCTTGCGCATTGAAGGTCGTCAGCACGCGATGACGCAGCACCGGATAGGCGACAGCTGCGACATCACCGGTAGTCGTGTGCATGCGGCCCTTGAGAACCGCGTGCGCCTTGGCCGCCGAGATGAGGGCGATCCCCGCTCGGGGTCCAGCTCCCCAGCCAACCATTTCTTTGACAAATTCCGGAGCCTCATCCCCAGCAGGACGAGTGGCGCGAGCCAGCTTCGCCGCAAAATCGATGACGTGATCACCCACTGGAACCCGTTTGACCACTTCCTGCATCGCGATGATTTCCTCACCGGCCATCAGCGCCGAAACGCGGGCCTCAATCGGGCTCGTCACCCGACGAATAATCTCTCGCTCTTCTTCGGCATTCGGATAATCGAGCACGATGCTGAAAAGAAAGCGATCCAGCTGAGCCTCGGGAAGCGGATAGGTGCCCTCTTGTTCGATCGGGTTTTGAGTGGCGAGCACAAAGAATGGCTCCGGTAATTTCAAGGTTCGCTCCCCCACTGTCACTTGATGTTCCTGCATCGCTTCGAGAAGCGCGGCCTGGGTTTTGGGTGGAGTCCGGTTGATCTCGTCCGCGAGAATCATATTTCCAAAAAGCGGCCCATTCACAAAACGGAACCCGCGCTGGCCTGTCTCGGGATCCACCTCCAGCACATCAGTTCCCGTGATATCCGCCGGCATGAGATCGGGAGTGAATTGCACCCGCTTGTATTGCAGATGAAGGGCCTCCGCCACGGTGGAAACAAGGAGAGTCTTCGCCAAACCCGGAACCCCGACAAGAAGCGCGTGCCCCCGGCAAAACATCGCCATCAGCACCTGCTCGACCACTTCCTCCTGCCCCACAATGACGTGAGACAGCTCTTCTTTCATCCGCTGGTAGCTCTGGTGCAACTTCTGCACCGCCTCTTTATCATCGCTCATGAGAAAATCTCTACGTCCCTTGACCAATCTCTCTTGCACTTAGAGAAAAGAAAGCGCGGAAATAAATGGCGAGAGTTCTCAGGCGCGAAGTAAGCGAGCCGCCTCCTTGGCGAAGTAAGTCAGAATCACATCTGCTCCCGCACGTTTAATCCCCAGGAGGCTTTCCATCATTACCGCTTCTTCATTGAGCCAGCCATCCTTGGCCGCGCTCTTGATCATGAGATACTCCCCACTGACCTGATAAGCAGCAATCGGAAGGGTCGTGTGCTCACGGAGTTCGCAAATGATATCGAGATAGGGCCCAGCCGGTTTTACCATGACGATGTCAGCTCCCTCTTCCTCATCGAGGAGAAGTTCGCGGACGGCTTCCCGCTTGTTGGCCGGATCCATTTGATAAGTCTTTTTATCACCAGCCTTCGGAGCAGACCCCAAAGCCCCGCGGAAGGGCCCGTAGAAAGCCGAGGCATACTTTGCCGTGTAACTACAAATCGAGACCTTTTCGTGCCCGTTGTCATCGAGGGCCTCGCGGATCGCCTCGACTCGGCCATCCATCATATCACTGGGCGAGACGATGTCCGCTCCTGCTTCAGCGTGAGAAACAGCCTGCCGGCAAAGAGCGTGCACCGTCTCATCATTGATAATTTCCCCCTCGATCACGAGACCGTCGTGGCCATCCGAATTGTAGGGATCGAGGGCGACATCGGTCATGACCACAAGATCGGGATGCGCCGCCTTGAGAGCCTGAATAGCACGTGGAATCAGTCCTTCGGGATTATGGCATTCCTCGGCTCCCGGAGTTTTGAGACTCTCATCGATCGCCGGGAAAAGAACCACTGCGGGAATTCCGAGCGCAAGAGCCTCACCGGCCTCACCCACCAAGCCCTCCAGCGACCAACGCGTACATCCGGGCATCGAGTCAATCGGCTCGTCACCAGCTCCGTCATGAAGAAAAAGCGGCAAAATAAAATCACCGGGCGAGAGCGCAGTCTCGCGCACCAAGGCGCGAATACCGGATGATTTGCGATTGCGACGAGGTCTGATCGGTAAGTCCACGACGCAATCATAAATCCCTTGATTGAAATTCCTAATCTTAAAATTACAGTCTTTTTCGTGGCCCACACTCCCTTCCACACATTGCTCCAGCGCGATCTCTCGACCCTGGAAGGGAACCTTCGTGATCTTCTCGCTCCTCATTTGGCAGAAAAAGATCACCTCAACCTCCTCAACCTCGCCTGTGGCCGGGCCGACGAAACCGGCGTGCTCGCCAAAGTTCTCTCCGAAAAATCCAAATCCGCTCACATTCAGGG
Organism: Akkermansiaceae bacterium; assembly: GCA_049889835.1. GTDB lineage: Bacteria > Verrucomicrobiota > Verrucomicrobiia > Verrucomicrobiales > Akkermansiaceae > SW10. Next base: position 28,923 of record JBMHCQ010000010.1, read on the forward strand.
CCTCGACATCCGCGCTCCGGAGATCGGCCAAGCGAACTCACGCTGGAAAAAAGAACTCGACGAAGGAAGCACCGCCGACTTCATCGTTCACCGTGGTGATCGCCTCGTCGATCTACAGGAGATCGGCACCCCGGACATCGCCTTTCTGAGGCATCAGAATTTCTGGAATGACAAACCAGTTTGGACCGGGATTTTCGATCAAGCGCTCGATCGTCTCGACGAAGATGGGCTGCTCGTCATCACCTCTTATTTCGACAAGGAACACGAACTGGCCTCCAAAGCGCTCGAAAAAATGGGCGCGATCCAAGTCGGGGCCATTGTGAACCCCAACTCCCGCGCCCTCAGCGACGCCCCCGGAAAATCAGTCGATAAACACCTCGCGGTGTTCCGGAAGACGCGTTCCTGACCCCAAAAGAGAAACCGCAGCTAGCTCAATAACTGAGTTTCCGCCAGCAGGCGATAGGTCCCCTGCTTTTCCATGAGCTCGCTGTGCGTTCCGGCTTCGGTGATTTCACCATCGTTGAGAACCATGATCCGATCAGCGCTCTTCACCGTCGCGAGACGATGAGCAATAATGAGACTGGTTCGGCCCTTCATGAGCTCGTCGAGGGCTTCTTGAACGAGTCGCTCGCCTTCGGAATCAAGCGCACTAGTCGCTTCATCCAGAAGAAGAATCTCAGGATCAGCGAGCACCGCACGTGCGATCGCGATACGTTGCCGCTGCCCTCCACTCAACTTCACTCCGCGTGGCCCGACCAAAGCATCGTAACCCTCGGGAAAGGCCGTGATAAATTCATGAGCATTGGCTTTTTTAGCCGCCTCCATGATCTCCTCATTGGAGGCCCCGGGCTTTCCGTAGGAGATGTTTTCCCGAATCGAACCTCCGAAGAGCAGCACTTCCTGTGGCACCACGGCCATCGCCGCACGACGATCAACGACTGGAATTTCCACCGCGGGTTTTCCGTCAAAAAAGAGCCCCCCTTGCTCCCCTTCGTAAAATCCGAGTAACAAGGAAAACAAGGTCGATTTACCCGCGCCACTTGGCCCCACGACCGCTACGCGCTCACCGGCCGCGATTTCAAAGTCCAAACCATCGAGCACCTTGGTTTCAGGACGTGAAGGATAGGCAAACACCAGTTCTTTCGCTTTCATTGCGCCGGAGAGACTGGACCCGCCGGACGGACGATTGTCCTCGGGGTTCGCTGCCAGGATTTCCCGAATTCGCTCAGTCGCTCCCTGCGTTTTCTGGAGCTGGCTCATGATTTCAGGGAGCGATCCCAGAGAGGCTCCCACAAAAATACTGAAGAGAATGAAGTGAGTAAATTGCGTGGGCGTGATCTCTCCACGAGCCATCATTCCTGCGCCAAACCAAACCACCACCGAAATCGTCCCGAAGAGAATGAAAATAATAAAGCTCACGAAGGCCGCCCGCGCTCGTGCGCCTTTTAGAGTCGTTTCCAAAAATCCACCAAGCGCGTCGCGGTAGCGATTCTCTTCGAACTCCTCGTTGGAATACGCCTTCACATCGGCGATTCCCTGGGTCGCTTCTTCCACCACGATATTACTTTGCGCAAGCTGGTCCTGAGCCTTTTTCGACCAGCCACGAATCTTCCGGCCCACCACCGCCACCACCAGCACCACCACCGGGATCATCGCGAGCATGAAAAGCGAGAGTTTAGTGGAAATAATAAAGATAATGATCAGTCCTCCAAAAAACGTTACGGTCTGGCGTGCAATTTGCGGAACCGTTGTAATCAACGTTTCCTGAAGAATGGCTAGATCAGCCGCGAAGCGCGAGTTCACCTCTCCGCTTCTTCGTTCCATAAACCAAGGCATCGGGAGCCGCACCAGACTGGCAAAGACATCCTTCCGGAGGTCGTTCAGCGCACTTTCGCCCGCCTTAATGAACCCACGGACGCGCCAGTAGGCAATAAAGGCCTGCACACACAAAACGGCGAGGAGCGTCAGAACAACCCGATTGATATTGGCCATGACATGATCGAGATCGATCCCGCTTTGCAGGGATTCGGACGGACTCCCGATCAAGGTGCCGAGATAATAGGGAAACGCCAACGACAGGGATCCCGTCAGAAAAAGCGCCACCATCGAGGGAATGAAGATTTTGCGGTAATTTCCGAGATAGCTGTAGAGACCGAAGGTTTTCTTCCAATCGATTTTTCGTGATTTCTTCTCTTCTTCCGGCACGCCGAGAGTGAAGCGGTGGGAATGGCTTACGTCAAATCACGATCTTCCCGGGCCAAGAGTTTGCCATTGGTGGAATCTTTGTCTCGCCCACCTCCTCGGTGCATAAAAAAGATGAAATCTATCCGCACCCCCTTCCAACAACAGCCCACACCTGTTAAGCGAGAAAAAAATTATGGTCTTTTGTAACCCCTTATCTCCTCGGGCCGTCCTTTCTCGCATGGCTCGTAACTTGTTCTTATCATTCAGCATCGGAATCCTTGCGAATTTGCCAACTCTCAGCTTCGGTGTCGTGGTCGCCAACTTCTCAGCCCCCACCAATACCCGCTTTGAGGGTGACCCGTCATTCATCGGAAATCCCTATGATTGGAGCGGAGTGGGTCGCGTTTCGGTCTCCGCAGATGGCTCAACTAATAAAGAATGGGCAACCCTGATTGGCGAAAACTACTTTATAAGCGCCAATCATTTCAAACCCTCCACCGGGGATACCATTACTTTCGCCTCTGGAAACCTCCCGGGTAGCCCAACTTTTAACTACACTGTCGCTGGTGGATTTGGCGTTGCCGGGACCGATCTCTGGATCGGATACACTGAGGAAGCGATGAATGCTTCCCTCAAACGCTACAATATAACAAACACTCCCGCCAACACCCTCACCGAGCTGGGCTTGAGTGGAAGTGAGCTTTTTATGAATGGCGATAACATCACTGGAGGAGCTGGCACTCTCGCCTCAACGGTCGTTGGGACAAACGAGGCAGAATCATGGCTCGAGGAAGGGAGCTCCAGCTTCTCGACCCCCTCAGTCACGATCAATCTCCCATCGGCTGCGAACTTCGACCAGCTCATCACTTTTCGAAATATCGACGGAGATACTTCAAACACCTTCACCACCCACGAGGCACAGGTGCAATCCGGTGACTCCGGCTCTCCGCTTTTCAAGGTCTCCGGGGGAGATTTGGAGATCGTCGGAATCGCTTGGGCCGTAGCTACCGATGTCAGCGGAAACTTCATCGATACGACTGGCCCTGCAGGGTCCACGAATGATCCCTTGGAAGAGAGAAACCTCTCCTTCTACAGCTACCCCGGTTCTTATGAGAGCGAAATTGCCAGTGCTGTTGCCCTCGTGCCCCCTTCCGTCATTCCAGAACCCAGCTCCACGATCTTCCTGTCCCTCGGAATAGCAGTCCTTTTCCGCAGGAACAAATAAGCCCCACCGGCTCGCTTCCCCCTTGATGCGCAAAGTGATCAAGGTCGGTCTCATCCCGTTCTCGGGCCTCGTCGGCATCGCCGTCTTTCATCTCATAGCCACCAATCCGGCGGAAGGTCAGCAGCGCGTCAAAGCCGCTGCTCAGAGAAATGCGGCACCGCTTAAACAGGCACTTACGGAGAAAAAATCCCATCTCGGAGCTCCCGTTTTCATCCGTGCCTTCAAGGAAGAACGTGAACTCGAGGTCTGGGTTCAGGAAGATGACCAAAAAACCTTCACTCTTTTGCGAACCTACCCCATCGCCGCGGCATCCGGAAATCTTGGCCCCAAGCTCGCCGAAGGAGATCGTCAGGTCCCCGAAGGGTTTTACCACGTGCCCCCGCGCATGATGAATCCACGGAGCCGCTTCCACCTCGCTTTCAACATTGGCTATCCAAACGAGTTCGACCGCTCTCACAACCGCACCGGTTCCTTCATCATGGTCCACGGTTCAGACGTCTCCATCGGCTGTCTGGCCATGACCGATGAAAAAATCGAAGAGATTTACACCCTCTGCGACCGGGCCCACAAAAACGGTCAGAAATTCTTCCGGGTCCATATCTTCCCCTTTCGTATGAGCGAGGAGAAAATGACGGCCCACGCTGAATCAGAGTGGCTTGATTTTTGGAAAAACCTCCGGGAAGGCTATCTTCACTTTGAGGAGAAAAAGATCCCTCCAAACGTCACCGTCAAAGGCAAGCGCTACCTCTTCGGAATGGACTCGTAGAACCTAAGACTTCCGGCCCAGACCAATCTTCTTACAGAACGCAATGCTTCGCTCAATATCCCCGAGTTGGTAGGCTTGGGTTTCTTCTTTCGATTTGCCATTGAATGGAGCTTTCGCTTTTCCGCTTGCCGCCCATTTCTTGAAGGATTTCAGGCTGGCCGGCTTTCCTTCCGGCCACTGCTTCCAGAAGTCCTCCTTCTTGATCGCAAGCTCGCGATTGAAGCCTGAGATCGTCTCGATCTGCACCGGAGCGTGAGGACAAAGTTCGGCGAAGCGCTTGAAGTAAGCCTTCCAATCCACCATCCCCTCACCCATTGCAGTCCACTGGACGGTAACGCCATTCTCGCTCTCCCAAACCTGAGAATCCCGTAAGCTGGTGGTCAGGACATATTTTCCCAGATTCTCCAAATTATCCAACGGAGTCTCCAAGGTCCACACCGCATTTCCGGCATCGAGATTCACTCCCACAAAGTCCGGCCCCGCTTGTTCGACCAAACGCACCACTTCGAGGGAATGCATATCACCGGCGTGATTTTCCATCGCAATTTTCACTCCGAGGTCCATTGCCAGCGCTTTATTTCGCTGCAGCACCGCAACGGTGTCATCGATCCGGGCTGCGATTCCGCCCGGCGTAGCGCGGTCCGCTCCTTTCCCGAGAACCACCCGAAGGACGGGTGACCCAAGGGCCTTCGCCGCACGGAGGCCGAGCTGAAGATGCTCATCAGCGCTTCCCCACCGGCCCTTAAATGAGACCGAAGTCGGGCAGATGCTCCAGGTCCCGAGGAACAGTTTGACCCTCTTTTCATCAGCATATTTTTTCACTTCCTCGAGGTGCTGGATCTCCAGGCTCTCAAAGGCATCCAAATCAGTGATGAAAAGCGTATCCACCTTGAGCTTCACCGCGTAGTCGATCAGCTCCTTGGCCTTCCAGCCCATCGCACGAACGGCAAAGTTATCGTATCCAAGCAGCAGCTTTTCCCTATTTTCCTCCTTGCCCCAAGCCGCAAGTGTCGAGGAAGCCAAGGCCCCGCCCATAAAAAATCGCCGATCCATTCCTCTTCTTATCGTGTTCAAAATGCCTCATCAAGCACTCAAAACCGTGCGGGATCAACCCGCCTTCCCCTTTAAGAAACGGATCACCTTTTCGCGGACTTCGGGTTCCGCCATCATGAAGGTGTGATCGGCATCGAGAACTTCGAGCTTCGACATCCCCACCACTTCCCCTCCCTCCACAGACACTATCCCATCGTGCTCACCCTTGAGCAAAGGAGTGAAGAAAGGCACCGCCCGCTTTCTTCCCATGATGACGGCCACTTCGGTCTCCTCTGAAAACCCGGGCACCTTTTCCCGCACCTCTCCGGTCTTGAGCCCCATTCCTCCGGGACCAAATGCCAGGTGGGCCAGCCGACGGAGAGGATTTTGATCCAGCCAATCAATAATTTCGCTCCCCTGATTCGGTGGCGCCAGCATGACAATTTTTCCCGTGACCAAATCTGGCGCTCGCTCCGCTAAATGCCGCAGCACAATTCCTCCCATCGAGTGCGTCACAAAATGCACCCGCTTGCCATCATCGAGCCTGCGAATCTCAGTCTCCACCCCTTCCACGATCTCCCCCATGGGCTTTCGAAACGAAGCGTAGGGAACCGTCACCGTTTCATAGCCCGCCTCATGCAGGGCTTCGGCCATTCCCTCCATCGCCCAGACGCTGCGCCACAGACCGTGAAGCAGAACAACCCGCTCACCCTCCGCTTTCCTCTGCCTCGGGCGATCCCGGGGAAGCGGAGGAATCAACATGCGCCAACGATCTTTCATCGGCCACACTCAAGCAGAATTGAAGCGCCCGTGAAAATCGTTTCGCTCGCTGGAAACATCAACTCGATCAATCTTCGAGAGTCGCGAGGTATTCGATGAGGTCGACAAATTGGGTCACCTTGAGGCCGGCCGCAAGCCCGGCAGGCATCATTGAGCTTGCCTGATGATCGCGCTTCTGGACCTCACTCTCATCAAGAGTGGTCAGAATTCCGGCAATGTTTCGAAGATCGATTTTTCCATCTTCTTCCCGTGTCACAAAGCCCAGATGAACCACGCCATTCTTCATCGTCACGACCTCGGTCTGGAACCCCTGAGCCACAACTGCATTGGGGGCGAGAATGGACTCAATGAGGTAGTCACGCGTGAACTTACTTCCGGCGGAACCAAGATACGGTCCTTTTTGCACTGCCTCTTGGTCCACGGCATGGCAGGCGATGCAGCCTTGGCGCGTGTATATTTCCTTCCCTTTGACCGGGTCGCCTTTTCCTTCCATCGCGCGCTTGGTCGCTTCCGCCGCAGAAAGTTGGGCAATGAGTTTCCCTCCTGCCTCTCGCGCTTCTGCGATCACTTTCCGGGCGTGCTTGGCGGTCTTGATCAGGGTGTCATTGTCACTCTGAATGGCATTCTCAATCTGAGGATCAAAGCCCGGTAGCTTCAAATCAGCCAAGGCGAGGAAAAAGCCCTCCTCCCGCGGATTCTTCTTGGCCAGGGCAAGAAACTTGCTTGCGATATTTTTCTTTACGAGCGGACTTTGGGCGATCGTGAGAATGGTCTTCCACGCAACCCGGGAAGTCTGCGGGTCCTCTTCCTTGGCAATCTTGCGCAGATCCTTGAGTCGAAGTTGGAGAATAAGCCGGTTCACGAAGTCGCCCACTTCGCGATTCACCTCGGCATCCTCACCTCTTTCAGTCAGCCAGGTGCCCAGATTCCGGGCTTGCTCGAGAAGTGCGGCCGGCAATTGGGAGCGCATACAGGCCTGATGCGCCTCCAGGCGGACCTTCCATTCGCGCTTGGGATCACGTGCCGCAGCGGCGAGCGTCTTCAGCTGGTTCACATCAGGATCAGGAGACATCAGGGCAAAGGAAAAGGGGTCCTGCGCACCGAGATCGAGGTCCGTCAGGGCAATGCGGTTTTTTGAAAAGAGTTCGAGAGCCTGCTTCTGCTCGTCGCGATTGAGTTTTGGGAAGGCATTCTCTAGAGCCTGCTTGATTGCTGAAGTCTCCGCCCAGACCGTAGGAAAAAAGTAAGGCCCTCGATCATCGGGGCGCGTCCCCCACCAGAACTTGAGATCCCACTCGCCTTCCCGGTGATAAAGCCGGGAAAGCACTCCAATCAGGGGCACTTTTTCCCCGGCGGTCGCAAGTTGCGCAATGAGCGGGGAAGTGACCGCTGGATCATGAAGGCGCTGGAGCGCGAGCCGGGCCGCGGGTTGATCGACAGAGGCGAGAAGGGTGTCGATTTCTGCGATGGCAACAAGAGCTTGAATACAGTGATGGTGGAGGCGCTTGTCGTCGGTCGCGGCAGCGAGCTTGAGGATGTCCTGAGTACGTCCGGTTGCTTCTTTCCCCATTCGGCTCAGCGCGATAAGGGCTAACAGCTGGGAGCGCGGATTATCGGAGATCAAGGCGGCTCCCAGCGCCCCCTGCAGGCTCGCCTGAAACTGTGATGGATGATTTCCCGCCACTCTCAGGTAAGGCTCGGGGTGCAATCCCGGCAGTTGCGACCATGACCCCAGATAACCCGCGTCAAGGGCATCTGGCTTTTGCGCCAAGGTCGCGACCACCGCCATCTTGGCTGCCTCACTGAGGTCATTCCGATTCGCGAAAGCAAATAACTTCAGACTGAGCTCTTTCGAATCTCTTGCTAGGATCTCCCGCTGAGCTTCCAATCTGCGCACCGCGGAAGGATGTCCGAGTTGCTTCACCAACTCCTCGTCCGACATCTTTGTCAAATCCGGAAACCTCTCCGCGTTGAACCCTTTCTTTACGATCTTCTGAACGAGGCCCACTTTTACGCCTTTGCCGGCATAGCGGAATCTTCCGCCGCGCCAGTCGCAGACGTAGAGATTTGATGCCCCATCAACATCAATATCCACCGCGCGCTCAAGATCGAGAAAAACAGACTCCTTCAGCTTAAAACTTGCACTATCAGGCGTCAGTTCGTCGTGGTAGATTTTCCCAGTCGTCCAGTCACAGGTCAGCAGCATTTCCTCGTGCCCCGGCTCTGCGAGGTAAAGCGCTCCGGTGCCACTTCCGCCTCCGGCATCGAGAATCGGAGCGACCGCTTCCCTGGTGAAATTTTTGTAGAGCCGTGGATACCCATGTTCCGCTCCGTTGGTGTGATGATGCACCCGGATGTTCCACCCCTTGCCATCATTGGTATTGTCGCGGGAAAAAAGATCAAGCTGTGGGCTGATCGCGACATCGCAGATATTTCGCGTGTTGAAGGAGAAGACCTCCAGCTCCGTGCCATCGGGGCGAACCCGTGCCACCCCGCCTCCGTGAAGATTGACTACCCGGCCATCGGTGCCCTTTGTCCCTTCCATCCCAAAGTCTCCCACCGCGATGTAAAGCCAGCCATCGATTCCCATCCGGCAACCATTGGTGGTGTGATCTGATCCCCGGGGGTGCCTTAAACCAAATCCGATATTCTCAAGTAGAACCTTCTGCTCATCCGCCACCCCGTCACCCGTGGTATCGCGAAAAGCGCTCAGAAACGGAGGATGTATCAAGAATAAGGTGTCCCTCACAAAATGCCCCCCCCGCGGGCTATCAATCTGAGGGATAAAATCCACAAAGGTATCTGCTTTCCCGTCCCCATTGGTGTCCTTGCAGGAAACCACCTTGCCGACCCCCTTGTCTTTCCCCAGAGACCCATTGCGATCACAGGACACATAAACCGTCCCATCAGCAGCTGCGGTCAGCGCCGTTGGATACTCGATATCAAAGGGCTCAGCCCACGTTGTAATCTCGTAGCCATCTGGCAAAGCCAGAGCAGTTCCAGTCAATAGAAAGGAGAACAAGGGAAATTTCATGATCGTGCGCGCGCAGTAGAGCGACTTCCCGGCTGGGCGGCCACCTCGAAATTCCAAAATTCCGGTGTTAGACCCGGCTCGCATATTCCGTAAATCCATGCTACGGTTCCTCACCGGTTCTTCTTAATGGCCAAGTTACTTCGCATCGCTCTTCCCCTCGTCATTCTTGGCTTGGGCTACTTGGGCTATCAATCCACCTCTGAAAAAGCGGAAGCCCCTCAGATTCCCCGCCGTGCCCCACGCGTCATCGAGACGGAAGCCACCGTGCTTCAGCGCGTCGACTATCAGGTTCAGCTCAACACCCAGGGCATTGTGAAACCTCACAATGAAACCTCCCTCACCCCACGGATCAGCGGCCGGATCACCGCGATTTCCCCGAAATTCGAAAACGGCTCCTTCTTTGAAAAAGACGAGATCCTACTCGAACTTGACCCAACCGATTTCGAAGCCGCCCTCGCCTCTGCCGAAGCCCGCCTCGCCCGCTCGGAAGCCGCTCTAGCCCAAGAAGAAGCCCGCGCTGAACAAGCCCTCCTTGATTGGAATGATCTCGACTACGAGGAACCACCCACCGACCTCGTTCTTCGCAAACCTCAGCTCAAGGAAGCTCGAGCCAACGTCAAAGCCTCCACCGCTGAATTGTCCGACGCACAGCGCAATCTTACACGCACTAAAGTCCGTGCCCCCTATCGTGGCCGTGTGAAAGAGCGTCTCGTCGGCCTCGGCCAATCGGTGAGCCCCGGAACAAAGCTTGGCGACATTTTCTCCACCGACTTCGCCGAAATCCGGCTCCCGCTCTCCATCCGTGAGCTGGACTACATCGATCTTCCCGACACCCCCGGCGACCTTCCCATACCAGTGACCCTCATTGATGCCCTCTCCACTGAAAACCCCGCCACCTGGAACGCGCAAGTGGTGCGGACTGAAGGCACCCTCGATGAAAAATCCCGCAAACTCTTTGTCATCGCACGCATTGATGACCCCTTTGCCCTCAAAAACCCTGAAGCCCCCTCCCTAAAAATTGGCCAACCCATGCGCGCCATTTTGGCCGGAAAAATCATTCCCGATGTTTTTATGATCCCACGTCTCGCCTTGCGACGCCCCGATGAGATCGTCCTCATCGAGCCCGAGGAACTCACCCTTCAAAAGCAAACCATCGTCGCGATCTGGAGCGACGAAGAAAACCTCATCGTCCGGGATGACATCACCCCCGGCTGGCTCCTCTCCACCTCGCGCCTCCCCAACGTTCCCAAAAACGCTCCCGTTCAAATCATCGAACCTGAGTCACAGACCGGGACGATCGAAGCGGCTTCGACCACTTCTCAAGCCACCCCTGATGCCTAGAGGGCCGCTCTCCAAGGAAAGAGAAATCCTCCCCCCTCAGCCCCCGTGTCAAAGAATCCCGTCCGCAGAATCCGGGAAAATCATCATCTCTCCCTCCCCCCCCGGGAAACACTGCCCCGACTACCGATGATACGGTTCCCCGCGTTTGATCGTGTAGGCCCGGTAGAGCTGCTCCAGTAAAACCACCAAAGCCAACTCGTGCTGAAGCGTCAGCGGGGACAAAGCCCAAACCGCATCAGCCTTGTCCCGTAACTCCGCGCTGTGCCCGTCCGAAGCTCCGATTAAGAGTGAGATCGTCTTAATCCCGGGATCCATTTCCCACGTATTAACCCTCTTAACGAAATCCTCCGTCGTCCAATCCTTCCCCCGCTCATCCAGCGCGATGCGGAAAGTCCCTTCCGAGCGCGCCAGAAGATCCGCCGAAACCGCTTCCGAAGAGCCTGCCTTCAAATACACCAGCTCCACCTTCGCTCCCCGCGAAAGACGCTTGAGATACTCCTCGATTCCCTTCCTCGCGTAAACCAGTGCCGGCTTCCCGGCGGCTAAAATCCTCCAAGTCACGGTTGGAGGATGTCATTGATCTCAAAAAACGACAATTCTGCAAATCTCCGTGAAACTCCCATTGACGAAACCGTGGCAAGGTGATCATATCCGCCCAGTTCGATGAACTGCCACTCTCTAAAGGACCTGTGGCTGAGTGGTCGAAAGCGCTCCCCTGCTAAGGGAGTATACCTTTGCGGGTATCGAGGGTTCGAATCCCTCCGGGTCCGCCATGACCCCACCCTCGCTTGCGGGGGTGGGGTCATGGCCTTTCGGGAAGGGACGAAAGCCCTTCCCGAGCGCAGGGAGGGCAGAGTTTGAATGCGATTCTCGATGAGCCCGCGGATCGAGATTCCAATTCCCCAGAAATCCGGAGGAGGATTTCTGCAATTCAGCATGACCCGAGAGGAGCGAGGATAATCCCTCCGGGTTCCGCCATCTTCAAAAAACCCTCTTTCTCAATGAGTGAGAGGGTTTTTCTTTGAGTGGGAAAGTGAGAGTGATACACAAAGTGATACACCTTAAGGTAAGGTTTGAAGAGGGTTCATAAGCCAAATGAACACAAGCAACGGAAGTTCTTTAGGGTGATTGAAAGGGGATTCTAGGCGGCTAAAACCACCACCCCACCTATAGAAAGAGAAATGGTGGGGTGGTTTGGTATCTACCTGTCTACCGGGGGAGAGGGACGCTTCGCTGTCCCTTCTCCTTCAATTCTCCTCACCACCCTCTCCTTCGTGCTCACGCACCCCTTCCTCGCTCACGCGATCGGGGTCCGTTCCCACCAACCTCCCCAATTACGGTATTAAAGTTAATTCTCGAAGAAGTCTTTGCCACCGTAATAGGAGGGGATTAGGAGATAAAAAAGGCCCCCCAGATCAAAAATACAACGCAAATTACTATTCCACCTAGACACATAATCCTCCCCATTTTTTCGTAACACGCCTCGCACACTTTTGAGTTTTGACGACGCCTCAAACCCTCCAACCTAAGAAATTTTAGACTTATCTCACGATGGCGATTCTTTCCACACTTTTCACAAGTAAGGCTAAGCAAAGCCTCCTTTAATGCCGCTGTTTCGGCATCGTCTAGACGTCTCTGGGCATCCTTTTTAACCTGGTTAGAGAGAACGATCTCATTAGCCCGAGAAATCCTCTGCTTCACCCTGTTAGAATCACCAATCTTGCAGGGGCCATAAAGCTCGCCAAACTTGAACCACTCGAGCTCTGAGAGACAATTCGCACACTTGGTCGCCTGTTTTTGAATCTCATTCATGCAATGAGGGCATTTCGGCTTCTCCTTAGTCTCCTCTCTGAACTCCTCAACAAGGTTTACAAGTTGGTCGAAGTCAACATTCTCAGGAGAATCACGGAGTATCTCCATAATGCGTTCATCGATTAAGCGGATCATTTCAAAATTGTTGGGGATTGTTTGCCAGGTCCCCACCACAGAAAGCACTTCCTTTCAATCCTCTAGTGATTATACACTTAAGCCATTTTTAATGAGTCTTCCAAGCGGTTGTTGTTGTAGGTGTTACTCTTCACATTACCGCCTGAGGTGTTACGCTTAAAAGGTTATGCGACGACTTCTGATTTTACTCCCTCTTTTGGCATTCACTCTGACTCACCTTAAAGCCGCTGGTTTAGATGACCTGACTTACACCACGAATAACGGAGAAGTCACAATCACCGGTTTAAAATCTTTCACTACCGGCGAGCTGGTTATTCCGGCAACTATTGAAGGTATTCCTGTTACCAGTATCGGGGAGAGTGCCTTCAAGGGCGAAGATTTAATATTTGATGATGATGGTGTGCCGGAAATCATACAACTCCACAGCCTGACGAGCATCACGATTCCTGACAGCGTCACTAGTATCGGGGATGGTGCTTTCTTTAGTTGCTACACCCTGACGAGCTTCACGATCCCTGATGGCGTTACCAGTATTGGGAGAAGCGCCTTTTCTCGCTGCACTAGCCTGACGAGCATCATAATCCCTGACAGCGTCACTAGTATCGGGGGGTATGCCTTCGGAGAATGCTTGGACCTAACGAGCATCACGATTGGTAAAGGTATAACTAGTCTTGGAAGTAACATATTTGACTTAGCCTTCTTTAATCCCCCAAAGAATATAATATTTAAAGGCGACGCTCCCGTCGTGGGTTTTGAAGGTGCAATTGCCCAGGGTACAGCTTACGTGTCTAATTCTACTTTTGGTCCAAATCTTGGGATATGGCATGGCCTAAAAGTCGTTTTTCTCGTAGCTGGTGCTGATCTCTCTGGCGCTGATCTCTCTGGTGCTGATCTCTCCGGTGCTGATCTCTCCAACCTTGAAGCTGAAGATAGTAATTTTACTAGAGTTGACTTAACCGAGGCTAACTTAAAGGGAGCTAATCTTAAGGGAGTCAATTTCACTGGAGCCAACCTTAGTAATGCAGATTTTACTGACGCTGATTTAGAAGATACACTCTACCCTGACGCCATCTTGAGCAATATCACTACGAGCAATCAGGTTCTTCTTAATGCGACTGAGATTCAAAAGATGAAATCCCAACTTGGGATCCTTGTCGATTCAATCGCCGCAAAAGACGCAGAGATCGCAAATAAGATTGAGCGAATTGCTGCTCTAGAGCTTCGACCTACCCAGACTGAATTCGATGCTGTTGTCGCGGAGCGTGATGCTCGCCCCACCCTTGAAGATTTCCAAGAAGCTCGCGCAGGATCAGTGATTGTTACTCCGACCCAAAACGGGTCACTCATCTTCAAAATGATGATCGAGGAATCTACTGATCTCACCTCGTGGGCCCCCAGTGGGGAATTCGCAGAAGTAGAACTCCCGCTTACCGAGGGTAAGAAATTCCTCAGGTTTGCAATGCCTGCCGAGGAGTAAAGAGTCCTCGTAATCCCATCCCTAACCGAAGCCTATTTGGTGTAATGGAGGCGGTTTGGGGCTCAAGATAACCATAGACTTCGAGCCATATGAGTCCTCAGGGCACGGCAGCGGTGACGTAGGGTTATACTCTTAAGCTCGATGGCACTCTGACCAAGAGATCATTGATCCCCCGAAGCCTCTAATATTTGCGTTTCCGGAAAGCAAAAAGAGGAAGCGAAGTGTAAGCTTCCCCGTCAAGCGGACAGTTTTAAGTTAGAGTATTGAGATGGTCTGAGATTACTGAGGCTTTTTGAAAGCAGTCCCACCTTTCGCTTCACAGAGGAGACCGCACATTCTAACCCTTGTTCATGAACCTTTTCTTAATCTTCACTCTTTTCCTAAACCTTCTTTCGGCGGCCGAACGGCCGAACGTTCTGCTGATTCTTTCGGATGACCAATCTTGGACCGATTACTCATTTCTGGGACATGAGACCATCGAAACGCCCGTCCTCGATCAGTTCGCCAAAGAATCCCTTACGTATACCCGGGGATACGTCACCTCACCACTGTGCCGGCCCTCTCTCGCTTCCATCTTCACCGGACTTCACACTCCTGTTCACGGAATCACGGGGAACGATCTCCGTAACGGGAGGGCAGGCCAAAGAAAGTTTGATCGAAAGAAGCCCGAGGGTGTGAAGCTTCATGAATCGATCTACGCAGAATTTGAGCAGCATGACGGCCTCGCCCGCCTCCTAGGCAAGCAGGGCTATCTCTCGTTGCAAACCGGCAAGTGGTGGGAAGGCAAACCCCAGCGCCATGGCTTCACCCACGCGATGACTCATGCCGATCCCGCCAAGGGAGGGCGTCACGGAGATGCCGGCCTTCGAATCTCGCGGCACGGCATCCAGCCCATCCAGAGTTTCCTCGATGAAGCGGCTGCCAAGAAAAGGCCTTTCTTCATCTGGCACGCCCCCTTCCTCCCCCACACGCCTCATAATCCTCCGAAGGCTCTCTTCGACAAGTATCTCAAAAAGGAGAAGAGCAAGTTCGTCGCCCGCTACTACGCCATGGTCGAGTGGTTCGACCAGACTTGCGGCACGCTTTTTAAGGAATTGGATCAACGCGGTCTCGCCGAAAACACCATCATTATTTACGTAACCGACAACGGCTGGATTCAGTCTTCCGACTCCGCCCGCTATGCTCCTCTCTCGAAGCAGGCTCCCTACGAAATGGGCATCCGTACTCCCATCATGATCAAATGGCCTGGGAAAATCGCCCCCAGGATGGACCAAGAGACTCTTGTTTCATCGATCGATATCGCCCCCACCATTTTGAAGATCGCCGGAATTGAAGTTCCCAAATCCATGACTGGGATTGACCTCCGCGACACCGCTGCGCTTGAAAAGCGGGACACCATCTACGGTTATGATGGCAATCACGACATGTTCGATCTCGGGGATCGCACCGCCAACATGGAATCCCGCTACATCGTGCACGGCGATTGGAAGCTCCTCCTTCATGATGAGCAAAATTACGGTCTTCCCTATGCCGGACGCCCCGCGGCGCACCCGAACAACCCCGACGGAAAACCCGAGCTCTACCAGCTCTCCAAGGACCCCCATGAAAAGCAGAACCTTGCGGACCAAAATCCCAAAAAGGTGAAAGAACTAACCACGCTTCTTGATGCCTGGTGGAAGCCCTGAATGTCTGGTGGACGCCTGAAGATTTCTGGAATCTTACCGAAGACGCCCCCGGATACTCAAAGCGCGGACTCCAGCTCCAAGGAGCCGGAAGATCCGCGCTTGTTTGATGCGATTCAAAACGCCAGCGGAAAACCGACGCTTTGGACGGCTCAGCTTAGTCGATCTTCAGGAAGCGATAGAAGACCTTGGTGTTGGCCGCGTTTGGAGCGATGGACGAATCAACAGATGAGCCTTCGGTTTCGCCATCTTCGATGACTTCGCTATCGCTCAGCTCGATCCAATTACCGTCCTCAAGATCGAAGGAATACTCGAGAGCATATTCTCCAGGAGACGCACTCCAAGTGAGCTGGACGCTGCCATCACCGAGAACTTCAAGATCGGTCACCTCAATGATTTCGGGTCCCTGGAATTCATAAAGCGCCAGAATTTCGTCTTCAGCCAGCGCGGCGTTATAGATTCGGATATCATCCATTTTACCAGTCAAGGAACGATTGGGGAGCGCACGAGATGCTCCGATCCGAAGAGGGTTCGCCAGACTGGTATTCAATTCGGTGCCACCAACAACCGACAGAGTGTCCAAGACACCATCGATATAGAATTTGACTGTTCCAATCGTTGTTCCTTCGGTCGGATCAAAAACAACCGCACAATGGTGCCAAGTGTCGTCGGCGATGACCGCGGTTCCGTTACTTCCGGAGCCGGAGACTTCAGTGCGGATAATCCCGCTCGAGTTATTGTTCACCCGGGTATCGAATCGTTGCCCGGTCGCGCCGGTTCCCCAGGAAACCAGAGTTGCATTATTCATGGTCTGCGTCGCAGGCCCCTTGAACCAGAACGCGACGGTCCGGGCATCACTTCCTCCGATTCCGTTATAGCCGAGCACATCAATCCAGCTCCCTTCACCATCGAAGACAATCGAAGCTGTCGACCCTCCCGGAACGGGAGCGGGATCTGAGGTATCAAATGTTGGATTTCCTACAAATGTTCCGGCAAATGCCGGCCCGGCTTCTGAAATTAATGCGGAGCCAGCAGCTTCCCCCTCGGCTTCCCCGACTTTCCAGTGCGTGATCAGATTGGGGTGCTCCAAGGCAATGATATCAATGGTTACTTGAGCGGTAACATCACCTTGGGAATTCGTAGCCGTCAAGGTGAAGGTTGTCGGTCCGGTGATAGTGGCGGTCGCACTTCCAGAGAGGTTGTCGACGGGACCGACTCCGTTGTCGATACTCACCGATGTTCCGTTGGAGACCTCCCATGAAAGGGTGATCTGCCCACCAGCCGGGATCTCATCAAAATTGGACGTAAAACTGTCCACCACGGCGGGCTCATCTACAACTACGGTAAGCTCAATCGATTCCGTTCCAAGTGGGCCTTCTCCCGAAATCGTGTAAGTGGTCGTTACGGTCGGAGAAACGGTCATAGTCCCGAAGCAATCCACCGTATCTGCCAGCACATCCACTGGTCCGGTTCCATCATCAATTGTCAATGCGGTCAAAACAGGGGAAACCTTCCAACTTAAAGTCGCGCTTTGTCCTCCATCAAGATAGGGCACATCACTCTCGAAGCTCACCACGGTATCGGTATCTGTGAGATACTCCTTATAGTGGGCCGAGACCCGGGAATCAGAATTATCGCCGTCGCCGTTTGGATCATCGAGACGCTTGTCGTAGATGGATACCTCATCGATCACTCCGCTGAAAAACTGGCTCGCCTGACTCTTGTGAGAGCCAATCACCCAGCTCCCGTCAGCCCCCTCGGCAACCGCAGTCCCCATGCCTCTTTCCTCACCATTGACCCAAAATCGGAACGTCGTTTCACCGAGTGCTCCGGCGCTTTGATCATAGGTCAAAATAATGTGGTCGAAGCGGCCTTCACTGGCAGACTCGTTTGCTGCAGTAGTCTGACCGCCTGAAAAGGTGGTAATGGCTCGGTTCCCGTTGACGACGAGATTACTTCGACCGATTCCTCCCGCGCCATCTTGGTTTGCGATCACCACCGTGCCGGCAGCACCCGGTTCATCAGCGCGAATCACCGCTTCGATCGTAAAATCTCCCACCGAGGGGTCGAGAAGCAATGGGGTCAGGAGTGATCCATCCGCATTAAAAAGAACACCGAGGCCGAGCCCTCCGGGCACTCCAATTTCAGTCGTACCGATCGGAGCGCTGTAATCGATATCAAGACCGTTTCCAGAGGAATCAACAAGAGTGGTTGCTCCAGCCGCTTCTTCGAAACGATAATAGGCGAGCGGGTTGTCGGTATTAACGACACCCGGATAATCTGCTTTGGCCAGCACGGTGAGAGCCGCCGTGCCCAGCAGGAAGTTGAGGGTATGGTTTGTTTTCATAGCTGCATTTATTGATTGAGTGATTTACTTGAATTTGACCCTTACCCGCATGAACTGCCGGGCTTGGTCGGATCCATTAAAATTGCTTCGGTAGACGACATCTTCTCCGCCACTGGGATTGGCTGTTACTGAAATCTGAGAAGCGGTGGGGTCCCAATTTTGGAGATCATGAGACACTTCGACTACCATTTCGAGATCAACTGTTTTGCTCGCTCGGGAAAAACTCAATTGCACCTCATTGCCCGTGGTTGAGACCACTGGAAGCGCATCATAATTGTCGTGATTTGGATTCAAGCCCAAGGCATAGCTCAGTAGATTCGTCATGCCATCACCACTGGCATCCGCTGCCGGCCCACTGATGAGGGGGTCTGCGAGCTGAGCCACCGAAAAATGTTCTTCCGACCAGGAGCGGTAATCCTGACCCCAGTTACCGGGATCCGCAGTACCCGGTGAACCACCCAGATCACTGCTGATGGCCCAGCTGGACCGCTCATCCCAAGTCTGCCAGCTCACCGAGTCATCACGAATTTCAAGACTGTAGCCCAAATTCTGCGCCGGCAAAAACCAATCGCCCTCGTAGTCAAACGAGAGAATATTCTCGCCCACCGAGTCTCGAAGGGTGAGCTGCTCTCCTCCGTTATTGAGAGCACCGGTGTAGGTTCCCACGATGTTTTGGCCCGGGAAATTTACCGGATTGGACACCACCAGCCCATACTCACCGGGCGCCAGAGTCCCGCTCAGAATGGCCTCCACGCCGTCACTGAATGAAACACCTGCGAGGTCCAGCACCGTGCCCCCCACATTCCGGACCTCGATAAATTCAAACTCTTTCCCTCCGGTAGGAGCGAAGAAAATCTCGGTAATTCTCAAGGCGTTTTGTTGATCCGAAGGGTCGCTCGACGTTGTTAAAACCGCCGCAACCGAGTCACCAGGATCGATCAAACTAATCATCTCTCCCCGCGCTGAAATCTGCCCCTCATAACCACCTTCCACATTCAACCCCTCGCCACCTGTGGGGCTCTCCGAACGGGCCCTGAAGGTCGCCACCTCGGGGCTGACAAAAAGACTGCGGTTGGCCTCAATAATTGTCCCGGGCAGAAACTCAAAGTCCACCCCTCCCTCCAACTTCCACCCGGTAAGATCAATCGCAAGGTTGTTCGTATTCTGAATCTCGATGAATTCCTCATCTTGATTACCAGACTCTGGACTCGCCTCATAGTCTCCGAAGTTTAACTGGGGGCTCATCACTTGGGCATCTGGCAGCAATGCCGAAGTCGCGGGACCAAAGGGATAACTCCTGGAATTGCTTGCGAGGTGAGTGACTGCAAGATGAGTTCTTCTCGGAACGAGGTAATCATTTTGCAAAATCCCCAGTGCTTCCGCCAAGGTCTGCTGCTGTCCAAACTGCCCCCACTTATTCTTGTCCAGAACTGCATCATTCCCCAAAGCGAGCTCCATGGCATCAATCCGGTCATCAATCACCGAGGTGAGCATCAACTCATCAATCAAGGTACGCAGACGCCTCCGAAACATCTCTTTGAAGCGATCGTTTTCCAGAAGCTTGTCGATCATCTTATTCCAACTCCGGTTTCCGAGATACTCCTGCGCACCCACGAAAGGATGACTGGGAGAGAGTCGCGCATTGCTGCTCCTTCCACCAAGGATCCAATCTGCCGTGGCCCATATTCCGTCATGGGAAATGCTGTCATTGGTCATGTAGTGACTCCCCCAGGTAAGATCAGTGTCCCAGGGCAACTGCGTCCACTCACCACTTCCTTCGGTGTCCCGATAGAGGTAAAAGTTCTTCTTCATGTTGTCGTTGTTCTGCGTGAGAACAGTCGCCGCCATGTAGTTGAGCTGACGCGGAAGATCGATGTGATCAAAGATATAGTTTTCCAGCGTAACCCCGCTGGTATTAATGCCATTGACGAGTGCAATCAGGTCAGCATTCGATTCATGCTTCCGATTCTTCTTCTCCACTCCGCTGGTGCCACTGGTGACCCCATTGAACATTTTGTAAAGAGCGCCCTCATCATCCATTCTCTTTTCTCTCCGCAAGAGACGCTGATCCACTTGCTCGATGAAGGCGGCAACACTGAAGAAAGCCCCATTCTGCTCGACCCGGGTGAGAAAGCTCACACAGCCCGGTGATCCTGCCAAATCATAGACATCGTAGCTCAGTGACTGGCGCACATAGGCTTTGTCCGTCCAAGTGGTGTTGAGATTGAACTCCTCCACCCGCACGGAATCAGGATCATCATCGATGCGCATATGGTGTCCCGTATTGAAATCAAACTTGTAACTCTTCTTCGCCAAGCCGGACGAAGAAGCCCCGCGAACGCGGCAAAAAATATTGTCATAAAACTCACCCAGATAAATCACCGAGGCTCGTGTTCCGGTCCGATTATTCGCCCCACTGGGATTTTGAATAAACCATTCCAAAACCGGGAGATCGGAAACCACGGCATGATCCACCGCAGCTGTTCCGAAGTATTCAGGCGAGTTAAGCGGATCACTAAAGAAAGGTTCCTTCGAAACCACTCCGGTTCCGTCCCTGGCCTCCACCCGCCAGCGAATCATCTCTCCCGCTTCCAACCCGGCCAAGGGCATCTGCACACTGAACACGCCATCTCCAGCCAAGACATCTCCATTGATGCCATCGTCGAGCATCTGAAGCGAACTCTCGGCCAGGAATCCGCGCCGATAAAACAGGTCAACCCGATCCACGGGATTTTCGGTCGCTGTCACCTTGGCCGTCACCAGCAAGGTAGACTCCTGAGCGAGATCTGGCCGTGGAGGGTTCTCCGTCACGCCCCGGACCACCGGGCCCAGATTGGTCACGCCGGCTCCATTCTCGCTCCCGGGAGTGGGCGAGGCCATGTAAACTTCATCCTGACCACCAGCCGAAGAAATCAGTGCCTTGAGTTCACCATCGAACAAAAAATCTGAATTGGTCGGCGTTCGATTCAACCCATGAACGGTCAGCACATTCCTTCCCGCTACCAGATTGACCTGATTCAAATCGATGGCAAAAGCTTCCAGCGCAATCGCCAGAGAATCACTGTGCGACCCTCCTGCTCTGGCTTCAAAATCCCACACTCCGTCAGTGGGATCATTCGCGGTCGCCAGAAAGGGACTTCCGTTGATTGAGATCCCAAAGCCGTCGTCATAACGCGCGGAAAATTCCAAGGCGGTCACTTCCGCGGGATTCGTGATTTGAAAAGGAACCCGAAGGTAAACCGTGGTGTTCTCCCTATAGAGCACTTGTTGCAGATCTCCGTTGTTACCAATAAAGGCGTCATACGGATCGGAGGCCGCTGTCGCGTATCCCACACCCATATTGCCCGAGGTCCAGCTGCTGTCATTAAAGGTCAACTCATTCCACGCATTGGCACTCCCCACATCTTCGGAGGCATCGGCAGGCACCTTGTATTTCAGGGGAGCATCTGCTCCAGCCAGTAGAACAGTGGTCCCACCCGAAGTTCCGATGCCATAAGAAACATCAGGATATTGCTGGGGGTATGCCGGAGCAAAGTCATTTTCGACCGTCACACCATCGGGACGAACCAACGCAAGATACTCTCCGCTTGTGCCCAATTTAAAATTCGTGTGGAGCTCCTGACCTGCAAGCGCGCGGTTCTTTCCCGAAGCAAAAATCACGACCTCTTCTCCGACATTTAAAATTAGGGAAGGGAACGTCCATTGATCCAATTCATCGCTCCGGTCCGTCAAATGCCACCCGGCGAGGTCTACCGGACTCTCCGAGATGTTTGAGAGTTCAATCCAATCGGAATCATCACCATCTTCGTCAGTGATTCCCGAAACATTGGACGCAAGAAACTCGCTGATAATGACATCAGCACCTACAGCAGGAAGAAGGCTCCCCCAAAAAGCTGAGGTCACCAGTGCGATGGACCAGAATGCGCGTTTCATCGGACAATAAAAGGGGGGGGTGATCCACGACTCCTCTTCTGAAATAATTTCCGGAGGGGGGTTACTTTTGGCGACGAAAACCCATCGGAAGCCCTCCCAATCCGGCGAAAAACACGCCGGAAGGCTCGGGGACTGCTGGAATGACGGTCATGCGGGAACCGAAGAAGTCCCTGTTGGCATCGTCAAAGGGATCGGCGCTCGGCGCCCCGGTCCGAACGATCGCTGCACTCGCCGGTGCCGCCAGCGCTGACACGAGTCCGGAAAGTTGAAGGGATGTTTTCATTTGTTTGTTTGAGTTGGACCGAAAGACGACACCTTTTTCCAATGCATAGGACTAGCCAGCCTTTCCGTGACCTGTCAATCCGCCACTCGGAAAACACAAAATCAGTCCGACAACTCTCTCAAAGTGACATCACCCCCCAACTCTCCCGACCAAGGGCGCCCAGCCCTTGAAAGGAGTCATCACTGAGAGTGGGTTCACTTTTCTTGATCACCCACTTCATGCCGAAGAAGCAGTAATCTCTCTCACTTTGCTCAAGACAGCTTAAAGCATACTCTCTATCTTCATCCCCGTGAGCCAATTCCAACGCATTCAAGTCATCGACTCCCATACGGGAGGCGAACCGACCCGAGTGGTGATCGCCGGAGCTCCCGCACCCGAAGGCGCCACGATGGTCGAAAAACGAACTGACTTCCGTAAAAGGATGGATTGGCTAAGAACCGCTGTCGTCTGCGAGCCTAGAGGGCACGAGGCCATGGTGGGAGCCTTGATCTGCAAACCAAGCGACGAAAGTTGTGTCTGTGGAGTCCTCTTTTTTAACAACGTCGACGTCTTGCATGGCTGCCTCCATGCGACCATCGGACTGACCGTAACCCTGCATCATTTGGGCCGGATTGAGATCGGGACCCACCGAATCGAAACCCCCACTGGAGTGGTCACAGTCACCTTGGCCGAAGGAGGCCTCGTCACGGTGGAGAACGTTCGGAGTTATCGTTCTGCCACCGCAGTCGCCGTCACCATTCCCGAATACGGAACCATCAGGGGGGATGTCGCATGGGGGGGGAACTGGTTTTTTCTCGCCAACGCTCCTACCGGAGTAGCGGTGGATCTGGCAAACATCGAGGAACTGATCCGTTTAAGCTGGTCCATGCGGCAAGAGCTCGCAGCAGCAGAAATCACTGGAGACGATGGCGGGGAAATCGATCACGTCGAACTCTTGGCTCCGCCTGCCGACGATTCCGCTGATTCCAAAAACTTCGTCCTTTGCCCCGGCAAGGCCTACGACCGCTCACCCTGCGGCACGGGCACCAGCGCCAAGCTGGCCTGTCTCGCTGACGACGGCATTCTTCAAGAGGGACAAACCTGGCGACAGGCCGGCATCCTCAATACCGTATTTCAGGGACAGATTCGCAAACACGCTGGCCCCGAAGGAGGGGTCATTCCCATCGTCACCGGCTCCGCGTTCATCACAGCCGAAGCCAATCTCCTCATCGACCCAAACGCACCGTTTGCTTTTGGAATTTCACCATCATAAACTTCCCGACCCATGACTGATTCATTAAAAGGCACCTCCATCATTGGCTTCGCTCGCGGCTCCGATCACAACGCCACTCTCCACGGAGTGAACCCCGCAACTGGTGATGCCCTCGAGCCCAGCTATTCGCCCGCGAGCCCGGATGAATTAGCGCAAGCCCTGTCACTCGCCGGGTCCGCGGCCACGCCTTTTTCTGAAACCACCCCCACAAGCCGTGCAGCTTTTTTATCCGCCATCGCCTCGGAGATTGAAAACTCCATCGAAGAACTCGCCGCCCGTGGCCCTCTCGAAACCGGAC
This sequence comes from Akkermansiaceae bacterium, assembly GCA_049889835.1. Classification (GTDB taxonomy): domain Bacteria; phylum Verrucomicrobiota; class Verrucomicrobiia; order Verrucomicrobiales; family Akkermansiaceae; genus SW10. The sequence continues at coordinate 52,504 of JBMHCQ010000010.1, forward strand.
TCCCGGAAGCCCGCATTCGCGGCGAAGCCGGACGCACTTGCGGACAGCTCCGGATGTTCGCCGGACTCATCGAGGAAGGCTCATGGGTCCACGCCCGGATCGACCACGCCATTGCCGACCGCGAGCCCATCCCCAAGCCCGACCTCCGGTGCATGCTTCGCCCCTTGGGTCCCGTTGCCGTCTTCTGCGCAAGCAATTTCCCCCTCGCCTTCTCCACCGCCGGGGGTGACACCGCCTCTGCTCTGGCCGCCGGATGCCCTGTGATCGTCAAAGCCCACCGCTCTCACCCGGGCATGGCCGAGATCGCCGGGCGCTGCATTCAAAAAGCCGCGCAAGACAACGGCATGCCGGAAGGCACTTTCTCCCTCCTCTACGGTTCACAAGATCTTGGACAAGCCTTGGTTGAGTCTCCCGTGATTCAGGCCGTCGGCTTTACCGGATCACAAGCAGGAGGCACTGCTTTGATGAAAATTGCCGCCGCCCGTCCCCAGCCGATTCCGGTTTACGCGGAGATGAGTTCGATCAATCCCGTGATCATCCTTCCAGCAGCCCTCGCTGAAAAAGGAGAAGAGCTCGCCGAAGGACTTTTCGGCTCCCTCATGCTTGGCGCCGGTCAGTTCTGCACCAACCCCGGTCTCGTCTTCCTTCCAGAAAACGGCACCGAAGCCTTCCTCCAAAAAATCACCGAACTCGTTTCAGCTGGCACGGGTGCCACCATGCTCAACGCTCACACCGCTTCTGCCTATCAGGAACGAGCCAGGGAACTCAAGGAGAGCACCGGAGTCATCACCCTCGCCCTTGCAATCGGCGAAGGAGCTCCCGCCGTCTTCATGGCCAATCAGGAAACTTTTTCGAATGACCTTTCCCTGCAAGATGAATGCTTCGGTCCCGCCACTCTCATCGTGACCGGCTCACCGGAAAACCTGCCCTCCGTCTTGGCCCGACTCGAAGGCCAGCTCACCGGCACCATTCATGCCACCGAAGCCGAGCTGTCGGAAAATACCGCTCTCATTCAGTCTCTTCAAAACCGGGTCGGCCGCCTGATCTTCAATGGCTTTCCGACGGGAGTCGAAGTCTGCCCCTCAATGATCCACGGCGGGCCCTATCCAGCCACTTCCGATGGTCGCAGCACTTCTGTCGGTACTCTGGCCATCGAGCGATTCACTCGCCCTATTTCCTGGCAGGATTTCCCCGATGCCGCTCTTCCCGCAGAACTGCAGGAAGCCAATCCCCTCGGGATCAAAAGAATCGTTAACAACACCCACACCTCATGAGCTCCAATATTTTCCAAGGAACAATTCCCGCCTTGATGACACCCTGCGATGCGGAAGGCACTCCGAATCTCGGCGCCCTCGTCACCACCGCAAAAGAACTGATCGATCACGGGATGCGGGCCGTTGTTTACTGCGGCTCGATGGGTGATTGGCCCCTTCTTTCCGATGAACAACGTCAGGCCGGAGTAGCCGCTCTGGTCGATGCCGGGATTCCCGTCATCGTCGGGACAGGCGCCCAAAGCACCCGACAAGCCGTTGCTCATGCAGCGCATGCCAAATCTTGCGGAGCGCATGGCCTCATGATGATCCCCCGCCTGCTCTCCCGAGGCATTTCCCCGGCTGCACAAAAAGATCACTTTTCCGCCGTGCTCTCAGCGGGCGATGACCTTCCTTCAGTTATCTACAACAGCCCCTACTACGGTTACGAAACCAAAGCTGACCTCTTCTTTGCGCTTCGCGAGCAACATAACAACCTCGTGGGCTTCAAGGAGTTTGGTGGAGCGGACTCGCTGACCTATGCGGCCGAGCACATCACCAGTGGCGATCCCAACCTCACTCTGATGGTGGGAGTCGACACGCAGGTTTATCACGGCTTCCTCAACTGCGGAGCCGGTGGTGCCATTACCGGAGTCGGCAATGCCCTTCCACGCGAAATTCTCCGATATGTCGAACTCTGCAAGCGCGCCGCGAAAGGTGACGCGCAAGCCGCCACATCCGCCAAAGAGCTCGAGGAAGCACTCCATGTTCTTTCCCGCTTCGACGAAGGTCCGGACCTTGTTCTCTACTACAAGGCGCTTATGGTTCTCGAGGGGCACCGTGCCTACGAACACCAGCTCAATGCTTCGGACAAACTCACCCCGAGCCAATCCGCTTTCCTCGAATCCCAATGGCGGAAATTCCGAAACTGGTGGTCGCAATGGGCTGGCGCACAGGATTAAATCACGCATCTCATGACTCGCTTCTTATTCATCACCCTTTGCGCCCTCTTCATTGCGCCATGCTTTGCTCACGATCGCGGACCGAAGAACACCGGCAAGGTCCTCGTCTTCTCAGGGACCGGCTGGTATCGGCATCCTGAAACTGCTGCCATCAACGGCTGGCTTGCCCGGCTCAGCGGTGAATTAAAGATGCAGGTCGATGTCACCGAGACCCCTAAGGACCTCACCGCGATGCTTGACCGCTATCAGGTCTTGGTGCTGAACAATTCGAATTCTCTCACCAAAATTCTGGACGAAAAACAACGCAAGACAGTCGAAGACTGGTATGCCAAAGGCGGTGGAATCGTCGCGCTGCACGCCGCTTTGGTTCGGCAAACCGAATGGCCCTGGCTCAACAAACTTGGCGGGTGCGATTTCAACAGTGATTCGGACTTTCTTGAGGCCAGGATCATCGTCGACCCCGAAGCCAAGGACCATCCTGCGGTGAAAGGCCTTGGCGATTCCTTCAGATATAAAGCCGACTGGACAAATCACGACCGCTCCGTCACCGGACTTCCCGGCTTTCAGGTCCTTCTTCGAGTCGATGAATCAACGTATGAACCCGTCCGCGATTTTTTTAAAAAGCGGGGCGGCAGGGCGATGGGTAAAGACCACCCCATTGCTTGGATTAATACCCTGAACGATGGTCGTTTTTTTTACACCGAACTCGGGCACGATGTTCGCTCTCTTGAAACGCCTTTTGGGCGCCAGCATCTTCTAGAGGCCATCCGCTGGGCGGCCCGGGAGGAGGCCCGGGAGGAGGCCCGGAAAAAATGAGCTCCGAGCCCAGACATCTCGTCATTGGCGGCGGCGTGATCGGGCTCTGCTCCGCATACTTTCTCGCCAAAAAGGGCGAAGCCGTGACGGTCATTGATCGCAACGCCGCACATCGGAATCAATGCTCTGATAAAAATGCCGGAATGGTCGTCCCGAGCCACTTCATCCCTCTGGCGGCTCCCGGCGTGGTGACCCAAGGCCTGAAATGGATGCTCAATCCACGGAGCCCGTTTTTTATCCGGCCCCGCCTCAACCGTGATCTCATTTCCTGGTGCTGGCAATTCCTCCGACATTCCAACAAACGCCACGTCGAAAACTCGCAAGAGTTGTTACGCGATCTCAACCTTGAAAGCCGCTCCCTCTTCGAGCAACTCGCCGACGAACTCGATTTCCCTCTCGTCAGGAAAGGACTCCTGAACCTCTGCCAAACCGAGGCCGGACTTCATGAAGAGGCCGAAGTGGCCAAACTCGCCAATGCGCTCGGAGTCGAAGCCGAGGTCTGCTCACCTGAGCGGCTGTGCGAACTCGACCCCGATATCGAGATAAACGCCAAAGGTGGAATATGGTTTTCCAAGGACTGCCATCTCGACTCCCAACTTTTCCTCACCGCACTCAAGGAAGGAATCAAAAAATACGGAGGAACTTTCATCGCTGGCGATGTTTCCAACTTTCACTTGAAGGACGACGAAGTCATGCGCATGACCACCAAAAACGGAGAGGAAATTCCGGTCTCTCATCTCGTTTTGGCCGCTGGTTCCTGGTCTCCCGAGCTCGCTCGCGGCCTCAATCTCAAACTTCCGATGCAAGCGGGAAAGGGTTACTCGGTCACTCTCGAGAATCCTCCTCAGCTCCCCACCCTCTGCTCCCTTTTAAAAGAAGGCCGGGTCGCCGTCACTCCAATGGGTGGAAAGCTCCGCATCGCAGGAACGATGGAAATTTGCGGGAATGACACCTCCATCGACCACCGCCGACTCGAGGGAATCTTCAACTCGTTCCGTTCCTTTTTCCCTCAGTTTCAAAGGGAGAACTTCAAGGCACTCAAACCATGGTCAGGTCTGCGCCCCTGCACCCCGGATGGCCTACCTTACATCGGGCCCGCTCCCGGAATAAAAAACGTCACTATCGCGACCGGTCATGCCATGCTCGGCCTCAGCCTCGGCCCGGTGACCGGCCGAATGATCGCCGAGGGAGCGACAGACCCACGCCTCGATCCGATCCGTTTCCAGTAAATTTCAAGTCTCGTCCTCCGCGACCTCCACCAGGCCCTCCTCGAAACTCTCCGTGCGAAATACCGAGATGAACCGATTGGAGATCATCAAGCCCTTCACCCCCGCCTCTGGAATCAGAGTCTGGTGACGCGGACCCCGCTTACCTTCCTTTGGCCTATTAATGATCGTTTTGAGCGATTTACCCGAGATCGATTCTGCAAATCCGGAAAGGCCAACGGCGCTTCCTGATCATCTCCACCCCGCTGTAATTTTTCCCTCCCAATCCCCGTAAAATACCACTCATGAAGTTCGTTCTCTTGGCCTCAGCCATTCTCCAGATTTCCACTCTTCCTGGTCAACTTAGACCGACTGAGAACTTTCCAGACATTCATTTACCTGCCGGTTTTTCCATCGCGCAATTCGCCGATCAGGCGATGGTGCGAAATGTCACCACCCTTTGCCTTGATGCCCAGGGCCGGGTTTATGTCGCAGAGACAAACCGCTGGCGCGTGCAGGTTCAGGACATCCGCCACGGCGGCCCCGGAGGCAAGTTCCTCAAAGAGCGCGTCAATGGGGACATTTCCGCAATGACCCTCGCCGATCGCGAAGCCTTCCACAAGCATTGGTCCGGCAAGCACAAGGAGTATCTTCTCTGGGAAGAGTTCACCAAGGATTCCGAAGTCATCAAGCAACTCACTGACACCGATGGAGACGGCAAGGCTGATGAAATGAAAATCTTCCGAGATGACTTTAATGACGCTCTCGCCGGCCCTTCCGGTGGACTCATCGAAAAGGATGGCACCGTTTACTTCGCCATGATTCCCGGCGTTTACAGCCTGAAGGATCTCGATGGCGATGGGGAAGCCGAAGAAGTAAAAACCCTCATCGACGGCTTTGGCGTGCGGGTCAGCTTCTCGGGACATGATATGAACGGCTTCGCCTTCGGGCCCGACGGCAAACTCTACTGGTCGATCGGTGATCGCGGCTATCACGTCGAGCAAAATGGCAAGACCTTCGCCCGCCCCGATAGCGGTGGGGTGTTTCGTTGCAATCCCGATGGTTCGGACTTCGAGGAATTTTACGTCAATTTGCGAAATCCCAAGGAGATCGTCTTCGACCGTTTTGGAAATCTCTTCACCGTGGACAACGACTACGACAAGGGGGACCGCGAACGCATCGTTTACCTCGTCGAACACGGCGATTCCGGCTGGAAAATGGGCCACCAAACCATCGTGTCATTCGGGAACGTGGTCTTCGACCATCTCGGCCCCCTCCCCTCGAAGAAAGTAGAGCAAGTTGACGCCTGGATGAATGAAGGAATGTGGAACACTCGTCACGACCGCCAACCCGCACACATTAATCCGCCCATCGCCTACAGCGTAAATGGCCCCTGCGGCTTTGCCTATCACCCCGGCGTTACAAGCTTTGGGGAGCGCTATGCCGACAGTTTTTTCGTCGTGGGCTACGTGGCCTCGGCCGAGCGCTGTGTGATCGAAAACTTCACCCTCAAGCTCGAGGGCGCAGAGTTCAAACTCGGACGACAGGAAAATTTTCTCAAAGGAATCGCCCTCACCGACTTGGACTGGGGCTACGATGGGAAAATGTATCTCTCCGACTACGGCGGAGGTTGGACTAAATCTGGAAAAGGGAATATCTACACCGTTTCCGGCCGCAAGGACCTGAATGCTCCCAACATTCAGTCCGTAAAAAAACTTTTCGCCGAGGGATTCCAGAAGCTCGACTCCTCCCTCCTCTTTGAGCTGCTGGACCACCCGGATCAGCGAGTTCGGCAACGGGCTCAATTTGCGCTCGCAGAACGCGAACTCTCTTCCCTCCAGTTCTTCCAGAACGCGATTAAAAACGATCAGCCGTTGATGCGCCGGATTCATGGAATCTGGGGGATCGGACAACTCGCCCAGACTTCGCCCTCGGCGCTGGAATCACTTCGTGGCCTCTTTCAGGACCCAGAACTGGAAGTGCGGGCAAACACGGCGCGAACACTTGGCAACCACCCCGGGCTACTGGATGCCTTCCAGTCCGATTTGATTGCTGCGCTCGATGACCCGTCCCTTCGAGTCGCAGGCCTTGCCGCCATCGCCCTCGCCAATCATGGACACGAAAACTCGGTCGATCCCGCGCTCGCGTTTCTCGCTCGGAACAATGACAAGGATGTTGTCGCCCGTCACAGCGGAATCATGGTCCTCGCCAAATGCGCAAAGCCTCACACGCTCACTGAACTCAAAAATAATCAATCCCCTGCCATTCGTCGGGCCGCCACGGTTGCGTTACGCCGCCAAGGTGCGGCTGAAATTGCGGCCTTTTTTGATGACCCCGATACCGCGGTCCGACAGGAAGCCATCCGGGGTGCCTACGACGAAAACATTCGCGGTGCCTTTGCCGCGCTCTCCAAGCGCGCACACCAGATTGCCAAGCGCGTCACTCCCACGGTGAAATATCACCCGCTGAGTGCTCGCCGGTCTCTCTATGCCGCCTGGACCTTGGCCCAAGCGTCAGACCTTGAAACCATCGTTGGAATCGTGAACGATCATACCATCGACTCCCGGGTGCGCCGGGACGCCATCGTGGTGCTTCTCGATTGGGACAATCCACCGGTGGCCGACCCCGTCACGGGATTTGTCCGCACTCTCCCCCAAGATCGCACCGAGCTCCCCAACGATCTCCAAACCCAACTTGCCAGCTTTTTCAAATCCGCGAGCAGCGATGCCCACTCTGCGAGCCTTCTGCCCTGGGGCTTGAAGCTCGCACAGGTCCGGAACTTCGATATTTCCCCTGACCTTCTCACCTCTTATCTTGAGCAACAAAACTCTTCCGATGAAGCCCGCCTGCTCGCGCTCGACCTCCTCGCCAAAGCCCATGGCGATGACCCTGCCTGGAAAACGAAACTGGAAAAGATCGCCAACGGCTCCAATGCCCAACTCCGCAGCCGGGCCCGCGCGCTTCTCCTGAAGAATCATCCCGGCGACAATGCGCTCGCTTTGTTGATCAAAACCCTCAACAGCAAAAAAGCCACCTTGGCCGAGAAGCAAGCGACACTCAAAACCCTCGGAACGCTCAACAACCCGGAAGCCCATAAGGTGATCACCAACAAACTCGGCCAATTGAAGAGGGGTAAACTCGCCCCTGGCCTGGGACTTGATATCGTGATGGCTGCGGAAACGATGAAAGCCCCCAGCGTTCAAAAAGCCCTCGCCGATTTCAGAGCGACTCTTCCTCAGGACGATCCTCTGGCCGAATGGTTTCTCCTTTGTGAAACCGGAGGAGATTCCGCTCGTGGAAAAACCATCTTTTACGATCACGGAGTCGCCCAGTGTCTGCGTTGTCACAAGATGCACGGCACCGGTGGCGACGTCGGCCCGGAGCTCGGTGCGATTGGCAAGACTCACGACCTCAAATATCTTCTTCGCTCTCTCATCACTCCCGCAAGTGAAGTGGCGGAAGGATTCGGGGTCGGAAGCGTCACCCTCAAAGACGGCACCGTGATCAGCGGAATGATCCTGGCCAAAGACAAGGATGGAAATGCTCGGGTCAAAATCGGAACCGACGTGCGCATCATCCCCGGGAACGAGATCGAAAAGGAATCAAAACCGATGTCCTCCATGCCGCCGATGGCCGGCATTTTGAACAAAAGCGAAGTCCGGGACATGGTGGCCTTCCTGAAGTCTTGCGTCGAAGACAAGACGGACGACGAGCATAAATAATTGTCTTTCCGACCGAGCCCTGATTCATCTGGCTTGCACCCCAATCTCCGCTCTTCTAATCTGTCACACAGATGAGCAAAACACCTGTCCGCATTGGCGTCGTTGGCTATGGATTCATGGGGCGCACCCACTCGAATGCCTACTCCCAACTTGATCACTTCTTCGATACCAACCACGTTCCTGTTCGACAGGTGATCTGCGGTCGATCCGAAGAAAAAGTCAAAGCCTTCGCCGAAAAATGGGGCTATGCCGACACCGAGACTGACTGGCGAGAGCTCGTAAAACGGGATGATGTTGATGCCATCGATATCTGCACGCCCAATGATTCCCACTACGATATTGCAATGGCTGCGATTGAGAACGGGAAGATGATCCTCTGCGAAAAGCCTCTCGCCCTCAATGGTGAGCAAGGTCTTAAAATGGTCGAAGCGATCGAAGCCGCCGGCCTTCCCAACCTTGTCTGGTACAACTACCGCTTCCTCCCTGCCGTTACTCTCGCAAAACAAATTGTCGCTCGTGGCGATCTCGGCCGCATCTACCACTACCGCGCCAACTTTCTGCAGGACTGGACGATGTCCGAGGAACTCCCCCAAGGCGGTGCCGCCCTCTGGCGCCTCGATGCCGCTTCCGCGGGCTCCGGCGTCACCGGTGATCTTCTCGCACATAACATCGACTGCGCTCGTTGGATCAATGGCGATATTGTCAGCGTTTCCGCGATGACCGAGACCTTCATCAAGGAACGCATCCACCAGGAGACCGGTGAAGTTCACCCCGTCACCATCGATGATGCCTGCGCCTTCTTGGCCCGTTTTGAAAACGGCTCCACCGCGATCTTCGAGTCCACCCGCTACGCCCGCGGTCACAAGTCCTACAAGACTTTCGAAATCAATGGTCACGACAAATCTCTCTCCTGGGATCTTCACGACCTGAACCGCCTCGCTTACTTCGACCACGACGTTCCCGGTGAAACACGCGGCTGGTCGAGTGTCCACGTTTCTGATGGCGACCATCCCTACACCGGAAACTGGTGGGTCCCCGGACTCTGCCTCGGCTACGAACACTCCTTTGTGCATGGTGCCGTCGAGTTCATGAAGAGCCTCGACAATCCGGACGCTGAAAAAGCCTATCCTGATTTCCGGAACGCCCTCGGCACTCAATACGTCTGCGACGCCGTGCTCGAGTCTGCAAAAACCGGTCAATGGGTTGAGGTAAAACGCGCTTAGAACGAACCACAACGCAGCCATCCCGACCATCCCCGATGCGGCACCCTTCCGTCTGCGGGATGGACCGGGATTTATTTCAAAAAGATCACAGCTTCCGGAAAGTAAGCCCGATCCGCTGCCAAGTCGCTTCAAGCACTGATCCTGCCGTGGGATGGTGAACATTTTCTCCCCTCCAAATTTTGTAATCCACCCATCTGGACAATTTCCTTCATTTCGCCATTGAAAATCCCACCCGTTCCCCAAATCTACGCGCCTTCATGAACGTTTCTCTGAATTGGCTCAAAGAACGCCTCGATCTCGGCTCCCGCTCGCTCGACGAAGTCTGTGATCTCCTCACCTTTGCTGGTATCGAAGTGGAAGGCTTGCAAACGGTCGGCGTCTCGAGCGACAGAATCGTGGTCGCGGAAATCAAGGAAGCCGTTCAGCATCCCGATGCCGACAAACTCAAGGTGACCCAAGTGGATGCCGGAGAAGGTGAACTTCGCCAGATCGTCTGTGGAGCCAAAAATTATCAAGTCGGAGACAAGGTTCCTTGCTGTCTCCCGGGTGCCGACCTCGGTGGCTTCGTTATTGGCGAAACAAAAATGCGCGGAGTCGAGTCCAAGGGCATGCTCGCCGCTGGTTCTGAGATTGGTTTGCAAGATGAAGAAGACGGCCTCCTTATTCTCAAGACCGACGCCGCCCCGGGCACCTTAGTAAAAGAGCTCTTTGATTCTGATACACTCATCGAGGTCGAGATCACACCTAACCGCCCCGACCTCCTTTCGCACTCCGGAATGGCCCGTGAGCTAGCCGCTCTCCTCCAGACCTCCTGGTCTCCGGTCGAAAAAGCGAATGCCACCAAGCTTAGCGAGGACTCCTCGGTGGTCACGGTCGATTCCAAGACCTGTCCCTATTATTCTGTTCTATCGATCAAGAATGTCCAGGTCGCACCCAGCCCCGCCTGGCTCTCAAAAAAGCTCGAGTCCATCGGTCTGCGCCCGATCAACAACATCGTTGACATCACCAACTACGTCCTCCACGAGCTTGGTCAGCCACTCCACGCCTTCGACGCCGCAAAAGTCTCCGGTGCACTTCACATTCGAAACGCAAATGCGGGCGAAGAGTTCAAGGCGCTCGACGAAGAAACCTACCAGCTCGAGGAAGTCGACTGTGTCATCTCTGACCAATCCGGAAACGCTCTCGCGCTTGCCGGTGTCATGGGCGGTCTGGAAAGCGGCGTAACCGATGGCACCTCTGACATCCTTCTTGAATCCGCTTACTTCACCACCACGGAAATCCGCCGCACCTCGCGTCGTCTTTTCCTCACCTCGGACTCCTCCTATCGCTTCGAGCGCGGAGTCGACCCGAATCAGGTGCTTCCCGCATCTGCTCTCGCTGCGGCTCTTATTTTAGAAATCGCGGGAGGAAATGCCTCCGCTCAAACGATCACCGCCGGCCAACTTCCGGCAGCTTTGCCTCATGTCGAGCTCGACGTCGACCGCATGATGCAACTCATGGACCACAGTATCCCGCTAGCGGATGCTGGAGCCATCCTCACTCGCCTCGGGGTCACTCAGGGCGAGGGAAACAGCTGGCACATCCCCAGCTGGCGGGCCGACCTCGAACGCTCCGCAGATCTCGTCGAGGAAGTCGCTCGTGTCCATGGGCTCGAAAACGTCCCGAGCCGCACCGGAGGAACCGCTGTCGACGAAAGTTCGATCGACCGTGATTACGATCGCCTGCTCAATCTCAAGAAAAAGCTCGCCACACTCGGATACTTCGAGATTCAGACCATCAAGCTCATCGCTCAATCCGCACTTCGTGACTGCCTTCCGCTCAAACCGCTCATCGAGGGCGATGTGATTTCGGTAGCCCGCCCACTGAGTGAAGACCACGCTGTGCTCCGTCCCTCGCTCACTTCCGGACTGATCCAAACCGCAGCCCGAAACATCAATCAAGGAGCAAAAACCCTCCGTTTCTTCGAGGCCGGACGCTTTTTCCGGAATGCCGGAGGAGGAAAAGCCAAAGACCTCGAGAACGACTCCCTCGCCCTTCTGCTCGGTGGCGATGCTCAACCATCCTGCTGGCTGCGCGGCGAGAACCGGCAGCTTGATCTCTTCGATCTCAAAGCCACCATTCAAAACGCCCTCGGCGGCGTGCCGATTCAATTCTCACCAAGAAATCGCGAGGGCTTCCTTCTCGCCGGTGATATCCAACTCGGTGGCAAGCCCATCGGCACCTACGCCCAGCTCCTGCCTTCTCGTGCGCGCGAGATTTCCTTCAATGCGCCGATCTACCTCGCTGAGCTCGAGCTTAAAAAAATCCTCGGGGTGCAGCGCGACTTCTTCCAAGTGGAAGCTCTCCCGCAATTCCCCGGGTCCAGCCGCGATATCGCCATGGAAATTCCGGTGAATACCTCCAACGCCGACATCGAGAAAGCCCTCGCAAAACACCGCGACCCGCTCCTCGTTTCGGCGACTTGTTTCGATCACTTCAGCGATCCCAGCGGCGAGAAATTGCCCGCCGATAAAAAATCCATTGCTTACACCTTCCACTACCGTGCCGAGGCTAAAACACTCAAGTCCAAGGAAGTTGATGCAGCTCATGAAAAGCTCCTCGCCCACCTGCAAAAGACGCTACCGATGAGCCAGCGGTAACAACTGGGGTAATTAGGCCTAAGCTGCCGAGGAGAGAGGGCGACCTTTCTCCAACGGCATGTTGAGGCCAATGCGCCCGCCTCGAGGCTATCCTCCTCTGAGTCCGATCTTAATCAACTCGCCACTATTGGCTTCCGGATTTTCTTTCAGAGCCTTATCCACCGCCTTACGGGCATCCGCCTGCTTGAAACCAAGAGCCATCATGCCCATCTCCGCATCGCGAGAGGCATCGCTACGATCGCTCGTCTCTTCCCAGGTCTGGACAACACCAACCTTGTCCTTGAGTTCAAGAATGATTCGCTCGGCGGTCTTTTTCCCGATCCCTTTCACTTTCGACATCGCCACCGCATCCCCTGAAACAACCACCTGCTTAAAATGCGCCACGGGCATGCCACTGAGAACAGCCATCGCGATCGATGGCCCGATTCCGCTCACCCGATCGATCAAGAGAAGAAAGACATCACGCTCCTCATCATTGGCAAAGCCATACAAGGTCAGGGAGTTTTCACGGACATGTTGATAAGTTCGCAAATCGATCGAAGCTCCTTCGTGCGGGTTCAATCGATCATAAGTTGAGAGCGGAATCAGCACCTGATATCCAACGCCACCCGCGCCCACCACCACACGTCCGGGTAATGCTTCCCAAACTTCACCTTTAATCCGGGCAATCATTTTAGAAAAATTAAAGAAGGTTGCTCTCATCCACAAGGATCAATGCCCGTCAATTCAGCACAATCCCCACATTTCATTAAGAAATATTAAATTTCAGCCTTGCCATACGACACAAATTTAGCTTCATTACGAATTTTTTCAGTCGCTTTTGTGGCAAGTTGCTGTTATATTCGCGCCGTTATGGCAACTACTAAAAGAACGCGTTTTTCTCGTCGGCTTCCTGATCATGTGACCGACGAACTTGTCAACGTGCTCGGCGGAAATGATAAACTCTTCGGTTTTAATGAACTCTTCGAGGACGTCTACGAGCGTCTCAAGGAGCGCAATGCGGTGAGTGGTGGAGAAGAAATGCTGCGTCTTCGTGCTTACGAGAAGCTTCAAAACCTCGTGACTCGCGGTCTTGTCGAGAAAGACGGTAAGGAATACCGTGGTCTCGATCGCATTGCTGAAGCTCATAGCGACAACATTGCGAAGCAAGAAGCATAAGAATCCTCCTCTCAAGAAGAGAACCTCTGGCGAATTTCGCCAAAATAAACGTTGGTTTTACCAACAAGCGAACTTTTAATTGCCTGCGTCTGACCGACGTAGGCAATTTTCTTTCTCCAAATTTCTTTCTCCAATTTTCTTTCTCCAATTTTCTTTCTCCAATTTTCTTTCTCCAATTTTCTTTCGAAAGGGTTCCGAAGCAGCCAGACCTTTATCCCAGACTCTTAATCAGATGTTGTCCGACTATCTTCCCGTCGTCCTCCAAACGCTCGCCGCAATTGGCTTCGCCCTCATTGCGCTCGTCATGAGTGTCCTCCTTGGCAAAAAAGGACGTGACTCCAAAATCAAAAATACTCCTTACGAGTGCGGAATGCTTCCGATCGGAGAAGGAGCTCCACGTTTCAGCGTCAAATTTTACGTGATTGCGATGCTCTTCGTGATCTTCGACATCGAGCTTGTCTTCTCCTACCCATGGGCCCTTGTCTTTAAGGACTTGATTAACGAAAGCTCGATGGTTCTCTGGAGCTTCGCTTCTTTCGCCACAGTTCTTACCGTGGCTTACATTTACGCGCTGAAAAAAGGCGCGTTCAACTGGAAGTCCTAATTTCTCCAACCATGACCGACCACCTTCACTTCTCCAAGCTCGAGGCGGAAGTGGACGAGGGTGGCATCGAGAAGATGATCCGCTCCTCACGGAGAATCCGCCCCTCGCAGAGCCTTCTTCTTAAAAACCCAGTCGTTTTGAGCCTGCGCTCAGGGCGGAACGTTGATTACGAGACCGACCCTTCGGAGGATTTGAAATATTCCCAGCAAGCTTGTTGAAAGCAGAATCTGAAATCATCGCGGAACTTCTCGCACTTGGGTGCGGAGAGTTTGTCGTTTGTGGAGGCGGGCGTAACGCCGTGCTGGTCGCCCAGCTCTGCCATCACCCCGAACTAAAGGTTTTCCGGCATTTCGACGAACGCAGCGCGGCCTTCTTCGCCCTTGGACGCACCAAAGCAACTGCCCGACCCTGCGCCGTGGTAACGACCAGTGGCACCGCTGTCGCGGAATGCCTCCCCGCTGTCATCGAGGCTCACTACTCTGTTTGTCCTTTGATCATCGTCTCTGCGGATCGTCCGCCCAAATTCAAAGGGAGCGGCGCGCCCCAAGTCATCGAGCAAGATGGTATCTTCGGGACGTATGCACACGTAGGCGAAGACTGGAAAGGGCATGGACCGCTCCATCTCAATGTCCCTCTTGGAGAAGAAACCATTCGTCCCACGAATCACAGCCCTCTTCACGGATTCCTCCCGGAGCGTAGACGCTTTGAAGTGCTCGCTCTCAAGGAATTCCTCACGACTGGGATTTTTAAGGGACTCGCAGTGATGGTCGGAGGACTCGATCCCGAAGATCGCGAAGAAGTTTACCACTTCCTCCGGGAACTCGGTGCTCCGGTGGTCGCCGATTCCACCAGTGGCATTCGCGAAGCACTGGGCGAACTCATCATTCCCGAGCGGACTCTTCGACAGAATCTTCCTGGAAAAATCCTCCGTCTGGGTGAAGTCCCCGTGGGCCGCCTGTGGCGGGATCTCGAAGAACAATCACGGATTGAAGTGTTCTCCATCTGCCCCAATGGGCTTCCCGGCCTAGCCCGGGAAACGAAGATCATCAAAGCCGAAGTCGCGCGCGTCCTGCGCGGCCTCGGTGAAGCTCCAGAAGGGGGCGACATCAATGACAACCTTCCCTCCGCACGCAAGGAGTTGGCCCGCGTTGATGAACTTCTCGAAGCCTATCCGGATTCCGAACCGGGGCTCATCCGGGCCCTCTCCGTCTTTGCCAGCATGGGCGAAAGCCTCTTTCTCGGAAACAGCCTCCCCATTCGCGAATGGAACGAATTCTCGCAGCGACACACTCCTTACGCCATCGTGCGAGCCAATCGCGGAGCCAACGGCATCGACGGACAGCTTTCCACTTGGCTTGGAGCTTCTGCGGAAGAATCAGAAGCTTGGGGAATCTTCGGTGACCTCACCACGCTTTACGACCTCTCAGCGCCGGCTCTCTTTAATCAGGTCGAATGCGCAGGCCGCGTCCTCGCGGTCATTAATAATTCCGGAGGGGCAATTTTTGACCACCTTCCCCGCCTTAAGGGACTGTCCGGGAATCAGCGAGACGCAATCGTGCAACCTCACAGTGCAGACTTTTCTAAATGGGCCGCTATGTGGCAATTCCATCACCTCAGGATTTCCTGTGTTGAAGATCTCGACGAACTCGAGACCGCCACGCATCCCCTTCTCCTGGAAATCGTTCCGTCGCAAAAACAGACCCAGGAATTTTGGGCTGCTTTGAGAACTTGAAACTTCATTAAAATGGGAGGGTTCCTTGGCCCAAGGACCCAATCAAGCTAACAGGTAATTCGATATCTGAAGGAATCTTTGAGCGGAGCAAATGGGCTGAAACACACTCAGACCAAACGCTGTTCCTCAAAGCCAAGGAGCCCTCCCGCTTTGGCAGTCATTGCGCAGAGGCGATCTCGTGCAACGCCCCCACAAAAAAACCGACCGGGTCTCCCCGATCGGTTTTTGAAATGATTGGAAGAAGCTCGGCTTAGTCTTCGCTCGGGCTCCACTCTTCCGACTGATCGTTGTTGGAGGCAAGGTTGAACGCTTGCTCCAGACCAACGAGGTCACTGGAAGGACGAAGAGTCTCGAAGCTTGCAGACTCCTTCTTGAGGTCCTCCTCGGAGTAGGAAACGGCCTTGATCGAAAGACCAATACGACGCTCGATCTTGTCGACCTTGATGACACGGGCTTCGACCTCATCGCCGACCTTGATGACATCCTTGACTTTCTCCACGTGGTCCTCGCTTAGCTGAGAGATGTGAATAAGACCATCGATATCGCCGTCCAGGCTGACGAAGGCTCCAAAGGAAGCGATCTTGGCAACGGTTCCCTTGACGAGATCGCCGACCTTGAACTTATCGTCGATATTGGACCAAGGATCATCATCAAGCTGCTTGATTCCGAGGGAAACACGCTGGTTTTCCTTGTCGATGGAAAGAACGACTGCTTCCACCTCCTCGCTCTTCTTGAGAATCTCGGAAGGGTGATTGATTTTGCGAGTCCAAGAAAGGTCGGACACGTGGATCATGCCGTCGATTCCCTCTTCGAGGCCAACAAAGGCACCGTAAGCGGTAAGGTTGCGCACCTCGCCCTTGATCTGCTTGCCAATAGGGTAGCGGGCTTCGATAACCTCCCATGGATTCTCCTCAAGCTGGCGGACACCCAGGGAAATCTTCTGTTCCTCGGTAGAAATTCCGAGAACGACTGCCTTGATCTCTTGATCAAGCTCAAGGACGTCCGATGGGCGCGTGATACGCTTGACCCAGCTGAGTTCGGAAACGTGGACGAGACCTTCGACACCTTTCTCGATTTCGATGAAGGCACCGTAGGGAAGAAGCTTGGTGACTTTCCCAGAAACCTCGGCCCCGATCGGGAAACGAGCTTCGATGTCCTCCCAAGGGTTGTCGGTCATCTGCTTGAAGCCAAGGGAGACGCGCTCCTTCTCACGATCAACATCGAGAATCTGGACCTCAACGAGCTGGCCGATCCGGACCATTTCGGACGGGTGGGAAATACGACCCCAACTCATATCGGTGATATGAAGAAGTCCGTCCATGCCCTGAAGATCGACGAAGGCTCCGAAGTCCGTGATGTTCTTGATCTGACCTTCGACCTTGTCACCAACAGTGACGGTCTGGAGAAACTTCTGACGGAGCTCAGCGCGCTCGGCCTCGATGACCTCACGACGTGAGAGGACGAGGTTCTTTCGGTCGTCGTTCACCTTAACGATTTTGAACTCGTAAATGTTCCCCACGTATTCGCTGAGATCGCGAGGTGGGATGATATCCACCTGGGAACCGGGAAGGAAAGCTTCGACACCGACGTTGACCATGAGGCCTCCTTTGACGGCTGCTTTGACTTTTCCTTTGACGAGACCACCGCCCTCGTAAACGGCCATGATCTTTTCCCAGTTCTGCTTGTGGGCTGCTTTTTCTTTGGAAAGGACGATGAGACCTTCATCGTCTTCGAGACGCTCAAGAAGGACTTCGACCTCATCGCCGACCTCTACATCTTCATCTTCAAACTCGGAGACAGGGATTGCTCCTTCGGATTTGTATCCAATATCCACCACGATCACTTGGGGGCGGATGTCGAGGATCGTGCCATTGACAATCGATCCTTCATTAAACTCGCGGAAATGCTCATCGATGAGAGCGGAAAGCTCCTCATTCTGAGATCCCGGCACTGCGGTATCACTCATAACTGTAGGTTAAGGTTGGGTTGGTTAGGTTAATCGTCCAGACGACAGCTGCCCCACTGGAAAAAACGAGCATCGGGGCACTGGCACGCTCGCTTCCTGCTTTTTCATCTCATCGAAAGATGTCGTGAAAAAAACCGCGAATGGCACGCTCGTAGGGAGTCGAACCCCAAACCTCCTGATCCGTAGTCAGGCGCTCTATCCAATTGAGCTACGAGCGCTTTATTCGCGGGCCGCGACTCTAATCAGCGGCCCTGCCCTGTCAAGGACTGGAGCGATCTTTTTTGTGATTTTTTTCAAGCCTCCCCGCCCCGGATTTTCTTCCTTCCACGGAGCACGAGAATTTTAAGCGGGAGCTTATTGAACAAGAAGCGGGTGCGGGTCTCCAATTCATTCACGGCATTAAGTACAATCCGGTCTTTGAGCGGCTACTCATAAAAAGGCAACGGGGTTTCTGATGACCGAAAGGACATCGCCGGAACAATCGAGCGCCCGGCCAGACTTTCCAACCCGCCAAAAAACCAAGCACCGAGACTTTTCCGCAAACTTCTCCCCCAATCATTGAGGAGCTTGATTTCACCCCTTCCGCCGCCATTTCGTGACCTGCGATACCGTCCATTGAAACTTCCTCGCCGTTTCACGAATGAGAAAGGGCTCGTCGGCTGTCGATTTGAGCTCGAAATTGTCTTCGAGTTCGTTTCTCAACCAGTCAAGCGTACGCCCTTCCGGCCAATTTTCCTTTTTGGTAAACTCTTCCAGCCAAGTACAAGGAGTGGCGAGAACCAATTCCCCGCCCGGATTCACCAGATTTGGCAGGCGATTCAAAAATCGCCGGGGCTCCGGCAATCGGCAAACGAGATTGGCCGCATGAACCCGATCAAAAGAACCCAAGTCCTCGCGAAGATTCATCGCATCTCCGGTCTCGAAGGCCACTCGCCCAGGTAAGATATCATTCGGAAGCTTGATCGCGAGCGAACTGGAAACAGCAGCTTCCTCCAGCCTTTGAATCTCGATGACTTCTCCAGCCGCTAATCGTTGAGCGGCCTCGATGAACGCTTCTGAAAAATCAATCCCAATCACTTCCCTGCTCTGACGTGACATTTCAAAAGCAGAACGTCCGACCGCACAACCAAGGTCAAGCGATCTCCCCACTTCACCGTCATCAAAGTAAGCGACAGTGCGAGAGGTGAACTCGAGAGCAGCCTCCGGTCCACCCGGCCATCCCAGGATATCTCCAGCCATCCCATAGTGGAAAAGAAGGTATTCTGCTAAAATCTTTTTTGATTCATAAACCGCGCTCATGCTTTGATAGAAGAGGTGATTGTCTGAAGATGTCTAGGAATTCCTAACTTTTTTGGGAAAGATTCACTGCTGCACTTTGGACGAAACCACTGCCCGTAACGTCGTGAAAGACCAATCGTGGGACTCCTCTTTCCTTTTCAAACTGGTGAAGCCTGCCCCGCTTTCAACCCCCACCACCCTTTCATCCCAGACTGCTTCCTGCCCTTCAATGTTGACTCAGGGCGCCTCCATGAAATCCACTCATTCCAAAGGACTCCCTACTCCGGAAGCTTCGGTCAAGGAAGATGAAGAGCCAGCCGAGGAAACTGGAGGTTTTTAGCACAAACCCATCTCGCCGTATCCAGCTGGATCGGGAATTCTCTCTCACTTGAGGGTTTCCAGCCATGCGTTCCTACGCTAAGCCCTGCGGCGTTATGCTTAAAGCTGGAATCGTCGGAATGCCCAACGTTGGAAAGTCGACCCTTTTCAACGCCCTCACCCGCAGTCGAAATGCCGAGGCGGCGAACTACCCCTTCTGCACCATCGACCCCAACGTAGGCGTGGTCACTGTTCCCGATGAGCGACTCGGCAAGCTCTCCGAGATGTCAAATTCAACCAAAGTCATCCCCACCGCCATCGAGTTTGTCGACATCGCCGGTCTCGTTGAAGGCGCATCCGAAGGCGCAGGCCTAGGGAACAAATTTCTCGCCAACATTCGCGAGGTCGATGCCATCGTGCAAGTCATCCGCTGCTTTGAGAATGAGGACATCATTCACGAACTTGGGAGCGTCGATCCCACCCGCGATATCGAGATCATTAACTCCGAGTTAATCCTCGCCGACATCGCCGCACTCGATAAACGCAAAGTTTCACGCGAGAAAAAAGCCCGCTCCAACGACAAGGAAGCCGCTGCCGAAGTTGCCCTCATCACCAAACTCCTCCCCCACCTCGATGCCGGCAAGCCCGCCCTCACCGCGGAGCTCACTGATGACGAACGTGAGCTGATGAAGGAATTTTTCCTCCTTTCGTCCAAGAAGACGATCTTCGCCTGCAACGTCAACGAGGGCGAACTTGCCGGTGCCGTCGCTGACCCTGATTCACACCCTCTTGTTTCAAAGGTGAAGGCTTACGCAGCTGAATCGCACGGCGCAGAGAGCATCGTGATCTCTGCCCAGATTGAAGAAGAACTCATCGAGCTCTCCGATGAAGAGGCCAAGGAATTCCTCGGTGATATGGGTGTCGATGATTCCGGAGTATCTTCTCTTATCAAGTCCGTTTACCACCTCCTCGGCCTGCGCACCTACCTCACGACCGGTGAGCAGGAAACCCGGGCGTGGACGATCACCGAAGGCGACAAAGCTCCCGCAGCTGCCGGAGTCATCCATGGCGACTTTGAGCGTGGGTTCATCGCAGCTGAAGTCATCCACTACGATGACTTTGTCGAACTCGGAGGAAAAGCCGCTGGCCGCGACGCCGGAAAACTCCGCATCGAAGGAAAAGAATACCTCGTCCAAGATGGCGACATTATCGAGTTCCGCTTCAATGTTTAGTTTGGAGTTCTTATAATTAGTTACTCGTTAATTTAAAACGATTGAAACAACTCGCGCTATTTTTACAGGGGGAGGATTTCCTGCTTTGCAAAGCAACAACCCGGCGTAGCTTCCTTGGCCATGTTGATGATCGCTCGCTTCGCGTTTTTTTTATCATTCACCACCTCCCTTTGGAGCCAGTTTCTCGACCCTCAACCTGCTGCTAAAACCTACTCGGTTTATGATTCAGTCGTCCGAATTGAAGTGGCCACCCAGACGCCCGACTACCGCACGCCGTGGAACACCGGACGCTTTGCGGGGGGAATCGGAACCGGATTTCTCATCGGAAAAAATCGCTTTCTCACCAACGCCCACGTGGTTTCGGATGCACGTCGCGTCCTGATCACCCAAAGAGGCTCTTCCCAGAAGCATCCGGCCCGGGTAGTCCATATTGCTCATGATTGCGACCTCGCCCTGCTTGAAGTTGAGAATTTCGCCCCCTTTGCCGACCTCCCCTTCCTTCAATTCGGTGGCATGCCTCAGCTCGAAACCGAAGTGAGCGCGATTGGCTATCCGGTCGGAGGGGATCGCCTGTCGGTCACCCGGGGTGTTGTCTCACGGATCGACTTCCGCCCCTACTCGCACTCTCGTGCTGATTCACACCTCGTGATTCAAATCGATGCCGCCATCAATCCCGGAAACTCAGGTGGGCCTGTTATTCAGAACAACCGCGTCATTGGCGTGGCCTTTCAAGGTCTGACTCAAGCCGACAATACAGGCTACATCATCCCCATGCCAGTCGTCAGCCGTTTCCTCAAGGACATCGAGGACGGGAAATACGATCACTACATGGACCTCGGCCTCCAGACCTTCTCCCTTTTCAATCCAGCCATGAGGAAGGCCTTCAAGCTCGCTCCAGGTGCCCGAGGGGTTCTAGTGGCAAACGTCGTTCCCGGCACTCAAGCCGATGGCATCATTCAGCGCGGGGACATTCTTGTCTCCATCGATGACCATGATATCGACAGCGCGGGAAACATCAGAGTGGCTGGTGAATTCCTCGATATGAATGAAGTCGTGGAGCGAAAGTTCGCGGGCGACAAAGTGAAACTTGTCTATCTCCGTGACGAAAAGGAAATCACCTCCGAGGTGACCCTAAAAGCCTTCAAAGCCTCGCGTATTTACGCCATGAAATATGAGGAACTTCCTCGCTACACCGTTTACGCCGGACTAGTCTTTCAGCCTCTTGATTTCAACCTTTTCGGTTTTTACAAATTCGATGATACCAACGTGAGACGCCTCTATGACGAATATGTCTCGGAAGGCGGCTTTCAAAAACGTGAAGACATCGTGATTCTTACTCGCGTTGAGAGTGACCAGCTCACTACCTTTATGAATGGATTCTCGGGGTTGGTAGTTGATGCGATCAACGGCAAAAAAGTCACTAAACTCTCCCAAATTCACGAGGCCCTGAGGGCAGATCATCCACCCGAGTTTCATGTCATCACCTTCCTCGGGGCCAATCGCCCTCTCATCCTGCCCAGCGCCAGAGCCAAGGAGGCTCATCCCCGTATTATGAAGCAAGTCGGCATCAGCCGTGAAGCCCAGCTCGATTAATTTCCTCCCCACGATACCATGATTTTTCTCAGACTCTCAATCGTTCTGGCTTTTGTCAGCTCGGCCCTCGCTAATCCGGGACAATCCGTTGTCCGGGTGAACTCGACGGTCCAGACATTTAGCGCCAGCCAACCGTGGGAAAAGACCCCTCCCCGGAAACGCCGTGGCCTCGGTGCGGTTCTCGAAAACCAGACCGTTCTTACCACTGCAAAAATGGCGGCCGATGCTATCTACCTCGAGCTGCAATCGGCAGATTCCTCACGGAATATTCCGGCTCAAGTCATCGCCATCGACTACGAGGCCAACCTTGCCCTCTTGGGTCCGGCAAACGAGGCCGGCTTCCTCTCCTCCTTGACACCTACAATGATCGCCGAGCCTCTCAAACAAGGGGACGAATTGAATATCGTGCAGCTTCAGGACAAAGGAACCACCCAGACCACAAAGGGCGTTATCCGCAGTCTCGAACTTCTCTCCACCTTTGTCAGTGGCCGCTATTTCCTCTCCTATGAAGTTAAGGCCACAATCCAAACGGAAAGTAACTCCTACACTCTTCCTGCATTTAAAGAGAACAAACTGGCCGGAATTCTCACCAGTTACGACTCCAAGGAACAAAACTGCGATATTATTTCGGTCGATATCATTCGGTCCTTTCTCGAGGATGCCCGGGATGGCGCTTACCTCGGCTTTCCGAGTCTTGGGGTCGGTTATTCTTCCACGGAAGATCCCAATTTTCGCGCTTGGTTGAAACTTCCTGAAGATCAGGGCGGGCTTTATCTCAGCCGGATCATTCCCGGGGGGAGTGCCGCCGCTTCGAACTTCAAAAAAGGGGACGTTCTTTTATCCATCGCCGGATTCGCCATCGACCGCAAAGGCTACTATCAGCATCCCAACTACGGGCCGCTTTTTTGGACGCACTTGGTTCGTGGCGCTCACCAGGTTGGGGAAACGATACCTGTCAGGATCCTCCGTGAGGGAAACGAAATCGAACTGCCTCTCACTCTGAAGCGCTCCACCGAGCGTCTCATACCTACTCATCTCCACGACCAAGCGCCTCCTTACCTGATCAAAGGTGGTCTAGTTTTCCAGGAATTATCCCTGCCTTACCTCAAGGCTTTCGGGAAAGAATGGTCCAGCAGAGCTCCTTTGAACTTGCTTGACGTCTACTACGACCCTGAAAACCACGCCAAAGAAGGACGTCGCCGGGTCCTGATTTTGACGCGAGTGATTCCGACTGATGCCACCATTGGCTACGAACGAGTTGCGAGTCAGATTGTGACTTCCGTCAACGGTAATCCAGTTGCTGGACTTCCGGAGTTAGCGAAAGCCCTCGCCCAAACTCCAGCCAGCGGTCTTCACGAGATCAATACCGATGGGAGTCCTTATCGCATCTATCTCGACCAAACTCTCGCGGATCGCGTTGATCAACAGTTTAAAGCCAGTGGACTTCCTTCACTTTCACGGCTTTATCCGGTAGAGTAGGTGAGGAACCGAGTGCTTTAGCACGGTGGAAATCACCCCCACAATCTGAGATTCGCCGATTGCGATACGTGTAATCAGGACCATCGGAGCGCCTGAAAAAGCGACATAAAAAACCGCCCAGAGGCCCTTTAAACAGCGAACTCCTCGAAATAATTGCCCTTATTTTCATCAAGGCGCTCACTCATTTGAGAGAGGACTCTTGTTGAGCTGAAATGAACCATTTTTCCCGCTCCCGAAAATCCTGCCACTTCCTGAATTTCTCAGCTTGTCAATACGAGTAACCGCCCTACTTTCGCGCTGTCTCAATAAAGGAGTTCATGAATTGCTCACTCTGCACCTTTGCCCAGTCTTCCATCGGGCGTAAAATGATTGTGGCCCTGACCGGCCTGGCTCTTGTTCTCTTCCTTGCCGGCCACCTCACCGGCAATCTCCTGATCTTCGCAGGATCGGAGGCTTTTAATGACTACGCTCAGTTCCTGCACGAGGCTCTGCACGGAGCCGGGGTGTGGATCGCCCGCCTCGGCCTGCTTGTTTGCCTCGTGCTTCATGTTTGGTTCACCATTCTCCTCACAAAAGAGAATAAAGCGGCCAGTCCAAAATATCAGCATGATGCCACGGTTCAAGCCCCTCGATCTTCGCGACTCATGATCTGGAGTGGATTGACCATTCTTGCTTTCATCATCTTTCACCTGCTGCATTTCACCGTGAAAGCCGGCTCAGACTTTGGCACTTACATCGACGAAGCGTATGAACTCAAAACCGGGCTAGAACGCCACGACGCCCACAAGATGGTGATCGTCGGCTTTCAAAATGGCCTTGTCTCCCTCTTTTACATTATTGCAATGACCTGTCTCTGCTCCCACTTGAGCCATGGTGTTTCTTCGATCTTCCAAACCCTGGGGCTTCGTTCCCGGAAAACGGCAGGTGCCATCAAGCTTCTCGCCAATGCCTACGCCGTGGTGATTTACCTAGGCTTCATTTCCATCCCACTCGCCATTTGGCTCTTCGGATTTGGAAAATAGCGTTTCCTTCAACTTTCAATTCACTCATTCCGATGCCACTCGACTCCAAAGTTCCCGCCGGCCCGCTCGCTGACAAGTGGAGGTCCCACAAAATGGACTCCAAGTTGATCAACCCAGCTAACAAGCGGAAGTTCAAGATTATCGTTGTCGGCTCTGGCCTCGCCGGAGGTTCCGCCGCAGCCACCCTTTCCGAACTCGGCTATCAGGTGGATTGTTTTTGCTATCAGGATTCCGCTCGCCGCGCTCACTCGATCGCCGCACAGGGAGGAATCAATGCCGCCAAAAATTACCAAAACGACGGCGACTCGATCTTTCGGCTCTTTTACGACACCATCAAAGGCGGTGATTTTCGCTCCCGCGAAGCTAACGTTCACCGCTTGGCCGAGGTTTCTACCGAGATCATCGATCAGTGTGTCGCCCAAGGAGTTCCCTTCGCCCGCGAATACGGTGGACTCCTCGACAACCGCTCCTTCGGCGGCGCTCAAGTAAAGCGCACTTTCTACGCCCGGGGACAAACCGGCCAGCAACTCTTAATTGGTTGCTACCAGGCACTTTCCAAGCAGGTCGCCACCGGAGGCGTTAAGATGCATTCCCGGACCGAGATGCTCGATCTCGTGGTGATCGATGGACATGCCAAGGGAATCGTTACTCGAAACCTCGTTACCGGCGAGATCGAATCCCACGCAGCGGACGCCGTAATTCTGGCCACCGGAGGATACGGAAACGTCTTCTACCTCTCAACCAATGCCATGGGCTGTAACGTTATGGCCGCTTTTCGCGCCCACAAACGGGGCGCTTATATGGCTAATCCCTGCTACACGCAGATTCACCCCACCTGCATTCCGGTGAGCGGAGACTATCAGTCGAAACTCACCCTCATGTCCGAATCCCTCAGAAATGATGGTCGAATCTGGGTACCCAAATCTGCAGATGATGCCAAAGCCATTCGCGAGGGACAGAAAACCGCGGCCGACATCGCCGAGGATGAGCGCGACTACTACCTTGAGCGGAAGTATCCCTCCTTTGGAAACCTCTGCCCACGCGATATTGCCTCCCGGGCCGCCAAGGAATGTTGTGATGAAGGACGTGGCGTCTCCGCCACCGGACTCGGCGTCTTTCTCGACTTCGCCGACGCCATCAAACGCGATGGCGAAGACGCCATCCGCGCCCGCTACGGAAACCTCTTCCAAATGTATGAGAAAATTTCCGGCGATGACCCCTACAAGCAGCCGATGCAGATTTATCCTGCCGTCCACTACACCATGGGCGGTCTCTGGGTAGACTACAACCTGATGTCGAACCTGCCCGGTCTCCACGTCCTGGGCGAAGCCAATTTCTCCGATCACGGGGCCAACCGGCTTGGTGCCTCAGCCCTCATGCAGGGACTAGCCGATGGCTACTTCGTCATCCCCTCAACCATTGCCGTTTACCTCTCAACCCAAAAGCCGGGATCCGTCACCACCGATCACCCCGAGTTCAACAAGGTCGAAAACACCGTCCGGGACCGACTTAAGTCTCTCATCGAAATCAAGGGGACACGTTCCGTCGATTCCTTCCATCGCGAGCTTGGTCTTCTCATTTGGGACAAATGCGGGATGACACGAGACAAGGCCGGCCTCGAAGAAGCCCTTGAAAAGATTCCCGCCATCCGGGACGAGTTCTGGACCAACGTCCGCGTTACCGGCTCGACCAATGGCTTGAACTCCGAGCTCGAAAAGGCAGGGCGGGTTGCCGACTTCATCGACTTCGCCGAGGTCCTTTGTCACGATGCCCTCAATCGCGAAGAATCCTGCGGCGGCCACTTCCGGAGTGAACATCAGTTTTTCGAAAACGACCCTGAAGTCCAATCCGGCAAAACACAAGCAGGTGAGGCCAGACGCCAAGACGATCACTACCAGTATGTCGCAGCCTGGGAACACACCGGCCCTGGCCAGAAACCTAATCTCCACAAAGAAGACCTCATCTTCGAAGAAGTCCAACCTTCCATCCGTTCATACGCTTAAAAGTCATGGCTCTCCTCAACCTCACTCTCAACGTCTGGCGGCAAGACAACGCCAGCTCCGAAGGTCGTATCGAAACTTACGAAGCGAAGGAAATCCCGACCTCGGCTTCTTTTTTGGAGATGATCGACATCGTCAACGAACGCCTCATCAAGGACGGCCACGAGCCCATCCACTTTGATCACGATTGCCGCGAGGGCATCTGCGGAATGTGCTCCATGACGATCAACGGCGTCCCTCATTCCAAAGAGCGGGGTATCACCACCTGTCAGCTTCACATGCGGAAGTTTTCCGATGGCGACACCATCTGGATCGAACCCTTCCGCGCCGAAGCCTTTCCCATTGTCAAAGACCTCGTTGTCGATCGCTCCTCTTTTGACCGCGTCATTCAAGCGGGTGGCTACATCTCAGTGCGCACCGGATCCGCTCCTGATGCACACGCGCTTCCCGTTCCAAAGGCTGATGCCGACTCCGCCTTCGATGCCGCTGCCTGCATCGGCTGTGGAGCCTGTGTGGCCGCGTGCAAGAACTCCTCCGCCATGCTCTTTGTCTCGGCAAAAGCCTCCCACCTCAACCACCTCCCCCAGGGTCAAGTCGAGAAGGACAAGCGGACCACCGCAATGGTCAACCAAATGGATGCCGAGGGCTTCGGAAACTGCACCAATCAATACGAGTGTGAAGCCGTCTGTCCCAAAGAAATCAGCGCCGATCACATCGCCAAGCTCAACCGGGACTATCTTGCGGCGAGTGCACGGGAAGCCACTTCGTAACCGACGCTCTCATCCTTTGACCTACCTCTTTGCCCGCCCAAGCCACGAGTTCATTCAGTGATGCTTTACCTAAAGTCGATCAATTCGATATCGAAGGTCAAATCGCCAGCGGGACGACCACCTGAAGGTTGGTTTCCGTATGCGAGCCTGGCTGGTATCCAGAAGCGACGCTTTTCGCCTTTGGTCATCAGTTGCACGCCTTCGGTCCACCCCGGGATAACGGCGGCGAGAGGAAATTCGGCCGGTATCCCGCGCTGGTATGAGGTATCGAACACGTTCCCCTCTTTGGTCCATCCCTTGTAGTGAACCTTCACGGTGCTCAGCGAGTTGGGAGTCCTCCCGCCCTTGCCGGGCCGCAGAATTTTCGATTTCAAACCGGAATGGGTCTTGGCGACTCCCGGAGGAAGTTGTTCCTGCGGCTGAGGAGGATTGGATTTTCCGCAGGAGAAAAGGAGAAGAGCAGCGAGAAGGATGGGGAGAGAGAGAAGGCTTTTCATGGCGGATAGCTTTGCGAAAGGAAGCGGATTCGTCGAGGAAGAGCTTCAGGAGGAAAGGCTCCCTAAAAAACCCTCAAACCAACATGGGCTTGAGGGTGCAGAAGGGAGAAAAACGGTTGACCGCTGGCCGGATCAATCAGGAATCTCGTTCAAGGTGTAGTAAACATCGGGATGCCAAAGCGAGTCTCCGCTGGCTGCCTTCACCGCCTCGAGATTGAAATGGTGCACATGGCCGCGGACCATGCCATCGACGTAGATTCGGATGGATTTTCCGTCTTTGGATACTACGGCTCGTTGGACCTTGGGCGTCGACTTATCGACCTCCGGAGAACCGTAACCTTTCTGGTAGATGTAGTCCCAGGCAGCGGCTTTGTAGGACTCCGGATTGGAGGCCGAGGATTTATCGACAGGCTCGGTAAAGGTGATCACAAAACCATCCTTCCGGACGGTCATCTCGTGCATTTCAAAAGGGGTTTTCCCCGTCCAGCGAACACGCTCAAAGGTGAAGTTTTTACCACCCCGGGCTGCCCAGCCACGATTGGTTCCGCCGACGAAAAGGGTAGCGTCCTCCCCCATACGCGCGGGGACGATTCCGCAGCGGAAGTCTTCCAGGAATTTCCAGGCTGCACCTTGATAAAGGCCTTTCACTTTTTCAAGATGAAGGCGCTGGACTTGAGAGTGGGTTTGCTCGCCAACGAGAACTTGATTCTTGAAGGGCCCGAATTTTCCATCGGTCGAATCATAGATGATCGCAGTGGGTGACTGACCCACTTTTCCGTGAGGAAGAACGGCGGCGGGCGGGATGATGCGGGGATCTTTATCACGTTCGATGACCATGCGGGACCCGGTTTTAGGATTCGGTGGTTCCTCGAGATCCAGAAGCTTGGCGTATTTATTTCCAGTGGGATTTCCCATGAAGCCACCGGGCTTAAGCCATTTCACGGAAGAGGAGCCATTCCAAAGACCTTGGTTATCGGTGTAGAAACAATCGCCGAGGGAGTTAAATCCGATTCCACCCGGGGAACGGATTCCAGGGCAGGTTGGAATCGCTTCTTCACCGCCATTGATGGAGTAGCGGAAGCACCAGCCCCGCCACGGGGACTTGTCACTCGCACCGCCAGATCCGGTGAGGCACTGGACGACCCAGACGTTTCCGTCTTTATCAGGATCAGAGCCGAAATTGTATTCGTGATAATTGCCATCGATCCCCCAAAACTGAGTCACAGTCTCGAAAAGGTCCGCGCGGCCATCACCATCAGTGTCTGTCATTTTGGTGATTTCGGGGCGGGAGGTGGTGAAGAGAGAACCATCGCGGTAGAACATCCCGAGAGGTTCGTGGAGTCCGCGAGCGAAGAGAGTCCATTTCACCTTGGAGAGATCATCGCCGTAGGCGCCTTCGCACACCCAGACGTCACCGCGACGTGAAGAGACGGCGACTTTCTTGTCCGGCATGATGGCAATTGATCCGAGCTCGAGGACTTCGCCTTCGGGCATCGGGATTTCTTCGCGGTTGTAGAATTCCGCTTGGCGCGCATCGCCGTGAGCGAGGCTAATGAGGAGGAGAGGGAAAAGTGATTTCATAGTCAGGAAAAGGTTCGCGGATTAGTTCCAAGAATAGGTTAGGGTCAGGGTGTGCACTCCGGCGGTCGTAGGCACCGGAATGATGAGTTCATTGTCGCGGATAAAGGGTGGCAGATCCGAGGAAGGAATGGAAACGCTCAAGCCTTCGAAGCTGAAATTCCGGTCTCCGCTCGCTATGACCGCCGCACCGCTGAGAGCGCGGAAATAAATAGCCCCATCGCCCTTGGCGGACTCGGGGACTTCGATCGTGAGCGTCCGCGTGAGACTCTTACCATCGGCTCCGGGTTGAGGTTTATCTTGGATCCGAACCTTGCCGTAGAGATAAGCGAAGGTTGGATGTTGTGCCTTGTTCAGCGAGTATCCTTTAAACTTGGGCTTGAAGTCCTCTTGAATGTCGGCGGGCCACGGATCGGTCTGACTGCTAAGTTGAGCAAAGGCGCGACCACGATTGATCGTGACCGTGTCATCCCCCGCTGGCTCTTGAAAGCCCTGCCCACGGTTGGTCCAGTGGCGGCCGGAATCGATGAAGTCGCCGGTCCAGACCATATCAAGACTCATGGAATCTCCGCTGAAGGCAAGGTTCACTCCTTCCGAGTAGCCCACTCCGATCCCTCGTGGATCGGTGCCGGCGATGAAGTTGCGGTAGATGGTCGCTTCGCCAGCAGGTGCTTCGAGCATGATGACTGGATTGCCAGCCTTCTGTTTCACCGCGGTTTCAG
This sequence comes from Akkermansiaceae bacterium, assembly GCA_049889835.1. Lineage (GTDB taxonomy): Bacteria > Verrucomicrobiota > Verrucomicrobiia > Verrucomicrobiales > Akkermansiaceae > SW10. The sequence continues at coordinate 82,270 of JBMHCQ010000010.1, forward strand.
AAAGGGACACATTCTTCACTCCGGGACCCCGCCAAGAAAGAGCAACGCTTTCCTGACCCGTGTATTCGAAATATTCGATCTTAATCTCCGCGCGTCCTTTCTTGAGCTGAATCGCTTTCTTGGTCGGGCTTCCTGCGGGGCCAATGCGGTCACGCGTGATGATTTCTTTCCCGTTGATGGAAACAGCCCCACCATCATCGGTATCGTAGAAGAAGGTATACTTTCCATTCTGCGGGACATCGAGCCAACCCGTCCACACAAGGCCGAACTTCTCGTTGCGATCGGCATGTTTCACCGAAATAAGGCCGCCTTTTTCCTCTTCCACGTTTTTGGCTTTGGAAGCACGGAGATCAGAGAGTTTCTTGAAATCGCCGTGGTGAATGTAGGAAAGAAGATCGTTGATGAGGTGATTTTTCTTCTTTGTCTCCAACGGGAATTTCTTCAAGAGGGTCTCGGCAGTCCACATCTTTGGCATGACCGGATTGTCCTTCTGAGCGCGCTGCTCTTTCACCATCGCGACTGTGACCGGCTTCTCTTTATTACCCAGATTCTGGCGGACGTAGCTCACGACATCGGCAATCTGCTGATCCGTCATCGAGGTCCCGTGTGGAGGCATCACGATGTTGTAACCCTTCCCGTTCACAGTGATGGGCCCCTGAAGCCCTCCGAGAACCACCTGAATCATGCGGCGGGCATCGCCCTTCACCCAATCGCTCTGACGGAGAGGAGGGAACTTGTTGGCTCCTTCGCCCACACCTTTGCCATCAGGTCCATGGCAAGCAGCGCAAAGGGTTTTGTAAACTTGCTCCCCGGGCTGGGCGGAGAGCAGGGAGGTTCCTGCGAGAATGATCGGGAGAATGAACTTCATAGAGTGGATGATAGATACGCAATGATCCGGCTTGTCTGACAGCTTATTTTCGCAAATCCGAAAGTTTGACTTTCACCAAGCTCAGATCAGATTTTCAAGATGAAGAAAGTATTCGTCTTTGTTCTTTCCACGCTGACGCCCCTTCTGGCCGAAGATTGGCCTCGTTTTCTAGGAAAAGGCTCCAAAGCGACCTGGAAGGAAGAGGACATTCGCACTGATCTCGGCAATGCCAAGGAGCTCTGGCGGATCAAAACTGGCTGGGGATATGCCGGGCCCTCATTGGCCGACGGAAAAGTCTACCTCCCTGAGTTCGTGCGGGACGAAGGCGAGCTGATGAACAACCCGGGCAAGGCCGTCGACTGGAAGGGCACCGAGCGCGTCCGCTGTCTCGATCTCAAAACCGGAAAGGAACTGTGGTCACACGACCGCAAGCTCACCTACACGCTTTCCTATCCAGGCGGACCGCGCACCACGCCCACGATTGCCAATGGACGTGTCTTTTATCTCGGAGCGATGGGACACTTAGTCTGCCTCGACGCAGAAAAAGGAACCGTGATTTGGGAGAGTGATTTTCAAAAAGACTTCGGAGCACCTCTGCCCATCTGGGGATTTTCGGCGCACCCCTTGGTGGTGGGCGACACTCTTTACTGCCTCGTCGGTGGTGAAGGAAGTATTGCCGTCGCTTTTGAGGCCGCTACCGGAACGGTAAAATGGAAGTCCCTTTCCGGAGAAAATCAGGGTTATTGCCCACCATCCCTCATTGAGATCGCAGGTCAAAAACAAGTGGTTATTTGGCAGCCCGATGCGCTGAGCGGCCTCAATCCCGCCACCGGCAATCCCTTCTGGTCCATACCCCTCAAACCTCGCTACAACATGTCGGTGACCATTCCCCGGGTGGTGGGCAACCAGCTCTTCGCCAGTGGCATCGGAAGAGTAGGTGCATTGATTCAACTGGATGACAAACCCTCTGCAAAAATCCTCTGGCGGGGAAAACCCAAGACCGCAGTTTACACCTGTAACTCCACCCCGGTGGTCGTCGATGGCGTCCTTTACGGAAACGATATCGACACCAGCAATCTCATCGCCATGGAATGGAAAACGGGCGAACGACTTTGGCAAACCACCGAACCTGTCTTTTCCAAAAAGGGAGCCCAGGGCGCCCGACACGGCACCGCTTACCTCACCTATCATCCGGGCAACAAACAATTCTGGATCGTCAATGAAGCTGGTGAGTTGATCTTGGCCAAGCTTTCGCGCGAGGGTTATCAGGAGCTGGGTCGCCAACACTTCCTCAAGCCGACCAATGAAGCCTTTGGACGCGAGGTCGTCTGGAGCGCGCCCGCCTTTTCCGGAAAGAGCGTGCTCATGAGAAACGACGAGGAACTGGTCCGCGTAGATTTGTCGAAATGAACCTCCTCACACGACGAGGATTCCTCGCAGGAGCTGGAGCTTTTTTGGCGAACCCTTCCTTTGGAAAAGAGAGCCGCTCGATCAAGACGGTCTCGCTCTTCCACACCACCGATCTGCACGGAAATATTCTCCCGACGCAGACCTACGACGACATCGGAAACCTCGGCGGACTCGCAAGGTGCGCCACTCAGATTCGCCGCTGGCGCAAGGACTGCCCGGACAACCTTCTCTTTGACATCGGTGATGTTTATCAAGGCACAGTCGAAGGCTATCAGACGAAAGGTCAGGTGATGATCGATTCGTTCAACACGATGAACTACGACGGCTGGGTTCTCGGAAACCATGAATTCGACTGGGGACTCGATATCGTCTCGCAATCCATCCAACGCTCTCATATGCCGATCCTCACCGGCAACGTCACGATTGGGGATCGCGCTGCCGGATCGATTGAGAGCGGCCCCTTTTCCAAGCTCGCACCCTGGATCATCAAGGAAGTCGGTGGATTCAAAGTCGGCATCATCGGCCTCATCACCCCGGGAATCCCCTTCTGGTCCCGACCCGAACTTCTCAAGGACTTTGGCGTATTGGACCCTCTCGCAGTCCTAGAGCAAAGCGTCCGCGAATTGCAGGCTGAGAAGATCGACGCCATTGTCTGCCTCGGCCACATGGGCTGGAAGCGCCGAGACGATTACGCCAACCCGGTTCAAAATATCCTCAAGAGAGTGCGAGGCATCGACGTCTACATCGGTGGCCATTCCCACCAGGATCAACCCTCCTGGTATTGGAGTGGAGTGCTCTGCACCCAGGCCAACTACTACGGAATCAACTGTGGCCGCGTGGATCTGACCTTTGATCTGGAATCCCGTAAACTCGTCAAACGAGCTGCCTGGACCGTGCTGATGGACGACCGAATTCCGTTGGATCCCCTGATTTTGGAGAGCACGAAAGAAGCTCTTGAAACCGCTGAACAGCGACGACAGATCGTCATCGGCGAAGTCACCGAGAAAATCTCAGCCCGTGGAAAAACCAGCGCCTTCTGGAAACTCCTGTGCCAATCCTTCCTCGCCTCAGCCTCCAAACACAACGGTCAGGCCGAGCTCGTATTCCACGGCACCTTTGGAAATCCCGGTGTCCAACCCGGAGTCAAAACCATCGAAGATGCCTGGTCATGGCTCCCTTACGAGAACTGGCTCGTGCATGCCACTCTCACCGGAGCGCAGATCCGAGAAATTATCGCTGAAGCGGATGAGGACAGGTATTCTGATCGCTCGCTCTACGGGGCTGATCCCGCTGCGCTTGAATCCGGGAAACGCTACCCCATTCTTTTCAACTCCTACGACAGCCAGTCTGGGGGTCGTCGCCTGATGAAACTCCGGCAGATGATGGCAGAACCCGCCAGTCAATCGCGTTTGCTTCCCATCAACACTCGGGACGCCTTGATCGACTATCTTGCCGACCAGGAGAAAATTGGCGCCCCTAAGTAAGCGATTCAAAAACTCACAAAACTCTGAGCAAAAACCTCCAAGACCCTATCTTTTCGCCTTAGCCCGGCATTTTCAGCTCCACAAAGGAGATTCTGTATGACACTTTTAGCGGAAGGCCGACGCACATCGGACTAAGCAACACACACAAACACTTCCCATGAGTTCAGATTCCCAGAAACCTCCCGTCGTCCCGAAGAAATACCTCCTCGCCTTCATCCTCACGACCTGCTGCTTCTCGCTCTGGGGATTTGCCAATGACTTCACCAACCCGCTGGTGAAGGTTTATGAACAAGTCTTTATCATCACCACCGGTCAGGCGACCCTCCTGCAATTTGCATTCTACTCAGGCTACTTCTGTATGGCCCTGCCGGCGGCCTTTTTTATTCGGAAATATTCTTACAAAGCCGCAATCATGCTCGGATTTGGGTTTTACGCCTTGGGAGCCCTCTTCGCCATTCCCGCTTCAATCACTGCCACCTTCTGGATCTTCGTCATTGGCTCTTACATTCTCACCTACGGATTGGCCTTTCTAGAAACCGCCTGTAATCCATACATCCTCTCGATGGGTCCCAAGGAGACCGCAACGCAACGGCTCAACCTCGCTCAAGCATTCAATCCCATCGGCTCACTGGTCGGAATGTTTGTGGCTAGTCAAATCCTCGCCCCAAACCTTCTCGTTACCGAGCTCCGAAACGATGTCGAGGCTGGAGACCCGGAAGTTGCGCAATACCTTTACACTGATAAAAACGCACTTCCAGAAGGTGCAACCATTTCAGGTGAAGGAGATGACAAAAAAGTGGTTTTCGCCGACGAGCGTCAAACCGAAGTTCCTTTCTACGAGGGAGGCCTCCCAAACTATGAGACCGAAATCGGAGCGCTTGACGGTGCCACTACCGCGACCCTCAAAGCAATGCGCGCGAGTGCCCCGGACAAATTCGATAAGTTACAAAAAGGCGATCTCGCGAACGTTCGCAAACCTTATGTAGTGATTGCCGGGGTCGTGATCGCCTTCCTAATCATCTTCGCGTTCTCCAAAATGCCTGTCTTTGACAAGAAAGAAAAGGATGCCCCCTTTGGGGAAATTACCGGTCGCATTTTCGGTCGCGCTCACTTCCGGGAGGGAGTTCTTGCTCAGCTTTTCTACGTGGGAGCACAAATCATGTGCTGGACCTTTATTGTCCACTACGGGATGGAGCAAGTGGGCCTCACTCTCGGTCAGGCCCAGACTTGGAATATCGTTGCGATGATCATTTTCCTCTCCAGCCGTTGGATTTGCACATTCCTCCTGCGGATTGTGAGCCCGGGAAAACTCCTGGCGATCTTTGCCCTCGGCGGAATCACTTTCACGATCGGCGCAATCTATCTGGAAGGCGACATTTCAAAGGTCAATCTCTTCGGGAAAGAACTGGCCTACAACCCCGGACTCCTGAGCCTTGTCATGATCTCCGCCTGTATGTCCCTCATGTTCCCGACGATTTATGGAATTGCATTGAACGGCATGGAGGAGGAAGAAGCCAAGCTCGGCTCGGCATTTCTCATCATGTCCATTGTTGGGGGAGCTGTTCTCACTCAGCTCCAAGGCGTCGTCATCGACTCCGCGGGCGTTCGCCCCTCCTTCTGGCTGCCGGTAATCTGCTTTGTTTACATCGCATTATACGGCTTCCGCACCTTCACCAAATTCGAAAAAGAAGCGTAAAAATCAATCTCTTCATTCATCAAAAAACCCGGCTCTCAGGAGTCGGGTTTTTCTTCACTCTTCTCTCTTAATATTTCTCAATCACCACCAACGAACGATCCAAAGACACTCATGAAAACACTCTCCATCCTTGCCCTGACCGTTGCCTCGCTGGCTGCCGAGTCGAAATTCCCCGACCCCGTCCCAGCGGAAAAAGTCGCCGCTCTTGTGAAATCAAAGCTCGCTGAAGTCGACAAAGTCGTCGCCGATGGCCCCTTCAAGCCAAACGCGGAATCCCTCAAGAAAATCGGCATTCCCGAGTGGTATGCCGATGCTAAGCTCGGCATCTTCATCCACTGGGGCGGCTACTGCGTCCCGGCTTACGGCTCCGAGTGGTATCCTCGCAAGATGTATGACCCCAAGACCAAGGAGCACAAATATCACCTCGAAAAATACGGACCGCTCAGCGAGTTCGGCTACAAGGATTTCCTCCCCATGCTGAAGGCGGAAAAGTTCGATGCCAAGGAATGGGCCCAGCTTTTCAAGGACTCCGGCGCGAAATACGTCATGCCCGTTGCCGAGCACCACGATGGCTACTCGCTCTACGATAACCCCTTCACCCGCTGGGACTCCACCGAAGTCGGGCCCAAGCGCGATATCATCGCCGAGCTCAAGCCTGCGCTCAAAGAACAGGATCTGAAGTTCTGCGTCTCTTCTCACCGCGCCTTCAACTGGGCTTACTTCTTCCGCATGAAGGGAGCCGATAACACCAACCCGGAGTTCTTCGATCTTTACTCTGGCGATCAGGAATACCTCTACGACACCACCAAGGAAAACGTCTTCTCCGGTCAGGGCGCCCACCGTCACACCTGGGTCTCCTCACAAGCCTTCCGTGACGATTGGCTTGCCCGCACCGCAGACCTCGTCGACCGCTATGAACCGGATGTCATCTGGTTCGACTTCGGCATTGGCCGCGACAAGAACGGCACCACCGAGTCCAACGATCACTACGCGCTGAACCAGAAGTTTGCCGCCTATTTCTACAACCAAGCCGCCAAGCGCGGGATGGAAAAAGAAGTCGCCATCAACTACAAATGGAATGCTTATCAGGACGGGGAAGCCATGCTCGACATCGAGCGCGGAAAGCTCGCCGGCATCCGCCCGCAGGTTTGGCAGACCGACACCTCAGTCTCCTACAATTCCTGGGGCTACGTCACGAACCACAAATACAAGCCCGTCAACGTGATCGTCGATGATTTGGTCGACATCGTCTCCAAAAACGGTGTCCTCCTCCTCAACATCGGACCAAAAGCCGACGGCACCATCCCTGAGAAGGAAAAGGAAATCCTTCTCGAGCTCGGAGCTTGGCTGAAGGCCAATGGCGAGGGAATCTACGGATCCCGCCCATGGAAAACCTTTGGCGAAGGGAAGACCACCAATGCTGAAGGCGCGCACCAGGAGCATAAGCAAAAGGGCTACAACAAGCAGGACATCCGCTTCACCACCAAGGGCGGAAACCTCTACGCTTGGCTCATGGAATACCCCGGAACAAGGACCACCATCAAATCGCTCCGCAAGGGCAACAAACAGGAATCTCGCCCTGTCAAAAACGTGAGCCTGATCAATGGAACAAACTTGAGTTTCAAACAAACCGACGCCGGACTTGAAGTGGAACTTCCAGAAAAAGCTCCCTCCAACCACGTCAACGGACTAAAAATCCAGTTCTAAGTTGCTGTCTTTTCCCTTTTAAAGGCATTCGAGACTTTGCAAGCTCACAACATTATGAAAATCAGGAATAACCCTAGGTTCAAACGGGCTTTTACTCTCGTCGAGCTCCTTGTCGTCATCGCCATCATCGCGACTCTCGCCACTTTCGTCGTTTTCGGGATCGGCCGAGCCAAGAAAGGCGCCAATGCCGCGAAGCTCACCAACCAGATGAAGCAAATCTACACCGGGCTCAATCAACTGAGTGAAGAAGGGGTGGATACCGGCAATCACAATCCAGGATCCTTTCCTCCCCATTCCGGAACACTTGATGATAATCAAGGAACGGACTTCATTTGGTGGGATCTTGTCGCCGAGCAGCTCAATATCGCCGAGCGAGACAACGGAAAAATTGAATGGAGCGAGCCTTACAGCGAAACCATCTTCCAAAACCCTCTCTCGGAACACAAGCTGGGTGGTAACCGCAAGGAATACCTCACCCTCTATGGCCGCACCAAGGACACCAAAGGCTCCTTTGCGATCAATGGTGAGCTGAGCGATCAAGCTGACCCCGGTGCTGATTCGGATCAGGTTTTTGTTCTTCGCCAGTCAAAGCTCGAAGATCCGACAAACACCATCTACTTCGCCGAGTCCGACGATGCCAAGAACCGCGAAGGCTATTACTTTGATGGCATGGTCAATGCCCCGCAGGGAAACTACAAAGACCAAGTCCGCTGCTGTATGTGCTCGGGGGAAATTCGTATCTTCCCGAATGCCGCCCTTAAGGAATCCTCGAAGTTCGAATTCCTGACCGCAGTGGATGAAAAAAACTACAATAACCAGCCCTAGCGGACGGATCGATTCACCTTTCATCTTTTTCTTATCAATCAAAGGGGCGGCATTGAAATGTCGCCCCTTTGATTTACGTTCTGTCTGACAACATGCGCGTCTGTCTCCTTCTGCTCATCTCGACTCTCGTTTCAGCTGCTGAGACCCAAATCAGCTTCAACGAAGACGTCCGCCCGATTCTATCGAAGAACTGCCTCGCCTGCCATGGACCGGATGAAGACGACCGTAAGGCCGGCTTCCATCTCGACACCTTCGAGGGCATCACTAAGAAGAACAAAAAAGGGCGTGTTGGCATCATCCCTGGCGACGACTCCAAAGGAATGGTGATCGAGCGGATCACTTCAACTGATCCCGATGAAGTCATGCCGCCCTCTGATCACGGTAAACCTCTCGAGCCCGAGGAAATCGAGATCATCAGAAAATGGGTCGCTCAAGGTGCAAAATACGAAATTCACTGGGCCCTCCAGAAGCCCCGGTCTCCAAAAATTCCAAAATCAAACCACCCCTCTCCTAAAAACGATATCGATCACTTCGTAGCCCAGCGCTTGGACGCGCTGGATCTTCGCCCTACTCCCCAGGCTGATCCCCGAGTCCTTTTGCGTCGACTCGCGCTCGATCTCACCGGACTCCCTCCCAGCCTAGAGGAAGTCGAAGTCTTTGCAGCTGACCCTTCTGAAGAAAATTATCAAGCAGCCATCGCCCGCTACCTCGCCTCCCCGGCTTACGGCGAGCACATGGCCACGATGTGGATGGACATCGCCCGCTACGCCGACACCGTGGGCTACTCTGGAGATGAGAAGCGCGACATCTGGCCTTGGCGCGACTGGGTCATTGATGCCTTCAACAACAACATGCCCTACGATCAATTCACCACCGAACAACTCGCCGGTGATTTGATTCCCAACGCCACCGAAAACCAAATCCTTGCCACCGCCTTCCATCGCAACACCCTCGTTAACAACGAGGGCGGCACCAGCGATGAAGAATTCCGCACCATCGCTGTCAAGGATCGCATTTCCACTACCATGAATGGCTGGATGGGGCTCACACTCCGCTGCGCCGAGTGCCACACTCATAAGTATGATCCGATCACGATGAAGGAATACTATGAGTTCTACGCCTTCTTCAATCAGACCGAGGACAACGACCAAAAAGACGACCGTCCACGTATCGATGTCATGCCGCGTGGTCGCGACGCCGAACTCGCTGCCATCAAGGCAAAGATCGCCGCCGCGAAAGCGGAAAGAATCAAGAACCCGTCACCTTGGAAATCCATCACTCCCACCGAAATCATTTCTCAAGGCGGAGCTAGCCACACCTTGCAGGACGACCAAACCATCCTCTTCCACGGAAAAAATCCTGAGTACGACACCTACCAAATTTCCGGAAAATCGGCTGAAGAAACCAAGGGCCTCCGCCTCGATCTTTTCCCAGCCCGCATCCACAATGATAACTTCGGTCGCGGCCCTGAGGGCGCGATGGTTCTCAACCACCTCGTCATTACCACCACCCAGCCGGATGGCTCGGAAAAAATCCACAAGATTTCCAACGCGCACGCCAATTATTCCCAAGTTCACTATTCCGTTAAAAACGTCATCGGCGATCAGCCTCACAAAAACGGATGGGCCGCTAACCACCCGTCAGAGGGCTTCAAAGGACGTCGCTACGCCATCTTCACCCTTGCCGATCCCATCCCTGCAAACGCCGAATTTACGGTAAAACTCGTTCACCAGAGCCAGTGGCCACGCCTCAATATTGGACGCCTTCGTCTGTCCACCACCACCGAAGACAAGGTCGCTCATCGTGACTGGAAGAAAACTCTCGACCCCCTTGGACGCAAAATTTTCAAACTCGAAAAAGAAGGCCTCGCTCCTGTGCGCGTGCCCATCATGAAAGAACGGAAGCAACCGCGAACCACCAAAATGATGGCCCGTGGTTCCTACCTCCAGCCCACCGCTGAAGTCTCTGCCGGAGTTCCGGAAGCATTTGATTTCTGGCCGAAAGACGCTCCTAAAAACCGTCTTGGAGTTGCCCGATGGATCATGTCCAAGGAGAACCCGCTCACTGCCCGGGTTGCCGTCAATCGACTCTGGGCCCGCCTCTTCGGAATGGGTCTCGTTGAAACTGAAGAGGACTTCGGCATTCAGGGCATCCCACCTTCGCACCCAAGGCTTCTCGACTGGCTTGCGCTTGAGCACCAGAAGGATTGGGACATCAAACGTATTCTCAAAATCATGGTGAGCTCTCACACCTATCGCCAATCGGCAATGGCGGATTCCCTCCGCCTCGAAAAAGATCCCAGAAATGTCTACCTCTCCCGTGGCCCTCGCTTCCGCCTCAGTGCCGAGGTCGTCCGTGACAATGCGCTCGCAGTCTCCGGACTCCTCTCGGACAAAAGATATGGCCCGCCAGTTTACCCCCCGAATCCAATCAAGCGATACGTCAACGCCTTCACCGGAGGAATGACCTGGGTGGAATCAAAAGGTTCGGATCGCCATCGCCGCGCCCTCTACACCTTCCTCAAACGCTCATCACCGCATCCGCTTTTTGAAACCTTCGATATGGCAACCCGCGAGGTCTGCAACATGCGACGTGTCCGCACCAACACCCCGCTGCAGTCCTTCATGACACTCAACGACATCGCCTTCATCGAAGCCGCCCAATCGCTCGCCCGTCAAATGACAGCGCAAGGAGACCCCATCGAAAAGCAAATCTCATATGGCCTTCACAAAGCCCTCCTTCGTCCCGGCACTCCCGCCCAAATTGAAACCCTCATCGGCCTCTACCACGATACCCTTGAGACTTACAAAGCCGACCCGGCTTCCGCCGAAAAGATGGCCGGCTCCAAAGAAAACGCCCCACATCTCGCAGCCCTCACCGTCGTGGGTAATGTCATTCTCAACCTCGACGGATTTCTTACCAAATAACGCTTCCGCATCATGAACGCCGCTCAAGCCAGCCTTCTCACCCGTCGTCATTTTCTCCGGAATTGTAATTCGGGGCTCGGTGCCCTCGCCCTCTCACAACTCGCAGGCCGGGCCAGTGCCGCCGGCGAAAATGTCGATCTTTCCGGCGGACCAACCGCACCTCGTGCCAGCATGATCGCGCCCAAAGCCAAGCGCGTAATCTACCTGCACATGGCTGGGTCTCCTCCGCAGCAGGAGCTCTTCGATTTCAAACCCGAGCTTAAAAAGCACCACATGAAAGACTGCCCCTCCGAGCTTCTTGAGGGCAAAACCTTCGCCTTCATCAAAGGCACCCCGAAGCTGCTCGGGCCGCAGTATTCCTTTAAGCAACACGGCGAAACCGGGGCCTGGATCTCGGAAACCATGCCTCACCTCTCCACCATGGCCGACGAGCTGTGCTTCATCAAATCGATGCACACCACGCAGTTCAACCACGCTCCGGCCCAGCTCCTTCTTCATACCGGTAACCAGCAGTTCGGTGGCGCCTCCATCGGGGCCTGGACCTCCTACGGACTCGGCACTCCTAATCAGGATCTCCCCTCCTACATGGTCATGGTCTCCGGAGGAAAAATGCCCTCCGCAGGCAAAGCCCTCTGGGGTTCCGGTTTTCTACCCTCCGTGTATCAAGGAGTTCAGTGCCGCCCCAAGGGAGACCCCATTCTTTATGTCTCAAATCCCGATGGCATGTCGCGCGAGACCCGCCGCAAGTCACTCGATGCACTCCAAAAGTTAAACCGCCTCGAACTCGACACCTTCCAGGATCCAGAAACCCTCACCCGCATCGAACAATACGAGCTTTCCTACCGAATGCAGACCGCAGTTCCCGGAGTCATGGATATCTCCAAAGAGGATCCTAAAACGCTCGAAGCCTACGGAGCGAAGCCCGGTGAAGCCTCCTTCGCCAACAACTGCCTCCTCGCCCGCCGTCTCGCAGAACAAGGCACCCGTTTTATCCAACTCTTCGACTGGGGTTGGGACATCCACGGCACGGCAAAAATCGACGATCTCGAAACGCAATTCCCCAAAAAATGCCTCGACGTCGACCAAGCGATCACCGCACTCCTCCGTGACCTCAAACAGCGTGGGATGCTGGATGACACCCTCGTCATCTGGGGAGGCGAATTTGGCCGCACCCCGATGAACGAAGCCCGAAATGGCTCCAAGCTCCTCGGCCGCGACCACCACCCCGACTGTTTCACGATGTGGATGGCGGGTGGTGGAACCAAACCTGGAACCTACGGGGAATCCGACCCCTGGGGCTACACCCCGGCGAAAGACCCCGTTGATGTTCACGATCTCCAGGCCACCATCATGCACCTCGTCGGCATGGATCCCCACCACTTCTCCTTCCCCTTCCAGGGACTCAACCAACGCCTCATTGGCCCCGCCAATCACCCGAAAGTTGTGAAAGGGGTGCTCGCCTAGAAGAAGCACACCAAATCCGGGCCAAAATACCCAAGATTCCAAAGCCTGCATTTTTCCCAATGCTACGGGAGGAGCCCTTCAGGAGAAGAACTTCGGCCATTTCCCGAAAACTGAGGGAAAACCTCTCCTCCCCGTGCTTGATCCGGTCTCGGTTTCCGGCTACTGCACCGCCATGCCTCACACCATTACAGTTCTCTCTGGCGACGGAATCGGCCCCGAAGTCATGGTCGAAGCCCTTCGGGTTCTCGATGCCGTCTCAGAACAATTCTCTTTCGATATCTCCCGCTCCGAGCACCTCGTTGGCGGAGCAGCACTTGATGCCACCAATAACGAAACTCCTCTCCCCCAAAACACCATTGAAGCCTCAGAGAAAGCAGACGCCATTCTCTTTGGCTCCGTCGGCGGGCCCAAGTGGGAAAATCTTCCACCTGATATTCAGCCCGAGCGTGGGGCCCTCCTTCCCCTCCGAAAGCACTTTGGCCTCTTTGCCAACCTTCGCCCCGGCTCCTGTCTGCCAGCCCTTACTCATGCCTCTCCGGTAAAAGGAGAGCTCATTCCAGATGGTTTCGATGTCCTCTGCGTCCGTGAACTCACTGGTGGAATTTATTTCGGCCAGCCCAAATCAATCACCGAACTTCCAGATGGTGACATTGAGGCGATCGATACCATGGTTTATCGAAAAAGCGAGATCGAGCGTATCGCCCGGGTCGCCTTCACTGCCGCAATGGGTCGCGACAAGCGTCTCCTTTCTGTCGATAAGGCGAACGTCCTCCAAAACTCCGTCCTCTGGCGTGAGACCATCATCGAAATTTCCAAGGATTTCCCCGAAGTCGAGCTTGAGCACATGTATGTCGACAACGCCGCGATGCAGCTCGTGAAGCGCCCCGCTTCCTTCGACACTCTCGTCACTGGAAACCTTTTTGGCGATATCCTCTCCGATGAGATGGCCATGATTTCCGGATCTCTTGGAATGCTCCCAAGCGCCAGCCTCGGCAGCGTTAAGGATAATGGACTCTACTTCGGGATGTATGAGCCCTCAGGTGGTTCTGCACCAGATATCGCCGGACAGGGAATCGCCAACCCAATCGCCCAAATCCTGTCTGTTTCCATGATGCTTCGCTACTCACTGGGCGAAACGGCAGCCGCCGACGCCATCGATGCCTCGGTCGAAAAGGTCATCGCCTCCGGACTCCGCACCGGAGACATCCTTACCGGAGCAGAAGGCGAAACCAAGGCCAACACCGCGGAAATGGGCGATGCGATCATCGCAAATCTGAAGGAGCTCGCCTGATCTCTTTTTTCATCTCAAGCCCATCATTTCAAGATGATGGGCTTTTGAGGAGCCCCCAAGACGGCAGCCCCGCTCCTTCCGGACATGACGCCGGGCTTGTTCCCGCAACGGCAAAAATGGTCTTTCGACGTGGTGGAAAACCCAAAAGAGGCTTCACTCCTTTCCAAGCAGAGATCGGCTTTGGTCCACCGAGAGTTGGCGATACTCATCTTGTTCGATAATCAAGAGAGGCTTCCGCCCCGCCCTCCGGCGAGATTGCAGGTACCCGCTGTGAGGTACTTGGATCGATTGGCCGGATTCATTGGCTGATCCTTTTCGGTAGCTTCCAGTCTGATAAGAAGTGCGACTTCCTTGAGCAATCTTTCCGTCAGAGCGGGACTTTTTCCCGCCGACCCATGATCGCTTATTCGCCTCTTGATACGACGTTTCTCTCTGGAAGGAACCCGTGGAATAGTCCTTCGAACCATTCCAAACCTTGGAATGGTAGTCCCGTGAAAAGTAGCCCGGGGCTTTCCGGTTTTTTCCGTAGGACGCAATCTTCTTTTGATCGTAGTGGCTGCGTTTTCCTCCGGTAAAACTTCCATCCTCTCCCCGCTGGATATCGGAGTTACTCCATTCATAGGGATTATTTTGCTGGAGATTTGTTTCTAACCCAGAATTCACGGTAGCCATCTCAGGTGCCGAGACCTCCGATTCCGTAGACGAGCACGCCCCCAACCCGAAAAAAATGGGAAGGGTCAAAAGAAACAAAAGCACGCGCATGGGAAGAAGTTACTTTTGATCAGTCGATTTCTCAAGACCTTGTCTTAGCAAATTAAAAAAGCCTCAATTTTCCTCTTGTGCCGTTTTCCAAATCGCTTAATTTTGGCAATGGACGATGTGGCGTGGTAACTACATTGTCCATGTTTCGCAGACAATCAGACGGAGGTGCAGGTCCCATTCCTGCACCTCCGTTTGTGTGAGCAGGGATATCTAAGAAAGCACGATCCTAGGCCAAATCCATGACCAGCACTTTGACCCACCACTCCTTGAAGTCGGTGATGAACTGGTCGTGAATCGGATCGTTCTCCTGATAGGCGTCGTGCTCGGCCATGCTCGTAAACTCAAAGGAAATGGCATAGCTCCAGGAATGGTCGGTGACGGGGCGTTCTGCCGTTGCTGCGGGCTTGGCCCAGTGGCTATTGGCGATATTGGGAGATTGACTGAGGGCTGCGAGCCCAGCTTCAAAAGTAGCAATGCTCTCGGCATCCTGACGATCTTCTTTGAGCCAAAAATAAACATGGTGTTCCATAGACCGAGACATATCCGGAAGCCCCCCCAGCGGCAAGAATCGAGCGATTCCCGTGGTTGATTTTTGGAAATCATTGTGCCACTTTTATTCCAAGGCCTTTCTCTTAGCCGCCCTTCTCTTAGCCGCCCTTCTTCCCCTCCCTCATGCCGTTTCCGAAAAGTTTTTGCCTGCTTTTTCTGCCCTTCCTCTTAGCGCTTCCTGTCCAAGGACAATTTGGAAGGAGCGAAGCTGTCGATTTCACTGAGGCGCAAAACTATTACAGCCTCGGGATGGCCAAGGCTGATCGCCTAGAAAAAACCCGCTACCTCGACTACGCCGTCGGGCTCTACAAAAAGTATCTCGAAAACCATCCGAATGGTGCCAACGCACCGGCCGTTTACCACCACCTCGGGCGCGCCCAACAGTCACTCGGTGATATTGATGAGGCCCAGCAAACCTACCGGATCATGATCAATAAATACCAGCGCGGAAACTACGTCGGTCTCTCCTCGCTGCAAATGGCTTGGCTCGACTATACCAACGAAGATTGGAGTAAAGCTGCGGATTATTTCCGCCTTGCTGCCACCGAGTGCACCGCCGACAAGATCCGCCACGGAGCTCTCACGAAACGCGCTGAATGCCTCCTCAAGACCCGCGAAACCGAGAAAATCTGCCGGGCCCTCGTCTCGATCATGCAGGCTCGAGATCACCCCCATCATCTCTGGGCGCGGTTCATGCTCGGATACCAGTATTATCAGAACGAGCAATTCCAGCTCACCATCGATACTCTCAAGCCTCTCCTCGAAGGAAGCGTCGCCAAAAACTACCGTTCCCAAGCCATGTTTTACACCGGCCTCGCCTCCACTGAGCTTGGCCAGAACGCCAATGGAGAAGACTACCTCCGCCAGGTGCTCGCTCTGCAGACCAGCAATCCCGGCCTCACCGCAGAACAACGCCGCCAAATCTCTCAGAATAAATCGCTCGCGCAAACCGCACTGATGAAGCTTTATGCACGGAAGCGAAATCATGAAGAAGTTCTCGCCCTCTTCGAGCTCGGCGACTTTGGTGCGAAGGGACAAATCGAAGCTCGCCGCTCCATGATTGCCGGAAACGCTTTCTATCATTTCAAGCGTTATCCTGCTGCCCGCTCCGCCTTCCGTCGCGTTGACCGGTCCTCACCAAACACCCCCATCGCCTTTGACGCTTCTTACAAAACCCTCCTTTGCGACTACCAACTCAAACAGGCAACCGTCCCCGAACGCGTCGATGCCTTTCTCGAGCTCTATCTGGAAGCCTTCGGCGCTCACGAAAACATTCAGATGGCTCAATTTCTCAAAGCAGAGACCTTGTATTCGCTTGGGAAATTCGAGCAAGCTGCCAGCACCTTTGCAAGGATCGACTCCCGCATGATTCCCTCGTCCCACCGTTCCGGTCTTTTCTACAAAAGCGGTTGGTGCTTTGCCGAAATGGGAGACTATCATGGAGCCACCCGAAGTTTTTCCAGCTTTCTTCAACAGTATCCCGGCGACTCACGCGCGATCGAAGCCCTCGCAAAGCGTGCAGAATCCTACTTTCTGCTGGGCAACCGAACTTCCGCTCTCCGTGATTACGAAGCCGTTCTCAATCAGTCGACCGATTCCGGCCTCCTTGCATTCGCCTTACAAGGAAGTGCCCGCCTTCTTCGACTCGAAAAAAAATACGCTCTCATGGTCAAGCGCTACCGGCGCCTTCTTGCCGAATTTGACGACCTTCCCACCGACACCATGGCCAACGCCAACTACTGGATCGGATGGGGATACTTCAAAGAGGATCAATACCGCGAAGCCTTACCATATCTTAAAAAAGCACAGCAACTTGTCCCGGAGTTCTATAACGAACCCGCCGGGAACATCCTCGTTCTGCTCACCTTTGCCCAGGCTGATGCCGAAGCAATGAATGCTGCCCTCAAGAACCTCCTCAGCGATTTCCCAGACAAGCTTATCCCCAGCAATATGCTTACCTGGCTTGGCTTAGAACTCTTCCACAACGGAAATTTTACCGACTCCGTTCGCTTCCTCAAGCGTGCCACCTCGCCCGACAACCCGGGAGCCACAGATGTCTCCATCTGGCGAACTTTAACCAAAGGACAGAACGAACTTGAACAATTTGACGAGGCCCTCGCAACCGCACAGATCGTTCTCAAGCTTGAGAAGGAACCTCGCTGGCGAGCTGACACCCTTCTGGATATCGCCCAGGCTCAGCTCGGTCTGAATCAGTTTGACGCAGCTCTCAGATCGGCAAAGGAAGGCCTTACCATCAAAGCTCCCGGAACCCATTCCGCAGGACTCCATCAAGTGATCGGAAAAGTTTCCTACCAAAAAGGAGAATACAAGAACGCACTCAACTCCTTCGAAATCACAAGCCGCATTGTGATTGATGACCCCGTCATCACCCCATCCGCGCTTTTCTGGGCAGCTCGCTCAGCTGAAAAATTGAACGATCCTGAAAAATCAGCTGCGCTGAGGCAGGACCTCGCCAGCCGATTTCCAAACTGGAAGCCCCCCGAAGTGCCCGGATCATTCGAAGTCGATCCTTAAAAAGGCCTCTTGCTGCTTAAGATTTTCTGAGCGCAAAATTTCCAGTCGATAGCATCCCCCAAAAAAGAAGTTGCCCTCTCAGAAACGAACCCGCTCGCTTCCTCGCAAACACCTAAAATCCCCCTATTGCACCATGGTCATCGCCCTATCATTCGCACCACTTTGTGACAGAACTTCCGCTGCATCTCATACGGAATTCCGTTCGACTTCCTGAAGCCAGTGACTGACCCGGCTCATTGATAGAATATTCATTCTCGGTAATCGTAAGCAATAGGGCGGCGCGACCGTAAAGTGACCATGCCCGAATGCATGCGTCCTGCGTTTCTCTTCCTTACACTTTCTCTACCCGGATTTGCCCTGCATCCTGGCGAGCAGGCTTACAAAACTCACTGCGCCGCCTGCCACATGATCGATACTACCATTGTAGGCCCCTCTCTCGTGGGAATTGCCAAAACCTACCCTGCCGATAAGAAGACCAAGTTCATCGCGTGGACCCAAGCCCCCGGAAAAAAGAATCCCAAAATGATTCAAATGCCCTCCATGGCGCATGTCCCGGAGTCTGATCTTGGGAAGATCCACGATTACATTCTTGCAAGGACAAAAGGGGTGCAGGAGAAGAAGCGCAACGAACTGTTTCCCGAATTCCAAGAACCGCAACGAGAACTCCCCTACGTCGTGCGCGCTTCGCTACCCGGTTCCAGCCCCGCTTCGATCGCGGTCGTCCTTCCAAATGGCCTCACCCTCTGCTGGGACACCGAACTGTGTCGACTCCGCTACCTCTACGAAGGCACAAAAACCAATCTCTTCAGTATCTGGCGTCCTGCAAATCTTCCCAACGAGCCTTTCTATCACGAATCCTCTACCACTCTCATCACCTCCGATGAGAGTCCTCAGTTTCTGAGCTACCAGCTCATCAATAAATTCCCCGAGTTTCACTACCGCATCGGCTCCACCGAAATCCGCGAGCTCATTGGCTCTTCGGAAGGGAAAGTGACGCGCACCTTCACCGTCTCTGGAGAGATCGACGATCTCAATTTTTCGCCAAAAGGGGAAGCGGTCCTCAGCTCCAATCAAGGTCAACTCAAAGAGGGTCAACTTCGGTTCACCGGAGATCAGACCAAATCCTTCACCCTCACCATCGCCACCAAAAAGCCATGACCACCCGCGCTCTTTTTCTTTCCCTGATTCTTCCGCTCACCGGTCAGGAATGGTCTGACTACTATCAGGTCGAACGCGTCGCCCTCCCTTCTACCGTCGAACAACAGATCGGAGGCGTCACCACCCTGCGCGACGGGCGAATCGCAGCGTGCTTTAACAGTGGGGAAATCCAAATCTACTCCCCCAAGACTCAATCCTGGTCACCTTTTGCCAGAGGCCTTTCCCTTCCCTTGGGTCTGATTGAGGACACAGACGGCTCCATGATCGTCACCCAATGGGCTGAGCTCACCCGCGTTTCAGATACCGATCAAGATGGTCTGGCCGACTCCTACCAAAATCTTTGCGACGAATTCGGGATCACCGGAAATTATCACGAGTTCGCTTATGGCCCCGCTCGCGACTCCAAGGGCAATCTCTACATCGGCCTCAACGTGGCCTCAAATGGAGCAGGCATTCAAAAGGAGATCCGCGGCCCTTGGAACAGGCTCGGCCCAAGCCGAGAACAAATGCTCCATTCCAATACCTGGAAAGAACGCAAAGCCGCGGCGGGACGCATGTATTCCCGCGTGCCGTATCGTGGCTGCGTTTTAAAAGTCACACCGAATGGAAAAAGTTCCGTCTTCGCTTACGGATTCCGCTCCCCAAACGGACTTGGCTTTGATGCGGAAGATCGTCTTTTCGTCACCGACAACCAAGGCGACTGGCGGGGCACCAGCCCGCTCTATCACGTCACTGAAGGAAATTTCTACGGTCATCCGGCTTCACTCGTTTGGAAACCCGGCTGGAACCGCAATCCGCTCGAAGTCCCGGTGGCCGAGCTTGAGGAAATACGCACTCCAGCCGCCGCCCTCTTTCCTCATGGTGAGCTCGCAAATTCACCCACTCAGCCTATTCAGACAATCGCCCCCGAGCTCTTCGGACTTCCCAAAGGAGAGATGCTCATTGGTGATATGAACCAACCCCAACTCATCCGTTATCTCGCGGAAGAGATCGGAGACACCGTCCAAGGCACGCTCCTGCCCTTTTTCCTCAGCCCCGAACTCGGAATCGGAAACCACCGCCTCACTTTCGATCAAAAAGGACAACTCTGGATCGGAAAAATTCACATCAAATGGCCCGGCGATGAAGGCCTTGCCAAGGTTATCTGGAATAAGAAAAAACCTCTCCTTGTCACCGCGGTTTCTCTCTTGGAAAACGGCTTTGAGATCACCTTCAACCGCCCTCTCAAGCAGCCCCCTCAAGTCACAGCCTCTCGCCACACCTACCACTACCACAAAAAATACGGCTCCGAAAAAGTTGACCTCCAAGAAGTCACTATCAGCGAAACCAGACTCTCCAAAGAGAACAGCTCACTCACCGTCATCCTCCCCAAAATCACGGAGCGCCGCCTCTACACTCTTTCTCTCAAAGGGGCCACGGACGCCAACGGCCACCGCCTTATGGACGACCTCATCCGTTACAACGTCATAAAAAAACGCCCCTGAGGGGCACCGAAGAAAGCTGCAGAAGACTATTTCAAAATCTGCCTGAAAGTCAGATTTACTCTCAATTCTTTGACTTTCTTTGTCTTCGGAATCTGATGCTGCCAATGGGTCTGGGTCCTTCCCTTCATCGCCAACAGACTTCCATGCTCAAGCATCACCGAAACCTTCTCGCCTGAATCCTTGTTCCGAAAATCAAAACGCCTCTTCGCGCCCAGACTCACCGAGGCAATTTCAGGATCCCGGCCCAGCTCCTTTTCATCATCACTGTGCCAACCCATTCCTTGATCTCCATCGGCATAGAGGTTGAGCAGACACGAGTTGAAGCTCGCTCCTGTGCTCCGCTCAATAATTTCCTTCATCGCTCGTAATTCCCTCGTCCACTCGATCGCCACCCGGGTTTTTCCAGAGTAACGATAAGCCAAACTGGCATCACCATACCAGGCAACCTTTCGCGCAGTGATGATCTTTTTCCCAAACATCATCACCTCATCGTGCTCCCAAGCAATAGTCTTGAGGAGAGCTGCCAAAAAGTCATCCGCCTCTCGCACGGAAAAAAACTCTGATTGGTAAAACACCTCCCCATCGCACGGGAGCAAATTAGTGCTGGGCATTCCAGTAGCTCTGTTCGTGATGCATTCCTTGAGGCGGAATCAGATCACGCCGTTCAGTCGCAGGCGTAAGCCGGTAAACCTGCCCCAACGGACTCCGCCCCGGACGTGCTCCCTTGGTAAACCGCCCTTCACCCCAATGCTCTCCGATCACAAGCATTTCGAAGGTCGAAAACGCGCCCTTGTTATCAAAATCAATTTGTCCGCTGACCCTCCCCTCATATCCATAATCACTTCCTCCCACCATGAACCGGCCTTTCAGTTTACCGGCTTGATCCAGCCACAGGCCCCACTTCACCACCTCCTCGTGGCTCCACGGCCGCGGCTCACCTCGCGTATTGTCACGCAAATAATATCGCGCCAAACGCATCTTCATCCATTCAGGCACCTGACCACCGCCAGCCTCGATCAGCTTCTTGAGCTGAGCCACCTCCTCCTTCTGAAACCAAAGATGATCCACTGCGGCTTGCGCTCCGATCTTGTTTTGAGAGAGGGCAGTCCAACGTCCCTCCTTCATTTCCAAAGCTCGGGTGAAGACCTTGACCACCTGAGCTCCTTCAGGAAGTGTTCGGTCAAATCTCGCATCAGGTTTTCCTTCCTCTCCAATTTTTGGAGACCTCTCGGCCGCGGTCAGCCCGGACCACTTTGCAAGCGCCTTGCGCATCATTTCCAAACGCTTTTCCGACCCCCGATTATTATTATAACCCAGTAGTTTCCCTGAAGCAGAGAACACATAGTGCCCCTGTTTGGTTCCCGAACCCCGACGCGGCCCTTGCTCGGCAACCTTCCGAAAAAACTCCCCCTCTGCGTCTTGACGCCTCCGTTGATACCAATCATTTGCTGCCACCGGAATGAAGTCTTCCCGCAAATGCTTCTGCACCTCGGGATTCGCAAAGACCAACAACCTGTCGGCCACGCCATTGTTTCAAACACAACCCAAAGGATGCCCATCCATCTCCCAGAGATAGATCGGCTTCTTCGCTTTCGCCGCCTCCTTACGCGCCTCCCAAAGATCAGTCCGCCACGAAATTTTCTGCCACTCAGTTTCCGAAGGCTTCGGGAGGATCTCGGCGATCAGCTGCCCATCAGCGGATGAGAGTGCCGAGGAGGCAGCGAAAAGAAGAACGGAAATCAATCTCACCTTTTCAGTCTAGAGCTCTTTCCCATCGCCGCCAGTTTGAAATTCAAAGGCACTTTTTTATGGGCTTTTCAGATATGAATGTATCCGTCATTTCGTAAAGTCCTTAGCCATGTTTCGCACTACTTTCCTCCTCATTCTGGCCAATCTTGCCCAAGCCTCTCATATTGAGCGCGATGTCATTATTTACGGCGGCACATCCGCCGGTGCGGCCGCTGCTATTCAAACATCCCGCATGGGAAAAAGCGTCATCCTTATCGAACCTTCCCAACATGTTGGGGGACTCACCTCCGGCGGATTGGGAATGACCGATTCCGGAAAGCGCGAGGTCATTGGCGGCATTTCCCGTGAATTCTATCAAGGCCTTCAGCAGCACTACCATCAGCCTGCCTCTTGGCGTCAAGAAAAACCCAGTGACTACCAACACTATTCGAAAAGAGATGACGCCATCTGGCGCTTCGAACCCCACGTAGCGGAAATCACCCTGCGTAAAATGCTCGCCGAAGCGAAAGTCGAAGTGATCTACGGCGAGCGCCTTGATCTTGTCAACGGTGTCACCAAAGACGGAAAGAACATCACCGAAATTCGCATGGAATCTGGCGAGGCCTTCCGCGGAAAAATCTTCATCGATGCCACCTATGAAGGAGATCTCATGGCCAAAGCTGGCGTGTCCTACACCATCGGCCGGGAGCCCAATTCGAAATATGGGGAAACCCTCAACGGAGTGCAGACGGAGAACGCCCGCTCGCATCAGTTTTTCCACCCTGTCGATCCCTACCTTATCCCAGGGGATCCCAAGAGCGGCCTCCTTCCCGGCATTCATGGGGAAGACCCCGGCGAAGAAGGCGCCGGCGACCACCGGGTTCAGGCTTACTGCTTCCGCATGTGTCTCACCGACGATCCCTCCAATCGTGTCCCTTTTCCCAAGCCCGACGGCTACGACCCTCTTCGCTACGAACTCTACCTCCGCTACATCCAACAGGGATGGCGCACCGTCTGGGGGAACCACAAAGACATGCCCAATCGTAAAACAGACACCAATAACCACGGTGGATTTTCTACCGACAATATCGGCATGAACTATGACTACCCCGATGGCGATTACGCCACCCGCGAAGCAATTATCAAAGAGCACGAAACCTACCAAAAAGGCCTCTTCTGGTTCCTCTGTAACGACCCACGCGTGCCCGAGGACCTTCAAAAAAACATCAGCAAATGGGGACTAGCCAAAGATGAGTTCACCGATAATGGGAACTGGCCCCACCAGATTTACGTCCGCGAAGCGCGACGCATGGTAAGTGATTATGTCCAAACCGAAGCCGACTGCTTCCGTACCCGCCAGACTCCAATGTCGGTGGGCATGGGCTCCTACAATATGGACTCCCACCACGTTCAACGCTACGTCGATAAGAACGGCCACGCCCGAAATGAAGGCGACGTCCAAGTCTCCCCCGGCGGCCCTTACCAGATTTCCTATCGCGCCATTCGCCCCAAAAAAGAAGAGTGCCACAACCTCCTCGTCCCCGCCGCTCTCTCCGCCTCCCACATCGCCTTCGGCTCCATCCGTATGGAACCCGTCTTCATGGTGCTTGGTCAGTCCGCCGCCACCGGGGCCTGCCAGGCCATTGATCAAAAAGTCGCCGTGCAGGATATCGATCCCGCCAAGCTCAAAGCTCGTCTCCTGGCCGACAAGCAAGTCCTTGACTACGAGCGCCCGGCACGCACCGCTCCCCTACCGATTAGTAAGATTAGAGGCACCGTGGTCGATGACCCCCGGGCCCAATTCGAAGGGTTCGAAAACAGAAGCCAAGCTTCCGCAGGATACGTCGGCAGTGGCTATCGCCACAACGGAGGGGCGCGTAAAGCGGGCGATCCGATTCAACGTGCTGTGTTCACCCCCGACCTTCCGGAAGAGGGAAGCTATCAGGTCGCGCTCGCTTTCACTAATCACGACAACCGCGCCACCAACGCCACCGTTACCATTCACTACCATGGGGGCAGCAAGACCTTCAAAGTCAACCAACGCAAAGCCAATGCCTCTCCCCTGTTGACCCTTGGCGTCTATCCCTTTGAGAAAGGTACAAGCGGCAAAGTAGTCGTGAGCGACGGAGGGGCGGATGGCTTCGTCATCGCCGATGCCGTCCAATTCTACAAAAAGCCGGGGCATCGCTAGTCGCCCATCCCAGCGGGACACGCTGACTCACCCACCAGAGGCTACCCTGATCCACCCAGCGAGAAGCAGGGAGCGGAAAGCCTCCTGAAAAGCTCCTGCCGCCTGAAAAACAAAGCCCTGCTACAAACTCATCTTGAGGTTCTTTCCGTCACGCTTCACCTTCCCGGCCGCGCAATCGTGCGCAGCAAGTGAGCGGGTTTTGTAAAGGCGAACAGCCCAGAGCCATTTGTCAGTGCGCATGTGTCTAGCGAGTCGATCATTGTCGGCGATGCCAGCCTGCGCAACCTTCAAGGGCAATCTCTCCTTTCTGAGTCATTCCAAGACTCCGTGCTTCAGGAGAAGCCAAAGCGATCCGCCGCACCCGCCTCACGTCGCCCCCTCTTGGAGCCAGCCTTCCCAGCCTTTCCAGCCTTTCCAGCCTTTCCAGCCTCTGCGGGACCAAAAAACCCCTAGCCTGACCCCAAAACACTGTTCAGAGGCTCAATTTTTAGGCCTTTTTGCGATTTTTTACCAAAAAGTTTGTCTGATTTCGCCGGTCAGGGGAGTTCGTTTGTG